>NZ_JBSFCK010000002.1:0-699852 GCF_053593435.1 Streptomyces sp. NPDC002306
TTTCCGCTTCCGCGTTTCCCTTTCCGGCGGTTCCGACTCTATCAGATCCTTTCGGGCCTGACTCCCAGTCAGAGGGGGCTTGTCTTCCCGGCCGTGGGCCGTTCCGACGAGTGAGACTTTAGCGGATTCCCGGCTCCCGAGCTAATCGGGGGCCCGTGTCCTTTCGAACGCGGATTCCTCATTTCGCGAATACGCACGCCAATGAAACAACGCAGACGGGCAGACATGCCGACTGATCGTCGAATGTTGGTTGGTACTTGCGAGATGGCTGTCCGGGGACCGACCGGGGTCGGCGCTCACGTCGGACAACTCGGAGAACATTACGCACCCGATCGGGGTGTGTCAACCTCCCCCCGCGCGGGCTCCGTGGTGCGTAGGCTGGCGGACGTGACTACGCGTACGTGCACCCAGCTGTGGTGGGCCGCCTGACGGCGGCCGTACACACGTATGTACTCAAACGGCCGCCGCTTCGGCGGCCGTTCTCGTTTCTCCCTCCAGAGGGTCGGCCGGCCGGGTGCGGCGGTCTCGACCAGGAGGTGGAGAGATGAAGCGGGTTTTCAGCGGGATCAAGCCGACCGGGCACCTGACCCTGGGGAACTACCTGGGGGCCATGCGGCAGTGGGCCGCGGTCGACCAGCACCGGGCGGACGCGTTGTTCTGCGTCGTCGACCTGCACGCGCTGACCGTCGAGCACGATCCGGGCCGGGTGCGCCGGCTGAGCCGGCAGGCGGCGACGCTGTTGCTCGCGGCGGGGCTGGATCCCCGGCTGTGCACCCTGTTCGTACAGAGCCATGTGGACGAGCACGCGCGGCTGTCGTACGTACTGGAGTGTGTGGCCACCGACGGCGAGATGCGGCGGATGATCCAGTACAAGGAGAAGGCCGCGCGGGAGCGGGACCGTGGCGGGAGTCTGCGGCTGTCGCTGCTGACGTATCCGGTGCTGATGGCGGCGGACATCCTGGCCTACGGGACCGATGAGGTACCTGTGGGGGACGACCAGGCGCAGCACGTGGAGCTGACGCGGGATCTGGCCGTGCGGTTCAACCAGCGCTACGGGCAGGCGTTCGTGGTGCCGCGGGCGACACATCCGCCGGTGGCGGCCCGGGTCATGAATCTTCAGGAGCCCGCGTCGAAGATGGGAAAGAGCGATGACGCCGGGCCGGGGATCGTCTATCTGCTGGACGAGCCGGACGTGGTGCGCAAGAAGGTGATGCGGGCCGTGACCGACAGCGGTCGGGACGTCGTGTACGACCGGGCGGCGCGTCCGGGGGTGTCGAATCTGCTGGAGATCCTCGCCGCCTGTACGGGTGGGAACCCCGAGGCCTTGGGCGGTGTATATGAGTCGTACGGCGCCTTGAAGAAGGACACCGCGGAGGCGGTGGTCGAGCTGCTCGAACCCGTACGGGCCAGGCACAAGGAGTTGTGCGCGGATCCGGCGTATGTCGAGGGGGTGCTGCGGGATGGTGCGGAGCGGGCGCGGGCGATGGCCCGGCCGGTCGTCGATACCGCCTATCGGGCGATCGGGTTGTTGCCACCGGTGCCGGAGACCGTGGTGAACGCGGCCCGGTAGGCGCGCGGGCTGGTGGCGAGGCGCGAGGCGAAGTGCTGGCGCATCGTGACCTCGCTGCCGAAGCCCGCGCGGCGGGCGACCTCGGGCATGGGGAGGTCGGTGCGTTCGAGGAGCTTCTGCGCCGCGGCGATGCGCTGGTCGAGGAGCCAGCGCAAGGGGGTGGTGCCGGTCTTCGCGGTGAAGTGGCGGGCGAAGGAGCGGGCGGACATGCCGGCGTGGGCGGCCAGGTCCGCGACCGTGAGGGGCTGGTCGAGGTGGCGCAGGGCGTGTTCGCGGACGGCGGCGAGGCTGTCGGCGTCGCGGTCCGTGTGCGGGGTGGGGTGCTCGATGAACTGGGCCTGCGTGCCGGTGCGGAAGGGCGCGGTGACCATCGAGCGGGCGATGGTGGCGGCCGCTTCGGCACCGTGTGCGGTGCGGACCAGGTGCAGGCAGAGGTCGATGCCGGCCGCGGTGCCGGCGGCGGTCCAGATGTTGTCGTCCTCGATGAAGAGGGCGTCGGGGACGACGGTGACGAGGGGGTGATGGGTGCGGAGGTGGTCGATCAGGTTCCAGTGGGTGATGGCGCGGCGGCCGTCGAGAAGACCTGACTGGGCGAGGGTGAAGGCGCCGCCGCACAGGGCGGCGAGGGTGGTGCCCCGGGCGTGGGCGCGGCGAAGGGCGGCCAGGACGGGGGCGGGTGCGGGGGTGAAGTGGTCGTCGAGGCCGGGGACCACGATCAGGTCGGCCTGGTCCAGCCAGGTGAGGGGGCGGTCGGGGAGAAGGGTGAGTCCGCCGCGCATCGGGACGGGGGTGGTGTCCGGGGCGACTCGGCGCAGGACGAAGGCGGGGGCGCCACGGTCGGTGCGGTCGGTGCCCCAGACCTCGGTGATGACGGAGACGTCGAAGGCGCGGACGCCCGGGAAGGCGACCAGCGCCACGCGGTACGGGCGCTGTTTCGAGGGGTCGTTCCGGCGGTCCTTCGGGCCGGCCGTCGGGCCGTGTGAGCCGTCCACGGGTGGCAGTAAACCATCGATCGCTGTCTTCCGCCCTGCTGGGACCGGTGTGCTCCCGGCGGCAGGATCGTGGACATGGAGATCGCGGAGAACGCAGCACTGGTGGTCGTCGACGTACAGCGGGGCTTCGAGGAGCTGGACTTCTGGGGGTCGCGGAACAATCCCGGGGCCGATGACAACATCGCGTCGCTCATCGACGTGTGGCAGGCGACGGGGCGGCCCGTCGTCTTCGTCCGGCACGACTCGTCGAACCCGCTGTCGCCGCTGCGGCCGGGGTACGAGGGGAACGGATTCAAGGAGTACGTGGAGCGGCGGCGCGGAAAGGGGGCCGGGGCTGAGCTGTTGCTGACGAAGACGGTGAACTCGGCGTTCCTGGGGACGCCCGATCTGGACGCGTGGCTGAAGGCGGCGGGGATCTCGCAGGTCGTCGTGGCCGGGATCCAGACCAACATGTGTGTGGAGACGACGGCACGGATGGGCGGGAACCTCGGGTACGAGGTGGTGGTCGCGTATGACGCGACGTACACCTTCGACCTGGAAGGGCCGTTCGGCTGGCGTCGTGGTGCGCAGGAGCTGGCGGAGACGTCGGCGGTGTCGCTGCACGGCGGCGGGTTCGCGCGGGTGGTGACCACGCGGGAGGTCGTGGACGCGGCGGGATGAGGTGCGCGCGCCGCCCCCTGACGACAGGGGGCGGCGGGGCGGGGCGGCGTGGGTCAGTTGTTGCCGGAGGCCAGGGCGCGGCTGCGGTCGCGGGCGGCTTCGAGGGCGGCGATGAGGGCGGCTCGTACGCCGTGGTTCTCGAGTTCGCGGATGGCGCTGATGGTGGTGCCGGCGGGGGAGGTGACGTTCTCGCGGAGTCTGACCGGGTGTTCGCCGCTGTCGCGGAGCATGGTCGCGGCGCCGATCGCGGACTGGACGATCAGGTCGAGGGCCTTGTCGCGGGGCAGACCGAGCAGGATGCCGGCGTCGGTCATGGCTTCCACCAGGTAGAAGAAGTACGCCGGGCCCGAGCCGGAGAGGGCGGTGCAGGCGTCCTGCTGGGACTCGGGGACGCGGAGGGTCTTGCCGACCGCGCCGAAGATCTCCTCGGCGTGGGCGACATGGGCGGCGGTGGCGTGGCTGCCCGCGGAGATGACGGACATCGCCTCGTCGACGAGGGCGGGGGTGTTCGTCATGACGCGGACGACCGGGGTGCCGGTGGTGAGGCGTTCCTCGACGAAGGCGGTGGTGATGCCGGCGGCGCCGCTGATGATCAGGCGGTCGGCGGGCACGTGCGGCGCGAGTTCGTCGAGGAGGGTGCCCATGTCCTGGGGTTTGACCGTGAGGATCAGGGTGTCGGCGGTCTTGGCGGCCTCGGCGTTGGTGACCGGGGTGACTCCGTAGCGGCTGCGGAGTTCTTCGGCTCGTTCCGCGCGGCGGGCGGTGACCAGGAGGTCCGACGGGGCCCAGCCGCCGCGGATCATTCCGCTGAGCAGGGCTTCGCCGATCTTGCCGGTGCCGAGGACTGCGACGTTCTGGGTCATGGCTGGGCTGCCTCCGAGGGGTGCGTCGTCCGGGTTCATCCTCGCACCGGGGGGCTTCGGCTCGGGTGAGGCGTCCGGTGGGCGGACGTGGCGCGGCCCGGTTCGTCCAGGAGCGCCGGACGGGCGGTAGGGCCCTGGCCGGCGCTGCGGAGTGACGTCGCGGAGTGGAGTGGAGCGGAGTGACGTCGGGGGTCGGGACTCGGGGTCGGAAGTCGGTGGTCGGGGGTCGAGGGTCGGAAGCCGGGGGGGTCAGGCGGTTCGGCGGCGCAGGGTGGCCGCTCCGAGGCCCAGGACCAGCAGGGCGCAGCCCGCCACGATCAGCACGTCCCGGAGGAAGGTGGCCGTCATGTCGGTGTGCTTGAGGACCTCGTTCATGCCGTCGACCGCGTACGACATGGGCATGACGTCGGAGATGCCCTTCAGGACCGGGTGCATGGCGTCGCGGGGCGTGAAGAGGCCGCAGAGCAGGAGCTGCGGGAAGATCACCGCGGGCATGAACTGGACGGCCTGGAACTCCGAGGCCGCGAAGGCCGAGACGAAGAGCCCGAGCGCGGTGCCCAGGAGCGCGTCGAGCAGGGCCACCAGGAGCAGCAGCCAGGGGGAGCCGACGACGTCGAGGCCCAGGAACCAGACCGCCAGGCCCGTGGCCAGGGCGGACTGGATGATCGCGAGGATGCCGAAGGCGAGGGCGTAGCCGGCGATCAGGTCGCCCTTGCCGAGGGGCATGGCGAGGAGGCGTTCGAGGGTGCCCGAGGTGCGTTCGCGCAGGGTGGCGATGGAGGTGACCAGGAACATCGTGATCAGCGGGAAGACGCCGAGCAGGGAGGCGCCGATGTTGTCGAAGGTGCGCGGGCTGCCGTCGAAGACGTAGCGCAGCAGGACCAGCATCAGGCAGGGGATCAGGATCAGCAGCGCGATGGTGCGCGGGTCGTGGCGGAGTTGGCGCAGGACACGGGCCGCGGTGGCCGTGGTGCGGGAGAGGTTGAGGGCGGCGGCGGGGGCGGGGGCTGTGGTGCTCATCGGGCTGTCTCCTTCGCGTGGCCGGCCGCGACGGCCTCGTCCACCAGGTGCAGGAAGGCCGCCTCGACGGTTTCGGAGCCGGTGCGGGTGCGGAGGGCGTCGGGACTGTCGTCGGCGAGGATCTCGCCCGCGCGCATCAGGAGGAGGCGGTGGCAGCGCTCGGCCTCGTCCATGACGTGGGAGGAGACGAGGAGGGTCGCGCCGCGGGATTCGGCGATGTGGTGGAAGAGGTTCCACAGGTCTCGGCGCAGGACGGGGTCGAGGCCGACGGTCGGCTCGTCCAGGACCAGGAGTTCGGGGGTTCCGAGGAGGGCGACCGCGAGGGAGACGCGGTTGCGCTGGCCGCCGGAGAGGTTGCCGGCGAGGGAGTCGGCGTGGCCGGTGAGGTCGACGTCGGCGATGGCGCGGGTGACGTCGGCACGGCGGCGGGCGGCGGCGGATCGGCCCGGGTCGAGGATCGCGGCGAAGTAGTCGAGGTTCTGGCGGACCGTCAGGTCGTCGTAGACGGAGGCGGCCTGGGTGACGTAGCCGATGCGGGTGCGCAGGGCGGGGTGGCCGGCGGGGCGGCCGAGGACGTCCAGGGTGCCGGTGACCTTGGCCTGGGTGCCGACGATCGCGCGCATGAGGGTCGACTTGCCGCAGCCGGAGGGGCCGAGGAGGCCGGTGATCTGGCCGCGCGGAACGGTGAAGTCGATGCCGCGCAGGACGGTTCGGGGGCCACGGACGACGGTGAGGGCTTCGGCGTGGATCGCGGGTGGGGCGGCGGTCTTGGCGCTGGTGCCGGTATCGGCTCCGGTGCCGGTCTCCGGCGGCTCCGGCATGTAATTCATCATGTGATGAATAATGCTCGCGGGCCGAGGAGCCGTCAAGTGGGTGCGCGCGGCGGCGCAGGCGCGCGGCGGTGGGATTGGAAGCGGACTCTCCGGTTCATCCGCCTCCGTGTTCACCGGGTGCACACACGAAACGGACCACGGGCCAACTCCCGCTACCGACAATGGATTTCAGTTCGCCGAGCCCTCCCCCGGCTCGGCGCCCACGCATCTCTGCTGTCTACCGGAGGTGCTGCTGTCATGCGCCGTGGCCTGAGCAAAGCCGATCTGTTCGCTTCCCTCGTCGTCTTCCTCGTCGCCCTGCCACTCTGCGTGGGCGTCGCCATCGCCTCCGGCGTGCCCGCCGAACTGGGGCTGGTCACCGGCATCGTCGGTGGGCTGGTCGCCGGGCTGCTGCCCGGCAGCAGCCTCCAGGTCAGCGGGCCCGCGGCGGGGCTGACCGTGCTGGTGTACGAGGCTGTCCGGGCCTACGGCCTCGAAGCGCTCGGGGTGTTGGTGTGCGCGGCCGGGCTCGTGCAGCTCGGGCTGGGCGCACTGCGGCTCGGCCGGTGGTTCCGGGCCGTGTCCGTGGCCGTCGTCCAGGGGATGCTGGCCGGCATCGGCCTGGTGCTGGTCGCCGGGCAGGTCTACGCCCTCGGGGACGTGGCCGCCCCGGCGGGCGGCCTCGCGAAACTCGCCGGGCTGGTGTCGCTGCCCGGTCTGATGGACCCGGTGGCGTTGTCGGTGGGCGGTGCCACCATGGCTGTACTGCTGCTCTGGCCGCGCTGGCGGCGGGGTGCGCGGCTGGTGCCCGCGCCGCTGGTCGCGGTGGCGTCGGCGGCGGCGGTGACCGCGCTGTTCGACCTGGACGTGCGGCGGGTCGAGGTGCGCGGGCTGCTGGACGCGGTGCGGGTGCCCGAGGCGGCGGATGTCGGGCGGCTGACGGAAGTGGGGGTGATCGGGACCGTCGTGGCCTTCGCGCTGATCGCGTCCGCGGAGTCGTTGTTCAGCGCGGCGGCGGTGGACCGGCTGCACACCGGACCGCGCACGGACTACGACCGGGAGCTGATGGCGCAGGGCGCGGGGAACACCGTGTGCGGCCTGCTGGGGGCGCTGCCGATGACGGCGGTGATCGTGCGCAGCGCCGCGAACGTGCGCGCGGGGGCGCGGACCAAGGCGTCGCGGGTGCTGCACGGGGTGTGGCTGCTGCTGTTCACCGCCGCGCTGCCCGGGGTGCTCGGGGTGCTCCCGGTGGCGGCGCTGGCCGGGCTGCTGGTGCACGCCGGGTGCAAGCTCGTGCCGGTGCGCGAGGTGCGGGCGCTGTGGCGCGGGCACCGCGGGGAGGTGGTGGTGCTCGGCGTGACGGCGGTCGCGATCGTCGCCGGGAACCTCTTCGAGGGGGTGCTGGTCGGGCTGGCGCTGGCCGTGGCGAAGACGGCCTGGGAGATCAGCCATGTGCACGTCGAGACCGAGGATCGCGGCGAGGCGGGGCTCGTCGTACGGGTGCTGGGGCATGCGACGTTCCTGCGGCTGCCGAAGCTGCTGGACGCCCTGGAGGCGCTGCCGCGGGACCGCGAGGTGCGGCTGGAACTGGGCGGGCTGCGCCATGTGGACCATGCCTGCACGGCGGCCCTGGAGGGCTGGGCCGCCGAGCGGGAGGGTCGTCAGGGGGTGGCCACGATCAGCAGGACGTCGTAGACCTCCTCGACCAGGCCGGTCGGGAAGATCTTCAGGAGGTGCTCGCGCTCGTGGGCGAGGAAGGCGTTCGTCGCCGCCTCGCCCCGCACCAGGAAGGTCGAGTGGCTGCCCAGGTTGGCGAGGTGCGTGTCGAGCGGGACCGTGCGGCTCCAGCGGACCACGCGGCGCGCATGGTCCGGGACGGCCGGCGCGCCCTCGAAGACGCGCGGCGTCCGGTCCCCTGACGAGCCCTGCCTGGCGGTGTGCTCGCCGCCGAAGTGGCGTCCGATGCGGTCCGCCTGGTCGGTGATCCAGCCGACGTCGTGCGGATCCGTGTTCCACCACAGCGCCAGCGCACCGCCCGGACGCAGTACGCGCAGGGCCTCCGGGATCGCGTGCGCGGGGTCGGTCCAGTGCCAGGCCTGGGCGTAGGTGAGGAAGTCTGCGGAGGCGGTGGCGAGGGGAAGGGCGTTGCCGTCGCCGCGGACGAGGGGCACGTCGGGCAGGGTGCGGCGAAACTGCGCCGCCATGCCCTCACCGGGTTCGACGGCGATCACGTCGGCGCCGCGGGCGTGCAGCAGGGCGGTCGCGATGCCGGTGCCGGCGCCGATGTCCGCGACACGGGCGCCACGCAGCGGACGGCCGGCGAGCGCCTCGACCGCGTCGAAAAGGGTGGACGGGTAGGCGGGACGGTTCGCCGCGTACTGGGCCGCGGCGGCGTTGAAGGAGTGGGCCCGACTGGCATGCGAGAAAGCCGTCATACCGCCATGCTGACGCCGATGACTGCGGAGTACATCCGCTTCTGCCGAGAGCGTGAAAGGCCCCGGGAAGGACCGGCCCGGGCGCTGGGACCGACAGGGCTAGGAGCGGCGGCGCTTCTTCGACGGGTTGCCGGTGCGGCGGGTCGTGCGCTGCTCGAACCGCTGCCGGGCCGCCTCGTACTCCTCGCGGTGGAGCTTCTCCCCGGGGGCCTCGGTGAGGGAGCGGAAGAAGTAGGCGAGGAGCGAGCCGACGAAGCCGATGGCCAGCAGACCGCGCAGGGACGCCTGCCGGTCGGGGTCGGGACGCTTGCGGAACGCCTCCCAGGTGTGGCCGAAGGCCAGCGCGCTGCAGATCGCGAACATGACGATGACGAGGACGGTCACGAAGCTGCCGATGTCGGCGATCCGCAGGCCCTGGTAGGCGAAGCGGAGGACCAGACAGGAGACGACCGCCGCGGCGAGCGAGCCGACGGCCACGCCGACGCGGCGGGCCGGGTAGCCGTTGTCGTGGTTCACCCAGCCCGTACCGAAGAAACGGAGGGGCTCGGGGCGGGGGGCACCGGCCGGGTCCCCCGGGGAGCCCGCGGGGGTGGGTGGGGTGTCGGTCTTGTCGCTCACCCTTTGATTATGGCTGGGCGGACCGCGGGCTCCGTGGGTGGGATCAGGCGCAGCGTGAGGCGACGTAGCCGTCGCTGCCCGTGTTGACGTAGGCGTCGGAGACGAACTCGCCGTTACTGATGTTGTCCCAGATGTTCGTCGTGCCGTACGTGCCCGTGACGGTCGTGCCCGGCGTCTGGCAGTAGATGACGACCCTGGACGAGCCGGGCAGGGTGCGGGTGATGTTGTAGCCCGTGCCGGGACCGCTGCGGACGTTCACGCGGACGTCGGCGGTCGTGTAGTAGCGCAGATCCGCGCTGGCCACCGTGGCGGAGCCCACCACCATGAGGAGGGCTCCGGCGGCGGTACCCGCCACAAGAACGGATCTACGTCTGCGGGATGTCATCGGTTCCCCCTGGGTGATGGTGGCGTTCTCAGGAGCAGCGCGGCCGGATGTAGCCGTCGCTGCCCGTGTGCACGTACGAGTCCGAGACGTACTCGCCGTCGTCGACGTTGTCCCAGATGTTGCTGGTGCCGTACGGACCCGCGACCGTCGAGCCCGGCGTCTGACAGAAGATCGGGACCTTGGCACCCTCGGCCAGGACGCGGACGACGGTGTAGCCGGTGCCGGGACCGCTGCGGACATTGAGACGGACCCCCGGCGCGATCGAGTAGTACGTCAACCCCGCGGTGACGGCCGCAGCCTCGGCTGCGGCCGCCGTCTCTTCGACACGGTCAACAGACATGGAAATCTCCCCCTGTTGCACCCCATGACTGCCATGGGACCCCGTTGATTCCCTGGAATCACACGGTGAAACATACGTACGTAACTCGTACGCATCAGCCAGCAAGCCGCCTCTGTCCCGTACGAGTCATCGACTAGGCTCCGTGCTCGCGCGCCGACGATCAGCACGGGGGTGGTTCCATGGCGCCACAGCAGAACATCGGAGCGGGCGCGGAAGCGGAACTTCCCGAGTACGCCGGTCACTACCACCTTGAGTCACGTCTGGGCTCCGGCGGCATGGGCGTCGTCCACCTGGCCCGCAGCACCTCCGGGATGAAGGTCGCGGTGAAGGTGGTGCACGCCGCGTTCGCCCGGGATCCCGAGTTCAGAGGGCGTTTCCGGCAGGAGGTGGCCGCGGCGCGGCGGGTGAGCGGAGCCTTCACCGCGTCCGTCGTCGACGCCGACCCGGAGGCCGGACGGCCCTGGATGGCCACCCTGTTCATCCCCGGCCCGACCCTCTCCGACGAGGTGAAGCGGAACGGAGCGATGGATCCGGCCCAGTTGCGCCGGCTGATGGCCGGACTGGCCGAGGCCCTGCGCGACATCCATCGCGTCGGCGTGGTGCACCGGGACCTCAAACCGAGCAACGTGCTGCTCGCCGAGGACGGTCCGAAGGTCATCGACTTCGGCATCTCACGGCCGAAGGACAGCGAACTGCGCACAGAGACCGGAAAGTTGATCGGGACGCCGCCGTTCATGGCGCCCGAGCAGTTCCGCAGGCCCCGCGAGGTGGGTCCCGCCGCCGACGTCTTCGCGCTCGGTTCCGTGATGGTGCACGCGGCGACCGGGCGTGGGCCCTTCGACTCCGACAGTCCCTACGTCGTCGCCTACCAGGTGGTGCACGACGAGCCCGACCTGACCGACGTGCCGGAGGACCTCGCGCCGCTCGTGCTGCGCTGCCTCGCCAAGGAGCCCGAGGACCGGCCCACGCCGGACGAACTCATGCGGGAACTGCGGTCGGTGGCGGCCTCGTACGACACGCAGTCCTTCGTACCGGGGCGGCGGCCCGATGGCGCGTCGAAGCCGGAGCGCCGTGTCGAAGAGCCGAAGCGGCGCCGCGTCGGACGGATGAGCAGGCCGACGGCTCTGCGGGCCGGGGCGCTCGGCCTCGCCGTGATCGGCGCGCTGGTCGCGACCCAGCTCGCCGCCGGGGAGAGCGGCGCCCCGAGGAGTGCCTCACCGACGCCGTCCGCCGAGTTCAGCCCGTGGGGAGCGACACCCGTGTCCGGGACGAGCACCCCCCATTGTTCGTACGGGGCAGGAAGGCTGCTCTGCGCGCAGCCGGGCGTGGTCTTCGCCCTCGAACCGTCCGACGGACACCTGTTGTGGCGGCACACCGTCGCACGGACGCCCAGGAACGGACCGCCGGTGATGTCGGGTGGACTCGTACAGCCCGCACTGGGCAGCGACCGACGTCTTGAAGCGCTCGATCCGGCCTCGGGCCGCGCGGCCTGGCGGCGGGACCTGCCCGTGTACAGCGGGCTGGTGCGCGCGGGTGACATGCTCCTGGTCACCGGCGCCGACGGGAACGTCAGCGGGGTGGACGGCGCTTCCGGCACCACGAAGTGGAACCGCCGGATCCCGGGCCAGAGCACGCCGTACTTCACCACGTTCACCGGTGACCCGCTGGCGTACGCGGCGAGCCCGTCCGACGACGGGACGAGCACCCGGGTCACGGCGGTGGACCCGGGTACGGGTGATGTGCGCTGGGAGGCGGTGCTGAAGGGCACCCTGACGGTCGTCGGCGCGGGCGACGGCTCGGTCTCCTTCGTCGCCGACGACTCGGTGTACGGGAGAACGACGTCCGTGGTGCGCTACACCCCCGCCTCCCACACGACGCGGCGGGTGGCGCTCACCGTCCCGCTCGAACAGGTCCACGTCACCGTGCGCGGGAACCTCGTCCACCTCATGGCCACCGGCGGATCACTGGTGGTCGTGGACATGGAGGCGAGGCGGCAGCTGTGGAGCCTGGAGACGGGAGTGTTCCGGGGCTCGACGCCGGTCTCCGACGGTCGGCACGTGTACATCACCACCCCCGACGGACGTCTCCTCGCCGCCGATGTCCGTAGTGGCAAGCTGCTCGGGCAGACTCCGCCGCGGCTGAACGCGAATTCCGGGCAGGTCGTCGCCGCGCTCCCCGAGCCGGTCGTCGAGGGCGGGCACGTGTACGCCACCGCCCCCGACGGCAGCGTCTTCGCCGTGGACGCCCGGCGGCCCTCGGACTGGTGAGACGCGGGGGGCCGTCTCCGAGGAGACGGCCCCCTGTCACCGGGCCTCAGCCCAGCTTGCTCACATCGCGCACGGCGCCCTTGTCCGCGCTGGTCGCCATCGCCGCGTACGCGCGCAGCGCCGCCGACACCTTGCGCTCCCGCTGCTTCGGCGCGTACACGCCACCGAGGGCCTGCTCGCGCCGGGCCAGCTCCGCGTCGTCGACGAGCAGGTCGATGGTGCGGTTCGGGATGTCGATGCGGATGCGGTCGCCGTCCTCGACGAGGGCGATCGTGCCGCCGGACGCGGCCTCCGGGGAGGCGTGGCCGATGGACAGGCCGGAGGTGCCGCCGGAGAAGCGGCCGTCCGTGATCAGCGCGCAGGTCTTGCCTAGGCCCCGGCCCTTGAGGAAGGAGGTCGGGTAGAGCATCTCCTGCATGCCGGGGCCGCCCTTGGGACCCTCGTAGCGGATGACGACGACGTCGCCGTCCTTCACCTGCTTGTTGAGGATCTTCTCGACGGCCTCCTCCTGGGACTCGCAGACCACCGCCGGGCCCTCGAAGGTCCAGATCGACTCGTCGACGCCGGCCGTCTTCACCACGCAGCCGTCGACCGCCAGGTTGCCCTTGAGGACCGCGAGGCCGCCGTCCTTGGAGTACGCGTGCTCGGCGGAGCGGATGCAGCCGTTCTCGGCGTCCTGGTCGAGGGCCGCCCAGCGCTCGGACTGGGAGAAGGCCTCGGCGGAGCGGACGCAGCCGGGGGCCGCGTGCCACAGTTCCACCGCCTCGGCGGACGGGGAGCCGCCGCGCACGTCCCAGGTCTTCAGCCAGTCGGCCAGGGACGGGCTGTGCACGGAGTACACGTCCTCGTTGAGCAGACCGGCGCGGTGCAGCTCGCCGAGGAGGGCGGGGATGCCGCCGGCCCGGTGCACGTCCTCCATGTAGTACGTGCGGTCCTTGGCGACGTTCGGGGCGACCTTCGCGAGGCAGGGGACGCGGCGCGAGACCTCGTTGATCTCCTCCAGGCCGAAGGGGACGCCCGCCTCCTGGGCCGCGGCCAGCAGGTGCAGGATCGTGTTCGTCGAGCCGCCCATCGCGATGTCGAGCGCCATGGCGTTCTGGAAGGACGCGAAGTTCGCGATGGTGCGCGGCAGGACCGTCTCGTCGTCCTGCTCGTAGTAGCGGCGGGTGATGTCCATGACCGTACGGGCCGCGTTCTCGTAGAGCGCCTTGCGGGCCGTGTGGGTGGCCAGGACCGAGCCGTTGCCGGGGAGGGAGAGGCCGATCGCCTCGGTCAGGCAGTTCATCGAGTTGGCGGTGAACATGCCGGAACAGCTACCGCAGGTCGGACAGGCGTTCTCCTCGATACGGAGGATGTCCTCGTCCGAGATCTTGTCGTTCACGGCGTCGGAGATCGCGTCGACCAGGTCGAGCGTGCGGACCGTGCCGTCGACGAGGGTCGCGCGGCCGGACTCCATCGGGCCGCCGGAGACGAAGACCGCGGGGATGTTCAGGCGCAGGGCCGCCATCAGCATGCCGGGCGTGATCTTGTCGCAGTTGGAGATGCAGATCAGGGCGTCGGCGCAGTGCGCCTCGACCATGTACTCCACGCTGTCCGCGATCAGGTCGCGGGAGGGCAGGGAGTACAGCATGCCGCCGTGACCCATCGCGATGCCGTCGTCGACGGCGATCGTGTTGAACTCGCGCGCGATGCCGCCGGCCTCCCTGATGGCCTCGCTCACGATCCGGCCGACCGGCTGGAGGTGCGTGTGGCCCGGGACGAACTCCGTGAAGCTGTTGGCGACGGCGATGATCGGCTTACGGCCGATGTCCGCACCGGGTACACCGGAGGCGCGCATAAGGGCGCGTGCGCCCGCCATGTTGCGGCCGTGGGTGACTGTGCGGGACCTCAGCTCGGGCATCGCGCTCGCTCCTTCAGAGACTGCGATCAGAGACTTCTGACTGCTAACGAGCGTACGCCGGTCATCCAGGGGTCGGGACAGGGTGTCCGGAATGCGGGACACATGTCTCACTGGCCCGTGACACCGGGGGCCGGCGGCGGCCCGCGGAACCGGTCGGGGCGGGTCAAGGAGGCCGGTCGGGGGCCGTCGGGGAGGCGTGCCCGGGGACCGGCAAGGGGCCGGTCAGGAACCGGTCGGGAACCGCTCGGGGACCAGCAAAGGGCCGGTCAGGGGCCGTCAGGGGGTCGGCGAGGGCCCCGGTCAGGGGCTCATCGGGGGCCGGTCAGGGGCCGGTCAGGTGGCCCTGCACCACCGGCGCCACGCGCGCGATGATCTGCTCCAGGTCCGCCGACGCCAGCGGTTCCACCTTGATCACGTACCGCAGCATCGCGCAGCCCACGAGCTGGGCGGCCGCGAGTTCGGCCCGCAGTTCCGCGTCCGGCAGGTCGAGCTGGGAGGCGATGCGGCGCAGCAGCTGGGAGGCGACGAGACGGCGGAAGACGGCGGCCGCGGTGTCGTTGCTCACCGCGGAACGCAGGATCGCCAGCAGGGGCGCACGGGTGACGGGGCTCTCCCAGACGCCGAAGACGAAGCGGGCGAGGCGTTCGCCGACCTCGTCCGGCGGGCTGTCGGTCAGGGCCGTCGGCGCGTTCAGCGCGGGGGCGAAGGCGACCTCGATCGCGGCCTCGAAGACCTGTTCCTTGGTGCCGAAGTAGTGGTGCACCAGCGCCGAGTCCACGCCGGCCGCCTTCGCGATACCGCGCACGGACGTCTTCTCGTAGCCGCGCTCGGAGAACTCCTCCCGGGCGGCGGCCAGGATCCGCTCGCGGGTGTCGGCGGACTCCGCGCGAGGGGGCCGGCCGCGCCCGCGGGCCGTGGCGCCGGTCACCGGCGGGGCACCTTCGCCGCCGACGCCAGGTGCAGACGGGTGAAGGCGAGCGCCTCCGCCAGGTCGGCCTCGCGTTCGGCGCTGGACATGGCGCGGCGGGTGTTGACCTCGATGACGACGTGCCCGTCGAAGCCGATCCGGGCGAGCCGCTCCAGCAGTTCGGCGCAGGGCTGGCCGCCACGGCCGGGGACCAGGTGCTCGTCCTTCCCTGAGCCGGTGCCGTCGGCCAGATGGACGTGACCGAGACGGTCGCCCATGCGGTCGATCATCTGGACCGCGTCGGTGCGGGCGGTGGCGGTGTGGCTGAGATCGATCGTGAAGTGACGGTAGTCGTCCTTGGTGACGTCCCAGTCGGGGGCGTACGCGAGCATCTCGCGGTCGCGGTAGCGCCACGGATACATGTTCTCTACGGCGAACCGCACATCCGTCTCGTTCGCCATCCGCCAGACACCGGCGACGAAATCACGCGCGTACTGCCGCTGCCAGCGGAACGGCGGGTGGACGACGACCGTGCTCGCGCCCAGCTTCTCGGCGGCCGCACGCGCGCGCTGGAGCTTGATCCAGGGGTCGGTGGACCACACCCGCTGAGTGATGAGCAGGCACGGAGCGTGCACGGCGAGAATCGGGACGCGGTGGTGGTCGCTGAGCCGGCGCAGCGCCTCGATGTCCTGGCTGACCGGGTCGTTCCAGACCATGACCTCGACGCCGTCGTAGCCGAGGCGCGCGGCGATCTCGAAGGCCGTCGCCGTCGACTCCGGATACACGGAAGCCGTCGACAGCGCGACCTTCGCATCCGGGATGCGCACGACTGGTTCTGCCACGAAGGACAGCGTACGGGGCCCGGCTTCGCGCCGGGGAGCGGGCCGAAGGGCAGGCACGGCAACCGGCCATGCGTTCGGGTGGGGCGTACGGGCGTCGCCGCCCGGCGTCAGCCCCTCACGCCGCCCCCATGTGGTCCAGCCTGCGCAGGATCACGCCCTCCCGCAACGCCCAGGGGCAGACCTCCAGCGCCTCGACCCCGAACAGGTCCATCGCGCCCTCGGCGACCAGCGCACCCGCGAGCAGCTGGCCCGAGCGGCCCTCCGAGACGCCGGGCAGCTCGGCGCGCTGGGCGGCGGTCATGCCGGCCAGCCGGGGCACCCAGGCCTCCAGGGACTCCCGCTTGAGCTCGCGCTGGGCGTACAGGCCCTCGGCGGAGCGCGCGGCGCCCGCGAGACGGGCCAGCTGTTTGAAGGTCTTGGAGGTGGCCACGACGTGGTCGGGGGTGCCGAGACGGCTGAACTCCCCCACCGTGCGGGCGATCTCGGCCCGGACATGGCGGCGCAGCGACCTTATGGCCTCGGGGGCGGGCGGGTCCCCGGGCAGCCAGCCGGCGGTGAGGCGGCCCGCGCCGAGGGGCAGCGAGACGGCCGCGGCCGGTTCCTCGTCCATGCCGTAGGCGATCTCCAGGGAGCCGCCGCCGATGTCGAGGACCAGCAGCCTCCCGGCCGACCAGCCGTACCAGCGGCGGGCGGCGAGGAAGGTGAGTCTGGCCTCCTCGGCCCCGGTGAGGACCCGCAGCTCGACGCCCGTCTCGGTCTGCACGCGCGCGAGGACGTCGTCGGCGTTGCTGGCCTCGCGCACGGCGGAGGTCGCGAACGGCAGCAGGTCCTCGACGCCCTTGTCCTCGGCGGCCTGGAGCGCTTCCCGGACCACGGAGATCAGTTTCTCGATCCCGTCCGGGCCGATGGCTCCGTCCGCGTCCAGGAGTTGGGCCAGGCGCAGTTCCGCCTTGTGCGAGTGCGCGGGCAGGGGGTGTGCGCCGCGGTGCGCGTCCACCACCAGCAGATGCACCGTGTTCGATCCCACGTCGAGGACACCGAGTCTCATACGGGAAACGCTACTGCCAGGCACGCTGTGCTCCGGTCTCGGTGCGGTCCCGGACGGAGCCCCGGGCGACTTACCCTGGACGGGTGCCAAAGACGAAAAAGGCGAAGGACGAGAAGTCGGCCAAATCCGCCAAGGGTTCTTCGCAGGCGAAGGCGCCCCGGTCGATGCGGGATTCCGCGGTGGGCGACGAGAAGGGGCTGGACTTCGCGCGCGCGTGGGTGGAGTTCCCGGATCCCGCGGACGACGAGCAGGTCTTCCGGTGCGATCTGACCTGGCTGACCTCGCGCTGGAACTGCATCTTCGGCAGCGGCTGCCAGGGCATCCAGGCCGGCCGCGCGGACGACGGGTGCTGCACGCTGGGCGCGCACTTCTCCGACGAGGACGACGAGAAGCGGGTCGCCGAGCACGTGGCGAGGCTCACTCCGGAGACATGGCAGAACCACGCCGTGGGCACCGAGACCGGCTGGGTCTCCGAGGACGACGAGGGCTCCCGGCAGACGCGTCCCTACCAGGGTTCGTGCATCTTCCAGAACCGGCCCGGCTTCGCCGCCGGCGCGGGCTGCTCGCTGCATCTGCTCGCCCTGAAGGAGGGCCGCGAGCCGCTGGAGACGAAGCCGGACGTCTGCTGGCAGCTGCCGGTGCGGCGCACGTACGACTGGATCGACCGGCCCGACGACACGCGTGTGCTCCAGGTGTCGATCGGTGAGTACGACCGCCGGGGCTGGGGTCCGGGCGGCCACGACCTGCACTGGTGGTGCACGTCGGCGACCTCGGCGCACGGCGCGGGCGACCCGGTGTACGTCTCCTACCGCCCCGAGCTGATCGAGCTGATGGGCAAGGCGGGCTACGACCGGCTGGTTGAGCTCTGCGAGGAGCGGCTGGCCTCACAGCTACCGCTGCTGGCCCCGCATCCGGCGGACCCGGTGATCTGAGAGCCTCCAGGATTGCGCGCCGCGTGCGCGCGGCCCCTCTACGACGTCGACGGGCTCGGGTCCTCCCCGCCGTCGGGGGGCGGGGAGGAGTTTCCCGGGTCCGGGGGCGGGGAGCCGGTGGGCGTCGGGTCCGGGTCGGACGTCGTGGGCGGGTCGCTGGGTGTCGGGTCGGAGGAGGCGGAGCCGGTGGGCGTCGGGTCCGGGTCGCCGGTCGCGGGCGGGTCGCCGGGACCGCCGGGGTCGGAGGGCACGGGGGCGGTGCCGTAGCCCTCGATCGAGACGACGGCGCCGGCCGGGGCGATCGCCACGCGCGCGTTCCAGTGTCCGGACGGCTCGCGCAGCTGGTCGACGTACACCTTGATCGTCACGGACGTGCCGGGGGCGAGCGTGCCCGACGAGCGGCTGAGGTAGAGCCAGGAGGCTCCGGTCGTGGCGGACCAGCGGACCGGTGAGTCGCCGGTCGCGGTGAGGGTGATCAGGGTGGTGTCGCCGCTGGTGCCCGCCGTCACGTCGAGGCGGGCGGCGTCCTTGTTGCCGGCCCCGGCGACGCTGATGACCTCCACGGAGACGTCCGGCTCGGTGCCGTCCGCGCGGGCGCCCGGCCTGGTGCGGGCGTTGCCCGCGTTCTCGTAGCCGCCCGCCGACTCGCCGTCCAGGCTGCCGGGGCCCTGCGCCTCGCTGGCGCTCGGGGAGCGGTCGCCGGTGCCCTCCCCGGTCGGGGTGCCCCGGTAGGCGGCCCACAGCGCGAGCACGGGAGCGGCGACGACGGTGGCGACCACGGTGGTCGTGACGGCACGCGCGCGCAGCCGGTCCCGGCGGGCCGCGCGGTCCTTGGGGTCCATCGGGAAGCCGCGCCGGTCGAAGCGCGGCGCGGCGGCTCCCCGCGCGCGCGGGAGGTGCGCCATCGCCGTGGTCAGGGCCGCGCGGGGGGCCTCCAGGACGGGCAGCTCGGCGGGCGTGATCATGACGCCGGGCCAGCGGCCGGAGACGGCCCGCTCGGCGGCGCGGCGGCAGAGCGGGCAGTCGTCGACATGGCGGACCAGTTCGCGGCGCAGGGTCGCGCTCAGGACGAGCCGCTGGTCGCCGGTGAGGTGGGAGACGCCGGGGCAGCCGCCGGTCTCGACGACGGCGAGGGCCGCGCGGGTGCGCTCGACCTCGCAGGCGGCGGAGGCGAGCAGTTCGCGGGCGGCGGCGAGGTCCAGGCCGAGGACGGCGGCGACCTCGTGGGCGGCGAGGTGATGGCGTACGGCGAGTTCGAGCGCCTCGCGCTGCTCGGGGGTGGTGCCGGCGGCCTCGGGCCAGGCCAGCAGCGCGAGCTCGCGCCGCCGCCGCTCCTGGACCTCGTCGGGGACGGGCTGCGCGCCGGACGGCACGGCGGGCTGCGGCTGCCGAGGACCGTGGCGGCCAGCCGCGTGCGTGTTCTGACGTTTCTGCTTGGCCTCGGCCAGCTTGCGCAGGCACGCCCAGCGGGCCAGCGCGTACAGCCAGGCCCTGAGGTCCCCGGCGGCCTCCGGGACGCGCTGCCCGCGCCGCTCCGCGAGCACGAGGACGTCGCCCAGGGCGGCGGTCGCGCTGTCGTGGTCGCAGAGCACGGACAGGCAGTACGTGAACAGGCCGTCCAGGTAGGGCTCGTAGCACGCGGGCGGCCGCTGGGCCGGGGTGCGCGTGCCGGCGCGGCCGCGCGCCTGCGGCTGCGCCCGGTGTGCGCCGGTGGTGCGGGTCGTGGTCTCCGGACTGCTGCTTGTCACCCGTGCGACCGTAGGCGGCGCGAGCAGGTCCCTTCCGTCCCCTTGAGCACTTTTAATCCGGACGGGTGAAACGATCCCTCAATAGGGGACAGCAAGGGGCCGTCCCATGGCTCGTTCGTGACAGGGCGTGGCCGGTTCCGGCGGGGTGCGCGGGGACCGTGGGACGGCGGCGGGGTGGCCGTGGCCGTGTTGTCAGCGCGTACGGCTACGGTTTCGTCATGGCTGCCCGTACGAAGACCACCAAGGACCGTCCGTCCTTCCGCTGCACGGAGTGCGGCTGGCAGACGGCCAAATGGCTCGGCCGCTGCTCCGAGTGCCAGGCCTGGGGCACGGTCGAGGAGTACGGCGCGCCCGCCGTCCGTACGACGGCGCCGGGCCGTGTCACCACCTCCGCGGTGCCCATCGGGCAGGTCGACAGCCGCCAGGCCACCGCCCGGACGACCGGGGTGCCCGAGCTGGACCGGGTCCTCGGCGGCGGACTCGTGCCCGGCGCGGTCGTCCTCCTCGCGGGCGAGCCCGGCGTGGGCAAGTCGACCCTGCTCCTCGACGTCGCCGCGAAGTCGGCGAGCGACGAGCACCGCACGCTCTACGTCACGGGCGAGGAGTCGGCGAGCCAGGTCCGGCTGCGCGCCGACCGCATCAAGGCCATCGACGACCATCTGTACCTCGCCGCCGAGACCGATCTCTCCGCCGTGCTCGGCCACCTGGACGCGGTGAAGCCGTCGCTGCTGATCCTCGACTCCGTGCAGACGGTGGCCTCCCCGGAGATCGACGGCGCGCCCGGCGGCATGGCCCAGGTGCGCGAGGTGGCGGGAGCCCTGATCCGGGCCTCCAAGGAGCGCGGGATGTCCACCCTCCTGGTGGGCCATGTCACCAAGGACGGCGCGATCGCGGGTCCGCGCCTGCTGGAGCACCTGGTGGACGTCGTCCTCAGCTTCGAGGGCGACCGGCACGCGCGCCTGCGCCTGGTGCGAGGCGTCAAGAACCGTTACGGCGCCACGGACGAGGTCGGCTGCTTCGAGCTGCACGACGAGGGCATCACCGGTCTCACCGACCCGAGTGGACTCTTCCTGACCCGTCGCGACGAACCGGTGCCCGGCACCTGCCTCACGGTCACCCTGGAGGGCCGCCGCCCGCTGGTGGCCGAGGTCCAGGCCCTCACCGTCGACTCGCAGATCCCCTCCCCGCGCCGTACGACCTCCGGTCTGGAGACCTCCCGCGTCTCGATGATGCTCGCGGTCCTGGAGCAGCGGGGCCGGATCAGCGCCCTCGGCAAGCGGGACATCTATTCCGCGACGGTGGGCGGGGTGAAGCTCACGGAGCCCGCCGCGGACCTGGCCATCGCGCTCGCCCTCGCGTCGGCGGCGAGCGACACCCCGCTGCCGAAGAACCTCGTCGCGATCGGCGAAGTGGGCCTCGCGGGGGAGGTCAGGCGGGTCACGGGCGTCCAGCGCCGGCTCTCCGAAGCCCACCGTCTGGGCTTCACCCACGCGCTCGTGCCGGGTGACCCCGGCAAGGTCCCGGCCGGCATGAAGGTCCTGGAAGTCGCCGACATAGGGGACGCCCTGCGGGTCCTTCCGCGCTCGCGTCGCCGAGACGCCCCACGGGAGGAGGAGGACCGCCGGTAGACTTTGCCCTGGTCTCGCCCGTCCGTACGAAAAGAGTGCGCGAAACGGGAGCGCACCAGAACCTGCGACCGGAGGAGTGCAGTGGCAGCCAACGACCGGGTGGCAGCTCCCGGAAAGTCCGGTGGGAGTTCCGGTACCGATGGCCTGATGCGCGCCTCGCTGAGCGCCGTGGCTCCCGGTACGGCCCTGCGTGACGGCCTTGAGCGGGTTCTGCGCGGCAACACCGGCGGACTCATCGTGCTCGGGTCCGACAAGACCGTCGAGTCGATGTGCACGGGCGGATTCGTCCTGGATGTCGAGTTCACCGCCACGCGCCTGCGTGAGCTGTGCAAGCTGGACGGCGGCATCGTCCTGTCCTCGGACCTGTCGAAGATCCTGCGCGCGGGCGTGCAGCTCCTGCCGGATCCCACGATCCCCACGGAGGAGACGGGCACCCGGCATCGCACGGCGGACCGGGTCTCCAAACAGGTCGGCTTCCCGGTGGTCTCGGTCTCCCAGTCCATGCGGCTGATCGCCCTCTACGTCGACGGCCAGCGCCGCGTCCTGGAGGACTCGGCGGCGATCCTGTCCCGCGCCAACCAGGCCCTGGCGACCCTGGAGCGCTACAAGCTCCGCCTCGACGAGGTCGCGGGAACGTTGTCAGCGCTGGAGATCGAGGACCTGGTCACCGTCCGGGACGTCTCGGCGGTCTCCCAGCGGCTGGAGATGGTGCGCCGCATCGCCACCGAGATCGCCGAATACGTGGTCGAACTGGGCACGGACGGCCGTCTTCTCGCCCTTCAGCTCGACGAGTTGATCGCGGGCGTGGAACCCGAGCGCGAACTGGTCGTCCGGGACTATGTCCCGGAGCCCACCGCCAAGCGTTCCCGCACGGTCGACGAGGCCCTCGCCGAACTCGACGCCCTCAGCCACGCCGAGCTCCTCGAACTGTCCACGGTGGCGAGAGCGCTGGGCTACACCGGCTCCCCCGAGGCCCTCGACTCGGCGGTGTCCCCTCGCGGCTTCCGGCTGCTGGCCAAGGTCCCGCGCCTGCCGGGCGCCATCATCGACCGCCTGGTGGAGCACTTCGGCGGCCTGCAGAAGCTGCTCGCCGCCAGTGTGGACGACCTCCAGACGGTCGACGGCGTCGGCGAAGCGAGGGCCCGCAGCGTCCGGGAGGGCCTGTCGCGGCTGGCGGAGTCGTCGATCCTGGAGCGGTACGTCTAGGGCGTTCTTCGAAAGTCCCCTCGCGGCGCCAGGTGCTGCCCGCCGGACACGGTTCAAGGGCCGACGTGGCGCAGGCCACACGGCCGGGACCGCCGCCGTACGGGCCCATGCGCCACGGCGGGCCGTCGTACGCGTGTCCAGGAATGTGTGTTCGACCTGACGGCCTTAGCCCTCGGGCGTTACTGTCCTGCGCGTGGACGCACGTGCGAAGGAATCGTTCCGGTTCTGCGTGCTGGGGCCGCTGCGCGTCTGGCGGCAGGACACCGAGCTGGCGCTCGGACCGCCCCAGCAGCGCGCCGTCCTCGCGCTGTTGCTCCTGCGCGGCGGCCGGGCGGTCGGCGTCGGTGAACTCGTGGACGGGATCTGGGGCTCCGAACCGCCGACGGCCGCGGTCTCCGTACTGCGGACCTACGTCTCCCGGCTGCGCGGACTCCTCGAACCCGACCGGCCCGCGAACGAGGCGCCGCGGCTCCTGGTGTCCCTCGGCGACGGGTACGCCCTGCGCCGCGACACCGTCCTCGGCGACATCGACCAATTCGAGGACCTCATGGCCCGGGCCGAGACCCGGCGCACCGCGGGAGACGACCAGGCCGCCGCACAACTGCTGCGCGGTGCGCTCGAGTTATGGGAGGGCACCGCGCTCGCCGGGGTACCCGGTCCACGCGCCGAGATCGAGCGCAGACAACTGGAGGAACGGCGGCTGGCCGCGCTGGAGCTGCGGCTGCGCATCGAACTCGACCTCGGCCGGCACACCCAGGTGCTGCCCGGACTGACCGCCCTGCACGAGACCTACCCGCTGCGCGAGGCGCTCTGCGAGCTGCTCCTCGTCGCGCTGTACCGCAGCGGGCGCCGGGCCGAGGCCCTCGACGTGTACGACCGCACACGCCGCACCCTCGCCGAGGAACTCGGCATCGAACCCGGCCCGCTGCTGCGCGCCCTGCACGCCGGGTTCCTCGCGGACGATCCCGGTCCGCCCGGGCCGTCCCGGCACGTGGCGTCGGACACCGGCACCGCCTCCGGTACGACGACGGGAGGCGGCGGGGCCGGTCCGCCCTTCGACGAGGACGCGGGCGGCCTCGACACGGACGTCGGCCAGGGCACCGGAACCGGAACCGGCCCGGGCGATCCCGCCCTCCCCCTCGGCGCCGTACGACCGAGCCAACTGCCGAGCGACCTCGCGACGTTCACCGGCCGCCGGGCCCAACTTGACGCTGTCGGCGCACTGTTGCCGCACCGGGAGCATCCGCGGACCACGGTGATCGGCCTGATCAACGGTATGGCGGGCGCGGGCAAGACCACCCTCGCCGTGCACTGGGCGCACCGGATCGCCCACCGGTTCCCCGACGGCAGCCTCTACGTCAACCTCCGCGGTCACGGCCCGTCCGCCTCCCGGATGGATCCCGGCGAGGCGATCGAGACGTTCCTCGTGGCGCTCGGCCTCGCCCCGCAGGCGGTCCCCGAGGGGCTCGACGCGCGGGCCGCCCTTTTCCGCAGTGTGCTGGCCGGCCGACGCGTCCTGATCGTGCTGGACAACGCGGTCGACACCGAGCAGGTCGGACCGCTGCTGCCCGCCACCCCCGGCTGTCTCGTCATCGTCACCAGCCGCAGCCGGCTCAGCGGCCTGGTCGCCCGGCACGGCGCCCATCCCGTCACGCTGGGCCCGCTGTCCGCCGGGGAATCCCTCGAACTGCTGGCCAGGCGGCTGGGCGACGCACGCGTCGACGCCGAGCCGGAGGCCGCCCGGGTCATCGTCGGCCTGTGCGCCCGGCTGCCGCTGGCCCTGTCGATCGTGGCGGCGCGCGCCGCCCTGCACCCCGGCTTCCGGCTCGCCGACATCGCCGCGGAGCTGCGCCAGGACCACGGAAGCCTGGACGCCTTCTCCGGCGGCGATCTCGGCACCGACGCCCGCGCCGTCTTCTCCTGGTCCTACCGCGCCCTGTCGCCCGAGGCCGCCGGTCTCTTCCGCCGGCTCGCGCTGCACCCGGGCCCCGACATCACCACCGACGCGGCCGCCGCGCTGGCCGGCGTCCCGCTGCGCCGGGTGCGCTCCGTGCTGACCGAACTGACCGGGGCGAGTCTGCTCATCGAGCGGGCCCCCGGCCGGTTCGACGTCCACGACCTGCTGCGCGCGTACGCCACCGAGCTCATGGAGGACGAGGACGGCGAACCGGAGCGGGGCGCGGCGCTGCTGGGGATGCACGATCACTTCCTGCTCACCGCCCGCCATGCCGCCGCCGTCCTCGATCCGTTCCGCGAGGTGATCCCCCTGCCACCGGGCACAACGGACGTGGCACCGCTGCGGTTCAGCGACCGGGCACAGGCGACGGCATGGCTGCGCACCGAGCGGTCCGTCCTGCGCGAGATCGTCGGACACGCCGCCGCGCACGGCTTCGACACCCACGCCTGGTGCACCGCGGCCGCCCTGGACGTCTACTTCAACCGGCTCGGCTACTGGCACGACCTCCTGGAGATCAACACCGCGGCACTGCGGTCGGCCCGGCGGCTGGGCTCCGTGACCGGCCAGGCCTACTCCCTGTGCGGGCTGGGGGTGGCGCACTCGCAGCTCGATCACGCGGCACAGGCGCGGGAGCACCTCGAACACGGGCTGGAGCTGTTCCGCACGGCGGACCACGCGAGCGGCCAGGCCCGGGCCCACCGCGGCCTCGCCTACCTGTGCAACCGGACGGACCGCCGCGGCGCGGCGCTCGACCACTACGCGCGGGCCGTCGAGCTGTACCGGTCCGAGGGCGACGTCAGCGGCGAGGCCGGTGTGCTCAACCAGGTCGCGTGGACGTACATCCTCATCGGCGAGCACGAGAAGGCGCTCGAACACTGCGCGGAGGCCGTCGTGCTCTACCAGGAGCTCGGCGACCCCTACGGCGAGGCGTCCACCCAGGACACCCTCGGTTACGCCCTGCACCACCTCGCCCGCCACCCGGAGGCCATCGAACGCTTCGAGCTGTCGACACGCCTGTTCCACGGGATCGGCGACCGGTATCTCGAGGCCGACGTGCTGCGCCACCTCGCCGACGCGCATCTCGCCACCGGCGATCGCGACGCCGCTCGCACGGCCCTGGCGACGGCGGTCACCCGGCTGGAGGAACTCGCCCACCCGGAGGCGGACGTGGTACGGCGCCGGCTGCGCGAGCTGGCGGCGGGGGAGGCGGAACCAGCCGTGTGACGGGGCCGCTCAGCTCACCCCGTTGTCCTCCAGCGCGGACCTCAGGCTGCGCAGGGCGTAGTACACCCGGGACTTCACCGTGCCCTGCGGGACGCCCAGGAACTCGGCCGCCTGCTGGGTGGTGCGGTCCGCGAAGACCGTCGCCCCCAGCGCCTCGCGGTGCGCCGGGGTCAGCGACCGCAGGGCGTCGCGCACCACCATCGCCGACAGCATCCGGTCGATGTCGTCGACCTCGGCGCACATGTCGCTCAGCCAGGAGTTGCCGCCGATCTCCGTCGGCCGGGCCGTGCGCGTGCGGTGCGCGTCGATGACGAGGTTGCGGGCTATCCGGAACATCCAGGGGCGGACCGCCATCCCCTCGCCGTCCGCCAGGGTCTGCTTGTTCCAGCAGCGCAGCAACGTCTCCTGGATGATGTCCTCCGCGCGGTGCGTGTCCCCGCCCAGCATGCGCAGCACGTACGAGTAGAGCGCCGGGCCGTGTTCCAGGTAGAGGTCGCGCAGCGCCCGCTCCTCGGCGGAGACGGCGCGGGCCGATCCGATGACCGTCACGTTCATGGTGTGCTCCTGCTCCTCGGGGTGGCCCGCCCCGGTACGCCGCCCGGGTCCGGGTCTCCTGAGCTCGGAGTGTCGCGACGGGTGATGCATGTTCGGTTGACATGCGGTCCACGAGGCGATCGACGATCGGTCCACACGACGGGGACGGCGATATACGCGCAGGCCCTGCCGTGTGCGGGGCAGGTCAGACGAAGGCGGCCTCCAGCGCGTCGACGCGCCTGCGGACCCGCCCGGCGAGTTCCCCGTGCCCCGGCGGCAGGCCGCCGGGCTCCAACCGGTCCCACATGTAGAGCAGTTCACGCCCGTGCGCCGCGGCCGCGCGGTCGTCGTCGAGCCACTGCCAGGCGGCCGCCGCCCTCGCCACCTCCTCCGGCGCCCGCCGGTCCCCGGCACGGCACCGGATGCGGGCCACCGCCAGGGCCAGCACGACGGCCTCACGGTGGTCGCCGCACAGGTGCGCGATGTAGGCCTCCACGGCCCGCGCCTCCAGCGCGTGCGGATGGTCGGCGCCCGCCTCGTCGGTCAGGCTCTCGCGCAGTGCGGTCGCGAGGACGTACGCCTCGTCCAGCCGGCCGGCGGCGGCGAGTTCGTGGATACGGCCGATCCGGCCGGCGAGTTCGGAGGGCACGTCCACGGCGGGCGCGACGCCGGCGGCCCGGGCGGCGGCGGTGGCCCGGGCCACGGCGGTGGCGACGGCCTTAGCGCCACCGGCACCGGCACCGGCACCGCCGACCGCGGCCTGTGGTTCGGATTCCGGCACGGGCGCGGGCGCGGGTCCGGATTCGAGCCCGGGCCCGGGCTCCGGCTCCGGCTCCGGCTCCGGCGCGGATACAGATTCGGGTACGGGGTCGGGTCCGGAGTCGGGGCCGGGATCCGCCGCCGTGGTGGTGAGGAGGCGGCTGGAGCCGTCCGGGGACACCTCCAGGACGAAGTGGCCGTCCTCGGGGCCCTCGTTCACGGTCGCCTCGACCGCGGCGGCCCGTTCCGCGGCGTACCGCTGCAACTGATCCAGTACCGCCTCGTGCACGGACTGCCCCGTCGCGGGGACGAGCGGTTCCCCGTCGATCGTGGCGAGCCCTTCGTCGGAGATGAACACCTCGTAGCGGGTCATGGCCGTCCTCCTCATGAGGCGGATGTCGGGTCGAGGGACTCGGTGGGAACGGCGGCGGGCAGGGCGGTCTGGATGCCGGTGGGCGTGGGCGTGCCCGACGGGATGGCCGCGACCCCCGCGTACTTGGCGAACTGGGCGCGGACGGCCGCGACATAGCCCTGCGCCTCGGCCGTCTTCGGCACACCCTTGGCCGCGCGGACGGCGTCCATCCCCACGTCGTAGCCGGCCAGGGCGAGATCCAGGACGCTGCCCGTGGCCTCGTTGGCGTCGATCATCTTCTGCGCCTGGCCGGCCAGATCGCAGATGTAGCGTCCCTGGGCCATGATCGAGTCCTTCGCGTCCAGCGCGGAGGTCTTGCCGTTGCCGTCGTCGTCCTTGCCGTACTGCGTGAAGACGGCGGGCGGAAGCTGTGAGATGCCCTGCCTGCCGTCCGGGCCGACCAGGGAGGCGTTGAAGCCGGACGCCCTCTCGATCTGGGACGCGATCACGATCGGGCCGATGGCGCTGCAGATCGCGCCGGCCTTCTGGATGGGATCCACCAGGTTCTCGGGGACCGTCGAGGTGTCCAGGTCGCCCTGCCCGTCGCCCTGGAAGACGGCCAGCACCGAACTCGCGTCGCTCGGACCCGGGATGTCTCCGCCGCCCCCACCGCCGAAGATGCTGTGGAAGAGCAGATAGATCGCGATCAGCGGGGCCAGCAGCACCCCGAACCCGCAGAAGACGATGACGATGACGGTCCCGCCGGCCAGGCCGAGCGGGAAGAGCAGGCAACCGGCGCCGCCGGCGGCGATCGCCGTGTTCCTGACGGCGTTCGACCCGCCCTCCTCGTCCTGCTGAGCCGGCGCCCGCGATGAAGTGCCGCTCTTGTCTCCCGTGTCCACGCCCATGGCTGTCCGCCTTCTTCCCCTCACCTTGAACCGCTGTGCCAGGACGGCCCGTTGTGCTGTCCGACGGGCTCGGCAGATCGAAACGGGCCACGGGACGAATAAGTTCAAACCAGTGGAAACCAAATGAGCCAGAGCAGCGGACACACGAGGCAAGAGGGGGCGGGGCAGGTATGGAAACGCCTTCGGTGACGCCGTCGGGCCGGGCGGGAGGCTGGGTCCGGGGGCCGAGCAGCCCTCGGCCGGCACCCCCGCCCGCCTCCGCCCCAGCCCCCGCCCCTGTATCGACGCAGGCGGTCGTGCCGGCGCAGACGGTCGTACCTGCGCAAGCGGTCGTACCTGCGCAGACCGCCGTGCCGGCGCAAGCGGTCGTACCGGCGCAGACCGTCGTACCTGCGCAAGCGCCCGGCCGGAGCGCCCCGCGGTCCGCGAACGGGTCCGCCCCGCAGTCCCCGAGCCGCCTCTCCGCCGCCCCGTCCCCCGAGCCGGCCTGGGGCGCGCCCCGCCGGACCGGGCCGGTCCGGGGCAGGTCGCGGGACGAGGTCGGCTGGGTCAAGGCGCACGGCGGTGCCGGGGTCACCTCGCTGATCGAGGTGCTCGGCGGGACCGACGTGGGATCCCGCTGGCCGGACCCGTCGCGGGGCGAGCCACGGCGGATCGTGCTCGTCGGACGGACCAGCGCCCGCGGACTGCGGTCCGTGTCCCAGGCGCTCGGCGCGCTGAACGACGGGCGCGCCCCGCAGGGACTCGACCTGCTCGCCGTGGTCCTCGTCGCCGACGCGCCCGGCCGCCTGCCGCTCGCGCTGCTGCGGCGCATCCGCGTCCTGCGGTCGGCCGTCCCGGTACGGCGGGTGCCGTGGATACCGGCCTGGCGCCGGGGCGGCACCCCGAAGGTGCTGCCCCGGCAGTTCGACGCGCTCGCCGAACTGGTGGGCGGCGAGCGCCACGACAAGGAGGCCAGGTCATGACCCCGGCCCTGTCCAGTGCTGCCCGGTTGCTGGCCGACACCTACACCCCGCCCGAGGGCGCGCACACGATCATCAACCTCCTCGCCTGGTGCGCCACGGCGGGCGGCGTCTTCGGCCTGATGGTCGTCGGCATCAACATGGCCGTCCAGCTCAACCGCGGCGAACCGGGCGAGGGCGGCGCACACTTCCGCGGCGTCTTCTTCGTCACCCTGGCCTGCCTGCTCGCCGCGACCGCCGGTCCCCTCGTGTCGTTCCTCGGCGACCTGTCCCTCCTCGGGCCGTGAGCCCTCGGCGATCCGTCCTTCCCGGGCCGTAGGCCCTCGCGCACCTTCCCCCACCGCCGGTCACGCTCCCGCGCACGCGGGGCACCGACTCCACGGAGATGTCATGTCCTCACTGTTCCTCGAAGCCTCCACCGTCATCAGCGCCGCAGCCGCCCCCTCCGGCGGTGTGCCCCAGCCGGTGAGCAACGCCCCCGACGCGCTGACCGGCAAGGTCAACACGGTCCTCGGCATCGTGGCCTGGGCGGGTACCGCGGCCGGCGTGCTCGGCGTGCTGATCACCGGCGCGATGATGGCCGTCTCCCTCAAGCGCGGCGAGAGCTCGGAACACATGAGCCGTCTCGGCATGGTGCTCGGCGGCTGTGTGCTGGTCGCCACCGCCGGGCCGCTGGTCAGCTTCGTCTTCGCATGAGCGGGCGGACGGTCGGGATGCGCATACGCAGGCAGCGGCGGGCCGAGGAGTCCGGTCCGTACTGGAAGCAACGCAACTGGCGGTTGTCGGCGGGATTCCTCGGCCTCGTGGTGCTGGTGGGCGGGTTCGTCGCGCTGACGTCCGACCGCGACGACACGAGCGCGCCGGCGTCCGACGGCCCGCTGTCCGGCACCTCCGTGCCCCTGAACGGCCGCCCCGAGGGCTGCCGCACCGACGACAGCGCGGGTGACGCGCTGCCCGGCTCCGCACCGCGGGACATCAGCTGGCACGCGCTCGGCATCGCGCGGGTGCCCGTCTCCGCCTCCTCCGGACCGACCCGGACGAGCGGACCGCTGCGCTGGTGCTACGCCCACACGCCCGTCGGGGCCGCGCTGGCCGCCACCGTGATCCCCTCCACCATGAGCGGGTCGGGCTGGAGGACCGCCAGCCGGCAGCAGGTGGTGGCCGGACGCGGACGCGACCTGTTCGAGTTCCAGCGCGCGACCGTCCAGAACATCGACAGCGCCGAGCAGAGCCCCGGCGCCTCCGTCGGCTCGTACGCGGGCTTCACGGTGACCTCGTACACCGGCCGCGCGGCGAACGTCAGCCTGCTGATCAGGACCGGGCAGGGCTACGCGCAGACCACCATCGCGCTGCGCTGGAGCGACGGGGACTGGAAGGTGCTGCCCGACGACGGCGGTTCCCTGCACACCCCGGTGACCGCGGTCCAGGGCAACCCCGCCGGCTACGTCCTGTGGGGAGCGTGACATGAACTGCGGCTCCACCGGCAGCCCGGTCCTCGACCTCGTGAAGGGCTTCTTCGACTTCCTGGGCAACCCGATCGGCACCATCGTCCAACTGATCGCCAATACCGTCCTCGCGGGCGCCATCGCGGTGTTCGGGGCCCTGACCACCGGGGTGCCCACCCTGACCGGGACCACCACGGCGAAGAACGTCAACGGCCAGACGCAGTGGCTGGTGGTCTACCTCGCGGTCGGCTCGATGCTCTTCGCGTCCGCCCGGATGGCCATCGAACGGCGCGGCACCGCGGGCACCACCGCGCTGAAGGGGATGCTCCGGGTCATCGTGGTCTCGGGTGCCGCCACCACCGTCGTCACCGCGGCCGCCGCCGTCGCCGACAGCTACGCCACCCACCTGTTCAACGCGGGCGCCCAGAACGCGCTGAGCAAGGTCGGCGCCTGCTCGGACGGCTCCGGGATCGAACCCTTCCTGCTGCTGATCCTCGCCTTCCTGCTGCTGATCGCCGGCATCATCCAGACGATCCTGATGTACATCCGGCTCGGCGTCATGATCCTGCTGCTCGGCACCCTCCCGCTGGCCGCCGCGGCGTCGATGACCGACTGGGGCGGCGGCTGGTGGCGCAAGCACATCGGCTGGATGATCGCCTGGCTGCTGTACAAGCCCGCGGCCGGTCTGGTGCTGTACGCGGGCTCGGAGATGCTCGTGGCGAGCGGGGACAGCGCGCAGGGCGGCAGCGCGGTCAACGAACGCATCGCCGGTATCGGCGTGATGCTGCTGTCCGCGGTCGCCCTGCCGGCCCTGCTGAAACTCGTGGTGCCCGCCACCGCCGCGCTCGGCGGTGCCTCCGCGTACGGCAGCGGGGCGCAGGCGGCGGGCGGTGCCCTGGCCAGCGGCGCCCGGTCACTCGGCGGCAGCGGCGGATCGGGCTCCGGCGGGACGGGTCCGAGCGGCGCGTCCGGCCTGTCCGGCGGCTCGGGTCCGGCCGCCTCGAAGGGCGCGAGCGGCTCCGGTTCGGCGGGCGCGAGCGGCTCGGGCGGCGGAGCCGGGGCGGGCGCCGCGGGCGCCGGTGCCGGACGGGCGGCGGCAGCGGCCGGCGGACCGGCCGGCGCGGTGGTCGCCGCGGCGGTGACCGCGGCCCAGGTGGTCGGCAGAGCCGCCTCGGGATCCCTGGAGGGCGCCGACGGCGACCAGGGCCACAACCCCAGCCACGGCTCGCACCGCTGACCCCGGCGGCCGGGCGGCCGGGCCCTGTCCCAGGGGCCCGGGCCCGCTCGTGGCCGCCCCTGAACGGGCCGCCGGACCACCGCTCCCCCCGCGGGGTCCGGCGGCCCTCCCCGCTCCCGGGTCTCCGGGGGCCCCGGCGTCGTGACCCACCACCTCAGGAAGGAAGACCGAACCCCATGTCCACGGAAGCCGTCACCCGTCCCACCTACGGAAACTGGCGCCGCCCCCGGCGGCCGGGACTCGGACCGCTCGGGCTCGTCGGCACGTTCGGCGTCTTCGGCGGCCTCGTCGTCACCCTGCTCGCGTCCCTGATCTCGCTGTACGCGGCGCTGGTCGTGTTCGTCCCGGTCGTGGTGCTGCTGACCCCGCTCGCCGTCCGCACCCAGGACGGACGCAACGTCTACCAGTTGCTCGCCCTGCGCATCGGCTGGCGCAACCGCAAGGCCAAGGGCGCGCACCTGTACGTCTCGGGACCGCTGTCCGCCCGGCCCGGCGGACGGTTCCGGCCGCCGGGACTGCTCAACAAGGTCACCGCCGTCGAGGGCCGGGACGCCTACGACCGGCCCTTCGGCGTCCTGCACCACCCGGTGCGCAACCTGTACACGATCGTGCTGGGCTGCGACCCCGACGGCGGCTCCCTGGTCGACCCCGACCAGGTCGACGTGTGGGTGGCGCTGTGGGGCGAGTGGCTGGCCCGGCTGGCCCACGAACCCGGGCTGCGCGGCGCCTCCCTGATCGTGGAGACCGCGCCCGACCCCGGCACCGCCCTCGCCCACGAGGTGCTGCCCCGCATCCGCCCGGACGCGCCGCCCGCCGCCCGCGCGGTGATGGAGGAGGTCGTCGAGCGCTACCCGACCGCGTCCTCGGAGATGCACACCTACGTGACCCTCACCTACGGCATGCCGCCCGGCCAGAAGCGCAGCAGGGATGACGTCATCACCGACCTCGCCATCCGGATCCCGGGCCTGCTCAGCGGGCTCGTCGCGGCCGGCGGCGGGGCCGCGTACCCGCTGTCGGCCGAGCGGATCGCGGAGGTCGTCCGGGTCGCCTACGACCCCGCGGTCGCCCCCGACGTCCTCGACGCCCGCGCCCAGTACGGCGGTACGGGCCTGGAGTGGGAGGACGCCGGACCGGCCGCCGCCGTGGAGACCGTGGGCAACTACCAGCACGACTCCGGGGTCTCCCGGACCTGGCTGCTCACCCTGGCGCCGCGCGGCACCGTACGGTCCTCGGTGCTCAGGAACCTGCTGGAGGTCACCTCCGGCACCCGCCGCAAGCGGGTGGCGCTGGTCTACCGGCCCATCGACCCGGCGACCTCGGCGCGGATCGTCGAGGCGGACCGGCGCGCCGCCCAGTTCATGGCCACCTCGGGCCGGGGCATGGTGCAGGCGCGGGCCGCCTCCGAGATGCGGGCGGCCGAGCAGACCGCCATGGAGGAGGCGTCGGGCGCGGGCCTCGTGGAGTTCTCGCTGATGCTGACGGTCACCGTCGACGACCTGGACCAGCTCGCCGACGCGACCGTCGCCGTACGCAATCTGACCGCGGCGTCCCGGGTCCTGATGCGGCCCGCGGACCGGATGCAGGCGGCCGCGTTCACCTGCACGCTGCCCGCCGGGATCCTCCCGTGGGAGCAGACCCTGATCCCGCACGAACTTCAGGAGGCGCTGTGAGCCGCCGGAGCGAGGAGAAGAAGGCCGAACGCGAGGACCGGCTCGCCGAGGAGGCGGCGTGGCGGGCGGGGCCCGGCGGGCTGCCGGCGCCGCTCGACCCGTCGTGGGAGGGGAGGAAGCCCGGAGAGCCGACGGCCCCGAAGTCCGGCTCCGGGAGATCCGGAGCCGAGAAGTCCGCCTCGGGAAGGCAGAAGTCCGGCACCACGAAGGAGAAGGCGTCCCGGCCCAGGGAGCTGTACGTCCCGCCCCGCGGCTGGTACGGCCCCGGCGGCGGCCGGGTCGGCTACCTGGATCCGCCGACCATGTGGCGGGCCACCACCGTGCAGGCCTGCGGCATGTGGCCGTTCGCCGCCGGTTCCGGCTCGCCGATGACCGGAGTGCCGCTCGGGCAGCACCTGTTCACCGGCGCCACCGTCTGCGGTGACCCGCTGAACTGGTTCACCCGCGCCCGCTACATCTCCAACCCGTCCCTGTTCATGCTCGGCATGCCGGGCCTGGGCAAGTCCACCCTCGTCAACCGGATGCTGATCGGGCTGAGCGCGACCGGCGTCGTACCGCTGGTTCTCGGCGACCTCAAGCCCGACTACGCCGACACCGTGCGCGCCCTGGGCGGCCAGGTGATCTCCATCGGCCGCGGCCGGGGCGGCATCAACGTGCTGGACCCGGGCGCCATGGGCGCGGCGGCGGTACGGATCGGCGGCGAGGCGGGCGAGGTGCTGAAGGCGGAGACGCACGGCCGGGTGCTGAACATGGTGGCCGCGCTGGTGACCATCGTGCGCGGCCGGCCGATGGACGACCACGAGCAGTCCGTGCTCTCCGCGGTCCTGCACCACCTGCGCGAACGCACCACCCCGGGCCGTCCCGCGCTCCTGCCCGACCTGCTGCGCGTGCTCACCGAGGGCCCGGACCGGGTGCGCGCGGTGACCCTGGACCGTGGGGACGACGCCCGCTACCGGGACGCGGTCGACCCGCTGCACCGCTCCCTGCTCGGCATCCTCGACGGCCCGCTCGGCGGCACCTTCGCCTCCGAGACCTCGACCCGGATCGACCCGGACGCGCCCGCCGTGTGCATCGACATCTCCGGCATCGGTGAGGCCGACACCCAGCTCACCGCCGCCGCGATGCTCGCCGCCTGGTCCGACGGGCTCGGCACGGTGGCCGCCTCGCACGCCCTCGCGGACGCCGGACTCGCGCCCCGGCGCTGGTTCTTCACCGTGCTGGACGAGCTGTGGCGCCCGCTGCGGGCCGCCTCCGGCATCGTCGACCGCATCGACGCGCTGACCCGCCTCAACCGCTCCCTGGGCCTCGGCGACGCCAAGATCACCCACACCCTCAAGGACGCCGAGTCGCTCGGCACCGACTCGGACCGGGCCAAGGCCCGCGGTTTCGTGGAGCGAGCCGGGATGGTGGTGTGCGCTGGGTTGCCGAAAGCCGAGATGGAGGAGCTGGGCAAGGTGGTGGGCCTGTCCCGGCGCGAGATCGAACTCGTGTCGTCCTGGTCCTCGCCGCCCGGCTGGGGCGTCACCGGCGAGCACGAGGAACCGCCGGGCCGGGGCCGTTTCCTCATCAAGGTCGGCGGCCGGCCCGGCATCCCCATCAAGGTGGCCATCACCGACGCCGAGCGCGAACTGCACAACACCAACACCCGCTGGACGCCCGACGAGACGGCCGTGGAACAGTCCGTCGCGCGCGCCGCCGCGCAGGTGGCGCGGGCCGCCCAGCAGGGGCCGCGGGCCCTGCCCGGGAGGTGGACCGCGTGAACAGATCCCCCTCCGCGAGCGGGGCGCACGATCTCGCCCCCTGGGCGATCGCGGCCCTCGCCGCGGCCGCCCTCACCGTGTTCACCGTCGGCTGGGCGGGCGGCACTCTGGGCGCCGGGATCACCGGCCACGGCTGGCACGCCCCGCCGTTCGCCCTGTCCACGGCCGGCCGGCTGACCGGCGAGGGGCCCGGCGCCCTGTGGCCGGGCACCCCGCCCGTGGCGGTCTACGGCGGCATGATCGCCCTCCTCGCCGTGCTCGCGGTGCCCGCGGCGCTCGCCGTACGCCTGATCGTCGAGCGGGCGGGCCGCACCAAGGGCCTGGCCGGGCGGCGCGAGCTGGCGAGCATGTGCCCCAAGGGCATCGAGGCCCGCGCCCGCGAACTGCGCCCCGGCCTCAAGGGGCGGGCGCAGCTCCACCCGGACGAGACCGGCAACCTGCTCGGCGACCTCGACCCCAAGGGGCCGGAGCTGCGCAGCAGTCACGAGGACGTCGAACTCGACCTGATGGCGCCGCGGGCGGGCAAGTCCACCGGCATCGCGGTGCCGCGCGTGCTGCGCGCGCAGGGCGCCGTCCTGCTCACGTCCAACAAGTCCGACGTGTACGCCGTCACCCGCGCCGAACGCGCGAGGGCGGGCCGGGTCTGGACCTTCGACCCGCAGGGCATCGCGCACACCGAGCGCGGCATGTGGTGGAACCTGCTCGGCGACTGCCACACCATCGAGGGCGCCCGCCGGCTGGCCGGGCACTTCGTCGCGTCCGTCAACGACGACAACGCGAAGAAGGACTTCTGGATCTCGGCCGCGCAGAACACCCTCACGGCGCTGTTCCTGGCCGCCGCCCGCTGCGGGGCCTCGGTGCAGGACCTGCTGGGCTGGCTCGCCGACCCCGCCGACCGCACCCCGGTGGACCTGCTGCGCGACGCCGGACTGGACGCGATGGCCGAGCAGTTGCAGGGCACGGTGCGCGGCGCGGTGGAGACCAGGGACGGCATCTACGAGACCACCCGGCAGACCGTGTCCTGCCTGCTCGACCCGGAGATCCTCGCCTGGGTGACCCCCGATCCCTATCTGCCCGAGTTCCGCCCCGACCGGCATGTCGTCGGCACGGACACGCTCTACCTGCTGTCCAAGGACGGCGGCGGCTCGGCGGCCGGGGTCATCGCGGGCCTCGCGGACGCGACGATGCGGGCGGGCGTGGTGGCCGCCGAACGCATGGGCGGCCGTCTCGACCCGCCGCTGACCGCGGTCCTCGACGAGGCCGCCAACGTGTGCCGGATCTCCGACCTCCCCGATCTGTACTCGCACTTCGGCTCTCGCGGCATCAACGTCGTGACGCTGCTCCAGAGTTACCGGCAGGGCGCCCGGGTGTGGGGCGAGGTGGGGATGGACGCGCTGTGGAGCGCGGCGACCGTCAAGCTGCTCGGCGCCGGTCTGGACGACGCCGACTTCGTGCAGAAGATCTCGACCCTGGTCGGCCAGCACGACGTGAGGACGCCGAGCCTGTCCCGCGGCAAGGAGGGCACCTCGCGGTCGTACTCCTACCGCCAGGAGTCGATCCTGCCGCCCGACAAGATCCGCGCGCTGCCCAAGGGCACCGCCCTGCTGCTGGCCACCGGCATCCGCCCGGCGCTGATCCGGCTGCGCCCCTGGTACAAGGAGCCCGGCGCGGAGGCCATCTCCGCGCAGGCGAAGGCGGAGTCGGCGGCCATCACGGCACGGGCCGCCGCGCGGGCCGCCGGTGGGGTGCGGCTGGAGAAGCGGAGCCGCTGGGAGCGGGACGCCGCGCCAGCGTGACGGTGCGCAGCAGCAGTTCGACGGGACCGTAGCGCGCTCGGGACAACACGACGTGACTGAGCGCGAGTTGGAGCGAGTAGAGGAGCAGGCAGCCCGCCGTCACGGCGGCGGCGCCCGCTCTGTCGTAGAGCCCGAGGCCGTACCCGGTGAACACCAGGGCGAGGACCAGCGACTGGCTGAGGTAGTGGGTCAGGGCGGTCCGCCCGGCCGCGGCGAGCACTCCGGCCGCCCGGCCGCGCACCAGGAACAGCAGCCCGCAGGCGTACGACGCGGTCAGCGCGGGTGCGGTGAGCACGTCGACCGCGTGCCCGACGAGGAACCAGCGGCTGTCCAGCGGGCCGTTCACGCAGCAGGCGGTCACCACCCCGCCGGCCAGGCCGACCGGCAGCAGGCGGACGGTGACCGCGCGCAGCCACCGGGCGTCCCGCCCGCGCCGCTCGACGAGCCGCGCCTTCGCCGCCGCGAGCCCGGCCAGGAAGGCGGCCAGCATGTCGGGCGCGTACGTCAGGTCCGCGCGGAGCATCATCGGCAGCTCGCGCAGATGGGCGCCGAGCACCGACGACACGCCCCCGCGGTAGGCGGCGACGGTGCGGGCGGCGTAGGGCGCGTACGCGGCGGGGGTGACCGGCTCGGTGGCGGCGACGGTCAGCAGCCCGTACCCCAGCAGCAGCGCGGCCAGGGTGACGACCAGCCCCGCCGCGAGGCGCAGCGCGGTGCGCGGGGCGAGGTCGCGCAGTCCGTACAGCGCCAGTGCCAGCGCCGCGTACGTCATCAGGATGTCGCCCGGGTAGAGCAGCACGGCGTGCAGCGCCCCCAGCCCGAACAGTCCCAGCGCGCGCCGCAGATGACGCGGCGCGAACGCGGCGCCGGCCCGGTGGGCGGACCGCCGCTGGAGCACGAAGCTGTAGCCGAACAGGAAGGAGAAGAGCAGATAGAACTTGCCGGAGGCCAGCGCGGTCACCGACCAGGCGGCCGCCCGGTCGAGCGTGGAGGCCGTCGGGCCGCCGCCCAGCGACGTGTACGGGCCCGCCATCATCTGGGCGTTGACGAGCAGGATGCCGAGCAGCGCGAACCCGCGCAGCACGTCGAGCTCCCGGACCCGCTCGGGCTCCTCGCCGGTCACGGCGACACCACCACCGCCGTGCCGAACGCGACGGTCGAGGACAGGAACCATCCGAAAGACGGGGCGAGCAGATGCCGCAGCGTCCACAGCCGGGCCGCCGCGGGCCGCGACCGTACGTAGACCACGGGCACGGCGGCACCGACCGGCGGCAGCCCGCACAGCGCCGCGTACACCCCCGGATCGACGACGCGGTCGCGCCCGAGGTGATCGGAGTAGACGACGAGCCCGCCGCGCCTCCGGTCCGCCGGGGCCCGTGCGGCGACGGCTCCCGTCACGCGCACCCCGCGCGCCCACAGCCGTAGGGCCGTCAGCACCGCGCGGACGGCGAGCAGCAGAAAGCCGCCGCCGATCCCCGTGCACAGGGCGAGCAGCACCAACTCCGTATCCATCCGGTCTCCTTGTCGTCCGCGTGCCTTCCCGGCGCGGGTCGCCACGACGCCACGTCGGGCGTGGGCCACCACGACAGGTCACAACGGCCGTCGTCCCGCCCCGGTTCACAGGGCTCATGGCCGCTTGAACCACCGTGCGCCTCGGCCCCGTTGTGCCATGGAAGCCGTCACCACGTCGGCTGCGAAGGGAGCTTCGGACGGCATGACACGGACCCCGCGCGCACACGGCCGCCGGACGGCGGCGGCCCTCACCCTGCTGTGCGCCCTGACGGCGACGGCCCCGTCACCCGCGCTGGCGGCCCCCGATCCGGGCCCCACCACCCTCGACGGGGTGCGCAAGCAGCTCGACACGCTGTACCACCAGGCCGAGGTGGCCACCGACCGGTACAACGCCGCCGACGAGCGGGCCACGGCCCAGCAGCGGAAGGTCGACGCCCTGGGCGGCCGGGTGCGGCAGGCCGGACAGCGGGAGGCCCGGCTGAAGCGGCTGCTCGGTGCGGCGGCCCGGGCCCAGTACCGCGGTGGCGGGCTGCCCGCCGAGATCCAGTTCGCCCTCGCCTCCGACCCGGAGCGCGCGCTGGACAACGCCGGGCTGGCCCGGCAGGCGCAGCAGGGCACCCAGGAGCAGCTGACGGCGCTGGAGGCGGCCCGCGAGGAGCTGCGTACGCGCACCGCCGAGGCCACGGCCGAACTGAACCGGCTCCGGGCCGACCGGCGTGCCATGGACGAGAACCGCGAGACGATCGAGGATCGCATCGACACGGCCCGCGCGCTGGAGTCACGGCTCCAGAAGAAGGAACGTGAACGGCTCGCCGCGCTGGAGAAGCGGGCCGCCGACCGGTCCCAGGCGAAGTGGGTCGGCACCGGCATCCTCGGCGAGGTCGGCACCGAGGGAAGCGCGGCCGGTCGGAAGGCCATCGCCTACGCCACGCGGCAACTGGGCAAGCCCTACGTCTGGGGCGCCGAGGGCCCCGACTCCTTCGACTGCTCCGGCCTCACCTCCCAGGCCTGGCTGCACGCGGGTGTCGTCATCCCCCGCACCGCCGAGGAGCAGTGGGCCCGGCTCCCCCGCGTCCCCGTCTCCCGGATGCGCCCCGGCGACCTCGTCATCTATTTCTCCGACGCCAGCCACGTCGCGCTCTACACGGGCGACGGCAAGATCATCTCGGCCCCTCGTCCGGGGCGGTTCGTGTACGTGTCCCCGGCGGGGTCGATGGAGATTCTGGGGGTGGTGCGGCCGGACGCGTGAGCGCCGGCCGCGGCCGTGCTGGACGTGTACGTGTCGGACGCATACGTACCGGACGCATACGTACCGGACGCATACGTACCGGACGCTTAGGTACCGGACGCTTAGGTACCGGACGCTTAGGTACCGGACGCTCACGTGCCGGACGCGGCCGCGCCGCTGAACCGTCCGCACTACCCGCCCCGTTGTAGCCCGCGTGAGCACTTCGGACGGAGAGGGGTGTCATGGCCGGCACGGAAGCGGGGCCCCGGGACCGGAACCGTTTGACCAAGAGCGCCAACGCCCTCGCCCGTGAGCTGCTGCGCGCCGAGTCCAGACTCAGGGACGAGCGCGGCGACCGCGAGCGGATCGACAGGACGGAGCGGTTCTGGCGGATGCTGCGGGCCGCCCTGCGCCGCCTCAGGGGCCGCCGCAGGGCAGGGACGGATCAGGGAGGCACCGCACCTGCGCCGGGAGGCGACGCAGCCGCGCCGGGAGGAAACACACCCGAGCCGGGAGCGGGCGCCGGACCGGAACCGTGGACGCCGCCCGGGCCCTGGGCCGCGCACCGCCCCGGTGCCGGGACCACGCCCGGGCAGGGCGCCGGGCGGCGGCAGCCGGCCGCCGCCGAACAGGCCGCGATCGACCGGATGGCCGGCGTCATGGACCGCGTCCAGCGCCTGTCGGCGGACCAGTTGAAGGCCTTCGAGGACGCGGTCCTGCACCTGGTCAGGTCCGACGACAAGCTGCGCGGGGCCTTCGAGGGAGACCCGCTGAGCCTGCCGCCGGCGATCGCCCGCTTCGCCGTCAGCGCGCATGCCAGGGAAGCACTGGGCGACGTCCCGCCCACGGCCGCACCCGCGGCACCCGCTCCCCCGGCCCAAGGCCTGCCGGCTCCCGGCCGGGAGGCCGAGCCGTCGCAGCGCCTGACCGCGGAGGCCGCGACCATCACCGCGCCCCCGTCCCCCGCGCTCACTCCCTCGCCCCCTGCCTCTGTCTCTCCGGTGAGCCCCGTGTCGCCGACGCCGAGCAGGCAGAGCTCGACGGCCTCCACCCGGCCCTCCCGCACCACGACTCCGGCCGTCGGCCGACGGCCCGGCGGGCCGGGCGGACAGCAGGGCCGTCGGTAGGGGCCGCCAGTAGGGGCCGTCGGGCCGACGCGCGGGGCGCACGCCCTCCGGCTCCGTTTGAACCCTGCGCCCGCCCGGACCCGTTGTGCCCACCGGCAAGCAGGTTTCCTGCCACAGGAAAGGACATGCAGAATGCCAGGAAGCAACGGCAACGGCTCGGACAGCGAGGGACACGAGTCGGCCAATTCCAGCGGCTCCTCCACCGTCTTCTACAGCGTCACCGGCTCCAGCGGCTTCGAGGCGGCCCCCGCGTCCCGGGCCTCCTCCAGCCGCTCCTCCCGGTCACGGCGACAGGCCGACCCCGCCGACGCCATCCGTGTCACCGATTCCTTCATGCCCGACGGCAGCAACAACAGCCCCACCGTCGACCCGCCCGGCCACGACGGCGGCGCCGGGATCTACGACGTCGAGGCGCAGAGGTACCTGGCCGCTAACCAGTCGGGTTTCTACCGGTGGAGCAAGAAGGCCGGCGACTGGGTGGCGGAGAAGAAGGAGCCGATCAAGCGCTTCATCATGGAGGCCACCCCCCTGCTGCTCCAGGCGGCGGGCAAGTCCCAGATGGACGCGGACGGCAACCTGACCACCCTCGGCGCCAATCTGAACGTCGCGGGCAACGCGTTCGGGGCGCTGAAGGGCGCCTACCAGGCGTACCAGGGCGCACAGGCCTACCGAAGCGGGAACTACTGGGACGCGGCCGCGCAGGCGGCACTGGCGGCATCGAACATCACCGGTGCCGGTCTGGCCGCGAACGGTCAGCGCGCGGACCTCAACGTGGGCCAGCAGAACCTCTACCAGTCGGTGGGCATGGGTATCCAGTCCGGGGCGGCCGCCGCCGGATACAACTACGAGCCGCCGCCCCAGAACACCTCCGGCGCGGCGCTGTCGCAGTCGCCCATCCCCATGTCACCTCTCCCGGGGCAGAGTTCGACGCCGCAGCCGGTCTCGGCGGACCCCAGCCCGGGAATCACCCGCACGACCTCCATGCAGGTGGCCGCCGACGATCCGATGCAGACCCAGCGGCTCCGCCGTGCGCAGCCGCTGCCGCCGCCCGGTCCCGGACCCAACGGCGGTCGCGGGCGCGGCGGCGGCCCTGTCGGCGGCGCCCGCTGAACACCTCCTGCCGGCGAACCTCCCGGCAGAAGTGAGCCGAGGCGCCCGGCGGTCGCGGATCCGGCCCGCCGCGACCGGCGGGCGTCGGCCCCCCACCGCGGGCCCCGGCCCCTGCCCGAGCCCCGCAGCACCTGGAGCCCCGTATGTCCCTCGCCCCGGTCCAGCCGGTCCCGCCGGACCAGTCCGACAGCCCCGCGCCTCCCGCACCCGGCCCCGCGTCTCCCGTGCCCGGCCCCGCGTCTCCCGTGCCCGGCCCCGCGTCTCCCGTGCCCGTCCCCGCGCCGCCAGAGGCCCAGGGCCCGCCCCCGGTCCCCCCGTTCATCCTGTACCTGAGCGGCCCCGACCACTTCGAAGCCCTCCACCGGCTCACCCTGTGGGTACGCCACCTCCTGCTGCCGGTGTACGGACGGGAGGTCACCTCGACGGCACCGTGGTGCTCCCGCTGGTGGCTGCACCCCGAGGCCGTGGCCCAGCTCTACGGGCTGTGGATGGCCTGGCAGGACCTGACCGTCCCCGAGGCCGGGCTCGGCGGCCCCGCCGCCTGGCACCGCGACCACCTCTCCCACGTCATGGCCACGCTGCGCGACCCCAACGGCCCGTTCGCGGGCTGCAAGCCCGGTGGCCACCGCGCCAAGGCGGCACCAGAGATGGACGCGTTCCCGGAGTGAGCCCCGCGCCCGGTTGAACCGCGCGCGTCGCGGCCCCGTTGTACGACGCAGACCGCGGCCCCGTTCGCAGGACGCGGCCGGAACACCAGGGAAGGACGGCCATGAGCAGCGACGCAGAGTCGGACGAGCCGACGACCGGGGAGCGCCTCTCCGCCGACCAGGCGGCCGCGGGCCTGGCCGACGACGCCCCCTCCGCGACGCCCCCGCTCTTCTCGGTGATCATCGCCGCCGACGGCTCCGCAGCCATCGACGGGATGCCCGTGCCGGTCACGGGGGGAGAGACGGTCGACACGGCGATCCTCGACACGCTGCACGCCTACGCGAGCCGGCGGAACCTGCCCGTCACCGCGGCCGTCTCCGATCCCGCCGTGGCGGACGTGACCTATGTCGAGGTCGCCCCGGACGGTTCGAGCAGGGTCGTGGAGCCGCCGCCCGCGCCGGGCCCGACGGCGATCGAGGCGATGACGGTGCCGATCGCGGCCGACGACGGGCCGGACGCCGTACCGCCCGGTCACGCGGGCACCAAGGACGACGGGGACGCGGACGAGGCCGACGACGACGAGAGCGAGGCCGACGAGAGCGAGGCCGTGGGGCAGGGGGTGCATCCGTCGGCGCATCCGTCGGCGCCGGCTTCCCCGCCTCGGCGCGCGGCCCCCCTGCCCGGCGTGTCCCCGCGGCGCCCGGCCACCGGCGCGGGGAAGGCGTCGCGTCAGTCGGACGACGAGTACCAGCCGTCCGGTCTGCTCCACCGGCCCCTGGTCGTAGGGCCGGTGGCGCTCGGCGTGGCCGCCCTCGTCATCGTGCCGCTCGTGATGTCGGGCGGCGGTTCGAGCGACGGCGGGCAGCAGAACACCGCCGCAGGTGCGCACACCCAGACCGCCGGATCCAGGGCGGGCCACGGCCCGGAGTCGACGCCGATCGTCTCCGGGCCGCCCGGCCCGACCCCGTCCCAGTCCCAGTCCCCGTTTCCGTCCCCGTCCCCGTCCGCCACGTCACCGAAGGCGACGGCCAAGCCGAAGCGGACCGCGCACGGCGGTGGCGCCGGGGCCACCGTCACCGTGACCGTGCGGCCCCCGAAGGCCACGGCGACCGTCACCACCGCGCCCCCGAAGGACACCGCCGCGACCGCCGTGAACCGGCTCGCCGTCAACGATCCGGGACGGCACATCTGCTACCGCGCCTACGTCTCCGGGAAGGGCTGGCAGAAGCCCGTGTGCGACGGCACGGTGGCCGGTACGACGGGCCAGAACCGGCCGATCAAGGCGCTCGACATCGCGGTGCGCGGCACCGGCGGCGCGGCCGCCAACGCCTTTGTGCACAATCCGGACTCGACCGACGGCCGGGGCATCTGGAAGCCGCACTGGACCGCCGACACCCCCGACGGCAAGGACGTCTACATCGGCAGCACGAAGAAGGGCGCCCCGGACATGCTGGGCTTCGCCATCAGCATCGGCAGCGGCGGCCGGATCTGCCGGCTCGCCCACGTCCACAACGTCGGCTGGGGCCAGACGGATTGCGTCGGCCCGCGCCCCGAGTACATCTTCGGCGGCACCCTCGGCAACGACCTCTGGCTGGAGGCGGTCAAGTTCACCGTGTGAGCAGCGCCCCTGCACGAGGGCGCGGGCCGCGCGGTCCCGTGTATCGCGACGGTCGCCGGTCGGCCACAGTTCACCCACCGCTGCCCCATGGACACGTCAAGTGTCACTAAAGTCCGGAGGGTGACCGGAGCCGACCCGCTTTCCTTACGTTTCACCGTGCTGGGGCCCGTCCGGGCCTGGCGCGACGGCCGGGAGCTCGACCTCGGCTCGCCCCAGCAGCGAGCCGTGCTGGCCGCGCTGCTGCTGCGCCGGGGGCGGGCCGTCACCCTCGCCGAACTCGTCGACGCCGTGTGGGGCGCGGAGCCGCCGACGGCCGCCGTGTCCGTGCTGCGCACCTATGTCTCGCGCCTGCGCAAGGTGCTGGAGCCCGGCCGCGACCCGGACGTGCCGCCGCGGACGATCGTCTCCGTGGCGGACGGATACCGGGCCGAGCTGGCGCAGGACGCCCTCGACCTGGCCGCGTTCGAACGACACGTGGCGGACGCGGCGCGGGCGGCCGCCGCCGGCGACGCGGCCACCGCCGCGGGCCTGCTGCACCGCGCCCTCGACGGCTGGCGGGGCGTGGCGCTGGCCGGCCTGCCCGGCCCGCTGGCCGAGGCCGAGCGCTCCCGGCTGGCCGAGGAACGGCTGAGCGCGCTGGAGACACGGCTGGACCTCGACGTCCGGCTCGGCCGCCACGGCCGGGTGATCGCGGAACTGATGTCGCTGACCGGTGAGCACCCGCTGCGGGAGGAGCTGTGCCGGCTGCACATGCTGTCCCTCTACCGGTCCGGGAGACAGGCCGAGGCGCTGGCGTCCTACCGCCGAACACGCACCACGCTGGTGACCGAACTGGGCGTCGAGCCCGGCGCGCCCCTGCGCGATCTGCACGCACGGATCCTGGCATCCGACCCGTCCCTGCTCTCCACACCAGGCCTGGCGTCCGACCCGTCTCTGGTCTCCACACCAGGCCTAACGGCCAACACGCCCCTGATCTCGACACCAGGCCTGCCTGGCGACCCGTCCCCGCTCCCCACACCAAGCCTGACGACCATCCCGTCCTCGGCCCCGGCGACCGCCCCACCCTCCGCCCCGGCCCCGGCCCCGGCCACTTCACCCGCGACAGACCCGCCCCCGGTCACCACACACATCCCGGCGGCCACCCCAGGACCCCAGGGACCCCAGGGACCCCCGGGACCCCAGGGACCCCCGGGACTCCAGGGACCCCAGGGACCCCCGGGACTCCAGGGACCCCCGGGTCCCGGACCGCGTCACCCGGCCGACCCGTCGGCCGTCGAGCCGCCCGCGCGGGGCGTCGCGCACGGCAGGGCCGCCGTCTCCGGCACCGCGTACGGCAGGGCCGCCGTCTCCGGCACCGCGGACGCGGCCCGCGGCGCCGCCCGCGAAGAACCGCCCGGTCCGATCACGACCGGCGCGGACCGGAGCCCGCCCCGGCAGTCCTCCCCAGCCGGCCGGCCCACCGCCGCCCGGGCCGCCGCACCATCCGCCGCCCGGCCTCCCTTCTCCCCTCGGCTCGCCCAACTCCCCGCCGATCTCTCCTCCTTCAACGGACGCCACGCCGAACTGGCGCGGACCCGGGACCTGCTGCCCCTCGGCGGCAGCGCCCCGGCCACGGTGGTGATCTGCACGATCGGCGGCATGGCGGGCGTCGGCAAGACCACGCTGGCGGTGCACCTGGCCCACCAGGTCGCCGCCCACTTCCCCGACGGACAGCTCTGCGTCAACCTGCACGGCTTCGACCCGAGCGGCTCGGTGACGCCCCCGGCGGAGGCCGTCCGCGTCCTGCTCGACGCCCTCGGCGTCCCCCCGCAGCGGCTGCCCGCCGGGCTGGAGGCCCAGACCGCGCTCTACCGCAGCATGCTCGCCGAGCGCCGGATGCTGATCCTCCTCGACAACGCTCGCGACAGCGAGCAGGTCCGCCCGCTGCTGCCCGGTTCTCCCGGCTGCCTCGTCATCGTCACCAGCCGCAACCAGCTCACCGGCCTGGTCGCCGGCGAGGGAGCGCACCCGCTGACGCTGCACCAGTTGACGTCCGCCGAGGCGCACGAGTTCCTGGCGCGCCGGCTCGGCGCCGGGCGACTGGCGGAGGAACCGGCCGCGGCCCGGGAGATCGTCGCGCGGTGCGCCCAGCTCCCGCTGGCTCTCGCGGTGGTCGCCGCCCGCGCGGCCACCCACCCGGACTTCCCGCTCGCCGCCATCGCCGCGGAACTGCGGGACAGCCACGACAGCCTCGACGCGTTCACCGGGGACGACACCAGCATCGACGTACGGACTGTCTTCTCGTCGTCGTACGAAGCCCTGTCCGCGCCGGCCGCGCGGCTGTTCCGGCTGCTGAGCCTGCACGCCGGCCCGGACGTCTCGGCGCCCGCCGCGGCCGCCCTCGCCGGACTCGCCCCGCGGGAGGCCCGTGGGCCGCTCGTCGAACTGACCCACGCCCACCTGCTCACCGAGCACTTCCCCGGCCGCTACACCCTGCACGACCTGCTGCGGGTGTACGCCGCCGAACGCGTCCACGCCGAGGAGACCCCGCAGGACCGGGACGCGGCGGTGCGGCGGCTGCTGTCCTGGTATCTGCACACCGCGGACGCCGCCTACCCGCTGATCACCCCGAACCGCGACCGGGTCCCCCTCGAACCCCCGCCGGCCTTCTGCCGACCCCTGTCGTTCACCACCCACGACCAGGCCCTGGACTGGTGCGAGACCGAACGGTCCAACCTGGTCGGCGCAGTGCACCAGGCCGCCGCGGCCGGGCAGCCGGGCATCGCCTGGCGGCTGCCCGCCGTGCTGTGGGGGTTCTTCTACCTGCGCAGTCATCTGAGCGACTGGTACGCCGCCGCCCGCGCGGGCCTGTCCGCCGCGCGAGCCGCCCACGACCGTCCGGGCGAGGCCCAGGCCCTCGCGGACACGGCCGCGGCGCTGCGCAGCGCGGGTCGCTACGACGAGGCCATCGACCACTACCACCGGGCGATGACCGTCTTCCGGGATCTCGGGAACGCGGAGGGCAGACTGCGGGCCGTGGGCAACCTGGGCGACGCCTATCTGCACGCCGGCCAGTACGCCAAGGCGGTCGAGTACAGCCGCCGGGGGCTGGCGCTGGACCGGAAGGTCGGCAGCTCCTGGGGCGAGGGCATCGCCCTGAGCAACCTCGGAGACGCCTACCAGCGGCTGGGCCGGTACGACGACGCCGTCCGCTGCCTGGAGCAGGCGCTGACCGTTCTGCGCGCGGGCGGCAACCGGTGGGTCGAGGGTATCGCCCTCGACGTGCTCGGCACGGTCCACCACCGGCTGGGCGCCCATGACCGCGCGGTCGACCACTACCGGCAGGCCCTCGCGACCCACCGGGACATCGGCAACCGGTGGGGGGAGGGACACACCCTGGGCCATCTCGGCGAGGTCCAGCTGGCCGCGGGCGAGCCGGAGTCGGCCGCCGCAAGCTGGCGGCAGGCCCTGGCGATCTTCGCGGAGTTCGATCACCCGGACGCGGCGGAGATCGCGAAGAAGCTCGACGCCCTACGGCTCGAGACGCGGTAGCCGCACCGTTCCCGTCCGGCGAGGAGGTGCGAGCGCGCCGGCCCCGGGCCGCGCGGGCGCCGGATCGGCGAGCGGATATCTCGCCTGCGCGGGCGCGACGGACCCGACCGGGTCACGGTTCAGCTCGAACCCCGGCGGCAGCGGCAGCAGCGCGGAGGGCAGCGGGGACGCGGGCGGTTCCGGGACGCGTCCGCGCGGTTGCACCGGACGCGCCGGTCGCGCCGGGGGCCCGTCCGCGTCCGGGCCGGTCCTGCGCCGGCTCAGCAGACCGTACGGCCCGAGCCTCGGGCGGCCTGACGGGCCTGACGACTCCGGTGACGTGGGCATGGGTGAACCTCCCCGGCTCGGACGGCCGGCACCCTGGGCCGGTCACGACCGCACAACGGCTGCCGGGCCCCGGGGGTTCAACCGGATACGCGGACGCCGCACCGCACCCGGACGCCACACGCCACTCGGCCACCGGACGGACCCCGGACGCCACACGCTCCGAGCGGCGCGCTCAGTCCGCGGACAGCACGAACGACGTCTGCTTCTTCGCGAACCCCGGCGCCTTCGCCTCCACCAGATACGTGCCCGTCGCCGCCGACCCCGCCGGAGGCGTCGCGCACTGCGCGGCGCTCGGCTTGCGGTCCCACTTCACGGTGTACGTGGCGCTGCTGCCCGCCGGCACCCGGTACAGCTGCCTTCCGGAGACCTTGGGGCAGTCGTCCGACACCCAGTAAGCGTCGCTGCTCCCGGTCGGGGTGATCGTCAACACGGCGTTCTTCGGCCCGAGATCGACCTTGCAGTCGTTGGCGGAGGAGTTCTTCGCCGTCAGCCGGAAGGCGGGCGTCTCGTCGGGCGAGTAGCGGTTCTGCACACTGCTGAGCGTCAACGTGACCACACTGGCCGTGCAGTTGGGCAGCGTGGAACCGGCGGGCAGGGTGCCCGTACCTCCCCCGCCGCCGGAACCGTCGTCCGAACCGTCGCCGGACCCCGAGGCGTCACCGCCGTCCGCACCGTCCGACGCGCCGGAGTCGTCTCCCCCGGAGCCGGACCCCGACCCCGAGTCCGACCCGGAACCCGAGCTCGCGCCCGAGCCACTGGAGTCCCCGCCGCCCGACTCGTCGCGTCCGCCCGGCGCTTGGCTGATCGCGGGCCCGGATCCGGACGGTCCGGGAGTGATCGACGAGGCGGGATTCTTGCCGTTGGACCCGTCGGCGCCGTGGTCGGCGCCTCCGCCGCCCGTGCTGACGATCCACGCGATCAGCAGCGCCAACAGGGCGACCACGGACAGCAGTACGGCCCTCCGTCGCCAGTAGATGGTGGAGGGAAGCGGCCCGACCGGATTGCGCAGAGATCCCACGGCGCAAACTGTACGAGAGATCGCTGCCTCCGCCTGCCCCACCCGCCGCCCGTACGCAACTTTTCCGGATCATCATCCCGGAAGCGGTGGTTCCGTGTCCGTTTTGGGCGTCGGTCAACCCGATGACGGGACAGCCCCCCTCCCGGGCCAGCCTCGAACCACGTCCGGTCGACCCATGGCAGGATCGGAAATGCCATGACTGCGCCCACGAAACCCCCGCACACCGTCCCGGCCCCCGGCTCCCCCGACCGCTCGCCCGACGGGAAGCATCTGCACACCCCCGTCATCACCTGGTTCGACGAACACGCCCGCGACCTCCCCTGGCGGCACCCCGAGGCCGGCCCCTGGGGCGTGATGGTGAGCGAGTTCATGCTCCAGCAGACACCCGTGAACCGCGTCCTGCCGGTCTACGAGCAGTGGATGGCCCGCTGGCCACGCCCCGCCGACCTCGCCGCGGAGGCTCCCGGCGAGGCCGTGCGCGCCTGGGGCCGGCTCGGCTACCCGCGCCGCGCCCTGCGGCTGCACGGCGCCGCGGTCGCCATAACGGAACGCCACGGCGGCGACGTACCGTCCGACCACGCCCAGCTCCTCGCGCTGCCCGGGATCGGCGAGTACACGGCGGCCGCCGTGGCGTCGTTCGCGTACGGACAGCGGCACGCCGTGCTGGACACCAACGTCCGCCGGGTGTTCGCCCGCGCGGTCGCCGGCGTCCGGTATCCGCCCAACGCCACCACCGCCGCCGAACGCAGACTGGCCCGCGCCCTGCTTCCCGAGGAGGAGCGCACCGCCGCACGCTGGGCCGCCGCCTCCATGGAGCTCGGCGCGCTGGTGTGCACGGCGAAGAACGAGACCTGCCATCGCTGCCCGATCGCCGCGCAGTGCGCCTGGCGGCTGGCGGGCAAGCCGGAGCACGAGGGACCGCCGCGGCGCGGCCAGACCTACGCCGGCACGGACCGGCAGGTCCGCGGCAAGCTGCTCGCCGTCCTCCGGGAGGCCCACATGCCGGTCCCGCAGGCCGCGCTCGACCGCGTGTGGCACGAGCCGGTGCAGCGCGCGCGAGCCCTGGACGGGCTCGTGGCGGACGGTCTGGTGGAGCCGCTGCCGGGCGCCCGGTACCGGCTGCCGCTGTGACCTGACGCATCGTCACATCACAGCGAACGGGCCTTCTCCACAGCCGACCCTCAGCACGCACCTCGCCTCCGCCAAGCCCAAATCGCCCCATATAGGGATCAGTCACCCCGTCGCCTTACCCCGGACCTACTTCCGTTACACAACCGACGGACAGCCGAGCGCTCTCCGCTGGCTGCTTCGGACAGCCCCGTGACAACACCTCCGTAGCTTCATTTGCGTGCCCGGCGGAACCACGGGGACGACGGACACGGGCCGGAGAAAAACGGGGAACGGAGGCGGTTGATCATGGCGCAGGGCGAGGTGCTCGAATTCGAGGAGTACGTCCGCACCCGACAGGACGCGCTGCTGCGCAGCGCACGTCGGCTGGTGCCGGACCCGGTCGACGCCCAGGACCTGCTCCAGACGGCGCTGGCACGGACGTACGGCCGCTGGGACGGCATCGCCGACAAGCGGCTCGCGGACGCCTACCTGCGACGGGTCATGATCAACACGCGGACCGAGTGGTGGCGGGCGCGCAAGCTCGAAGAGGTGCCCACCGAGCAGCTGCCGGACGCCTGCGTCGACGACTCCACCGAGCAGCACGCGGACCGCGCCCTGCTGATGGACGCCATGAAGGTGCTCGCCCCGAAGCAGCGCAGTGTCGTCGTGCTGCGACACTGGGAGCAGATGTCCACCGAGGAAACGGCCGCCGCCCTGGGCATGTCGGCCGGTACGGTCAAGAGCACGCTGCACCGGGCGCTCGCCCGGCTCCGCGAGGAGCTGGAGAGCCGCGATCTGGACGCACGCGCGCTGGAGCGTGAGGAGCAGGAGCGTTGCGCGGCCTGACCGGCACCGGGCCCACGGCGGCCCGCGGGACCTTCCAGGCGGTGATCACGGCGGTGGCCGTGCTCGCCGCCCTCGGGTTTTTCGCCGCCGCCTGCGCCACCGGCGGCACCGGCGCCCGGGACGAGGGACCGGCCCACGCCGACGCGGTGGCGGGCACCGCCCCCTCCCCCGCGGCCTCGCCCTCCGTCACCCGGGACCAGGTGGACGCGGTCCGGCTCGTCAAGGACGACCCTCGGGTCTCGGCGGAGGTCAAGCGGGAGCTGAAGCCGTGCGTCGGCGACGAGTACCCGGTGGACGTGTCGTACGGCGAGCTGACCGGCGGATCGGCGAGCGACGTCGTCGTCAACGTGCTGACCTGCGGTGACGCGGTCGGTGTGGGCGCGTACGTGTATCGCGAGCGGGGCGGCCGGTACACGAACGTCTTCAAGACCGAGGAGCCTCCGGTGTACGCGGAGATAGACCGCGGCGACCTGGTGGTGACCAAGCAGGTGTACGAGAAGGGCGACCCGGTGTCGAGTCCGTCCGGCGAGAACGTGATCACCTATCGCTGGGCCGCGGGCCGGTTCGCCGAGGAGTACCGCACCCACAACGACTACAGCAACGCGGTCGGCGCGGAGCCGACCCCGGTGCCCGAGAGCAACTGACCCCCACCAGGACACCCGGAAGGACTGAGAACACCGGGATGGCAGACCAGACCCACGTGTTGTTCGTCGAGGACGACGACGTCATCCGCGAGGCCACCCAACTCGCCCTGGAACGGGACGGCTTCGTGGTCACCGCGATGCCCGACGGGCTGTCGGGGCTGGAGGCGTTCCGGGCGGACCGTCCGGACATCGCGCTGCTGGACGTCATGGTGCCCGGCCTCGACGGCGTCAGCCTGTGCCGGCGCATCCGCGACGAGTCCACCGTCCCGGTGATCATGCTGTCGGCGCGCGCCGACTCCATCGACGTCGTCCTGGGCCTGGAGGCGGGCGCCGACGACTACGTGACCAAGCCGTTCGACGGGGCTGTCCTGGTCGCCCGCATCCGCGCGGTACTGCGCCGCTTCGGCCACGCCGGCGGTGCCGACCGCACGGACGAGGCGGCCTCCGCCGCCACCGGCGGAACGCTGACCTTCGGCGAGCTGGAGATCGACACGGAAGGCATGGAGGTGCGGCGCGCCGGTCAGCCGGTGGGCCTGACCCCGACCGAGATGCGGCTGCTCCTGGAGTTCTCCTCGGCGCCCGGCACGGTGCTCTCCCGCGACAAGCTCCTGGAGCGCGTGTGGGACTACGGCTGGGGCGGGGACACCCGCGTGGTCGACGTCCATGTGCAGCGGCTGCGTACGAAGATCGGCCAGGACCGCATCGAGACGGTCCGCGGCTTCGGCTACAAGCTGAAGGCCTGAGCGGGGCCGGCATGCGCGGAATCATCAGCCGCCTCTTCCCGGCGGACGTGGAGCGCTCGGGCATACGCACCGGGCTGCGGTGGAAGCTGAGCGCGGCCATCGCGCTGGTCGGAGCGCTGGTGGCGATCGCTCTCAGCCTGGTCGTGCACAACGCCGCCCGGGTCTCGATGCTGGACAACGCGCGCGACCTCGCGGACGAGCGGGTGCTGATCGCCGAGCGCAACTACGAGGTGTCGGGGCGGCTGAACTTCCCCAACATCAAGATCGACGACGCGGATCTGCCGCCGGAGCTGCGGGCGAAGGTCGCCGAGGGGCGCCGGGCGACCTTCGTCTCCGACCGGACGGGCGGGGTGCCCGACATCTGGGCGGCCGTGCCGGTCAAGGGGGGGCATGTACTGTCCCTGCACACCGGGTTCACCGACCGCAGCACCGACATCATCAAGGACCTCGACCAGGCCCTGGTGATCGGCTCCATCGCGGTGGTCCTCGCCGGAAGCGCGCTCGGCGTGCTCATCGGCGGCCAGCTCTCGCGCCGGCTGCGCAAGGCGGCCGCCGCGGCGAACCGGGTCGCCAAGGGCGAGACCGAGGTACGGGTGCGGGAGGCGATCGGCGGGGTCGTCCAGGACGAGACGGACGACCTGGCGCGGGCGGTGGACGCGATGGCGGACGCGCTCCAGCAGCGGATCGAGGCGGAGCGCCGGGTCACTGCCGACATCGCGCACGAGCTGCGCACCCCCGTCACCGGGCTGCTCACGGCGGCCGAGCTGCTGCCGCCCGGCCGCCCGACGGAACTCGTCCTGGACCGGGCGAAGGCGATGCGCACGCTCGTCGAGGACGTGCTGGAGGTGGCCCGGCTCGACGGCGCCTCCGAGCGGGCCGAGTTGCAGGACATCGTCCTGGGCGAGTTCGTGACCCGGCGGGTGGCGGCGAAGGACCCCTCGGTCGAAGTGCGCGTGGTGCACGAGTCGGAGGTGACCACCGACCCGCGGCGCCTGGAGCGCGTGCTGTTCAACCTGCTGGCCAACGCCGCCCGGCACGGCAGACCGCCGATCCAGGTCACCGTCGAGGGCCGCGTCATCCGGGTCCGCGACCACGGACCCGGCTTCCCCGAGAACCTGCTCGCCGAGGGCCCGAGCCGGTTCCGCACCGGCAGCAGCGACCGCTCGGGGCGCGGCCACGGCCTGGGTCTGACGATCGCGGCCGGCCAGGCCCGGGTGCTGGGCGCCCGCCTGACCTTCCGCAACGTCCGCCCGGCCGGAGCACCGGCGCACGTCCCGGCCGAGGGCGCGGTCGCGGTGCTGTGGCTGCCGGAACACGCCCCGACCAACACGGGAAGCTACCCGATGCTGCCGGGCCAGTAGAGCCGGGCGCGTCCGGGTTCCCAGGGGCGGGCCTGTCCCAGGTCCCATCCGGGCCCCCGAGGCCGGCTCGGGCGCTCGCACATCGTGGCCCCCGAGGCCGGCTGGGGCCGGGGGCACATCGGGTCGGGGCCCCTCGGGGCGCTCGGTGCGGGGGCTTCGCTCCTGGGGGCGGGCGTGTCTCGGCCCCGAAGGCCGGCTCGATCCCACCGCCCGGTGGCGTGCAACGGGCCGGGGTGTCGGCTCGGTTCCGGAGGGCGGCTCGGTCCGGGAAGCAGCCTGGCCTCGGACGTCGGACGGCGGCTCGCCCCGGGCACGGGGGCGTCTCCGCCCCCGTGCCGACTTGGTCCCGCAACCCGGCCTCAGGGATCGTCCCGCCCCCGAACGTGCCGGGCCCTCGCCTCTCAGAACGCACCCCGCGGCCCAGGGCGTCCGCCGGAGCGTCTCCGCTCCCGAACCGCCCCAGCTCGGCACGGACGAACCGCCCCAGCCCGGCACGGAGGAAGGCCCCCGGGGCGGACACGCGCCGGGGGCCTTCGGGAGGTGTTCGGCTCAGATGGCCTCGGCCAGCGGCGCCGTCGGCGTCGCCTCGTCCGTGGCACCGTCAGGCTTCGGCCCCGCACCCTTGAGCGGGACCTCCTTCACGAACACCGACGCCACCATCACGATCACGGCCACCGCGGCACCCAGCACGAACGCCGAGTGCGTACCGGCCGACACCGCGTGCTGGTAGGCCTCACGGGCCGCCGCCGGAAGCTTGGCCAGGCTGGCCGCGTCCAGCTGCGCGGACTGCTCGGTGATCTTCGAGCCCAGCGCGCCGGCCTTCTCCGCCATGACGTCCTGGACCCGGTGGTTGAACAGGGCGCCCATGATCGCCACGCCGAACGACGAGCCGAGCGTACGGAACAGCGTGGTGGAGGAGGACGCGACGCCCATGTCCTTCATCTCCACGCTGTTCTGCGCCACCAGCATGGTGATCTGCATCAGGCAGCCCATGCCCAGACCGAGGACGGCCATGTAGACGCTGGAGATGAACCGGGTGGTGTCCGTGTCCATCGTGGACAGCAGATAGAGACCGGCCGTCATCAGCACACCGCCGGCGATGGGGAAGATCTTGTACCGGCCGGTGTTGGTGGTGACCCGCCCGGCGACCATCGAGGTCACGAGCATGGCACCCAGCATGGGCAGGAGCAGCAGACCGGAGTTGGTCGCGGACGCGCCCTGCACCGCCTGCTGGTACAGCGGCAGGAAGAGCGTGGCGCCGAACATCGCGAAGCCGGTGATGAAGCCGATGATCGACATCAGCGTGAAGTTGCGGCTGCGGAAGATGTGCAGCGGGACGATCGGCTCGGCGGCCCTGGTCTGCCAGTACACGAACCCGATCAGGGAGGCGACGCCGATCCCGATGAGCTCCATGATCCGCGCGGACGTCCAGGCGTACTCCGTACCGCCCCAGGTGGTGACGAGGACGATCGAGGTGATGCCGACGGTCAGCAGCGCGGCGCCCAGGTAGTCGATGCGCGTCTTGGACCGCTTCTTCGGCAGGTGCAGGACGGCACTGATCGCGGCGAGCGCGACCACACCGAGCGGCAGGTTGATGTAGAAGGACCAGCGCCAGCCCCAGTTGTCGGTGATGGTGCCGCCGACCAGCGGTCCGCCGATCATGGCCAGCGCCATGATGCCGGCCATCATGCCCTGGTACTTGCCCCGCTCCCGGGGCGGGATGAGGTCGCCGATGATCGCCATGACACCGACCATCAGACCGCCGGCGCCGAGACCCTGGACGGCCCGGAAACCGATCAGTTCGCCCATGTTCTGGGCCATGCCGCTCATCGCGGAGCCGACCAGGAAGATCACGATCGACGACATGAAGGAGCCCTTGCGGCCGTACATGTCGCCGAGCTTGCCCCAGATCGGGGTGGAGGCCGCGGTGGCGAGGGTGTACGCCGTCACGACCCAGGAGAGGTGTTCGAGGCCGCCGAGCTCACCCACGATCGTCGGCATCGCCGTGCCCACGATCATGTTGTCGAGCATCGCGAGCATCATGGTGATCATCAGCGCGAGCAGGACCACCCGCACGCTCTTGGGTTGTTTCTCGTCGTCCGCGCCGACCGTGTCGACCGTCTGTGTGTCCGCCATCATTCCCGCTCCCCCAGTCTGCCACTTACTTGCCGACCGGCTAGTTGACTACACTGGGGAAAATAGACCTGGAACTAGCCGGTCGTCAAGTAAGTTTCCTGGGAGCGCGAGGAGTACGAGGATGGGCGGCATCATGGACGGCACCAAGCAGCAGCGCCGCGGCAACACCCGCCAGCGCATCCAGGACGTCGCGCTCGAACTCTTCGCCGAGCAGGGCTACGAGAAGACCTCGTTGCGCGAGATCGCCGAGGGACTGGACGTCACCAAGGCCGCCCTCTACTACCACTTCAAGACCAAGGAAGAGATCCTGGTCAGCATCTTCGAGGACCTGACAAGACCCATCGAGGAGCTCATCGAGTGGGGCAAGGGGCAGCCGCACACGCTGGAGACCAAGCAGGAGATCGTCCGGCGCTACCACCAGGCACTCTCCGACGCGTCACCCCTGTTCCGCTTCATGCAGGAGAACCAGGCGACGGTACGGGAACTGCGGATCGGCGACACCTTCAAGGACCGCATGCGCGGCCTGCGCGACATCATCATCGATCCGGACGCCCCACTGGTCGACCAGGTGCGCTGCCTCAGCGCCATCTTCACGCTGCACGCCGGCATGTTCGTGATGCAGGACCTCGAAGGCGACCCCGAGGACAAGCGCAAGGCCGTCCTGGAGGTCGCCGTCGATCAGGTCACGCGAGCCCACCAGGGCTCGTGACCGGGAGCGGTCGGACTCAGACCCCCACACCCTTGGCACGCAGGAACGCGACCGGGTTGACGGCCGAGCCGTAGTTCGGGGTGGTCCGCATCTCGAAGTGCAGGTGCGGACCACTGGAGTTGCCGGTGTTGCCGGACAGCGCGATGTGCTGACCGGTCCCGACGCTCTGGCCGACCCGTACGTCGATGCGCGACAGGTGCGCGTACTGCGAGTACATGCCGTTGCTGTGCCGGATGACGACGGCGTTGCCGTAGGCGGGGCCGTCACCGGCGCCGTTGCCGCCGGCCTTGACGACCGTTCCGCCGCACACGGCGACGACGTTGGTGCCCGTCGGCACCGCGAAGTCCTGGCCGGAGTGCTTGTGCGACCACATGCCGCCGACCTGGTTGAAGGCGGCGGACAGCGTGTACCGCTGGACCGGGTCGACCCACGCGGCGGCCGGCGCGCCGGTCCTGGCGGCCGGGGCGGCGGCGGGGGCCGCGACAGCCGGTGCGGCGGCCGCGACCCCGGCCCCCAGTACGGCCGTCGTTCCCAGACCGGCGGCCAGCACGGCGGCGCGGTTGCGGAGCAGGGACGTACGGGAAGAGCGGGACGTGACGCGCTGGAACATCGAAACCTCATGGGGACGGGGACGGAAGAGCCACCCGGCGCACGGACGGCTGCCGGGTGGGGCATCTCTTGGTAACCCGGGATCCCATGAGCACTCAAACCCGTTATCTACGACCTAAGGTCGTACGTAATCCCCAAATCGTGCACTTCTTGACACATCGCCCATTCACCGCAGAAGCCTGCCGAACGGGGCGGAATCCTAGAGGTTCTATGCGTAATGTCCTTTTTGCCTTTTTTGGTAATTCCACTATCTCCGGTAGTACCGGACATATCACCTGTGCCCCATGTCACCGGCCCCGCATATCGGGGAACTTGGGAATGTGACGCGGGCTACGTCGGCTGGACGGGATCCGGCGCTCTCACCCGGCCCGCGCGAAATGACGGTCACGCTCGCCCCCGAGGGGACGGCCGTACCGCGGGACCTCCGTGCCCCCTTCGCCCGTCACCCCTCCAAGTCACCGAAATCCAAGGGGTGTTGTGACGCACCTCTCTGTACACCTACCGTCCGGTAACCCTACGGTTCCTCTCGCGCCACCCTCACGCACGATCATGCTCACGACACGGCAGCGTACGGATGTGAGAGGACCCCCACCGATGAACAGACGAGGCCCCTGGACTCGCCGCATCTCCGCGACCGCCGTCGCGGCGGCCGCACTCGTCGCCATGGCCGCCCCCGCCGAGGCCGCGACGTCGACAAGCACCGCCTCCGCCGCCGCGGAGGTCGACTACGCGACCTGGCAGCAGGACTGCCGGTCCGTGATGGACCAGGCACTGCCCTACCTGAAGCAGCGCATCGCCGCCACCAAGCCGGGTGAGAAGCAGGCGATCGTCTTCGACATCGACAACACCACGCTGGAGACCGACTTCGGCTTCAGCTTCCCGCAGCCGGCCAACAAGCCGGTCCTATCGGTCGCCAAGTACGCCCAGGAGCACGGCGTCTCCCTGTTCTTCGTCACCGCGCGGCCGGGCATCATCTCCCTGCCCACCGAGTACAACCTGGAACACGACGGCTACGAGGTCTCCGGTCTCTACGTGCGCGGACTGTTCGACCTCTTCAAGAACGTCGCCACGTACAAGACCGCCCAGCGCGTCGACATCGAGTCCAGGGGCTACACGATCATCGCGAACATCGGCAACAGCGCCACCGACCTGTCGGGCGGCCACGCCGAGCAGACGTACAAGCTGCCGGACTACGACGGTCAGCTGTCGTAACCGCACCCGGGCAAGCGGAAGGGGCCGGTGCTTTCGCACCGGCCCCTTCTGGCGTCGCCCTGGGGGCTTACGCCTCCTTGCTCAGGTTCGGCCCGGCACCGCCGGCCGCCTGCTCGATCGGCGGGACGTCCGGCAGCGCCGACTTCTCCTCACCCCGGAAGGTGAAGGTCTTGGCGTCGCCCTCGCCCTCGGTGTCCACGACCACGATGTGGCCGGGGCGCAGCTCGCCGAAGAGGATCTTCTCCGAGAGGGTGTCCTCGATCTCGCGCTGGATGGTGCGGCGCAGCGGCCGGGCACCCAGCACGGGGTCGTAGCCCTTCTTCGACAGCAGCTCCTTGGCGGACTGGGAGAGCTCGAGGCCCATGTCCCGGTCCTTCAGGCGCTCGTCCACCTTGCCGACCATCAGGTCGACGATCCGCAGGATGTCCGCCTGGGTCAGCTGCGGGAAGACGACCACGTCGTCGACGCGGTTGAGGAACTCGGGCCGGAAGTGCTGCTTGAGCTCGTCCGAGACCTTGTTCTTCATGCGCTCGTAGTTGGTCTTCGTGTCGCCCGAGGCCGCGAAGCCCAGGTTGAAGCCCTTGGAGATGTCCCGGGTGCCGAGGTTGGTCGTCATGATGATGACCGTGTTCTTGAAGTCCACGACCCGGCCCTGGGAGTCGGTCAGGCGACCGTCCTCCAGGATCTGCAGCAGCGAGTTGAAGATGTCCGGGTGGGCCTTCTCGACCTCGTCGAAGAGGACGACGGAGAACGGCTTGCGGCGGACCTTCTCGGTCAGCTGACCGCCCTCTTCGTAGCCCACGTAGCCGGGGGGCGAACCGAAGAGACGCGAGACCGTGTGCTTCTCGCTGAACTCCGACATGTCGAGGGAGATCAGCGCGTCCTCGTCGCCGAAGAGGAACTCCGCGAGCGCCTTGGACAGCTCGGTCTTACCGACACCGGACGGGCCGGCGAAGATGAACGAACCACCGGGACGCTTCGGGTCCTTCAGACCCGCGCGCGTACGGCGGATCGCCTTCGACAGCGCCTTGACGGCGTCGATCTGGCCGATGACCCGCTTGTGGAGCTCGTCCTCCATGCGCAGCAGACGCGAGGACTCCTCCTCGGTCAGCTTGAAGACCGGGATGCCCGTGGCGGTCGCGAGGACCTCGGCGATCAGCTCGCCGTCGACCTCGGCCACGACGTCCATGTCGCCGGCCTTCCACTCCTTCTCCCGCTTGGCCTTGGCGGCGAGGAGCTGCTTCTCCTTGTCGCGCAGGGAGGCGGCCTTCTCGAAGTCCTGCGAGTCGATCGCGGACTCCTTGTCCCGGCGGACACCGGCGATCTTCTCGTCGAACTCGCGGAGGTCCGGCGGCGCGGTCATCCGGCGGATGCGCATCCGGGAACCGGCCTCGTCGATCAGGTCGATCGCCTTGTCCGGCAGGAAGCGGTCCGAGATGTACCGGTCGGCCAGGGTGGCGGCCTGGACCAGCGCCTCGTCCGTGATGGACACGCGGTGGTGCGCCTCGTAGCGGTCGCGCAGACCCTTGAGGATCTCGATGGTGTGCGGCAGGGACGGCTCCGCGACCTGGATGGGCTGGAAACGGCGCTCGAGGGCCGCGTCCTTCTCCAGGTGCTTGCGGTACTCGTCCAGCGTGGTCGCACCGATGGTCTGGAGCTCACCACGGGCCAGCATCGGCTTCAGGATGGAGGCCGCGTCGATGGCGCCCTCGGCGGCACCCGCACCGACCAGCGTGTGCAGCTCGTCGATGAACAGGATGATGTCGCCGCGGGTGCGGATCTCCTTGAGCACCTTCTTCAGGCGCTCCTCGAAGTCACCGCGGTAGCGGGAGCCGGCGACCAGCGCGCCGAGGTCCAGGGTGTAGAGGTGCTTGTCCTTGAGGGTCTCGGGCACCTCGCCCTTGACGATGGCCTGGGCGAGGCCCTCGACGACGGCGGTCTTGCCGACGCCGGGCTCACCGATCAGGACCGGGTTGTTCTTGGTGCGGCGGGACAGCACCTGCATGACCCGCTCGATCTCCTTCTCGCGCCCGATGACCGGGTCGAGCTTGGACTCACGGGCGGCCTGGGTGAGGTTCCGGCCGAACTGGTCGAGGACCAGGGACGTCGAGGGGGTGCCCTCCGCGGGGCCGCCGGCGGTGGCGGTCTCCTTGCCCTGGTAACCGGAGAGCAGCTGGATCACCTGCTGCCGCACCCGGTTCAGATCTGCGCCCAGCTTGACCAGGACCTGGGCGGCGACGCCCTCGCCCTCACGGATCAGGCCGAGCAGGATGTGCTCCGTGCCGATGTAGTTGTGGCCCAGCTGAAGGGCCTCGCGGAGCGACAGCTCCAGGACCTTCTTGGCACGGGGGGTGAAGGGGATGTGCCCGGACGGGGCCTGCTGGCCCTGGCCGATGATCTCCTCCACCTGCTGGCGGACCGCCTCGAGCGAAATCCCGAGGCTCTCAAGGGCCTTGGCGGCGACACCCTCACCCTCGTGGATCAGGCCCAGGAGGATGTGCTCGGTGCCGATGTAGTTGTGGTTGAGCATCCGGGCTTCTTCCTGAGCCAGGACGACAACCCGCCGCGCGCGGTCGGTGAACCTCTCGAACATCGTTAATCGCTCCTCAGAGCGGTCAGGCAGTGGGGGGAACTTCCCCTCCCTGTCCTTCCGCAGCTTAGTCCCGCAAGCGGGGACCGCTCATTCCAACTGCCGACACCGGACCGAGAACCAACTCTGCCTCCTGACCCCGAACGCCGACATATGCTCCAACCCGATGGTGCGAGACGATGTTCCCGCAGGCCAGGCAGATACCCGCACCAGCAGTACGCCGATGGCGAACGCAAGACGGCTTTTCCTGCGTGTCGCCCCCTCCCACTAGGGATGTCTTACCCGCTGGGACGGACACTCCATGCCGCGCGCACCGAATCCCTCCGCTACGGGCGAACAACCTTGCGCCTCCCCGCACCCCCACACGCTACCTTTTTCCGCACGCTGGGCAATCGCACGAACACTCAGCGTAACTCGCGGGGGTTTCGGAAGGTTGCGCTTGGCATGGTTGGCTCAGTCACCACCGTCCCCCTTCCTCGTCGGCCGCTCACCCCGGGAGACCGGACGCGGCACTGGTACGAGAACGAACTGGGCTGGCGGACCGTGCCCGGGGAGCCGGTGCAGCTGGTCACCGGGCTGCGCTTCGACGTCCTGGACGTGCCGGCCGAGGCGGGTTTCGGCGCGCTGCGGCGGCTGGCGCCGGGCTCTCCGGTGGCGCTGCGGGCCGACCGGATGCGGCTGCTGGTGGCCGCGGGCGCCGCGGACGAGCTGCCGGGGCTCCTGGACTGGCTGGAGTGGGGCACGCTGGCGCTGGATCTGGTGGCGCTCGGCGCGGGCGGGCGCATGGAGGCGCCACTGCTGCCCGGACCGGGCCATGGGCCGGTTCCGGGACGGGTCGCCGCCCGGCGGTACCCGCCTGACCCCTCCGGACCTCTTCAGGGGGCCGCTGTGTGGCTGCGGCCCCCCGTGCCGGGGTGCGAGGTCGAGACCTCGCTGCCGACGCTGTCGGCCGTGGGCGGCCCGGCCATGGGGGGCGGCGGGGACGTTGGGGGCGCCCCCGATCTCGCACGGCTCGTGGACACGGTGGCCACACAGTGCCACCGGGTCCGGTTGCGGCGCGCGTGCGCTCAGCCGTTGGCCTTCTCGTAAGCCTCACGAATGATCGCGGGAACACGGCCGCGGTCGTTGACCTCGAAACCGTTCTCCTTCGCCCAGGCACGGATCTGCGCGGTGTCCTGGCTGCCGCCCGTGGCGGCGCGCGCCTTTCCACGCCCACCCGCGGCACGGCCGCCGGTGCGCCGGCCACCCTTCACATAGGGGTCGAGAAGGCTGCGCAGCTTGTCCGCATTGACAGTCGTGAGATCGATCTCGTACGTCTTGCCGTCCAGCGCGAACGTCACAGTCTCGTCCGCCTCGCCGCCGTCGAGGTCGTCGACAAGAAGGACCTGAACCTTCTGTGCCACCGGATTTCCTTTCATCGAAAACGTGAGGGCCGGGGGTCTGCGGCGTCCGCCGTTTCGCCGCCCCTTGTTATATGCAGTACTGCACTACGTCGGAAAGCAAACCGCTTTTGCGGGAAAAACACAAACCCCCGACAGAGACCGAAGGACCGGCCCGGTACCGGAAACATGCGCGTTTCGGACATAGGGAACCCGGGCAGGGCCTGCCCGGTTGTACGGCGCTTGTCCTGGGCCGGTCCGGAGCTTGTCCGGCGTCAGTCCAGTGCTAGTCAGCGCTAGTCGTCGCCGGCCGTGACTAGTCGTCGTCTTGCCCGCCGGTGGAATATGTCTTGGCGAACCTCGCGATGCCCCGCGATCACAGATGCAGAAGCATCCGACTGTTGCCCAAGGTGTTCGGTTTCACTCGTTCGAGACCGAGGAACTCCGCGACGCCCTCGTCATAGGAGCGCAGGAGTTCCCCGTACACATCGGTGTCGACCGGCGTCTCGCCGATCTCCACGAAGCCGTGCTTGACGAAGAAGTCCACTTCGAAGGTCAGACAGAAAACCCGGCGAACACCGAGCCAGCGCGCGGTGTGCAGCAGCTTCCGCAGCAACTGATGGCCGACGCCCGCGCCCTTCAGACCGGGCTTGACCGCGAGAGTGCGGACTTCCGCGAGGTCTTCCCACATCACGTGCAGCGCGCCGCAGCCGACCACCTCGGCGTTGTCGTCCCGTTCGGCGACCCAGAACTCCTGGATGTCCTCGTAAAGCGTCACCATCGCTTTGTCGAGGAGGATGCCGTCACGGACGTACGCGTCAAGGAGCCGGCGCACGGCCGGGACATCGCTGGTCCGGGCCCGCCGGACGGTGATGGCTTTAGCGGTGACTTCGGGGCTCTCCGACATGTGCGGACGCTATCGCCCGTCGGCCTCCCCCGCCGAGCCGGGGTTCTCGCGTGACGTATCCGGCGCGGCCGTATCGGCCGCGGTATCGGGGGCCGGGGCGGGTTCGGGTGTTTCCGGTACCTGGACGATGCGTACGGCGTCCCGCAGTGCCTGCCGCTGTTCGTCGCTCATCATGCCGAAGAAGGCCACGAGAGCGGCCGCGGGGTTGTCGCTCTGCCCCCAGGCCTCGTTCATCAGCGCTGCGGCGTAGGCGGGACGCGTGGAGACCGCTTCATATCGATAGGCCCGGCCTTCGGCTTCTCGGCGCACCCAGCCCTTCTGATGGAGATTGTCCAAAACGGTCATCACCGTGGTGTACGCGATGGACCGTTCCTGCTGAAGGTCTTCCAGGACTTCCCGAACGGTGACCGGGCGGTTCCACTTCCACACCCGCGTCATGACCGCGTCTTCGAGTTCTCCCAATGGGCGAGGCACAGCTCAGAACAATAGTGGGAGATCTCGGTAATGGCGTGCCGGACGTGCGCTTTCAGCAGCAAACAAGAACAAAAAGGACGTACGACGCGGAAAATGCCGGGTTCGCACACGAGGTGCGCGGGCATGCGTCGTACGCCGAGGGGGACGTGCGCGGGGGTCACGCAGGCGGCGAAGCACTCCGCGGCGGGCGGATGCGGGAGAGCACTCCGCGGCAGGCGGAGGCGGGCAGGCGCGCGGCGGCCGGGAGGCGCGGCGGCGCCCGGCGTCAGGCCTCGGAATTCGCGGAGGTGACCTGGCGGGCACCCTCCGCGCGCGCGAGGGCGGCGTCGACGGCCGCGTCCTCCCTGGCCTTGGCGGCGCCGCTCTGGGTCTTCACGATCACCCTGATCACGCCGATGAAGAACACGGCCATGACGACCGGGGGCAGGAGCGCGGAGACATAGTCCATGGACCCAGAGTAGCCACGCCGGGACGGCGGGACGGGGGCGGGTGGGCGCCGGCCCCGTCCCGTGCCCCGATCAGCCCGCGGCCAGCCGCTGGGCCGGGTTCGCGGGCGGCGGGGACGGCTTGCGCCGCGGGAAGACCTCGCCCGGGGTCGGGACGGGGCGTCTGGCCGGCGTGGGCTCGTCGGGGGCGGGTTTGGGGGCGGCGGGGGCCGGCTTCACGGCGGGCTCCTTGCGGGGCTTGTCGGCCGGACCGTCGGCGGCCGCCTCGGCACCCCACGGGAGACCTCCGACGGAGTCGCCGCAGCGGCCCCCGGGAAGGGCCAGGAGGCGGGTGCGCGAGGCCGGGACGGTCGCGGCGGACGGAACGTGCCTCGGCGCGGCCGAGAGCTCCTGGGAGGCCGCGGCGGACCTCCGGGCGGCACCCCGGGCGAGCCGGGCACGTACGTCCTGTTCCGCGAGCGTCCGGCAGCGGTCCAGGAGGACCGCCGCGACCGGGTTGCCCCGCAGCGCCCGGAGTGCGGCGAGGTCGTCCGGGTCGGGACGGTACCCGGCGCCCAGCGCCTCCTCCAGGAGCGTGAAGTATCCGGCGGTGGTGCCGGGGAGGGCGGCACGGTACCGGGCGAGATCGGCCACCAGGAAGGCACGCAGCCGGGCGCCCTCGCGCATCGCCTCGTCTAGGGACTCGGCGACGCGAAGACAGTCCTGGACGTCCTCGGCCGAGGCGGGGGCGGGGTTCAGGGCGAGGGCGAGAGCACGGCGGAGCACACGCAGCTCCTCCGCACCGAACGCCATGCCGCCGCGGGATCCGTATGGCGTGGGCATGGAGTGACGGTACGCGCTAATCAGACAAATCCGTCATTGCGGACCCGCGCGTCGCGGGGAGCCACCCGGCTGGCTCCCCGGGTGGCTCCCGGCAAGCTCCGGGGTGGCTCCCGAGGGCCTCGCGGGCGGACTCCCAGGCGGCGGGCCGTGCCCTGCCCGTCTCAGATGCGGGAGACGTTCCGCTCGTAGACCAGGCGCAGACCGATCAGGGTCAGCCACGGCTCGTGTTCGTCGATCACCGAGGCCTCGCCCAGCACCATCGGCGCCAGCCCGCCCGTGGCGATCACCGTCACCTCGTCCGGATCGTCGGCCAGCTCCCGCGCCATCCGGCTCACGACCCCGTCCACCTGCCCGGCGAAGCCGTACACGATCCCGGCCTGCATCGCCTCGACCGTGTTCTTGCCGATGACGCTCCTCGGCCGGGCGACCTCGATCTTCCGCAGCTGCGCGCCCTTGACGCCCAGCGCCTCCACCGAGATCTCGATGCCGGGCGCGATGACACCGCCCACGTACTCCCCGCGCGCGCTGACCGCGTCGAACGTCGTCGCCGTACCGAAGTCGACGACGATCGCCGGGCCGCCGTACAGCTCGACGGCCGCCACCGAGTTGATGATGCGGTCGGCGCCGACCTCCTTGGGGTTGTCGGTGAGGATCGGCACACCCGTCTTCACCCCGGGCTCCACGAGCACCGCGGGCACGTCGCCGTAGTACCGGCGGGTGACCTCGCGCAGCTCGTGCAGCACGGACGGCACGGTCGCGCAGATCGCGATCCCGTCGATGCCGTCACCCAGCTCCTCCCCGAGCAGCGGGTGCATGCCCATCAGCCCCTGGAGGAGCACCGCGAGCTCGTCGGCGGTACGGCGCGCGTCCGTCGAGATCCGCCAGTGCTCGACGATGTCCTCGCCGTCGAACAGGCCGAGCACCGTGTGCGTGTTGCCTACGTCGATCGTCAGCAGCATGGCCGGTTCCCGCTCCCTACTCCGCCGCTCGAAGATCCAGGCCGATGTCCAGGATCGGCGAGGAGTGGGTCAGCGCGCCGACGGCCAGGAAGTCGACACCCGTGTCGGCGTAGGCCTTGGCGTTGTCCAGGGTCAGCCGGCCCGACGCCTCGAGCAGCGCGCGCCCGTGCACGATGCCGACCGCCTCCGCGCACTCGCCTGGCGTGAAGTTGTCCAGCAGGATCAGGTCGGCACCCGCGTCCACGACCTCGCGCAGCTGGTGCAGGGTGTCGACCTCGACCTCGATCGGCACGTCCGGGAACGCCTCCCGTACGGCCTCGAAAGCCTGGGCGACACCGCCCGCCGCGACCACGTGGTTGTCCTTGACGAGGGCCGCGTCGGACAGCGACATGCGGTGGTTGACGCCGCCGCCGCAGCGCACCGCGAACTTCTCCAGGGAGCGCAGGCCCGGCGTCGTCTTGCGGGTGTCGCGGACCTTGGTCTTCGTGCCCTCCAGGGCGTCCGCCCACGCGCGCGTGGCGGTCGCGATCCCCGACAGCCGGCACAGCAGGTTGAGCGCGCTGCGCTCGGCGGTCAGCAGGTCGCGCGTGCGCGTGGTGACCGACAGGAGCTTCTGCCCGGCCTCCACCCGGTCGCCGTCCTCCACGTGCCGCTCGACCTCGAACTCGTCCGTGCAGACGACCGAGATCACCGCTTCGGCGACCCGCAGGCCCGCCGCGACGCCCGCCTCGCGCGCGGTGAAGTCGGCGGTGGCCACGGCCTCCTCGGGGATGGTCGCGACCGTCGTCACGTCCACACCGTGGTCGAGGTCCTCCTCGATCGCGAGGTTGGCGATGTCCTCGACCTCCACGGGGTCGAGTCCCGCGTCGGTCAGGAGCTGCGCGAGCGCGGGGTCGAGCCCGCACTCCAGATATTCCTCGCCGGTGTCTGCGCCACAGGCACAGCCGTCGCCGCAGCCGCCGGAGGAGGCGAGGGGAAGGTCGGGGGTGCTCACTGCTGTCACTGCTCCTGGGGACGGTGCGGGGAGGTTCCCCCTGCCCGGTCGAAGCCGGGAGCCGGGGGGAGGGTCGGGGGGAAGTCTGCGGTGTCCGTGGTGTGCACGGCCAGCGTGCGGTCCGGATTCAGCCGTACGACGATGTGGCGCCGCCAGGCGGCGTCGTCGCGGTCGGCGTGGTCCTCGCGCCAGTGGCAGCCGCGGGTCTCCTCGCGCTGCCGGGCGGCGGTGACCAGGACGCGGGCCACGCACAGGAGGTTGGTGGCCTCCCAGGTGTCGACGCCGGGCTCGGCGGTCTTGCCGTTCTCGTCGAGGGCGTCGCGGGCCTCGGCGTGCAGTCGCTGGAGCTGTTCGGCGGCCCCGGCGAGGGATGACGCGGACCGCAGGACGCCGGCGCCGCCGGTCATGATCCGCTGGATCGCGAACCGGGCCTCGGGGGCGAGCAGCGGGTGCGCCGGCTTCTCGGGCTGCGTCACCGGGGCGGGCACCCGCGCGTGCAGGCCGTCCGCCGTCCGGCTCGCCGTGATGTCGGCGACGATCCGCTCGGCGTAGACGAGCCCCTCCAGCAGCGAGTTGGAGGCGAGCCGGTTGGCTCCGTGCACGCCGGTGCAGGCGACCTCGCCGCACGCGTACAGGCCGGGCACCGTCGTACGGCCCCGGGGGTCGGTGCGCACCCCGCCGGAGGCGTAGTGGGCGGCGGGGGCGATCGGGATGGGCTCGCGCACCGGGTCGATGCCGTGGGCGCGGCAGGCGGCGAGGATCGTCGGGAAGCGGTGCTCCCACATGTCGGCGCCGAAGTGCCGGGCGTCGAGGAACATGTGTTCGGCGTCCTGCTCCTGCATGCGGCGCATGATGCCCTTGGCGACGATGTCCCGGGGCGCCAGTTCGGCCAGCTCGTGCTGCCCGACCATGAAGCGCACGCCACCGGCGTCGACCAGGTGGGCGCCCTCGCCGCGCACCGCCTCGGAGACCAGCGGCTGCTGTCCCTCGGCGTCGGCGCCCAGGAACAGCACCGTGGGGTGGAACTGCACGAACTCCAGGTCGGAGACCTCGGCCCCCGCGCGCAGGGCGAGCGCCACTCCGTCGCCGGTCGACACGGGCGGGTTGGTGGTCGCGGAGAACACCTGGCCCATGCCGCCGGTCGCGAGGACCACCGCGGGGGCGTGCACCGCGCCGACGCCGTCGTGCTGGCCCTCGCCCATCACGTGCAGGGTGACGCCCGCGGTGCGGCCCTCGGCGTCCGTCAGCAGGTCCAGCACGAGCGCGTTCTCGATCGCGCGTACGCCACGCGCGTGCACCGCCTCGACGAGCGCCCGGGAGATCTCGGCACCGGTCGCGTCGCCGCCCGCGTGCGCGATGCGGCGGCGGTGGTGGCCGCCCTCCCGGGTGAGTTCGAGCCGGCCCTCGGAGGACTCGTCGAAGTGGGCGCCGGTCTCGATCAGCCGCCGTACGGCGTCGGGCCCCTCGGTGACGAGGATCCGCACGGCCTCCTCGTCACACATGCCCGCGCCCGCGACCAGCGTGTCGTCCAGGTGCTGCTGCGGGGTGTCGCCCTCGCCGAGGGCCGCGGCGATGCCGCCCTGGGCCCAGCGGGTGGAGCCGTCGTCGAGACTGGCCTTGGTGACGACGACCGTCGTCAGACCGGCGGCCTCGCAGCGCAGGGCCGCGGTCAGTCCGGCCACGCCGGAGCCGACGACCACCACGTCCGCGGAGATGGACCACCCGGGGGCGGGCGCGTGCAGTCGTATGCCTGTGCTGGTCACGAGGCGGCTCCGAAGGTGAGAGGAAGGTTGTCGATCAGCCGGGTCGTACCGACCCGGGCGGCGACGGCGAGGACGGCCTCACCGGTGAAGTCGTCCTCGATCTCGGTGAAGTCGGACGGATCGACGAGCGCGAGGTAGTCCAGTGCGAGCGGCGGGTCGAGCCGGACGGCCTCGTCGAGCACGAGGCGCGCGGCGGCGCGGACGCCCGCCGCGCAGCCGGGCACGGCCTTGGCGACCGCGTGGGTGTCGGCGGCAGCGCGGGACTCGCCCAGGGCGCTGAGGGCCTCGGCACGCGCGTGCGTCGCGGGCACTTCACGCGCCCGCGCGCGCAGCGCCTCCTGGGCCGCGTGCCGGTCGCAGCCCGCGAACAGGGCCTGGGACAGGGCCAGGGCGGTGCTCCGCTCCCGGGGCGAGAGGTAGCGGTTGCGGCTGGACAGGGCCAGGCCGTCCTCCTCGCGCACGGTCGGCACGCCGACGATCTCGATGCCGAAGTTCAGGTCCCGCACCATCCGCCGGACCAGGGCGAGCTGCTGGGCGTCCTTCTGCCCGAACAGGGCCACGTCGGGCCGGGTGAGGTGCAGCAGCTTGCCGACGACGGTGAGCATGCCGTCGAAGTGGCCGGGGCGCGTGGCGCCCTCCAGGCGTTCGCCCATGGGGCCCGCGCTGATGCGGACCTCGGGCCGGCCACCCGGGTAGACCTCGTCCACGGACGGGGCGAACACGACGTCCGCGCCCGCCTGCTCGGCGATCTTGAGGTCGGCGTCCAGGGTGCGCGGGTAGCGGTCGAGGTCCTCGCCAGCGCCGAACTGGAGCGGGTTGACGAAGACCGTGACCACGACCTCGCCGTCCGGACCGGCGCTCTCCCGCGCGGTACGGATCAGGGTGGCGTGTCCCTCGTGCAGGGCGCCCATGGTCATCACCACGGCCCGGCGGCCCGCACGCGTGCGTGCGCGCAGTTCGCCGGCGGTGCGCAGGGTGGTGGTCATCCGGCGGCTCCTTCGGTGCCGTGGGTCCCGTCGGTCCGGCCCGTCCCGTCGGCGAGTACCCCGAGCAGGTCCTCGGCGAGTTCCGGCTTCAGCAGTCCGTGGGCGAGCGCCCGGTCGGCGGTCGCGCGGGCCATCGCCAGATAGCCGGCGACGGTCTGCGGGGCGTGCTCGCGCAGCTGGCCGATGTGCGCGGCGACCGTGCCCGCGTCCCCGCGCGCGACGGGGCCGGTGAGCGCCGCGTCACCGGAGCGCAGGGCGTTGTCGAGGGCGGCGCCGAGCAGCGGGCCGAGCATCCGGTCGGGCGCCTCGACGCCGGCCGTGCGCAGCAGTTCCATGGACTGGGCGACCAGCGTGACCAGGTGGTTGGCGCCCAGGGCGAGGGCCGCGTGGTAGAGCGGCCGGTTCTCCTCGGCGATCCACTCCGGCTCGCCGCCCATCTCGATGACGAGCGCCTCGGCGGCCAGTCGCAGTTCGTCCGGGGCGGTGACGCCGAAGGAGCAGCCGGCCAGTCGCTGCACGTCCACGGCGGTGCCTGTGAAGGTCATCGCGGGATGCAGGGCCAACGGCAGAGCGCCCGCGCGCAGGGCGGGGTCCAGCACCTTCGCGCCGTACCGCCCGGAGGTGTGCACCAGGAGCTGTCCCGGCCGTACGGCACCGGTCTCGGCGAGGCCGGTCACCAGGTCGGGCAGGGTGTCGTCCGGGACGGTCAGCAGCACCAGGTCGGCGCGGCGGAGCACTTCGGCGGGCGGGACGACCGGCACGTCGGGCAGCAGCAGCGCGGCCCGCCTCCTGGAGGCGTCGGAGACGCCGGAGACGGCCACCGGGCGGTGCCCGGCGAGTTCGAGGGACGCGGCCAGCGCGGGGCCCACGCGACCGGCACCGACCACGCCGACGGTGAGCCGCGCGGGGCGGTCCCTGGGATCTGGCTGTTGGACTGTACTCACGCGACCGTGGCCTTCCCGTTCCAGTCCGCTCTGGGTACCGGACGATTTCTCGTCATGTTAACGCTATCCGCCCCGGGGGCGACCGGCCGTCCACAGGCTGTGGAGTTCCGGGGCGCCTCGGCATCCGGTGGGTCCGTGTGCCTCCCCGATCGGCGCACGGCATGATCCGGGGCATGGACGACACGGTGGAGCAGGGCGCGCGGAACGCGGGGCGGGCGGAGGACGTGGAGAGGACGGAGACCACAGGAGGCCCGGGAGGCACGGGAGGCGCAGAAGGCACAGGGGACACGGAGGCTTCGCCGCACCAGGAGGCGCAGGCGTCCCAGGGCCCCCAAGACCCCCAGGAGCGCATACAGGAGCGACGTTCCCTCGCCTACCGAAAGGCTCGGCGCCTCCTGTCCCGCCCGGGATCACGGGGCACCCTCCGCGAACGTCTCGCACACCTGCACGAGACGGCACCCCAGGTCTACGACCTCGACGAACCGGCGGACGTCTACGGCAACCGGATCGTGTCGCACCTGGAGGAACGGGTCGCCGCACTGCTGGGCACGGAGGCCGCCGCGTTCTTCCCGACCGGCACGATGGCCCAGCAGGTGGCCCTGCGCTGCTGGGCGGGCCGCACCGGGGACCCCAGGGTCGCGCTGCACGCGCTGGCACACCCGGAGGTGCATGAGCGGCAGGCGTTCAGCCAGGTCAGCGGCCTGCGCCCGGTCCGGGTGACGAGCGAGCCCCGGATGCCGACGGCCGACGAGGTGCGTGACTTCCCGGAGCCCTTCGGGACCCTGATGCTGGAACTGCCCCTCAGGGACGCCGGTTTCGTCCTGCCCTCCTGGGCCGAGCTCACCGAGGTGGTGGAGGCGGCGCGCGAGCGGGACGCGGTGGTGCACATCGACGGCGCGCGCCTGTGGGAGTCCACCGTCCACTTCGGCCGTCCCCTGGCGGAGATCGCGGGCCTCGCGGACAGCGTCTACGTGTCGTTCTACAAGTCCCTGGACGGCTTCGGCGGCGCTGCCCTGGCCGGACCCGCGACCCTGGTGGAGGAGGCGAAGGTCTGGCGCCACCGGTACGGCGGCATGGTGTTCCAGCAGTTCCCCACCGTGCTGTCGGCGCTCGCCGGCCTCGACCGCGAGCTGCCCCGGCTGCCCGAGTACGTGCGCCACGCGCGCGTGGTGGCCGCCGCGCTGCGGGAGGGGTTCGCCGAGGCGGGCGTGCCGTGGGCGCGCGTGCACCCCGAGGAGCCGCACACCCACGATTTCCAGGTGTGGCTGCCGTACGGGCCGGACGTGCTCTCCGAGGCGGCGGTGCTCCAGGCCGAGGAGACGCAGACGCTGCTCTTCGCCTCCGGCTGGCAGTCCGGCGGACCGGGGCTGGCCTTCACCGAGGTCGCCGTGCGCTCCGCCGGCCTGGACTGGACGGCCGAGGACGTGAAGGCGGCCGTCGCGGAGTTCGTGACCCGGCTGCGCGGGGTGCACGAGGGCGTCGGCGGCTAGGGCGACCTGCCGCGCCCAGGGCGGCCTTGCGCGTCGACGGCGTTGTCGGTGGCGGGGTGCACCATGGAGGCATGAGCGTGAGCATCGACATCGCGGGGCTGCGGCCGGAGAGGGTCGCCGTCGTGCCCTCTCCCCTGGCCGAGCTCGGCATGGCGCTGCACGCACTGGCCGAGCCCGGTCACCACCCGGCACTCCAGGGCTGGGTGACGAGCGTGACCAGCCGGCTCGACTCGCACCTGGCCGACCGGATGTGCGAGGCCGACTTCCTGTGGCGTACGACGTTCTCGGACGTGTTCCTGCCGTGCGCGGGCATCCCGGGCGGCGGCACGCTCCCGGGCGCCACCCTCGCCGAGGACCTGGACCTCCTGGACAAGCTGACGGACGAGCAGTTCGTTGACGCGGCCCTGGAGTTCACCTGTCCGCTGACCTATGACACCAGGGCGCCGGACATCCTGTCCGACCCCGCCGTCCGCAGCCGGGCGCTGGAGGCCGCCGCCTCCCGCGGCCCGCAGCAGGTGCGGTTCGCCCGGCGGCTGCTCGACGACCCGCCCGGTGTCCGGGCCTGGCTGCGGCGCTTCCTGGAGGACTGCGACAAGGCGTTCTTCGAGGAGACCTGGTCCCGGCTGCGCCACCAGCTGACGGCGGACGCCCGGCACAAGACGGAGCTGCTGCGGCACAAGGGGCCGGCCGAGGCGCTGACCGCGGTCTCCCCCGTCGTGACGGTGGACGAGACGGCCGGTCGGATCGTCGTGGACAAGCTGATCCAGGGCCGCACCGCCACGGCGGGCGGCGGCCTCCTCCTGGTACCGACCAGCCTCGGCCTCCCGCATCTGAACGTACTGTTCCGCTTCGGCTGGCAGCCGCTGCTGCACTACCCGGTCGGGTCGCCCGAACCGGCCTCGCCCCCGTCGGTCGACCAGCTCGCCCTGCGGATGACCGCCCTGTCCCACCCCGTCCGGATGCGCCTGTGCCGTCATCTGGCCCGCAGCGGGTACACCACCAGCGAGCTGGCCCAGGTGCACGGGATGACCGCGCCCGAGATATCCCGCCACCTCGGGGTGCTCAAGAAGGCCGGCCTGGTCACCACCCGCCGGCGCGGCCGGTACGTCCTGCACCAGCTGGACGTCTCCGTGGTGGCACGGCTGGGCAGCGACTTCCTGGAGGGGATCCTCAGGTAACCGCGGCGGCCGGGGACACCCCCGGACCGTCCCGGCGGGCGGACGTCCCGGCGGCCGGACGGTCAGTCGAACCGGATGTGCCCGATCCCCACCCGTGCCTGCCGCAGCCGGGTCCGCAGCGCGCCCTCGGTGTTGGGCCGCAGCGTCAGTCCGGCCAGCACGGCTATGCGGTCCGCCGTCTTCGGCACGGTCGAGTGATCGGTCCACAGGTGCTCGGCGAACTCCGGTTCGCTCAGCCGCACCAGGCAGTGGTCGAGCCGCCGCACGGCCCAGCTCTCCCCGCGCGGCGCCGCGCTCTTCCGGGTGACGTGGGAGAGCAGGCGCCCGATCCCGCGCTCCCGCAGCCGTCGCAGTACGGTCTCGCGCTGGGCGAGCAGCGTGAAGTGGCGCACGTCGTGGCCGAGTTCGCGGAGCCGGCCCACGGTCTCGGCGAAGTAGCCGGAGTCGGTGACCGTCATCGGGACGATCACCACGCCGTCCTGCTCGGTGAGGGCCCGGTCGAGGATCTCGACGACACCCCGCCGCCAGGAGACCAGGTCCTGGAAGTCGCCGCGCAGTTCGGGCGGCAGCATCCGGCGCAGGCCGAAACCGGCGTGCTCGGGGTCGCAGATCACGCTGCCGGGCAGCCGGCGCCGGATCTCGTGTGCGGTCTGTGTCTTGCCGCCCCCGAAGGGGCCGTTGATCCACAGGAGCATGCGCAGACCCTAGTGGCCGCCGGTCGCGCCCGGGTCACGATTCCCCGTGATCCGCGCCCGGTCCGCACCCCCGTGGCGCACGTGCCACCATCCACGCCCCGCAGCCCACGCCCTGTGATCCACTCTCCGCGGCCGGCTCCAGAGGCCCGCCCCACAAGCGAGGCCGGCTCAGAAGCCTCCCCCACAAGCGAGGCCCGCCCAGAAGCCCGCTCCAGGCCTCCGCTCCCGCCGTCCGCCCGGCTCAGCCCCGTCCGCCGCCGGCCCGCACCAGCCCCGTCTCGTACGCCAGGACCACCACCTGCACCCGGTCCCGCAGCCCCAGCTTCGTCAGGATGCGGCCCACGTGCGTCTTGACCGTCGCCTCGGACAGCACCAGCCGGGCCGCGATCTCGCCGTTGGACAGCCCCTGCGCGACCAGCACCATCACCTCGCGCTCCCGGTCGGTGAGCCGCTCCAGCTCCTTGTACTGGGGCTCCTTGCCGGTGGCGGGCAGCATCGGGGCGAAGCGGTCGAGGAGGCGCCGTGTGGTGGAGGGCGCGACCACGGCGTCGCCGCTGTGCACCGAGCGGATCGCGGTGAGCAGCTCGGCGGGCGGCACGTCCTTGAGCATGAACCCGGACGCGCCCGCCTTCAGCCCCGAGAACGCGTACTCGTCCAGGTCGAAGGTGGTCAGGATCAGCACCTTCGGCGGCTCGGGTTCCGAGCAGATCCGGCGGGTGGTCTCCACACCGTCGAGCTTCGGCATGCGGACGTCCATCAGGACGACGTCGACAGCGGTGGCGCGCAGCACCTGGAGGGCCTCGACGCCGTCGCCCGCCTCCGCGACGACCTCCATGTCCGGCTGGGCGGCGAGCACCATCCGGAACCCGGTGCGCAGCAGCACCTGGTCGTCGACGAGCATCACGCGGATCGTCATGAGGCCTCTTCCGTTTCGTGGGGCGTGGGGCGCGGGGCGTGGGGCGTGACTAGTGTCCGTGACTTGTGTCGGTGACGAGTGTGCGTGACAGGTGTCAACGAGGGGCGTGCCTGCGCGTCAATGCGCCGGTTTGAGCGGGAGCAGGGCACTGATACGGAATCCTCCGCCCGGACGCGGGCCCGCGTCGAGCGTTCCGCCGACCATGCCCACGCGCTCGCGCATACCGATCAGACCGTGGCCCCGGCCGTCCGCACCGCCCTCCTCGTACAGCTCGTGCGGAGCGCCCTTGCCGTCGTCCTCGACGAGCAGGCCGAGGCCGTCGTCGAAGTAGACCAGGCGCACGCTCGCGCCCGCTTTCGGGCCGCCATGCTTGCGGGTGTTGGTGAGCGCCTCCTGCACGATGCGGTACGCCGTGAGCTCGACGCCGCTGGGCAGCGGGCGCGGGGTGCCCTCGACCTTGAAATCGACGGGCAGGCCCGAGGTCCGGCACTGCTCCACGAGGTCCTCGATCTGCTGCACGTCGGGCTGCGGCACGTACTCCCCGACCTCCTTGTGCTCACCGGTGCGCAGTACGCCCAGCAGGCGGCGCATCTCGGCGAGGGCCTGGCGGCCGGTGGAGGAGATCGTCTCCAGGGCCTTCTTCGCCTGGTCGGGCGCCGCGTCGAGGACGTAGGCGGCGCCGTCGGCCTGCACCACCATCACGGACACGTTGTGCGCGACCACGTCGTGCAGCTCGCGCGCGATCCGGGCGCGCTCGGCGGCGACCGCGACCTTCGCCTGCGCCTCGCGCTCCGTCTCCAGGCGCGCGGCGCGCTCCTCCAACTGCGCGAAGTAGGCGCGGCGGGTGCGGATCGAGTCGCCGAGCACCCAGGCGAGCGCGAACGGCACGGTCTGGAAGACCACCATCGCGACGTTCCCCGCGGTGCTCGTCTCCTGGTTCGGCCAGCGCAGCTGCGCCAGGGAGGCCGCGACCAGGCTCATGGCCAGCGCGAGCCAGGACGCCCAGCGCGCGCCGGTCGCGGCGACCGTGTAGACGATCACCAGCATGGCGAAGTCGGCGGGCGCCGTCTCGACGTCGAGCACCAGTTGCGCCACCCCGAGCCCGGCGGTCAGCAGCAGCATCTTCTCCGGCATACGCCGGCGCAGCGCGACCACCAGGCTCAGCAGGAGCGTCACCGGGATGATCACGGCCTGCGAGTCGGTGCCCGCGGACTCCTGGCGGGTGACCTCGCTCGCCATCGAGATCCCGAACAGGACGGCGGCCCAGAAGCCGTCGACCCAGGTCGGGTGTCTGCGGAGGAAGTCGTAGAGGCGCTGCACGTAACCCAGCGTAGGGAAGCAAGATGCGTGCAGGGGTCAACCGGAGGACCGATCCGTACCGGGCGCATGTACTCCGCAAGGTGGAGGCCCTGATCACCAGGGCGCCTAGTCTGACCGGATGGAGGCGGAAACGACAGGCGTCACGGGCGGGGCGGACGCCGCCGGCACGGACGGCGAGTGGCGTGGCTGGCGGGCGGCGACCGAGGCCGCCCTGTACGGGCCGGACGGCTTCTACCGGCGGCCGGAGGGCCCCGCCGGACACTTCCGTACGTCGGTGCACGCCTCGCCGCTGTTCGCCGGCGCGGTGGCCCGGCTGCTGTGCCGGGTCGACGTGGCCCTGGGCAGGCCCGCCGCGCTCGACTTCGTCGACATGGCCGCCGGACGGGGCGAACTGGCCCGCGGGGTGCTCGGCGCGCTGCCCGCCGAGGTGGCCGTCCGCACGCGGGTGTCCGCCGTCGAGGTCGCGGACCGCCCGCGGGGCCTCGACCCGCGGATCGCGTGGCTGCCCGAGCCGCCGCGGCACGTCACCGGGCTGCTGTTCGCCAACGAGTGGCTGGACAACGTACCCGTGGACGTCGTCGAGGTGGACCCGGCGGGCGTACCGCGGCTGGTCCTGGTCCGGCGGGACGGCACCGAGCGGCTCGGCGAGCCGGTCGGGGGCGCCGCGGCGCGCTGGCTCGCGCGGTGGTGGCCGCTGCCGCGGGAGGAAGGGCTGCGCGCGGAGATCGGGCTCCCCCGGGACATCGCGTGGGCGTCCGCCGTCGCCCACGTCGAGCGGGGTCTCGCGGTGGCCGTGGACTACGCGCACACCGCGGGCGCACGCCCTCCGTTCGGGACGCTCACCGGCTTCCGGGAGGGGCGCGGGACGGCGCCCGTACCGGACGGGTCCTGCGATCTGACGGCGCATGTCGCGCTGGACGCCTGCGCACGGCCCGGCGCACGCCGGCTGCCGCAGCGCGAGGCGCTGAGCGCTCTGGGCCTGACCGGCGCCCGCCCTCCGCTCGCGCTCGCCTCCTCCGACCCCGCGGCGTACGTGCGCGCCCTCGCCAGCGCCGGGGAGGCCGCCGAGCTGACGGCGTCCGGCGGGCTCGGCGACTTCGGCTGGCTGCTCCAGCCGGTGGGCGTCGCGGACCCGCTCGGCCCGGCCGGCGACCTACTTGTCGATGTCCCCGACGACGAAGAACAGTGACCCGAGGATCGCCACCATGTCCGCCACCAGCGTGCCCGGCAGCAGCTCGGTCAGCGCCTGGATGTTGTTGTACGAGGCGGAGCGCAGCTTCAGCCGGTACGGGGTCTTCTCGCCCTTGCTGACCAGGTAGTAGCCGTTGATGCCGAGCGGGTTCTCGGTCCACGCGTACGTGTGTCCCTCGGGCGCCTTCAAAACCTTCGGCAGCCGCTGGTTGACCGGCCCCGGCGGCAGCTCGGCGAGCCGGTCGAGGCAGGCGTCGGCGAGCTCCAGCGCGTTGTGCGTCTGCTCCAGGAGGCACTCGAAGCGGGCCAGGCAGTCGCCCTCGCGCCGGGTGACCACCCTCAGGGTGTCCTGGAGCTCCCCGTAGGCGAGGTAGGGCTCGTCCCGGCGCAGGTCGAAGTCGACGCCCGAGGCGCGCGCGATCGGCCCGCTCACGCCGTACGCGTGCACGGCCTCCGGCGCGAGGGCGCCCACGCCCCGGGTACGCCCCCGGAAGATCTCGTTGCCGAGCACCAGGTCGTCGAAGACGCCCATGCGCGAGCGCACCGCGGAGACGGCCCCACGCGCGCGTGCGGCCCAGCCGGCCGGCAGGTCCTCCTTGAGGCCCCCGACGCGGTTGAACATGTAGTGCATGCGCCCGCCGGAGACCTCCTCCATGACGTTCTGGAGGACCTCGCGCTCCCGGAACGCGTAGAAGACCGGGGTGATGCCGCCCAGTTCCAGCGGATACGACCCCAGGAACATCAGGTGGTTCAGCACCCGGTTCAGCTCGGCGAGGAGTGTGCGTGTCCACACCGCGCGCCGCGGGACCTCCATGCCGAGCATGCGCTCCACCGCGAGGACCACGCCGAGCTCGTTCGAGAAGGCCGACAGCCAGTCGTGGCGGTTGGCGAGCATGATGATCTGGCGGTAGTCGCGCGCCTCGAAGAGCTTCTCGGCGCCACGGTGCATGTAGCCGATCACCGGCTCGGCGCTGACGATGCGCTCGCCGTCCAGTACGAGCCGCAGCCGCAGCACACCGTGCGTGGAGGGATGCTGGGGTCCGATGTTCAGCACCATGTCGGTGCTCTCCGCGGCACCGCCGATCCCGACCGTGGTCTCCGTAGGAGTCATGGACACAGTCTCCCCTACGTACGCTGGCCTCATGGAAACGGGGAGCCGGGAAAACACCGGAGCGACGACCGGGAGCGGGCCGGAGTGGACGGGGCTGCCGCCCGGCCTGCTGCGGATGCGACGGCTGCTGCTGGTGGTGTGGCTGGGACTGGCGACCCTCGCCACCGGACTGCTGCTCGGCCTGCTCGCGGGCCCCGCCTGGGCCGCCTTCGCGCTGCTGCCGGCGGCGCTGACCGTCTGGGGCTGGGTGATGCTCGGCCGCAACTGGCGCTCCTGGCGCTACGCCGAGCGCGCCGACGACCTGCTCATCAGCAAAGGCGTGCTGTGGCGCGAGGAGACCGTCGTCCCGTACGGGCGGATGCAGCTGGTCGAGGTCACCTCCGGGCCCGTCGAGCGGCACTTCGGGCTGGCCAGCGTGCAGCTGCACACGGCGGCCGCCGCCACCGACGCGACCATCCCCGGCCTCGACCCGGCCGAGGCGGAACGGCTGCGCGACCGGCTCACCGAGCTCGGCGAGGCCCGATCGGCGGGGCTGTGACCGCGCCGGACGTCGACCGGGACGTACGCGAGGACCGGCCCGTCACCGAGCGGCGGCTGCACCCCGTCACACCGTTCAGACGGGCCTGGGCTCCCGTCGCGGTGATCGTCGGATGGGCGGTGCACGACCCCAACCAGGCCCAGGAACAACTGACCCGGCTGACCACCACGACCCTGCTGCTCGCCCTCGCCGTGTTCGTCCCGGCCGCCGCCCTCTACGGCTTCCTCACCTGGTGGTTCACCCACTTCTCGGTGACCGACTCCGAACTGCGCATACGCACCGGTCTGTTGTTCCGGCGCACCGCGCACATCCGGCTGGAACGCATCCAGGCCGTCGACGTCACCCGGCCGCTCCTCGCGCGCGTGGCGGGTGTCGCCAAGCTCAGGATCGACGTCGTCGGCACGGACAAGAAGGACGAACTCGCCTTCCTGGGCGAGGACGACGCGCGGGCGCTGCGGGCCGAACTGCTCGCCCGGGCGGCCGGCTTCGCGCCCGAGACGGCCCACGAGGTCGGCGAGGCACCGTCCCGGCAACTGCTGCGCGTGCCCGCGGGCGACCTCGCCGTCTCCCTGCTGCTGACCGGCGCGACCTGGGGCTCGCTGGCCGCCGCGCTCGTCGTGCCGCCGGTGCTGTGGCTGGCCACCCACAGCGTGTGGACGGTCCTCGCGACCGGTGTACCGCTGCTCGGCGCGGCCGGTGCCAGCAGCATGGGGCGGTTCGTCGGCGAGTACGACTGGACGCTGGGCGACTCGCCGGACGGGCTGCGGATCGACCACGGGCTGCTGGACCGCAGCCACGAGACGGTGCCGCCGGGACGCGTGCAGACCGTACGGCTCGTGCAGCCGCTGCTGTGGCGGCGGCGCGACTGGGTGCGGGTGGAGCTGGACGTGGCCGGCTCGTCCAACTCCGTGCTGGTGCCGGTCGCGCCGCGGGAGCTCGCCGAGGTGGTCGTCGCGCGCGTGCTGCCCGGAGTGACCGTGCCGGCGGCCACCGCGCTGTCCCGGCCGCCGCGCCGGGCGGGCCGGTGCCTGCCGGTGTGGTGGCGCGGGCACGGGCTCGTCGTCACCGACGCGGTGTTCGCCACCCGGCGCGGGCTGCTGCGGCGGAACCTGGCACTGGTGCCGCACGCCAAGGTGCAGAGCGTACGGCTGACGCAGGGGCCCTGGCAGCGGCTGTGGCGGGTCGCCGACGTGCACGTGGACACCGGCGCGAACAAGTCGGTGACAGCCCGGCTGCGGGACGCGGACGAGGCCGCGGAGCTGCTGCGCGGGCAGGCCGAGCGCTCGCGTACGGGACGTCGTGACGCTCGGCCGGACCGGTGGATGACCTGAGCGGCGTCAGGACGCCGCGCTGCGCAGCCCCTGAAGGTCGATCTGCTCCGTCTCGTCGTGCGCCGTCAGGTCGATGACCTGGCCGACACCGCGCGCCTGCGGGTCCACCGGCTTGAACTCCGCCTCCGCCTCCGCCTTGTGCAGGGCGAGAGCCTCCTGACCGACGACGTCGGCGAGGTCCTCGTTCTGCACGGCCTCCAGGGCGGCGGACTCCGCCGACTTCGCCATACCGAAGAAGTCGAACCCGCCTTCCGCCGTCGGCCGCCGCACGGGCGTGGCCGCCGGTACGACGGCCACCGCGGTCGGCACGGTGAAGTGTCCCGAGGGCCGCTGCACGGGGGCACCGGACCGCACCGGGGCGGCGGTCTCGCCGGGGGCCGGGGTCGCGGCGACGGCGGTGGTCTCCGGCAGGGTGGCGGCCCGAGCCTGGGCGACCGCCTCCGAGGCGGTGCCGGTGGCCGCAGGGGCCGCCATGGCGGCCTGGGCGAGGGGCTTCGCCTGGACGGCGACCACCGTCGAGGCGGCCGGCTCCGCCCGGGGCGCGGTCCGCGCGGGGGCGACCGTGTCGGCCGAAGCCGCGGTCCGCGCCGAAGCGTCGTTCCGTACCGGGGTCTCGTTCCGCGCCGGGGCGGCCGTCTCCGCGCGCGTGGCGGTCGGCGCCGGGGCGGCCGCGCGCACGCGGGTGGCGGCGTCCGCCGGGGCGGGCGTCTCCGCCACGTCGGCGGCACGCGCCCGGGTGGGCGCCGTCGCCTCCTGGGCGGCGGTGCGCGTCGAGGTGACCGTGCGCACGCGGGCGGCGGCGTCCGCCGGGGTCGCCGCGCCGGTGGCGGCGTTCCGGGCGGTGGGCTGGTCCTCCGTGTGGGCCAGGGGTTCGGCGGCCGCGCGCTGGTGCCCGTCGACCGCCTCGGGCTTCCCCTGCGCCTCGTCCTCCTGCGCGGCCTCCGCCTTGGTGGCGCCACCGTCGGCGACCCGACCGGCGGAACGGGTCGGCTCGGACGGCTCCGACGACCTGGACGGCTCGGACGCCGGGTCCGTGACGGCCTCGCCGTCGAACCGGGTCAGCGCCGCCTTCGCGCGCAGGAACAGCTTGGAGCCCTCGGGCGAGAAGACGGTCGAGGCCGCCGACGGCCCCCCGGCGGAGGTCTCGGTGTCCTCGGCCCTGTCCACACCCTCCGCCGTCGCCGTGTCCTCGGCGTCCTCGTCCTCAGGATCCCCGGCGTCCTCGCCGTACTCCGCGTCCTCGTCGTACTCCGCGTCCTCGTCGTACTCCGCGTCCTCGGCCCAGGTGTCGGCCTCGGTCTCCGTCCCGGCCGGGGCAGCCACAGCCCCGGTCTCCTCCCCGGTGGGCGGCACCGGCGCGGGCGGCAGGGCACGGGCCGGGACCGTGGCCTCTATCTCGAGCAGCCGACGGCCCTCGAGGGCGGTCGCGCGCTCGGTCTCCGCCGTGGCGTACCGCCGCAGCAGCGCCGCGTGCTCGTTGCGCAGCCCCGCCAGCTCCGCGCGCTTGGCCCGCAGCCGCTGCTCCAGTTTGACGCGCAGCTCGCGGGACTCCTCGAGGTCGGTCTCCAGTTCGGCGACCCGTTCCTCGTGCCGCCAGTCGTCGCTCACCCGCGCGCGCGTGAGGTCGGCGACCTGCTTGCCCGCCTGGCTGTCCCAGCGGCGCATGACGACCGCGCCCAGGACGGCCGTCAGGGCGGCCGCCGCGGCCAGCGCGCGGAGCGCCGTCGCCTGTGTGAACACCCAGGGGGCGAGCGCACAGACAACGGAGACGCCGGCGATCACCGAAGGCGGCAACAGCCTGTGCAAGGGCGGGGAATGGCGGTGACGTCCACGTGGCATGGCCAGAAACTTACCGCGCGTAGGCGAACAGTGGTGCCCCGGCCCGTAAAAATCGCAACCATAACGAGGCCTTTTCAGTGTTCGCTCAGCCGCCCGCTGATCCACTGAAGCGTCGGCGGGATCTCCCGCCGCCAGGTGTTGAAGTTGTGCCCGCCGCTTTCGAGGATGATCGACGAGATCCGCGTCCGGTTCGTGGCCTTCACCCGCTCGATGAACCTCAGCGTCGATGTGTAATTGGCCTCGCCCACCTTGCTGCTGGTGACGAGCAGTGAGGTGTCGGGCGCGGGGCTGTGCTTGAGGTACCACATGAGGTCGGCCCGGTGACGGAGTTGCTCGTCGCCGTGGAAGAGGTCACCGGTGGTCGGGTCGATCGGCGCCTTGTAGTACGGCGACAGACCCGCCCCCGCCGCGTACACGCCGGGATGGTGCAGAGCGAGCTTCAATGCACAGTAACCGCCGGTGGAATCGCCGATGATGCCCCAACTGCCCGGCTTCCTGCCCACCCGATAGTGGGCGAGTACGGCGTCGGGCAGGTCCTCGGCGAAGAACGACTCGGTCCTCGGACCGCCCGGCACGTCCACGCACTCCGTGTCCCGCGGCGGCGCCACCGTCGGCCGCAGCATCACCAGGATCATCGGCTGCATACGGCCGTCCTCGGCGAGCTCCCTGGCCGTGCGCGGATAGTCCAGCTTGTCCACCAGCGCCTCGGCCGTGCCCGGATATCCGGTGAGGACGACCGCCGCCGGGAACGTGCGCGAGCGGTACGCGGCCTGGAAGTACTCCGGCGGCAGGTACACATAGGCGGGCGTGGAGATGCGGGTCGTACGGCCGACCACGGAGACCTTCTGGATCTGCCCGCCGACCTCCGGCCGGGAACCGCTCCCCGACGTCACCCGCCGGGTGTCGACCACCTCCAGCGGGCCGCCGGAACCTCCGCCGGCCGTGTGGTCGACGACCACCCCCTGCTCCGTCTCCCGCCCGAACAGGTCCGCCCAGCTCGCGTAGAACCCGAAGGCCTGGTTGGCCGCGAGCGCCACACAGACGAACAACGTCAATTGGGTGGCGAGCAGCAGGACCACCCTCCCGGTGACGGCCCGCCAGCCGCGCCGGGCCAGCCGCGGCCACAGCAGGACCGTGCCGACGAACAGCAGTACGGCGCACACGATCGCCAGCACCAGCATCTTGTCGCTCGTGAGCCCCATCAGGGTTTCCTGCCTGCGCTTTCCGCACGGTCTCCCGCACTTCCCCGCGATCTTTCGCGAGGTCTTGTCCCGGACTTTCCTTCGCCTTTGAGGCAGCTTTGTCGGGGAGAATGAACCTCTCCCCCCAAGACACCGTCCTAGAGGGCGCAATGTCGCCGGATGCCCGAAAGATCGGCACCGGATTCAAGGTCTCTCGCAGAACCACGGGGATGCGATGTCTGTCAGGGAAGATGGGGAAATGTCGGGCGGGGTTCCGAACCGATCAAGCCGGGTGCGCCGGGTCCTGCGAGGACCGCGCCCGGAGTCCGTACCCGTCATCATCGGCAGAGCGTGTGCCCTGGTGGGGATCATGGACATCGCCTCGGGGGTCTTCCCGCGGTTCCGGCACAGCCGTATGCACACCATGGCCGAGGTGCTGCCCGGCTCGTTCGGGCCCTTCGCGGCCGCGCTCTCGCTCAGCAGCGGCATGCTGTTGCTGCTGCTCGCCCACGGCCTCAAGCGCGGCAAGCGCCGGGCCTGGCGGGCCGCGGTGGCCCTGCTGCCGGCGGGCGCGGTCTCGCAGTTCACCTACCGGCACTCCCTGGTCGGCGCGCTGATCTCGCTCGCGCTGCTCGCGCCGCTGCTGCGCCATCGCGACCAGTTCGACGCCCTGCCCGATCCGCGCAGCCGGTGGCGCGCGCTCGCCAACTTCGTCCTCATGGGCGCCGGTTCCCTGGCCCTCGGACTGGTCATCGTCAGCGTCCACCCGAACCGTCTGATCGGCGACCCGAGCCTGGCCGATCGCCTGGCGCACGTCCTGTACGGCCTCTTCGGCTTCGAGGGACCGGTCGACTACCAGGGCAGCACCACCTGGACGGTCGCCTTCTCGCTCGGCGCCCTCGGCCTGCTCACCGCCGTCACCACGGTCTACTTCGCCTTCCGCCCCGAACACCCGGCCGCCCACCTCACCGAGGAGGACGAGAGCCGGCTGCGCGCCCTGCTGGCCAAGCACGGCGGCCGCGACTCGCTCGGCCACTTCGCGCTGCGCCGCGACAAGGCCGTCGTCTTCTCGCCCAGCGGCAAGGCCGCGGTGACCTACCGCGTCGTCTCCGGCGTGATGCTCGCCAGCGGCGACCCCATCGGGGACGTCGAGGCCTGGCCCGGCGCCATCGAACGGTTCATGGACGAGGCCAAGGCCCACTCCTGGACCCCGGCCGTCATGGGCTGCTCGGAGACGGGCGGCGAGGTGTGGACCCGTGAGACCGGCCTCGACGCCCTCGAACTCGGTGACGAGGCGGTGGTGGACGTCGCGGATTTCTCCCTCGCCGGCCGCGCGATGCGCAACGTGCGCCAGATGGTCAAACGCATCGAGCGCGCCGGCTACGAGACCCGGGTCCGGCGCGTACGTGACCTCGGGCAGGCCGAGCTGGAGCGGCTGCGGCTGGCCGCCGAGGACTGGCGTGGCACCGACACCGAGCGCGGCTTCTCCATGGCGCTCGGCCGCATCGGCGACGCCTCCGACGGCGACTGCCTCATCGCCACCGCCCACAAGGCCGAGGCCGAACCGGGGCCGCACGGCGATCTGAAGGCCGTCCTGCACTTCGTGCCCTGGGGCAGGGACGGCGTGTCGCTGGACCTCATGCGGCGCGACCGCGCGGCCGACCCGGGCATGAACGAACTCCTCATCGTCGCCGCGCTCCAGGCGGCACCGAAGCTCGGCATCGCGCGCGTGTCACTCAACTTCGCGATGTTCCGCTCGGCGCTGGCCCGCGGCGAGAAGATCGGCGCGGGCCCGGTGCTGCGCGTCTGGCGCGGACTGCTGGTGTTCCTCTCCCGCTGGTTCCAGATCGAGTCCCTGTACAAGTTCAACGCCAAGTTCCAGCCCCGCTGGGAACCGCGCTTCGTCGTCTACCGCGCCTCGGCCGACCTGCCCCGCATCGGCTTCGCCGCGATGCAGGCCGAGGGTTTCGTGAACCTGGCCCTCCCGCTGCCGCGCTTCCTGCGCCGTCGCGCGGCCACGCCCCGTCCGTGCGCGCACGGGCTCGCCGAGAGAGGTGTCCGCGCGGCCTGAGCGCGCGAGCCGGCCCCCGGGCGGCCCCCCGCCCGGGCCGGCCCAGGGCCTCCGCCCGGGCCGCGGACCTGCCCGGTCCGACGGCCTCTTCGTAGGCCTACGCTGAACGTATGAGCAAGCAGAACGGACGCGGGCACGTGGCGGGCCTTCCGGAGTGGGATCGCTGCGCGGTCATGGGAGTCGTGAACGTGACCCCCGATTCCTTCTCCGACGGCGGCCGCTGGTTCGACACCACGGCCGCCGTCAAACACGGGCTCGGTCTGGTCGCCGAGGGCGCGGACCTGGTCGACGTCGGCGGAGAGTCCACCCGCCCCGGCGCCACCCGCGTCGACGAGGCGGAGGAGCTCAGGCGGGTCGTCCCCGTGGTCCGCGCGCTCGCCTCCGAAGGCGTCGTCGTCTCCGTCGACACCATGCGCGCCTCCGTCGCCGCGCAGTCCCTCGCGGTCGGCGCCGCCCTGGTCAACGACGTCAGCGGCGGCCTCGCCGACCCCGCGATGATCGGCGTCGTGGCCGAGGCGGGCGCCCCCTTCGTCGTCATGCACTGGCGTGGCTTCCTCCAGGGCCACACCGTCCGCGGCACGTACGACGACGTCGTCACCGAGGTCGTCGACGAACTCCGCGCGCGCGTGGACGCCGTTCTGGCGGGCGGCGTCGCCCCCGACCGCGTCGTCGTCGACCCCGGCCTCGGCTTCTCCAAGGAGGCCGGGCACGACCTGACCCTGCTCTCCCACCTCGACCGGCTGCACGCGCTCGGCCACCCCCTGCTGGTCGCCGCCTCCCGCAAACGGTTCCTCGGGCACGTACTGGCGGGACCGGAGGGCGCGCCGCCGCCCGCGCGCGAACGCGACGCGGCCACGGCCGCCGTCTCCGCGCTCGCCGCCCAGGCCGGCGCCTGGGCGGTGCGCGTGCACGAGGTGCGCGCGACGGCGGACGCGGTGCGCGTCGCGCGCGCCGTGGAGGGAGCGCGCGTCGCGGACGAAGCGCGTGTCGCGGAAGGGGCGCGTACGGCGAAGCACGCGCCGGGCGCCGACACCGCCGAGGGAGCCCGGTGAGCGCCCCCCACACCGACGTCGAGCAGGTCGAGGCCGCCAACACCGCCTTCTACGAGGCGCTGGAACGCGGCGACTTCGAGGAGCTGACCTCACTCTGGCTCACCCCCGCCGACCTGGGCGTGGACGAGGAGTACCACGACCCGGCGGACGCCGGCGTGATCTCCTGCGTGCACCCCGGCTGGCCGGTGCTCACCGGCCGCGGCGAGGTCCTCAGGTCGTACGCGCTGATCATGGCGAACACCGAGTACATCCAGTTCATCCTCACCGACGTGCACGTCTCCGTGACCGGCGACACCGCCCTGGTGAACTGCACCGAGAACATCCTCAGCGGCGGACCGGCCCCCGAGGGCAGCGAGGAGCTGGGCCCGCTCGTCGGCCAGCTGGTCGTCGCCACGAACGTGTTCCGCCGTACGTCCACCGGCTGGAAACTCTGGTCGCACCACGCCTCGCCGGTCCTCGCCGAGACCGACGAGGAAGAGGAGGAGGACACCCCCGGCACACCCTCCTGAGTCCGGCGCACCCTCCTGGGTGTCCCGGCAGGCCCGCCGGGACCAAGAAGTGGTTGGAATCACGGACCGTGGGTAGGGGCGGCTACCGGGCCGTGAGTCGACGGGTTTCCCGGGGGAAACGCCCGGTGAAACCTTCGGGACCCGGCCGGGTCGCCGCCGGTGCGGCCCGGCACTGTCAGTGCTCGCAGGTAGATTCGTCCGAGGCCGGTGTACCGCCCGCACGCGGTACGACCCGGCTACCACCGACGATTGCAGGAGTGATTCGCGTGGATCGTGTCGCGCTGCGCGGCCTCAAGGCCCGCGGGCACCACGGGGTGTTCCCCAAGGAGCGCGAGGAGGGCCAGACCTTCATCGTGGACCTCGTCCTCGGGCTGGACACCCGCCCGGCCGCGGCCGACGACGACCTGGCGAAGACCGCGCACTACGGCATCGTGGCGGAGGAGGTCGTGGCCGTCGTCCAGGGCGAGCCCGTCAACCTCATCGAGACGCTCGCCGAGCGCATCGCCCAGACCTGCCTGAAGCACGAAGGGGTCGAGGAGGTCGAGGTCTGCGTCCACAAGCCGGACGCACCGATCACCGTCCCCTTCGACGATGTGACCGTCACCATCACCCGGAGCCGAGTATGACCGCTTTCCTCACCGAGGGTCACAGCGACCCGACCGTACAGCCGGTACCCGCCTCCGTCGTCGAGAAGGTCGACGCCGCCGACACCACCCTCCACAACCCGCAACGGGCCGTGATCTCCCTCGGCTCGAACCTGGGCAACCGGCTGGAGACCCTCCAGGGCGCCATCGACGCCTTGGAGGACACCCCCGGCCTGCGCGTCAAGGGCGTCTCGCCCGTGTACGAGACGGAGCCGTGGGGCGTCGAGCCCGGCAGCCAGCCGTCGTACTTCAACGCGGTCGTCGTGCTGAAGACGACACTCCCCCCGTCCTCGCTCCTGGAACGCGCCCACGCGATCGAGGAGGCCTTCAACCGCGTACGGGACGAGCGGTGGGGCCCGCGCACCCTCGACGTCGACATCGTCGCGTACGCGAGCGTGGTCTCCGACGACCCGCGGCTCACCCTCCCCCACCCGCGCGCCCACGAACGCGCCTTCGTCCTCGCCCCCTGGCACGACGTCGACCCCGAGGCCCAGTTGCCCGGCCACGGCCCGGTCGCCGACCTCCTCGACCTCGTCACCAGGGACGGAGTCGCACCGCGCAAGGACCTGGAACTCCGGCTGCCCGAGTAGTCGTTAAGGTCAGGACGACCACAGGGACGGCCCGCCACGGCAGGCCGTCCACGACCGTACTCCGGGGGAGCTGAAGGAACGCCGTGAGAGAGCTTCGTATCAGGGTGCTGGCAGGCGTGTTCGTCGTCGCCGGAGTGCTCTCGTGGGCGGGGGCCCGCCTGTGGAACGCGTTGGGGACCCTCCCCAGCGTCCCCCTGGCCGCCCCCATCGTCCTCGCCGTGATCGCCGTGATCCTGCTCGCCACGGCCCTCTCGATCCGCGCCCGCCTCAAGGCCCAGCGCGAGCGCCGCCCCGACGCCAAGGGAGTCGACCCGCTCATGGCGGCCCGGGCGGTGGTCTTCGGCCAGGCCAGCGCCCTGGTGGCCGCCCTGGTCGCGGGCATGTACGGCGGCGCCGGCGTCTTCCTCCTGGAGTCCCTCGACATCCCCGCCCGCCGCGACCAGGCCATCTACGCCGGTTTCTCGGTCCTTGCGGGCATCGCCGTCATAGCGGCGGCCCTCTTCCTGGAGCGCGTCTGCCGGCTCCCGGACGACGACGAGCACGACAACGGCGCGGCCACCACAGCCTGAAAGCGGCTCGAAGGCGGCTCGAAGGCGGCCTGAGAGCGGCCTGACAGCGGCTTGAAGGCGGTCCCGCCGCGGTGTGTGGCGGCCTGACGCCTCCGGGCGTCAGCGCGCCATGATGAGGCTCATGGCCTCGTTCCGCGTCGCGGCGTCCCGCAGCTGACCGCGCACCGCCGAGGTGAGGGTCTTGGCGCCGGGCTTGCGGATACCGCGCATCGACATGCACATGTGCTCGCACTCCACGACGACGATCACGCCACGCGGCTCCAGTATCGACATCAGGGAGTCCGCGATCTGGGTGGTGAGCCGTTCCTGCACCTGCGGACGGCGCGCGTAGACGTCGACGAGCCGGGCCAGCTTGGACAGGCCGGTGATCTTGCCGGAGGTGGCCGGGATGTAGCCGACGTGCGCGACGCCCCGGAACGGCACCAGGTGGTGCTCACAGGTCGAGTACACCTCGATGTCCTTCACCAGCACCATCTCGTCGTGGCCCAGATCGAACGTCGTCGTCAGCACGTCCTCGGGGTGCTGCCACAACCCCGCGAAGATCTCCTTGTACGCCCGCGCCACCCGCGCCGGCGTCTCCCTCAGACCCTCCCGGTCCGGGTCCTCACCGACCGCGATCAGGAGCTCGCGTACGGCGTTCTCGGCGCGCTTCTCATCGAACTCGCCGATGGAGCCATCGCCGTCCAGCGTCACGGGGTCGGTCATCTGAAGCCTCGTTCCTGTGCCTGTCGTGCGTGCGGCTCACGCATCTCAGCTGCGGGCAAGCGAAATGCCGCGGCCCCCAGGCTAAAACCTGGGGGCCGCGGCATCCATTCCGGGCCGGGTGAGAGGTCACCGGGCCGAGAGCGTCAGCTCTCCGGGCGGTCCTCCGTGACCGGCTCCGTCGCCGGGGCGGGCTCCGCCGCCGTCGACTTCGCGGTGCTGATGGCCGGCGTGGCGCCGTTCGCGCCGTTCGTCAGTGCCAGCTCCTTGGGGGAGAGCACCGGCGGACGGGTGGACGGCGTACGACGGGAGGAGCCCGTCCAGGCGGGCCGCGGCGGCCGCTTGACGATCGTGGCGAAGATCTCGGCGATCTCCTCCTTGCCGAGCGTCTCCCGCTCCAGCAGCTGGAGCACCAGGTTGTCGAGCACGTCGCGGTTCTCGACCAGGATCTCCCAGGCCTCGTTGTGCGCGTTCTCGATGAGCTTCTTGACTTCCTCGTCCACCAGCGCGGCGACCTCTTCCGAGTAGTCGCGCTGGTGACCCATCTCACGTCCGAGGAAGGGCTCGGTGTTGTCGCCGCCGAACTTGATCGCGCCGAGCCGCTCGGTCATGCCGTACTGCGTGACCATCGCGCGAGCGGTGGCCGTGGCCTTCTCGATGTCGTTCGCGGCACCCGTGGTCGGGTCGTGGAAGACCAGTTCCTCGGCAGCGCGGCCGCCCAGCATGTAGGCCAGCTGGTCGAGCATCTCGTTGCGCGTGGTCGAGTACTTGTCCTCGTCCGGGAGCACCATCGTGTAGCCGAGGGCACGGCCCCGGGACAGGATCGTGATCTTGTGGACCGGGTCGGAGTTCGGCGAAGCCGCCGCGACCAGGGCGTGACCGCCCTCGTGGTACGCGGTGATCTTCTTCTCCTTGTCCGACATGATCCGGGTCCGCTTCTGCGGGCCCGCGACCACACGGTCGATCGCCTCGTCCAGCATCACGTTGTCGATCAGCTTCCGGTCACTGCGGGCCGTGAGCAGCGCGGCCTCGTTCAGCACGTTGGAGAGATCGGCACCCGTGAAGCCGGGGGTGCGGCGGGCGACGGCGGACAGGTCGACGTCGGGCGCGACAGGCTTGCCCTTCTGGTGGACCTTGAGGATCTCCAGACGGCCCAGCATGTCGGGGCGGTCGACCGCGATCTGGCGGTCGAAGCGGCCGGGACGCAGCAGAGCCGGGTCGAGGATGTCCGGGCGGTTCGTGGCGGCGATCAGGATGACGCCACCCTTCACGTCGAAGCCGTCCATCTCGACGAGCAGCTGGTTCAGGGTCTGCTCGCGCTCGTCGTGACCACCGCCGAGGCCGGCACCGCGGTGGCGGCCGACCGCGTCGATCTCGTCGACGAAGACGATCGCCGGGGCGTTCGCCTTGGCCTGCTCGAACAGGTCACGCACCCGGGAGGCACCGACACCGACGAACATCTCGACGAAGTCGGAACCGGAGATCGAGTAGAAGGGCACGCCCGCCTCGCCCGCCACGGCGCGCGCGAGCAGGGTCTTGCCGGTACCGGGAGGGCCGTACAGGAGTACGCCCTTCGGGATCTTGGCGCCGACCGCCTGGAACTTCGCCGGTTCCTGGAGGAACTCCTTGATCTCCTGGAGCTCCTCGACGGCCTCGTCCGAACCCGCGACGTCCGAGAACGTCGTCTTCGGGGTGTCCTTGGTGATGAGCTTCGCCTTGGACTTGCCGAAGTTCATGACCCGGGAGCCGCCGCCCTGCATCTGATTCATCAGGAACAGGAACACGACGACGATGAGAACGAAGGGGAGCAGGGAGAGCAGGATGCCGACGAAAGCGTTCTGCTTGGTCGGGGCGACGGTGTAACCGTCGGGGATCTGCTTGTCCTGGAACTTGGTCTGCAGCGTGTTGGCGATGGTCACGCCCTGGTCGCCGATGTAGCTCGCCTGGATCTTCGAGCTGTCGTCGACCTTCACGCCGTTCTTGAGCGTGACCTTGATGGTCTGCTCGTCACCGGTGGTGATCTTGGCCGACTCGACCTTGTTGTCGTTGATCGCCTGAACGACCTGGCCGGTGTCCACCGTCTTGTAGCCGCCGGACGAGCCGACGACCTGCATCAACACGACCACGGCAAGGACGGCCAGCACGATCCACATGACCGGCCCACGGAAGTATCGCTTCACGTCCATCCATACGGAGCGGTGTCGCCCCGTCCCTCCTGCCATAGTGAGTTTGATAAGACAGTTCTTCTGACGGTACCCCAGCATTGTGGACCGAAGCCGCACGGGACGGCTGGCGATCCGTCTGCATGCTCCAACGGCGCGGGGGCCGCTGGGGTTCCCGATCGTCCTACAGGTCTTGGCCCGTCCGGGTCAGCCGCCGTAGACGTGCGGCGCGAGAGTACCCACGAACGGGAGATTGCGGTACTTCTCGGCGTAGTCGAGGCCGTAGCCCACGACGAACTCGTTGGGGATGTCGAAACCGACCCACTCCACGTCGATGGCGACCTTCGCGGCGTCCGGCTTGCGCAGCAGCGTGCACACCCGCAGGGTGGCGGGCTCCCGGGAACCGAGGTTGGAGATCAGCCAGGACAGGGTCAGGCCGGAGTCGATGATGTCCTCGACGATCAGGACGTGCTTGCCCTTGATGTCGGTGTCGAGGTCCTTGAGGATCCGCACGACGCCGGAGGACTGCGTGCCCGCGCCGTACGAGGACACCGCCATCCAGTCCATGGTGAGGGGGGTGGACAGCGACCGGGCGAGGTCGGCCATGACCATCACCGCGCCCTTGAGGACACCGACGATCAGCAGGTCCTTGCCCGCGTACTCCGCGTCGATCCGCGCGGCCAGCTCGGCCAGCTTCGCGTCGATCTCTTCCTTGGTGATGAGTACCTCTTTGAGGTCGGCACCCATGTCGTTCGCGTCCACCCGCATCACTTTCGGTCGGTCGTCCCACCGGCTGCCCGGCCCCTCCCCGGAGGGAAGACCGGCCGTCTCCCCGAGGAGGGAGATTCAGCCTTGCCGGATCACCAGTCTGCCACCCTGCCGCTGGGCGACGACTCGGCCCGGGAGGTTGATGGCCCCCTGACCGCGCCAGCCGGTGATCAGCCGGTCGACTTCCTCGATGTGGCGGGCGAACAGCGATCCGGCCGGGGCGCCCGCCTCGATGGCGGCGCGCCGCAGGATCCTGCGGCGTACGGCGGGCGGCAGCGCGTAGAGCTTGGCGCACTCCAGCAGGCCCGTCGCGTCGCGTACGGAGGCCTCCGCCTGGCTGGCCCAGGCGTCGAGGGCGTCCGCGTCGTCGCGGGAGAGCTGGGCCGTACGGGCGAGGGCCTCGACGACTCCTTTGCCGAGCGCCTTCTCCAGTGCGGGCAGGCCTTCGTGCCGCAGCCGGGAGCGGGTGTAGGCCGGGTCGGCGTTGTGCGGGTCGTCCCAGACGGGCAGCGACTGGACCATGCAGGCCTTGCGCGCGGTCTGCCGGTCGACGTGGAGGAAGGGGCGGCGGTAGCGGCCGTCGGCCCCCGAGACCGCGGCCATGCCGGACAGCGAGCGGATGCCGGAGCCGCGGGCGAGGCCCAGCAGGACGGTCTCGGCCTGGTCGTCGCGGGTGTGCCCGAGCAGGATCGCGGCGGCGCCGTGGCGCTCGGCCGCGGCGTCGAGGGCGGCGTAGCGGGCATCGCGTGCGGCGGCTTCCGGGCCGCCTTCGCGGCCGACGGTCACGGCGACCGACTCGACGGGATCGAGGCCGAGTTCGCGCAGGCGCACGACGACCTCGTCGGCCCGCAGGTCGGATCCGGACTGCAGTCCGTGGTCGACGGTGACGCCGCCGGCGCGAATGCCGAGTTTGGGGGCCTCGAAGGCGAGGGCGGAGGCGAGCGCCATGGAGTCGGCGCCGCCGGAGCACGCCACGAGCACGAGGGGCTGAGCCGGGCGCTCGTGCGGCGTGCGGTCGGTGCTCTGGGCCGGGACCTGGTCGGAGTACCGGGGGCCGCAGGGCTGGCCGACGGAGCCGGGGACGCCCGGCGCGCCGGGGGTGCCGGCTGTTCTGCTGATTCTGTTGTGTTCGATTTCGATGAGGATGTCGTGGAGGACGCGGCGGACCGCCAGGCGTATCGCCGCGACCGCAGGATGGGGACCCATGTCCGGTTCCCTTCATGAAGTTTTCGGGGGGTGAGCCCGAGGTTCGGTCACTCAGAGTGTGTAGATGGTGACAGAACCGGGGCGTTCCCCGAGCATTGCACGCCTACCCATGGCTCACGGTCCCTCGGACGGGTGATTGGAGGGGCGTTCGCCTGCCGTCGGCCGGATTCGTTTCACGACTCACGCGTACGGTTCACGACGCGCGCGTGCGGTTCACGGTTCATGACGCACGAGTACGGTTCACGACGCACGCGTGCGGTTCACGACTCGGCCTTGCGGTGCACCCGCGCGACCCAGTCCGCCGGTTTGGCGATCTCCGCCTTCGTCGGGAGCGTGTTCGGAGACGTCCAGACACGGTTGAACCCGTCCATGCCGACGTCCTCGACGACGGCCCGCACGAAGCGCTCGCCGTCGCGGTACTGCCGGAGTTTGGCGTCCAGGCCGAGCAGCTTGCGCAGGGTGGTGTCCAGCCGCGAGGCGCCCTTGGCGCGGCGCTGCTGGAACTTCTCGCGGATCTCCGCGACGCTCGGGACGACCGCCGGTCCGACCCCGTCCATCACGAAGTCGGCGTGCCCCTCCAGCAGGGACATCACGGCGGTCAGGCGGGCGAGGATCTCCCGCTGGGCCGGGCTCTGCACCAACTCCACCAGGGAGCGCCCGCCGTCGTCCTCCTCGCCCTCGGGGCGCCCGCCGGCCAGCGACTGGGCGGCCTCCCGGATGCGCTCCAGGAACGTCGACGGGTCGACGTCGGTCTCCGCCAGGAACGACTGGATCTCGCCCTCGAGGTGGTCGCGGAGCCACGGCACCGCGGAGAACTGGGTGCGGTGCGTCTCCTCGTGCAGGCACACCCAGAGGCGGAAATCGTGGGGCTGCACGTCGAGTTCGCGCTCCACGTGCACGATGTTCGGCGCGACGAGCAGCAGGCGGCCGCCGCCGTTCTGGCCGGCCGGGAGTTCTCGGGTGGCCGGGGCGAACGTCTCGTACTGGCCGAGGACGCGCGAGGCCAGGAACGACAGCAGCATGCCCACTTCGACGCCGGTCACCTTGCCGCCGACCGCGCCGAGGACCGCGCCGCCGGGGGTGTTGCCACGCCGTTCCTGCATCTTCTCGAGCAGGGGCCTCAGGACCTCCCGGAACCCGGCGACGTTCGCCCGGACCCAGCCGGGGCGGTCGACGACGAGTACCGGTGTGTCGTGGATGTCTTCCGTGCCCATACGGGTGAAGCCCCGGACGTGTTCCTCCGAGGCCTTGGCGTACCGGCGCAGTTCCGCGACGACGGCCCTGGCCTCGTCACGGCTCACCTCGGGGCCCGGCCGTACGAGCCGGGTCGCGGTCGCGACCGCGAGATTCCAGTCGACCATCTCGGCACCACCGATGCTCGTCATGGCTCAACGGTACGTGAGCTGTCCCACTTGGGGCAGGCCGCGGAACGCGGGCACGAGGGCCGCGCCCGTCCGAGCGGCCCGCGCCGTCGCGGGTACGGCTCAGCCGCAGCCGCACTCCGCCAGGGCCGTCGCCGTGCGGTCCAGCGCCGACTGGGCCGCCGTCGGGTCGGTCGTGTCGGCCGTCAGGAAGGCGAAGGCCAGCAGTCGGCCGTCCTGGTCGACGACCGTGCCGGCCAAGGTGTTGACGCCGGTCAGGGTGCCGGTCTTGGCGCGTACGACACCGGCCGCGCCCTCCGTGTAGCGGTCGGTCAGCGTACCGGTGAAACCGGCGACGGGCAGGCCGGTGAGGACCGGGCGGAGTTCGGGGTGGGCGGGGTCGCCGGCCTCGACCAGGAGAGCGGTCAGCAGGTCCGCCGTCAGCCGGTCCTCGCGGTTCAGGCCGCTGCCGTCCTTGAAGCCGGCGCCGGCGACGGGCAGGGCGAGCTTCTTCAGCTGGGCGAGGATCGCCTTGCCACCGCCGGCGAAGTCGGCGCGGGCGCCGGTCGCGACGGCGGTCTGGCGGGCGAGCGCCTCGGCGATGTCGTTGTCGCTGTTGGTCAGCATCCGCTCGACCACCGTGGACAGCGGGGGCGAGGAGACGGTGGCGAGGGTCGCGGCGCGGCTGGTCGCCTTGGAGGGGCCGGGCGGGGTCGTCGTGACGCCCGCGGACTTCAGGAACTCGGCGAACCGGCGGGCCGCGTCGGCCGCCGGGTCGGCCACCCGGGGCGCCGGACCGCTCGTGGAGGTGTCCGTACGGCCCTCGTCGGCCACCAGGGCGCTGACGCGGGCGATGTTGTCGTTGACGCCGATGGGGTGCAGCGCGGCGCCGGAGAAGAGGGTGGTGTCGTACGACAGCGTCACCTTGGCCAGGCCGCGCTTCTTCAGGGCCGCGGCCGTGTCGGTGGCGAGGGCGCGCAGGCTCGCCCAGCCCTGCGCGTCCTTGCGGGCCGTCAGGGTCGGGTCGCCGCCGCCGACGAGGACGAGTTCCTTCGTGTCGGGTTCGAAGGCGACGCGGGTGGTGAAGCGGTGGTCGGCGCCCATCGCGGAGAGCGCGGCAACGGCGGTGGCGATCTTCGTCGTGGAGGCGGGGGTCAGCGCGTCGTCCGCGCCGGTGCCGTAGAGGCGCTTGCCGGTGCCCATGTCGACGACGACGGCCGTGTGCCGGGCGCCGAGCGCCGCGTCCGCGAGGAGCGGGTCCAGCACGTCGGCGACGGACTGTCCGTCCGGTGCCGACTTCACGGTGTTCACTCCGTCGCCGAGGCCGGTCAGCACGGACAGGGCGCTCGGCGCGGGCCGCGGCGCACCGGCCTCGGTGTCCGACGGGCCGGCGTCACGGCCGTGATCTGCGCCACCCGCGCGCTCCCGGGCGGCGGCCCGGTCCCGCTCGGCCGTACGCTGACCTGAGGAGTCCCAGGGACCGGCGGCGGTCACCACGCCGGCGGCCAGTGCCAGCCCGGCCGTGGCGGCGACCGCGGTGTACTGCCAGGTCTTCGGCCTGGGCGTCCGTGCGACCCGCGGCCTCGCGGCCTGCGCCAGGCGTGCGAGTCGCGGCCTCACAGCCGTCGCGGCCCGTACCAGACGCGGTCGTACGGCGCCCGCGATCCGCACCACATGCGGTCTCGCGGCCTGCCAAGGCCTCAGCTCTGGCACGACCACCAGCCCCTTTCGCGATCACCCACCAGCGTGAGGGACACTTAACCACCAGAACTATGTGTTGATCATGGAGGAGCCACCGGTGGAGTTCGACGTCACGATCGAGATCCCGAAGGGTTCGCGGAACAAGTACGAGGTGGACCACGAGACCGGTCGGATCCGACTGGACCGTCGGCTCTTCACCTCGACCAGTTACCCGGCCGACTACGGCTTCGTCGAGAACACCCTCGGCGAGGACGGTGACCCGCTGGACGCGCTGGTCATCCTGGAGGAGCCGACGTTCCCCGGCTGCCTCATCAAGTGCCGGGCCATCGGCATGTTCCGGATGACCGACGAGGCCGGCGGCGACGACAAGCTGCTGTGCGTCCCGGCGTCCGACCCGCGGGTGGAGCACCTGCGCGACATCCACCACGTGTCGGAGTTCGACCGCCTGGAGATCCAGCACTTCTTCGAGGTCTACAAGGACCTGGAGCCCGGCAAGTCCGTCGAGGGCGCCGACTGGGTCGGCCGTACCGAAGCGGAGGCCGAGATCGAGCGGTCCTACAAGCGCTTCAAGGACCAGGGCGGCCACTGATCCCGCAGCCGTTCAACGGGCCGCACGCGCAGGCGTGCGGCCCGTTGGCATGTCTGTGCGCATACTGAGGTCCGAGGAAGACGTCGTGCAGGGAGCGTTGCGTCAGTGACGGAAGCGGAGGACCGCAAACCGCAGTCGGACGAGGCGAGGAGCGCGTACGACTCCGAGATCACGTCCGAGTTCGCGATTCCGAAGGGTCTGGCCGTCCCCAAGGGCGGCCCGGAGCCGGAGGCCACGTCGGAGTTCGCCGTCCCGGACGGTCTCGACATGGACCACCCGGCCGCCGGGGAGTCCGAGGGGTCGGCGTTCAGCACGCCGCGGACCTACAGCGCCCGGCAGGCCCCGCCCGCCTTCACCCCGCCCGAAGGTGTCCCGCGGGTCAGTCTGACCAAGGACGTCCCCTGGCAGGACCGGATGCGCACGATGCTGCGCATGCCGGTGGCCGAGCGGCCGGCGCTGGAGGTGGCGCAGAAGGCCGAGGAGGTCGCGCCCGCCGTACCGCGCGTGCTCGACCTGACCCTGCGTATCGGGGAGCTGCTGCTGGCGGGCGGCGAGGGCGCCGAGGACGTGGAGGCGGCGATGTTCGCGGTGTGCCGTTCCTACGGCCTCGACCGCTGCGAGCCGACCGTCACCTTCACCCTGCTGTCGATCTCGTACCAGCCGTCGCTGGTGGACGACCCGCTGACGGCCTCGCGGACGGTGCGGCGCCGCGGCACGGACTACACCCGGCTGGCGGCCGTCTTCCGGCTCGTGGACGACCTCAGCGACCCGGAGAGCAGCTTCTCGCTGGAGGACGCCTACCGGCGGCTCGCGGAGATCCGCCGCAACCGGCACCCCTACCCCACCTGGGTGCTGACCTCGGCCAGCGGGCTGCTCGCGGGCGCGGCCTCCGTGCTCGTCGGCGGTGACCTGCTGGTCTTCGTCGCCGCGGCGATCGGCGCCATGCTCGGCGACCGGCTGGCGTGGCTGTGCGCCGGGCGCGGGCTGCCGGAGTTCTACCAGTTCACGGTCGCCGCGATGCCCCCGGCCGCGATGGGGGTCGCGCTGACCCTGGCGAGCGTCGATGTGAAGGCGTCCGCGGTGATCACCGGTGGGCTGTTCGCGCTGCTGCCCGGGCGGGCGCTGGTCGCCGGGGTCCAGGACGGCCTGACCGGCTTCTACATCACGGCGGCGGCGCGGCTGCTGGAGGTGCTGTACCTGTTCGTCGGCATCGTCGTCGGTGTGCTCGTGGTGCTGTACTTCGGCGTCAAGCTGGGCGCCCAGCTCAATCCGGACGCGGCGCTGAGCATCGCGGAGCGGCCGCTGCTCCAGATCGCCGCGTCCATGCTGCTGTCGCTGACCTTCGCGGTGCTGCTCCAGCAGGAACGGTCCACCGTGCTGGCGGTGACCCTGAACGGGGGCGTCGCCTGGTCGGTGTACGGCGCGATGCACTACCCCGGCGGGATCTCCCCCGTCGCCTCCACGGCCGTGGCGGCCGGCCTGGTGGGTCTGTTCGGGCAGCTGCTGTCGCGCTACCGGTTCGCGTCGGCCCTGCCGTACACCACCGCGGCGATCGGGCCGCTGCTGCCCGGTTCCGCCACCTACTTCGGGCTGCTGTCGATCGCGCAGAACGAGGTCGACAAGGGGCTGGTCTCCCTGACGAAGGCCGCGGCGCTCGCCATGGCCATCGCCATCGGGGTCAACCTCGGGTCGGAGATCTCGCGGCTGTTCCTGCGGGTGCCGGGCGGCGCCACCGGGGGACGGCGGGCCGCCAAGCGGACACGGGGCTTCTGAGCGTCGGGAGCCGCGCCCCGGTCCCGGTGCGCGGCTCCGCCCTGGTCGTGGGGGTCGCTCAGCCCTGGTTGTAGGGGTACTGCCCGCCCTGCTGGTAGTCCTGCTGCGAGCCGTACGGCTGCTGCCCGTAGCCCTGACCGTGGCCGTGTCCCTGGCCCTGCGGGTACTGCTGCGCGTACGGCTGCTGGGGCCGGCCGTACCCCTGGCCCTGGCCGTACTCCTGGCCGTAGTACTGGTTGTCGTATCCCTGGTCGTAGCCCTGGTCCGTGCCCTGGTCGTAGGGCTGGCTCCGGTGCTGGGGCTGGTTCTGGGGCTGCTCCGCCGACGGGATGCGGCGCAGCTGGGTCGTCGCGTCGTCCATGGCCTGCGGCTGCTGCGGGTACGCCTGCTGCTGGGGCTGCGTGGCGGGCGGGGCCTCGCGCCGCTCCTTGCGGGCCTTCAGCACCTCGATGATCACCGGGATCACGGAGACCAGGACGATCAGGACGAGGATGGCCTCGACGTTGTTCTTGATGAGATCGATCTGGCCGAGGAAGTAACCCGCGACCGTCACGCCCGTGCCCCACAGGATGCCGCCGATCACGTTGTACGTGATGAACGTGCGGTACTTCATCCGGCCGGCGCCCGCGATGATCGGGGCGAACGTGCGCACGATCGGCACGAAGCGGGCGAGCACGATGGCCTTGGGGCCGTAGTTCTCGACGAACTCGTGGGCCTTGTCCAGGTTCTCCTGCTTGAAGAGCTTGGAGTCGGGGCGGCTGAAGAGTTTCGGCCCGAAGAACTTCCCGATCAGGAAGCCGACCTGGTCACCGAGGACGGCGGCGGCCACGATCAGCGTGCACACCAGCCACAGGGGCTGGTGGATCCACTTGCCGTCGGCCACCAGCAGACCCGCCGTGAACAGCAGCGAGTCGCCCGGCAGGAAGGCGAACAGACCCGACTCGGCGAAGACGATGACCAGGATGCCGATCAGCCCGAAGGTCGAGATCAGATAGTCCGGGGTAAACCACTCGGGGCCGAGGGCGATAGTCACGGGTTCCGGGCTCCTGAGGACGGGGGAGGGCGGTCGGTGCGGCGGTGCGACCGCCCAAGCTATCAACGCGACGCCACGGGACCAGGTTCCCAGGGCTGCCCCCAGGATGCACTGTGCCCCCGCTGCGGCAAAGCCGTGGACAGCCGCACCCCCGGTATCGCCCGGGTCAGGACGTCCGCCGCGCCGCGTTGGCGACGATCGCGTCCCTGAGGTGCTCGGCGAGACCCGGCCGCATGGAGTCGTAGAACGCCTTGAAGCGCTCGTCGGCGACGTACATCTCGGCGAGGCCCTGGTGCATGTCGTACGGGCACGCGTAGTACCAGGTGCTGATGTGCCGCCGGTGCTCCTCGGCCAGGTCCATGGCCGGCTCACCGGTGGGCGGCTCACCGGTGGCCATCAGGGCGCTGTAGCGCTCGCCCCAGGCCTTCGACTCGTCCTGGATGCGCCGCCAGTCGTCCTTCGTGTAGCGGGCGACCCTGCGCTGCGACTCGGCGTACGCCTCCGTGCCGCCCCAGCGCCGCTCCGCCTCGTCGGCGTACTGCTCGGGGTCCTTGTCCCCGAAGACCTCGAACCGTTCCTCGGGTGTGAGGTTGATGCCCATCTCGCGTGCCTCCATGGCGTGTTCGACGGCCGCTGCCATCTGCTGGAGCTTCCCGATCCGGGCGGTCAGCAGGTCGTGCTGGCGGCGCAGGTGCGCGCGCGGGTCCGCGGCCGGGTCGTCGAGCAGGGCGGCGACCTCTTCGAGCGGGAAGCCGAGCTCTCGGTAGAACAGGATCTGTTGCAGCCGGTCGAGGTCGGCGTCGCTGTAGCGCCGGTGACCCGCGTGGCTGCGCCCGCCCGGGGCGAGCAGGCCGATGTCGTCGTAGTGGTGCAGCGTGCGCACCGTGACTCCGGCGAATCCGGCGACCTGTCCCACGGAGTAGCCCACTTCCGCTCCCTTCTCGGTACGCGCTCCACGCTGAGCCCTCACGCCACGTGAGGTGCAAGCCCGGATCTTCGGGATGTTGAGTCCGTTATGTCCGCTTATGGTGAGCGCGTGGCTCAGGACACCGCGCAGCAGGAACCCGTCGCCCTGGCGACCCCCGCACGCGCGCTGCTGCCGCAGATCCTGCCCGCTGTCGTCGTGGGCGTGGGGTCGAGCCTGCTGTTCGTCGGTGTGAGCGCCGCGGCCGAGAGATTCCAGGACGTGCTGTGGAACAACCTGCCGGACGCCCTGGGGATCGGCAGGTACTCCGTACTGTGGACGTTCGTCATGCTCACCGCGACCGGCATCGCGGTCGGGCTGGTGGTGTGGAAGGTTCCGGGGCACGCCGGGCCCGACCCCGCCACCACCGGCCTGGACGCCCCCACGCTCCCGCCCGTGGTGCTGCCGGGCCTGCTGCTGGCGGCCGCGCTGATGCTGGCCGGCGGGCCGAGCCTCGGACCGGAGAACCCGATCATCGCCGTGAACGTCGGCCTGGCCTGCTGGCTGGGCCATCTGGCCCTGCCCCGGCAGCCCGGAGAGCTGTGGGGACTGCTGGCGGAGGCGGCGACCATCGGCGCGCTGTTCGGCACCCCGGTGGCGGCGGCGCTGGTCATCTCCGAGGCGTTCACCGGGCACCCGGCGCGGGGGCGGCTCTGGGACAAGCTCTTCGCGCCGCTGCTCGCGGCCGCGGCCGGAGCCGTCACGACCAGCCTGGTGGCCCACCCGACCTTCGACCTCCCGCTGCCCCCGCTCGGCCCGCCCGGCGCGGGCGACGTCCTGGCGGCCGTCGTGATCGCCTCGGTGGCCGCGCTGCTCGGCATGTGCGCCGTCTACGCCTTCCCCTACGTCCACGGCGCCTTCCGGCGGCTGCGGCACCCGATGCTGATGCTTCCGGCCGGCGGTGTCGTCCTCGGGGCGCTGGGCGCGCTGGGCGGCCATCTGACGCTGTTCAAGGGGCTGGACGAGATCGGGGAACTGGCGAGCGATCCCGAGGGCTGGACGGCGGCACAGTTCGCCACCATGACGGTGGTGAAGCTGGCCGCGCTGCTCGTCGCCGCGTCCTGCGGCTTCCGGGGCGGGCGCATCTTCCCGGCCGTCTTCGTCGGCACCGCGCTCGGCCTGTGCGCCCACGCCCTGGTGCCCGCGGTGCCGCCGGCGCTGGGCGTGGCGTCGGGGGTGCTGGGCATGCTCCTGGCGATCACCCGGCAGGGCTGGGTGAGCCTGTTCACCGCCGCGCTCCTGGTGACCTCACCGGCCATCCTCACCCTGCTCTGCATCGCCTCGCTCGCCGCCTGGCTGCTGGTGACCGGACGGCCGCAGATGCAACTGCACGACGACGGAACCCCGGTCCGCTGATCCGTCCGCCGATCCCCTCCGAGGAGAATCCCGATGGCGCTGCACAAAGGCCCCGCGAAGCACGCGGAACGCACCCTGTCCGTGAACCCGTTCTTCGGGGAGGCGAACCCGGTCGCCGGCATGACCGAGGCCCCGCCCCGGCACCGGCTCCCGGACAGGCCCCTGTCGCCGGCGACGGCGTACCAGGTCGTGCACGACGAGCTGATGCTGGACGGCAACTCCCGGCTGAACCTCGCCACGTTCGTCACCACGTGGATGGAACCGCAGGCCGACGTGCTGATGTCCGAGTGCCGGGACAAGAACATGATCGACAAGGACGAGTACCCGCGCACCGCCGAACTGGAGCGGCGCTGTGTGGCGATGCTCGCCGACCTGTGGCACGCCCCCGATCCCTCGGCGGCCGTCGGCTGTTCGACGACCGGGTCGAGCGAGGCGTGCATGCTCGCCGGGATGGCGCTCAAGCGGCGCTGGACGCGGCGCAACGCCGACCGCTATCCGGGAGCCCGCCCGAACCTCGTCATGGGCGTCAACGTCCAGGTCTGCTGGGAGAAGTTCTGTAACTTCTGGGAGGTCGAGGCCCGGCTGGTCCCGATGGAGGGCGACCGCTACCACCTCGACGCGCAGGGCGCGGCCGAGCTGTGCGACGAGAACACCATCGGGGTCGTCGGCATCCTCGGTTCCACCTTCGACGGCTCCTACGAGCCCATCGCGGAGATCTGCGCGGCCCTGGACGCCCTCCAGGAGCGCACCGGCCTCGACATCCCGGTGCACGTCGACGGCGCGTCCGGCGGGATGGTCGCGCCCTTCCTCGACGAGGACCTGGTCTGGGACTTCCGGCTCCCGCGCGTGGCCTCGATCAACACCTCGGGGCACAAGTACGGACTGGTGTACCCGGGAGTCGGCTGGGCGCTGTGGCGCGACAAGGAGGCCCTCCCCGAAGAACTCGTCTTCCGGGTCAACTACCTGGGCGGCGACATGCCGACCTTCGCCCTCAACTTCTCCCGGCCCGGCGCCCAGGTCGTCGCGCAGTACTACACGTTCCTGCGGCTGGGCCGCGAGGGCTACCGGGCCGTGCAGCAGAGCACCCGGGACGTGGCCACGGGCCTGGCCGCGCGGGTGGCCGAGCTCGGCGACTTCCGGCTGCTCACCCGGGGCGACCAGTTGCCGGTGTTCGCCTTCACGACGGCCGACGACGTCACGGCGTACGACGTCTTCGACGTCTCCCGGCGGCTGCGCGAGCACGGCTGGCTGGTGCCCGCCTACACCTTCCCGCCGAACCGTGAGGACCTGTCGGTGATCCGGGTCGTCTGCCGCAACGGCTTCTCCTCCGACCTGGCCGAACTGTTCCTGGAGGACCTGACCCGCCTCCTGCCGCAACTGCGCAGCCTGCCGCACCCGCTGACCCGGGACAAGCAGGCGGCGACGGGGTTCCACCACTAGGGCCCCCGCGCGTGGGGGGCCTGGGGGATGCCCCCACGCGCGTGCGGGCGCGTGCGGTCAGTGCGCGTCCCCCGGATGCCGCTCCCCCGTCGCGTACGGGTTCTCCTGGCCCTCGGCCAGGACGCCGACGAACGGCTCGCCCTCCCCGGCGAAGGTGTACGCGCCCGCCTCCAGCCGGGCGACCAGCCCCCGGGTCCAGGCGGCGTCGGAGTCGGCGGTGTGGACCCAGAGGTTCATGATCTCGCCGATGTGGCCGAGGTCACCGGGCCCCTCCTCCGGGAGGTAGTGCCCGGTGACCTCGGCCCGCCAGGCCTCGATCCGCCGGATCCGCTCCTTCAGCAGCGCCACCGCCTCCGCCCTCGGCAGGTCCACGAGGAAGCCGACGGCCGCCGACTGGACGTCCATCTTCTGGTCGTAGGACGTCAGGGACTCCCGGAGCAGCCTGAAGTACTCCTCGGTGCCCTGGCCGGTGATCTCGTACTCGGTGCGCGGCGGGCCGCCCGCCGTGGACGGCGCCACCTCGTGCGCGTGCAGCAGTCCCTGCTTCGCCATCTGCTTGAGGGCGTGGTAGATCGAGCCGGGCTTGGCGTTGGACCACTCGTGCGCGCCCCAGTACTCCAGGTCGTTGCGCACCTGGTAGCCGTGGGCCCGCCCGTGCTGACGGACGGCGCCCAGCACGAGGAGACGGATCGCTGACATGGGGCCCAGGTTAGGACCCGGCTCAGAACGGGAACGAGCTGCGGCCGTGCTGGACCGAGATCCACTTCAGCGTGGTGAAGGCGTCCAGCGTGGTCTCGCCGTTCAGCCGGCCGATCCCGGAGTGCTTCTCGCCGCCGAACGGGACGAGGGGCTCGTCGTGGATGGTGCCGTCGTTCACGTGGAACATGCCGGTGTCGACCCGCTTGGCGAAGGCGACCCCCCGCTCCACGTCCGCCGTGTGGACGGCGCCGCTCAGCCCGTAGGGCGTGTCGTTGACGACGCGGATCGCCTCCTCCTCGCCGTCGAAGGGGACGAGGAGGGCGACGGGTCCGAAGATCTCCTTGTGCAGGAGGGAGGAGTCCGCGGGCACGTCCGTCAGGACGGAGGGCTCCACCAGGTTGTCGGTCGTCGCGCCCCGCACGAGGACCGTGGCGCCCTCGGCGACGGCCTGGTCGACGGCTGCCGAGATCGCGTTCGCCTGGAGGGAGTTGATGACCGGTCCGATGACCGTCTGGGGGTCACTGGGATCGCCGGTCTTCAGGGTGCGCACCTTGGCGACGAACTTCTTCGTGAACTCGTCCGCGACCGAGCGGTCCACCAGCACCCGGTTCGCGGCCATGCAGACCTGGCCCTGGTCGACGTACCGGCTGAAGACGGCCGCGTCGACCGCGTAGTCGATGTCGGCGTCGTCGAGGACCACCAGGGCGCTGTTCCCGCCCAGTTCGAGGACCGAGCGCTTGAGCTGGGCTGCGCACACGGTGGCGATGTGCCGGCCGACCTTGTCGGAGCCGGTGAAGGAGATGACCTTCGGCACCGGGTGCTCGATGAACGCGTCGCCGATCTCGGCGATGTCCGTGAGGACGACGTTCAGCAGCCCGCCCGGCAGGCCCGCGTCCTCGAAGATCTTCGCGATCAGCGTGCCGCCGACGATGGGCGTGTCCTGGTGCGGCTTGAGGACGACGGCGTTGCCGAGGGCGAGCGCGGCGGCGATCGGCTTGATGGACAGCAGGAAGGGGAAGTTGAAGGGGCTGATGACGCCCACGACGCCGACCGGGACGCGGTAGAGGCGGTTCTCCTTGCCGTCGACCGGCGAGGGCAGCAGCCGGCCCTCGGAGCGCAGCGCCAGCTGGGCCGCCTCGCGCAGGAACTCCTTGGCGAGGTGGATCTCGAAGCGTGCCTTCACATGCGTGCCGCCGAGCTCGGCGATGATCGCCTCGGTGATCTCCCGCTCGCGCTCCTCGACCAGCCGCAGCGCCCGGTCGAAGACGTCGCGCCGGGCGTACGGGTTGACGTCGGCCCACGCTCTCTGGGCCCGCGCGGCCGCGCGATAGGCCTGATCGACCTCGTCGATGGTGGCTATCGTGATCGAGGCCAGCTTCTCGCCGTCGTACGGATTGAAGTCGATGATGTCCCAGGAGCCGGTGCCCGGACGCCACTCGCCGTCGATGTACTGCAGGGCCAGTTCGGTGAAGCAGGACGACATGTGATCCCTCAATCCCCTTGCCGCCGAAGCAGTCGAGCCAGACACCCCGGTCAACCCCCGTTCGACTGTCGGTCTGATCACACGTCATCGTACGGGCGAAGCACGCGAGTTGGAGTGGTGTAAGGCGGATGCGCAAGCCCTTGGCGGCGATATCGAGGGTTATCCCTACGACAGCTGCAAAAGCCCCCGCAGCAGATCCCGGCTCTCGTCCGGGCCGGGGCTGTCCTGCTGCAGTTCCTTCAGCGCGTGCTCGTACTGGGCGACGTCCTCACGCTTGTCCAGATACAGCGCGCTGGTCAGCTGCTCCAGATAGACCACGTCCGACAGATCGGACTCCGGGAAGCTGAGGACGGTGAAGGCGCCGGACTCACCGGAGTGCCCGCCGAGGCTGAACGGCATGATCTGGAGCCGGACGTTGGGCCGCTCGGAGATCTCGATGAGGTGCTGGAGCTGCTCGCGCATCACCTCGCGCTCGCCGTAGGGGCGGCGCAGGGCGGCCTCGTCCAGGACGATGTGGACGTCGGGGGCGTTCTCGGAGACGAGGTACTTCTGCCGCTCCAGGCGCAGTGTCACCCGTCGTTCGACGTCGGCCTCGCTCGCACCCTTCATACCGCGCCGCACGACCGCGCGGGCGTACGCCTCGGTCTGGAGCAGGCCGTGCACGAACTGCACCTCGTAGGCGCGGATCGCGGACGCGGCGCCCTCCAGGCCCACGTAGGTGGGGAACCAGCTGGGCAGGACGTCCGAGTAACTGTGCCACCAGCCGGCGACGTTGGCCTCCCGGGCCAGGGCGACGAGCGAGTTGCGCTCCGCCTCGTCGGTGATGCCGTACAACGTCAGCAGGTCCTCGACATCCCTGGTCTTGAAGCTCACCCGGCCCAACTCCATCCGGCTGATCTTCGACTCGGAAGCACGGATGGAGTACCCCGCCGCCTCGCGGGTGATCCCGCGCGCCTCGCGCAGTCGCCTGAGTTGCGAGCCGAGCAGCATGCGCCGCACCACCGATCCTGGCTCTCCCGCGCTCACGTTCGCCAGCCTCCCCAACGTCTTCAGGGGCCGAAGTCTGCCACTAAAACACTCCGAGCAGTACTCGTCCGATTACAGAGATGGAAAGAAGCCAAAGGATGTGCACAGGAAGAAGCAAGGAGAGCACGAACGGGCGGCAAGGGGGGCGCATGAAGATGGCGGAAAAAATGGCCAAGAAGCGGTACGGGCGGGTCCAATTCGGTCACGTGCACGTGCATCTGCCCTTGCATCTGCTGTGCGCATCCGAAACCATGGTCCCGCGCCACCGCTGCATCGCAACGACCGCGAATTCCCGGGAGTGCCTCGCATGGGGACGAATGGATCGACCATGCTCGAGCCGTTACGGCAGGGCCTTCCGCCACTGGATCCCTCGGCCGTGTCCAGCGCCGCCTCCTGCGCCCTGCCCGCCCGCTACGAAGCGGTGCGCGAGGCAAGACGGTTCACGCGCACGACGCTCGACCAGTGGGACATGGAGGAGCGCTTCGACGACGTCTGCCTGGTCGTCTCCGAACTCGTCACCAACGCCCTGCGCCACGCGCTGCCGCACGACACCGCGCGCGTACCGGAGCAGCAGCCGTCCGTGCGGCTGCATCTGATGTGCTGGACCGAGCGGCTGGTGTGCGCGGTGCGCGACCCCAGCCACGACAGTCCCGTGGCGCGCGAGACGGACGACTTCTCCGCGGAGTCGGGGCGCGGGCTGTTCCTGGTCGACTCCTTCAGCGACGGCTGGGGCTGGCATCCGCTGGCGGGCACGCTCAACGGAAAGGTGGTCTGGGCGCTGTTCCATCTGCCGCCGCCCGCCGAATGACGAACCGCGGCGCTTCCTGGCGCCGCGGTTCTACGCGCGTTAACGAAATATCCGACAGTTTCCGCCTCCGACGGCGCCCCGGCCGGACGGGGGCCGTGGGCAGCCGGTGATCAGCCCACGATCAGGTGGTCGAACTCGCCGTCCTTGATGCCCAGCAGCATCGCCTCGATCTCGGCCCGCGTGTAGACGAGCGCGGGACCGTCGGGGAATCGCGAGTTGCGCACCGCCACGTCACCGCCCGGCAGCCGGGCGAACTCCACGCAGGATCCCTGCGAGTTGCTGTGCCGGCTCTTCTGCCAGGCAACCCCGCTCAACTGTGTGGCCGCCATGCCGTTGTACACGTCGTACCCCCCGTCAACGTCGTGGTCCACAGGTCGCTCCCAGGTGGTGCACTTGGCTGGTGTGGCCATTGATGCAGTGGTCAACTGACCCGGATCATAGCTCTGTTCATGTGCAGATGCATGGGCATATGCACGTGCACGCGGGGTGGTCTCGCGATTACAGCTTTGACGACCCCTTTACCGACGCCGTCTCCAGCATGTGCCCCGCGGCACGCGCGGCATTCGCGCGTGCATGAGGAACAGACGCGCGACGGGCCCCTTGTGTTCCACCGTCCACATGATCGTCCGATCAGCAGGATGGCGGAGCGGGCTCGGTCGGGCGGACGGACAGCATCCGCTCTTAGGCGTAGGCCAAATGTTCCCCTTCTACGACACCGGAACCGCAACTCCTCGACGCAGGCCCGGCGGGTCGGCGGCCGGAAGTACTCATTCACGCGGATGACCGGGGAGTCGTCACCGAATGCGGGGCCAGGCCTCGAAATCGGTGCGGCGCCCGGATCAGCCCTTCGGCGGGCCCTCGGTCGAGCAGTTCACGGACGCTGTTCGAGCGGTCGGACCGGAACTTCTCATATGGATGGGGTGATCCTCGTACGTCGGATGGAGTGGGCCGTGTACGTCGGCTGTACGTGGATCGGCGGTGCCACGGACGGCCGTCCTCCGGACCCGTCCTGGTAGCTTGCTGCGGTCCCTCGGTCCGTGGGCCGGCCGGCTACTTGCTTGGGAGCTTCCAGTGACTACGGCGACCTTCGCACGACCTTCACGCGGCACGGCACGCGGCTCGTCGCGCCGATGGGTGCGGCTCGCGGCCGCGGGTGCGGGGCTCGCGGGTGTCCTCGCGCTGAGCGCGTGCGGCGGTGGCGGCGATTCCGCGGACGAGTCCTCCACGAGCCCCGGTTCGGCCACGACCGCGACGGCGGACTCCGGCGGCGGTACCGGTGGGACCACCACGACCGACACCGACCTGGAAGGCAGCTGGCTCGCCACGACCGACGGCCACGCCGTGGCGCTGGTGATCACCGGCAAGCAGGCGGGGCTGTTCGCCACGAACGGCACCGTGTGCAGCGGTACCGCGGGCGAGGAGGCCGGGATGCGGATGATCCGCCTCAAGTGCACGGACGGCAGCGACGACCGGGCGACCGGCATGGTCGACTCCGTCAACAAGGGAACACTGAAGGTCACCTGGGAGGGTGATCTCGGCAAGGAGACCTACACCCGGTCCGAGGGCGGCCAGCTGCCCTCCGGGCTGCCCACGGCGAGTCTCGGGTCCTGACACCCGGGGGGCGCGCAACGGGACGGCCGGTTCATGCGTGATGATCCATGAGCACCGTCACGATCTCAGGGGACCCCTCATGCGCGCCATGCCGATCACCGTCGCCGCCCTCGCCGCGGCCCTCCTTCTCACCGCGTGCGACAGCGGCGGCGGTGACACCAACGACGAGAAGACCACCGGCAGCGGCGGCGCCTGCGCGATCGACGCGATCGGCGTGGAGGTCGGGCCGGTCAACGCCGCCCCGGCCGCCGGGGACAGCGGCAACGTCTCCGTCACGCTCACCAACACCGGCTCCGAGTGCGCCTTGGACGGCTTCCCGGCCGTCACCCTCCAGGCCGGCGGAACCTCCTCCGCCGTGGCGCAGGACGAGGCCGCGCAGGCGCAGAAGCTGACCCTCGCCAAGGACGCGACCGCCACCTTCACCCTCACCTACGTGCGCGGCGCGGCGGGCGGCACCAAGAGCCTCGCCGTCGAGGCCGTGAAGTTCGCCCTGCCCGGCGCCGACGCGACCCACGGCTTCGACTGGTCGTACGGCGATGTCGCGCTGAAGAACGGCACGGACCAGCCGGACGCCTCGGTCAGCGCCTTCCAGCAGGCGGGCGACTGACGGACGGGCCGACGGGCCACGGGGCCAGCGGGTGGGCGGCTGACGGCCGCGGGCGGCTGACGGCTGCGGACGGCTCGCGGCTCTCGCGGGCAGACCTGCGGCCGGCTGCGTACCGCGGACAAGGGAACGGGCGGAGACCGGCCGGGCGGCCCAGGTCAGGGCAGCCGGGTCAGGCCAAGGCAGTCAGGGCAGCCGGGGGCGGGATCGCACCTGGGCACGGTCCGCCGCCTCGGCGCCCTCCGTCCAGCCCGCTTCGTCACTCACCCCGCGCAGGCGGGTCGTCGTCGTCGCCGGGAACATCCGGTCCGTCGCCGCGGTGACCGCGACCTCGCGGGAGGCGAGGACGGGCAGCAGGTCGTCGCTCACCTGGGTCTCCGCCGCTGCCGCCAGGCGGCTGCCGATGCGGTGGGCGTAGGCCGCCAGGAACGACTGCCGGAAGGTCTTGGTCCGCTTGCGGCCGCCCGCCCGCTGGGCGGCCTCCGCCCGGGTCATGGCCGTCGTGGCCTGCACGAGCAGGGAGGTGTGGAGGAGTTCGACGGCCTCCAGGTCGGCCTCGAATCCGACGACCGTGGAGAAGCCGAGGGGTTCGTTCCACACGGCCCGGCAGTGGTTCGCGTCAGCGACCGCGTTCAGCAGCACCGCCTTGGCCTGCTCGTACGGCGGCTCGACCCCGATCCGGCAGGCGCCGGGGGCGTCGGGGGCCTGGGCGCGGGCGGCGAGCAGCGCCTCGTCGACGCTGTGCCGGGCCATGAGCTCCTGCGCCTTGGCGCTCAGCGCCTCCGCCTCCTCCGGGAACCCGGTCGCCTCCGCCTTGGCGAGCAGCGCACGGATCCGGCCGAGCATGCGGGTGTCGGAGCCGGCTCCGGGCTGGCGTGGCGCGGGCTCCGCCAAGGGCTCCAGCGTGGGCAGCCGCAGCAGCAGCCGGTACAGCTCCAGGACGGCGGTGGCGTGCGAGAACCGGTCGGCGCGGGGTGGCTCCTCGACGGCGGCGAGCTCGTCGAGCTGTGCCGCCCAACGGGGGCCGCGCGGCCCGTCGTCGGGCGCCTGCGCGCGAACCAACACCGATATGAGACGTACGTGTACGTCATCCAGGTCGCGCCGCACCAGGCGCACCAGGTCGGCGGGCTGCCAGCCGCGCCGCCAGGCCGTGGCCACGAACTCCCTTCCCCGGGAGTCGAGTTCGGGGTCGGCCGCCGGGTCGGACGCGAGAAGCGAGGCGCCGGTGTCGAGGGAGGTGTCGGTGCCGTCGTAGAGAGCGGCCTCGAAGGCGCGCCCGACGGTGCTGGTCGTACTGCTCACCCGTCGATCGTGCCACGAGGTCGTCGACCCACACGACTGCCGATGATCGGCGACCGTACTGTCAACCGAGGGTTGACGCGATCCGGGTGTCAACCTACGGTTGACACATGTCGACGCAACCGACCATCACGTCATCCGTACGTCTCGACGACCTGATCTCCGCGATCAAGAAGGTCCACGTGGAGCCCCTCGAACAGCTCCAGGACGCGGTGCTCGCCGGCGAGCACCTGGGCGAGGTCGCCGACCATCTGATCGGCCACTTCGTGGACCAGGCGCGCCGCTCGGGCGCCTCCTGGACGGACATCGGCAAGAGCATGGGCGTCACCCGGCAGGCGGCGCAGAAGCGGTTCGTGCCGAAGGAGTCGGCCGACCTCGACCCCAGTCAGGGCTTCAGCCGCTACACCCCGCGGGCCCGCAACGTCATCATGGCCTCCCACAGCGAGGCCAAGGCAGCCGGCGGCACCGAGGGCCTCCCTGAGCACCTCGTCCTCGGCCTGCTCGCCGAGCCCGAGGGACTCGCCGCCAAGGCCCTCACCGCGCAGGGCGTCTCCCTGGAGGCGGTCCGCGGGGCCGCGGCCGCGGCGCTCCCGCCGGCCGCGGAGAAGGGCCCCGAACTGGTCCCGTACGGCCCGGCCGCCAAGAAGGTCCTGGAACTCACCTTCCGCGAGGCCCTCCGCCTCGGCCACAACTACATCGGCACCGAGCACATCCTGCTGGCCCTGCTGGAGTTCGAGAACGGCGAGGGCGTACTGAGCGGCCTCGGCATCGACAAGGCCCGGTCCGAGCAGTTCGTGGCGGAGGTCCTGGACGAGGTGCTGCGCACCCGGGAACGCCAGGAACACCGGGAACAGGGACAGGCTCCGGGGCAGGGGCAGACTCCGCAGCAGGAGCAGGAGCAGGAGCAGGAGCAGGAGTAGAAGCAGGAGCAGGAGCAGGAGTAGGGACCGGGGGCTGGGGCAGGGACCGGGGGCTGGGGCAGGCATCCGCAGCGAGGCGAGAAACCGCAGGTCAAGGCCATTGTCAGACCCCCCTGCCACACTCTCGACATGGCCGACCGATGGGCGCTCGCTCCGGCCGAGGACGGTGGCGCGGAGGTCGCCCCCCTCGGTCCGGACGGGCTGCCCGCCGGGCCGGTGCTGCGGGAGCCGGACCTCGCCGAGGCCGTGCGCCGCCGACCGGACGTCACCCGCTGGGTGTGGCGTTCCACCGCCGAGGTCTATCCGCGGCTGCTCGCCACGGGGGTGCGAGTAGAGCGGTGCTACGACATGGAGGACGCGGAGACGCTCCTCCTCGGCCACGAGGGCCGCTCCGGCGAACCCCGGTCGGCGTCCGCCGCGCTGGCCCGGCTGCGCGGCGGCCCGGTACCACCGGACCCGCCCCAGCGCTCCGCCGAACCCGGCGCGCAGTCCCCGCTGTTCGAACCGCAGGGCTCCCGCCGCCTGCCGCTGACGGACCTCGTCGAGGTCTACGCCGAGCAGCAGCGGCGGCACGACAGGGCCGCCCACCCCGACCGGCTCCGGCTGCTGACGGCTTCCGAGTCCGCGGGGATGCTGGTGGCCGCCGAGATGAACCGCGCGGGGCTGCCGTGGAGCGCGGACATACACCGGGAGGTGCTGCACGAACTGCTCGGCGACCGCTACACCGGCGGGGGTGAGCCCCGGCGCCTGGCCGAGCTCGCGGACGAGGTGTCGGCCGCATTCGGCCGCCGGGTGCGGCCCGACCTGCCCGCCGATGTGATCAAGGCCTTCGCCCAGGCCGGGATCAAGGTCAGATCGACCCGCCGCTGGGAGATCGAGTCCCTCGACCACCCGGCGGTGAAGCCGCTGGTCGAGTACAAGAAGCTGTACCGGATCTGGGTCGCGCACGGCTGGTCCTGGCTCCAGGACTGGGTGCGGGACGGACGGTTCCGGCCCGAGTTCCTCGCGGGCGGGACGGTCACCGGACGCTGGGTGACCAATGGCGGGGGCGCCTTGCAGATCCCCAAGGTCATCCGGCGCGCCGTGGTGGCCGAACCCGGCTGGCGGCTGGTCGTCGCCGACGCCGACCAGATGGAGCCGCGGGTGCTCGCCGCGATCTCCCGTGATCCCGGCCTGATGGAGGTGGCCGGCCGGGAGAGCGACCTGTACCAGGCGGTCTCCGACCGCGCCTTCTCCGGCGACCGCGCCCAGGCCAAGCTGGCCGTGCTCGGCGCGGTCTACGGCCAGACCTCCGGCGACGGGCTGAAGAACCTCGCCGCCCTCAGACGCCGCTTCCCCAAGGCGGTGGCGTACGTCGACGACGCGGCGCGGGCCGGGGAGGAAGGGCGGCTGGTGCGGACCTGGCTGGGGCGCACCTGCCCGCCGGCGGCCGGGGCGGGAGACGACGGAGCGGAGGAAGCGGGGATGCCCCAGGAGGATCCGGCCGGGCAGCCCGTGGAGCAGGGATGGATGCCCGGTCACGCCTCCACCGACGCCCGCGCCCGTGGCCGCTTCGCCCGCAACTTCGTCGTCCAGGGCAGTGCGGCGGACTGGACCCTGCTGCTGCTCGCCGCCCTGCGTCGGACCTGCGCGGGTCTGGCGGCCGAACTGGTCTTCTTCCAGCACGACGAGGTGATCGTGCACTGTCCGGCGGAGGAGGCCGACACGGTCGTCGCGGCGATCCGGGAGGCGTCGGCCCTGGCGGGGCGGCTGACGTTCGGTGAGACGCCGGTGCGGTTTCCGTTCACGACGGCGGTGGTGGAGTGTTACGCGGACGCGAAGTGAGCGGCGGGATCAGCGGGGCGCGGAGAGCAGTGCGGTGAGTTCCGCGACGACCGCCTTCTCGTCCGTCCCGTCCAGCGCCGCGAGCGCCGCACACCACTCCTCGTACGCCTCCCCGACGCGCCCCCGCTCGTGCAGCAGGAGTCCGTTCTGGTGCCGGGCGAGTCCGCCGGTGTAGCGGTCGGCGCGGGCGTCCGCGCGGTGCAGCAACTCGGCACACTCCCGGCCGGCCTGCTCGGCGCGGCCCAGCAGCCGCAGGGTGCGTACCAGACCGAGCCGGGTCTGGGACTCGCCGTGCCAGTCGCCGTGGCCGCCGAGGATGCGCCGGCTCTCCTCGAAGTGCGGCAGCGCGGCGGCCGGTTCGCCGAGGGTCAGATGGGCGAAGCCGATGTTGCAGTGCGCGGAGTACCGCACGATGACGGCGCCGATCTCGTCCCCGAGGGCGAGGGAGCGCCGGTGCTGCTCGATGGCGGCCCGCGGGTCGGTGTGCTCGTACAGGTTGCCGAGGTGGCTGTGGGTGACGGCCTCGCCGAGGGGGTCGTTCAGCTGCCGCGAGTGCTCCAGGCTCCGCAGCAGCGCCGCACCGGACTCCTCGTAGCGGCCGAGCCCTTCGAGCAGCAGTCCCCGGTTGTTGAGGCAGCGCCGGGTCCGGGAGGACCTCTCCAGCCGACGCCAGATCGTCAGCGCGCGGTCGTTGAGGGCGAGGGCTTCGCGCTGGCGGCCGGTCAGGAAGTGCAGGGCGACGAGATCACCCAGTGCGTAGGCCTCGGCCGCCGCGTCCCCGAGCCGCCGGGCCACGGAGAGCGCGGCCCGCCCGAGCACCTCCATCTCGACGAGACGGCCGCTGCGCTGGACGTAGGGGAGGAAGAGCCGGAGGAGGGCGGAGAGATGGGCGACGACGCGGGAGGTGTCCTCCGTGTCCTCGGTGTCGTCCCCCGCGATCTCCACCGTGCCCTCCCCCGCGTCCTCGGTGTGGTGGCGCACCAGCGTGACGATGTTCTCCAGCTCCAGGTCGCCCCAGGCGAAGGCCTCTTCGGGACTGCCGAAGGGCGGCACGGTGGGCCCCGGCCGGCCGGACGGCTGGGACGCGGTCGGCCGACGGCGGTCGTCCTGGTCGTGGCCCGGCTCGACGATCGCGGTGAGCAGGCGCTCGGCGACGGCGGCGTACCAGCGCAGGGCGGTCACGAGGAGGGCGGTGGTGGATGCGCGGTCGTTTACGGGACCGTTCCCGGGACCCTTCGTCTGACTGTTGCCGCGCCCGGGTCCTTGGCCGGGGCCGTGCCCGGGCCCCTGGTCGGTCTCCGTTTCGGCGAGTTCGCGGGCGTAGTCGCGGACCAAGTCGTGGGGGGCGTAGCGGCCGTATGCCGTCTCTTCCAGCAGGGCCACCTCCACGAGACGGTCGAGGGCGGCCTCGGCGCGGCGCTCGTCGGTGCCGGTGAGCCGGGCGATCAGGGGGGCGCCGTACGTGGGCAGATCGAGCGCGCCGACGCGGCGCAGCGCGAGGGCCGCGTCCCGGTCGGTCTCGCGCTCCGAGGCGGCCAGCGCGTCGTGGGCGACGGCGAGGGAGCGGCGGACGCTCAGGTCGTCGTACTCCAGGTGGTGCAGCCGTCCGGTGGCGGCCAGTTGACCGGCGAGCACGTCGGGGGTGAGGGCGCGGCGCGCGGCGAGCCGGGCGGCGACGACGCGCAGAGCCAGCGGGAGGCCGCCGGCGAGTTCGACGAGGGGGTGGGCGGGGGCGAGGCCGTCGCGGCCGGACACCGCGCGCAGCAGCGCCGCGCTGTCCTCGTCCGAGAGCGGTGTGAGCGGGAAGCGGTGGGCGCCGTCGAGGGCGGTCAGCGGGGAACGGCTGGTCACGATGACCGCGCAGCCGGTGCCGGCCGGCAGCAGCGGACGAATCTGCCCGGCGTTCCCGGCGTCGTCCAGCACCATCAGCGTGCGCGTCGGGGCGAGGAGGGAGCGGAGCAACGCGGCTGCGGCGTCCGGGTGTTCGGGTACATGCCGGGGATCGGCGCCGAGGTCGCGCAGCAGGGCGGCGAGGGCCTGGGCGGCGGTGAGGGGCGTCATGCCCGGCGTGGCGCCGTGCAGGTTGATGTACAGCTGGCCGTCGGGGAAACGTTCCCGCAGCCCGTGTGCGACATGCAGCGCGAGGGCGCTCTTCCCGACCCCGGCCATGCCACTGACGACGGCGAGGGGGACGGGCTGGGGACGGGGACGGGTGCCGTCGCGGTCGCGGTCGCCGTCGCCGTCGCCGTCGCCGTCGCCGTCGGGAGCGTCGGCGGTCAAGGTCCGGCGCAGGCCGTGCAGGACGTCGGAACGGCCGATGAAGTGTCCTGGTGCGGTGGGCAGTTGCGCGGGACGAGGAAGACGGAGGGGCGCGTCGGCGGAAGCGCTCGCCGCTGGAGAGAGGGGCGGGACGGCGGAGGCCTCCCGCTGACCGACGTCGGAACCAGAGCCGGAGTTGGCCCCCGAGCCAGAGCTGAAGCCGACATCGGAGCCCGAGCCGAAATCGGACCCGCCGGACGACGCCACCGCCACCCGACCGCCGGAATCGCCGAAATCGCCGAATCCACCGGAAGCAGGGGGACCAGGAGACCCAGGGGAACCGAAGGTGCTGATGGAACCGATGGAACCGAGACCGCCTTCGCGTGCGCCCTCCCCCGGCACCCCTCGCAGCACCTCCGCATGCGCCTCGCGCACGCCTGGTCCCGGTTCGACACCGAGTTCCTCGACGAGGCGGGTGCGCAGGTCGCGGTGGACGGCGAGGGCCTCGGCCTGTCGGCCGGTGCGGTGCAGGGCGAGCATCAGCTGGCGGTGGTACGACTCGCGCAACGGATGCTCGGCGGACAGTGCCGCCAACTCCGGTACGAGCGAGCAGAGTCGGAAGCCGCCCAGGGCGAGCTCGGCGTCGTAGCGCCAGTCCAGGAGGAGCAGCCGGGCTTCCTGGAGCCGCTGGACGAACGCGTACCCGCCCACTTCGGACGGCAGCCCGCTCAACGGCGTACCCCTCCACAGCGTGAGCGCGGACCCGCACTCGCGCAGAACTCGCCTCCAGTCGCGCGCGGCATGCGCACCGCGCGCCGCCGCGACGTGCCGCTCGAAGACGTGGATGTCCAACTCGCCCTGCTCGACGCGCAGCAGATAGCCGGGCGGCACCGCGCGCAGCCGCTCCGGGGTGTCGAGCAGTCGACGTAGCCGGGTCACGTGATTGTGCAGCGAGGCCTGGGCGGAGGCGGGCGGCGCGCCTGCCCACAGGATGTCCTTGAGCGACTCGACGGGGACGACTCGGCCGCCTTCCAGCAGCAGCGCGGCCAGCAGGGACCGCACCTTGGGACTGCCGACGGTGCGCACTCCGTCGCGGGCGTGAACGGGGGCCCCGGCGCCGGGAACGTCCCCGGCTACCTGGTCCGTCGCGGGCTCCCCCGCGTCGTACAGAACCGGCGGCCCCAACAGTCCGAACCGCAGCGCGCACCGCATCACGCCGCCCACTGCCTTCCCGCGCGCCCCACCCGACCGCGCGCTCTCCGACGGAACCCTGCCGTGATTGGCGGATTCTCGTCACTTCATGGTGGATTCTGGCCACCCCTGTCCCTGACGGTCGCTCTGCCGGAACCCGGCGGACTCCGCCGAGGCAGCAGTGGCATCGCGCAGCCGCAAGGCGAGTTCAAGCCAGTCGAGCAGCGGCAACGAAGTAGACCGTTGGCCACATGTTAGCGATCTGTTGGCAAGGCCTGATGTGATCTTTACGTCGGATCTGGCCTCGACGGTGCGCGCGTCAAGACGCGCAACTCGGGGGAGTGTCGCCGCCGCGGCCCGGTCCGAGGGCGCGCAGGGCCTCGGTCGTCGGAGGTGAACGACCGGGGCCCTCGTCCGCGCCCGCGTGCGACCCCCGACGGCGTCCGCGCCCCAGGTCCTCAGGTGACCGATGGCGGCGGCGGGCCCTCAGACAACCGGCGGTCGCCCCAGTCGAGTCAGTCGCCACACGGTCCGCCAGCGCATGGGCCGGCGTTCCCCGGCAGGCTCACGCAGGCCCTCCACGAAGCCGCCGAACCAGGCCCGCAGCCCGCCGAGCGACCGGGTCCGCAGGAGCGTGACGACGATCCACACCCCCAGGTGAACGGGGATGAGCGGCAGCGGCAACCGCCGCCGCACCAGCCACACCCGGTTGCGGGCCGTGACCCGGTAGTAGATGGCGTGCCGGGCGGGCGAGGTCTTCGGGTGCTGGAGCAGGAGTTCGGGTGCGTAGAGGATCTTCCAGCCGGCGTCGGCGGCCCGCCAGGCGAGATCGGTCTCCTCGTGCGCGAAGAAGAACGCGGCGGGCCAGTCACCGGTCTCCGCCAGCATCGCCATGCTCAGGGCATGCGCGCCCCCGAGGAACCCGGTCACGTACCCGCCCCGCATCGGGTCGGCGGCCCCGGCCCGCGGCACGTGCCGGCGTTGCGTCTCGCCGTGCTCGTCGGCGATACGGAACCCGACCACGCCCAGGCGGGGATCGGCCGCGTACAGGTCCCGTACGCGGCGCAGCACGTCGGAGTCGACCAGCAGCCCGTCGTCGTCGAGTTCGACCACGACGTCCACGTCCGCGAACTCCCGCAGCCGGGCCAGGGCGACATTGCGGCCGCCCGGGCAGCCGAGGTTCTCGTCCTCCTCCACGACGGTGACCTCACCCGGCAACGACAGCCGGCGGGCGAACTCGGGAAGCGGGGAGCCGTTGCCGACGATCACGATGCGGGCGGGCGCGAGATCCTGCTTGGCCACCGACCCCAGCAGGGCGTCGACTTCGGCGGGCCGGTTCCCCATGGTCACCACCGCGACCGCGATTCTCGGCTCCACCGACATCCCTCACCCCATCCGGCCCACGACGACGCCTGTCGTTCACCAAGATGTTGCCTCAGGTCCGACGGTTCCCCCGACTCCCCTTCACTTTGCGCCCCGTTTGCGGCGATTTTCCGCGCACCTGGCGAAAGCGAGCACTTGCCCGCCGCGCAACCCGGCGGCTCCGAGAACAGCTCAGGCTCCCGACCGAGACCCTGGCCCGGGGCACGACGGGTCAGAAAATGGGCGGCGCGGACCCCGGTGCACAGTGCTGGACCGAGCACCGAATGAGACTGCGACTGAGACTGCCCCCGCTTGAGCCCGCCTTCCGGATCAGGCTGCGGAGCGGTGGCGGGCGCGGAGCAGCTGAACGCCCTTCACGGCGTAGCCGACACCCATGAGCGCGAGGCCGGCCAGGCTGAGCCAGAGCCAAGAATCCGCCGCCACAGAACTGAGAAGGAAGCCGCCGACGGCCAGCAGCCAACCGACGGCGTCCAGCAGGTCGAGGCGCGCCGTGAAGCGCACCGCGGGGTCGAGTCCGCGCAGTCGGCGGATGATGGGGACGAGGCCAAGAACCTGCAAGGCGACCAGGCCGAGAAAGATCCAGTCGAACCAATCGAATATGCCCACGGCGCGCACTGTGTCGCTCCCTCGGGACCCTGGAGACGAAGATCCAAAAGAGGCACTCCAGGCGCGCGGTCGGGCATCCCATGCCGGACCGGACGGGGCGGTTCGCAGGACCGCCCGACGGTCAGGCGGTAGATCCGCCCTGCCCAGCACCATGAAGATCCTGCCGCACACCCGCTTCCGGCAAAAAACAAAAGCCCCAGTTCACGGCGAGTGAGTCCTGAGGCGATGCCCAGTCCATCGACCACCAAGGCTCCAGCATCGGCACCGGGGGCTCCGCCCAATTGCCGCGCAGGACAACAAGTGATCGAGTTCAACGCAGAGATGGCCACCTCGTTCGTGGTCGGCCAAGCGGTCTTGCACCGTGGGGAACGATCACGCTGCGGACGGTGAGCGATCTTCACCCTGCTCCCTACAGCACAGGCCAACCCCGCTCGTGAACACCCCACTTCGGAAAACGCCTCACTCAGGCCCCGTACCCCCGGACGTATCCGCGGGCGCGGGGCATTTTCTTTTTACGGAGCGTTCCGGGCCTGGTCCGCCGTGGTGGCGGATACCTCCGCTTCCGGCGCGGGGGCCGGATCAGCAGGCCACGGTGGGGTCTAGTTGACGACCTTCAGCGACTGCGGCCAGCCGATCTGGTCGAGCAGCCGGAACATGCTCTTGATGTCGTTGGGGCGCAGCTTGATGCAGCCGTTGGAATAAAAGTCGTTCGGGTTGCGCTCGGTCCACTTCCGACGCTCCCCGACGCCCTGACCTCCGGTCCTGGTCATCTCGCTGTGAATGAACAGCTCTGTCCGCTTGCGGCCGGTGGTGCCGTTGTTGTTGCAGCGTTTGTCGGCCAGTCGGATCGCGTAGCCCTTGATGAGTTGGCCGTCGTAGGTCCGGGAGTGCAGGCCGATGGTGTAAGTGGCGTTGGGCAGCCAGCCCTTCCCTGTCGTACACACCTTCTTGTTGACGCCCGATCCGGCGCGGTAGCTGGCGACCACCCGGTTGCCTCGCATGACGTAGAGCCTGGCCGAGGTCACATCGTTCGGGTTCTTGTCGAACTTCAGGAAGACGGCACCACTTCCTCCTGGGGAAATGCCGCGGGCATTCGCCGCGTAACCGTGTGCGGTCGGCCGCAGTTGGACCGCTGTCGGGTCGACGCCAGGCCGACCAGCCTTGACGGTCAGCGAGGAGGCCTGAGATACCGCCGCAGTCGTCGTGGCGGGATGGGCAAGGGCGGTTGGTGCCTCGGTCGCTGTGACGCCGACTGCGAGAAGGGCGGACAAGACGGCCGTGGAGACAATGCGTCGGTTCTGCACGGAGGTACGCATGGGTTTGCTTCCTTTCGTGTACGGAATCGGTTCCGTGAGAGCGGGTTGGAGAGGGGTTCAGCGGCGGATCAGTGCGGCCCAGGTGTGGCGGTCGACGATGCCGTCAGCACGCAAACGGTCGGCTTTCTGGAATCCAGTTGGTGAAAGCCGCCGACGGCGGCCTGACGGTCTGCTGTCGGCCGGGCGACTGCACTTGAGCATCGGGGACGGCGAGGGTTGTTCACCACTCTGTGGAAGCGGACCTAATCAACCAATCAACCGGACGTCCGGGGAGGTTGCACGAATTGGCAGGCAGGCCGGGGCGACGGGAGCAACCGCTCGATCCACAGGCGGGTCCGCTGGAAGGCTTCGCGCTAGAGCTGCGCGCTCTGCGTGAAAGGGCCGGACTCACCTACATGGAGATGGCCGATGAGTCCCATTTCGCTGCCAGTACCCTGTCTCAGGCCGCCGCTGGGCATCGGCTTCCCACCCGAGAAGTACTCCAGGCCTACGTCCGTGCCTGCGGCGGGGATCCACATCGGTGGGAAGAGCGCTGGGAGCGCGTGCGGCGTGACCTGTACGGGCTTGGGACGCAGCGGAAGGCTGCCCGCGCCGTTCCACATGACTTCGGCCATATGGAAGCCAACAGTTTCGTGGGCCGTGAACCTGAGCTGGCTGCCGCCGACGAGTTGCTGGGGCGGAACCGGCTGGTCACACTGGTCGGGATCGGCGGCGTGGGTAAAACTCGTTTGGCCAGGCGAATCGTCCATGAGGTGGCCGGCCGATTCACAGACGGTACGTACTGCGCGGAGCTGACCGACCTCGGCAGCAACCACGCCGTCGCCGAGGCGGTCGCCTCCGCCATAGGCGTGCATGCCAAGGCGGGCCAAGACCCCTTGCACGCGCTTAGCGTGGCGCTACGGGGTCGCAGTGTCCTGCTTCTGCTGGACAACTGTGAGCACGTACTGGACGGATGTGCTCACACTGCCCGTGGTTTGCTCGCACTCCTGCCGGAGCTACGCATCCTCGCCACCAGCCGGCAGCCCCTCGATGTCGGTGCCGAGCATGTGTTGCAGGTGAAACCGTTGGGCCTGCCCACCTGGGCGAACGGGCACCGGCACGACACATGTGCCCTGGAGGAGGACCCCGTGGCCTCTCCGGCCGTGGCCCTCTTCACCGACCGGGCCGAGGCCGCTTCCCCCGGTTTTCGCACCACCGCGGCGAACCAACACACCGTCGCCCGTGTGTGCCAGAAGCTGGACGGCCTGCCCCTCGCCTTGGAGATCGCCGCGAGACGACTGCGCACACTGACCCTCGACCAACTTGTGGAACGACTCGACCGACGCTTCCGTCTCCTCGGCCCCGGCGGCGGCGACCGCACAGCGCACCCTCGCCACCAGGCGCTGCGTACACTCTTCGACTGGAGCTACGAATTGTGCACTGAGGCCGAGCGGACGGCCTGGCAACAGCTGTCGCTGTGTTCCGGCGGAGTGTTGCTGACCGATGCCGAACAGCTCTGCACGCGCGCCGGAAAAGACGGATTCCCCGATGCCGCCGCAACCGATGACGCATTCGAAGCCCTGGCCGGGCTCGTGGACAAGTCACTTCTCACCAGCGTCGAAACGGGCGGTCAAACCCGTCTGCACATGCTCGAAACCGTTCGCGCCTACGGGCAGGAACGCCTCACGGAGAGCGGTCGCGCGCAACCCGCCCTGCGTCGCCACCGTGCGTACTATCTCAACCTCGCCGCACAGGCGGGGATCGCTTACGGCTCGCCCGGACAGGCCGACTGGCTGCGTCGTCTGCGTGCCGAGCACCCCAACCTGCGGCAGATCGTCCCCGCACCGCCGCCAACCGGTGAGCCGGCGGAGACCGTACTGCGCGCGTCCCTCGGCCTCTGGCTGCACTGTCTGACGTCGGCCAACGTGGGAGAGGGCGCACACTGGATGCGGAAGATGCTCGAACAACACCCACAACCCCCCTCCATCGAGGCCACCGCCACATGGTGCCAGGCCGCATGGGTGGCTGGCTTTCTGCTCCTCCTGCACGGAGAACACCACAGCACCCACGAGATGATCAACCGGAGCGAACAAGCCCTGGCCGACATGCCCATCGCGTCCGGCACCGCGGACCGCTCGGCGCACGAGGCGACCAGAGCCGAAATCACTGCCGCGTTTCTCCAGCTGCGCAGCCTGGCCGCGCTGGTCACCGAGGACACGGAGACCTCGGCAAGGTACGCACGGTCCGCCCTGGCAACCGGGCAATGGTCTGCCTCGTTGCTGACACAACAGCAGTGCATCGCTCAACTCGGCTTCTCCGCCGTCATCGAGGGCGACCACTCTCGCTCCACTGCCCTGCTTGAACAGGCACTGGCGATGTCCGAGGCTCAAGGAAACGTATGGCACCGGTGCTACCTGCTATGGGCCCTTGCCGTCGACCACGGCGAAGCAGGACGGCCGAAGGTTGCACTGCAACTCCTCCACCGTGCGCTCCGACAGGCCAGGGAGATCGACGAACACATGGGGGAGGCGACTCTGAGCGAGACCCTGGCTTGGGTGCTCTCCTCCTACGGCGACGCACGCTCAGCGGCGGTCCTGCTGGGGGCCGTGAACCGCGTGTGGCACCCGTCTGGCGTTCCTCGCCTCTTCGGCTTCGCCCGCCTGACCGTCCACCACGAACGCGGTCTCCGGAACGCTCGTAGGACACTAGGGGAAATCGAATACACACACGCATACCAGGAAGGTCAACGCCTTGGGCTGCGCTTCGCATTGGAGAAGGCATTCCGGGACAATGAGTGGTGTGCATCATGAAGTTGCTGGTCACGACCTGGTGTGAAGATCGGGAGAGCAGCGCTGGTCGTCGGCCAGTGGCCCCGTCGAGGATCGTCTGACCTGTCAGGTCAGCGAGAACGTGGCCCGGATCACGCGGAACGTCTACCAGAGCGTGCTCCCTCACGTCGCAGGGCCTTCCCACCCCACCCCTCCGCTCACGCAAGCACAGTCACGGCATCCCGGTAGCGTGACGCGTCCTGCCCCCGAGCAACAGAAAACCCCAAGTCACGGGCACTGTGACCTGGGGTTTGACTGAGCCGCCTTCGGGATTCGAACCCGAGACCTACGCATTACGAGTGCGTTGCTCTGGCCATCTGAGCTAAGGCGGCGCGCTGCACGCACCATGGTGCGATCAGCAACGTCGGTAAGTCTACACAGTTTCGAGGGGTGCTTCGTACCGCCCCCGGAGCGGGGTCTGCGGGGGCGGTGACCTGCGCTATGAGCAGCGTTTTCCCTCGGCCGGAGGCGTGCCGCGCAGGAGGTAGGTGTTGATGGCGGAGTCGATGCAGGTGCTGCCGCGGCCGTAGGCGGTGTGGCCGTCGCCGTCGTAGGTGAGCAGGCGCGCCGAGGAGAGCTGGGCCGCCAGGGACTGGGCCCAGCGGTACGGGGTCGCCGGGTCGCGGGTCGTTCCGACGACGACGATCGGCGCCGCGCCCTGCGCCTGGATGAGGTGCGGCTCACCCGTGGCCTTCACCGGCCAGTACGCGCAGTTCAGGGACGACCAGGCGAAGCTCTCGCCGAAGACCGGGGAGGCCTTCTCGAAGACGGGCAGGGACTCCTTCACCTGGTCTGGGGAGGAGAACGCCGCGGGCAGGTCCAGGCAGTTCACCGCCGCGTTGGCGAACATCAGGTTCGTGTAGCCGCCGTCGGCGTCCCGCTCGTAGTAGCTGTCGGAGAGGGCGAGCAGGCCCGCGCCGTCGTTCTTCTTCATCGCCGAGTTCAGCGCCTCGCGCAGCTGCGGCCAGGCACCCTCGTCGTACATCGCGGCGATCACGCCGGTGGTACCGAGAGCCTCGCCGAGCTTGCGGCCGTCCGCGTCGCCGGTGGGGATGGGGTGGGCGTCGAGCTTCTGGAAGAACGCCTTCAGGTTGTCGCCGACCTGCTCGGGCGTCGTGTTCCGATCACCCAGCGGGCAGTCGCTGTGCCGCACGCAGTCCTTCGCGAAGGACTTGAAGGCCGTCTCGAAGCCCGCCGTCTGGTCGAGGTTGGTCCGCCGGGCGGAGAGCGACGGATCGAGCGCGCCGTCCAGGACGAACCGGCCCACCCGCTTCGGGTACAGGCCTGCGTACGTCGCCCCGAGCAGCGTCCCGTACGAAGCCCCCACATAGTTCAGCTTCTGGTCGCCGAGCACCGCCCGCAGGATGTCCATGTCCCGGGCCGCCTCGACGGTGGAGACATGGCGGAGCAGGTTCGGGGAGTCCCGGCCGCAGCCCTCCGCGAACTTCTTGTACGCGTCGACGAGTCCGTCGACCTCCCGCTGGTCGTCCGGCGTGACGTCCGTCTGCGCGTACGCGTCCATCTGCCGCCCGTCGAGGCACTCGACCGGCTCACTGCGGGCCACCCCGCGCGGGTCTACGGCGACCATGTCGTAGCGGGCGCGGACCTCGGCCGGGTAGCCGATACCGGCGTACTGCTGGAGGTAGCCGACCGCCGAGCCGCCCGGTCCGCCCGGGTTCACCAGCAGGGAGCCCAGCCGCTTGCCCGGCCCCGTGGCCTTCTTGCGGGCGACGGCCAGCCGTACGTCGCCGGCGCCGGGACGGTCGTAGTCGAGCGGCGCCTTCATCGTGGCGCACTCGAAGCCGGGGACGCCGCAGGTGCGCCAGTTCAGCTTCTGGTCGTAGTACGACTTGAGCGCGGAGGGGGTGGCACGGGGCAGTGCGGCGAGCGCCGCCTGCGCCGCCGCGGTCCCGGAACTCGTCGCGCCCCCGGCGGAGCACGCGGAGACGAGCAGGGCCCCGACGGCGAGCAGGGAGCCGACGGTACGGATCGTGACGGTGCCGGTGACTCCGGAACGGCGCCGGGGGTAACGGTGCCGGGGGTTTCGGCCGGTCGGGCGGAGGGCGCGCCTGATGTACATCAAGCGAGCCTAACCCTGTGCGACGGCCCGAGTGCGCTGCGTACGCGATGTGGCTCGTACGAGTTATGCCGTCAACCTGCGGTGATGGGTGATCTCCGCGCGCCGGCCCCGTACGCCGATCACCGCTCGGGGATGACCCCGTTCAGCCCGCTCTCAGTGCCATCGTCATCGCCTCCACCGCCAGCAGCGGGGACACGTTCCGGTCGAGGGCGTCGCGGCAGGCGTTGATCGCCTCGATCCGGCGCAGGGTGGCCTCCGGACCGCTGCCACGGGCCAGACGCTCCAGGCTGTCCTCGGCGTCCACGTTGGCGAGGGCTATGCGGGAGCCGAGCTGGAGGGCGAGGACGTCGCGGTAGAAGCCCGTGAGGTCGGTGAGCGCGAGGTCGAGGCTGTCGCGCTGCGTCCGCGTACGGCGGCGCTTCTGCATGTCCTCGAGATCCTTCATGACGCCCGCCGTGCCGCGTGGCATCCGGCCGCCCTGGACCGCGCCCAGTGCCGTTTTCAGCTCCTCCGTCTCCTTGTCGTCCATCTCCTCGGCGAGCTGCTTGGCGTCCTCGGCGGCCGCGTCGACGAGTTCCTGGGCGGCCCGGAGACAGCCGCCGACGTCCTCGACCCGCAGCGGCAGCTTCAGCACGGCCGCCCGGCGCTCGCGCGCGGCCGGATCGGAGGCCAGGCGCCTGGCCCGGTCGACGTGTCCCTGCGTGGCGCGGGCCGCGGCGGCGGCGATGCCGGGCTCGACGCCCTCACGGCGTACGAGCATGTCGGCGACGGCGTCGACGGAGGGTGTCCGCAGGTTCAGGTGGCGGCAGCGGGAGCGGATGGTCGGCAGGACGTCTTCCAGCGAGGGCGCGCACAGCAGCCAGACCGTGCGCGGCGCCGGCTCCTCCACCGCCTTGAGGACGGCGTTGCCCGATTTCTCGTTCAACCGCTCGGCGTCCTCGACGAGGATCACCTGCCAGCGGCCGTTCGCCGGCGACGTGAACGATTTGCGGACCGTGTCCCGCATGTCCTTCACCAGGATCTCCGCGCCCACCGCGGCGACCGTGCTCACGTCGGCATGGGTGCCGACGAGCGCGGTGTGACATCCGTCGCAGAACCCGCAGCCGGGGGCTCCGCCGAGCGCGCGGTCGGGGCTGACGCACTGCAACGCGGCGGCGAAGGCGCGCGCCGTCTGGGTCCGGCCCGCTCCGGGCGGCCCGGTGAACAGCCACGCGTGGGTCATCTTGGACCCCTCGGGCCTCGGCGCGGCGGTGGCGACCGCCGTGACGAGGGCGTCGGCGTCCCGGGCAGCGGCGGCCAGCTGTTCGCTGACCTTCTCCTGCCCGACGAGGTCGTCCCACACGGTCATGGGTCACGCCGCCCTTTCGTCACGTTTCGAGGTGCGGGATCCATTGTGCGCGGAGCCACTGACAACTGTGCGCAGAGCTACTGACAACCGTGCGCAGGGCCACTGGCAACTGTGTGCGGAACCACTGGCAACGCGGTCGTCGGCCGCGGGGCAGCGACCGCCGAGGGGGCGGCCGCCGACGGCACCGCGCCGCCGACAGGGCGCCTGCCGCCGAGGCGCCCCGTGCGGGCCGGGCTCAGCGGCCCCGGCCGCGCCTGCGGCCCCGCTCCTCGCCGTACCCCTCGTCCTCGTCCTCGCGCGATCCGAGCAGCTCGTCCGCCAGCGTCGGCAGGTCGTCCAACGGCGTCTCCTCGGCCCAGTCGGACCGGGGCCGCCTGCGCGGCGCGCCTTCCTCGTCGACCTGCGGCAGCTCCCGCGTACGGTCGTCGGAGCGGTCCGTGGCCCGCGGCGCCGTCGGCTCGTCGCGGAAGAACCCGGAGGGCACACGGTCCGCGGGGTCCTCGTCGCGCACGGGAGGCAGCACGGCCGTCTCGTCCGCCGCGCCGAGAACGACGGGCGGCAGCACCGCGGTCTCGTCCGCGGCCCGGGAGGCCACGGGCGGCAGTACGGCCGTCTCGTCGGCCGCGCCGGACGGCGCCGACGGCTGCGGCAGCTGGGTCGTCACCTCCGAGTCGGACCCGGCGGCGGACCGCGCACCGGCCGACCGCTGATCGCCGGAAGACCGCTGCGCCTCAGCGGACCGCTGAGCCTGAGAGGACCCCTGATCCTGAGAGGACCGCTGGTCGTCGGAGGCCCACCGGACACCGGATGCCCGCGGGTCGTCCCCGTCGCGCTCCCGGTCGCTGTCCCGGTCCTGCGCCTGATCCCGATCCTGGGTCCGGTCCCTGTCGGGGGCCCGGTCGTCGACCCTCGGCAGTACCGCCGTCTCGTCCGCCCCGCCCGACGCGTTCTTCGGCGACGGCGACACCACCGGTGTCGGCACGGTCGCCGCCTCCGGCGTCACGGCGGCCGCCGACGGCGACGCCGGCCGCGGACCGGCCTGCGCGGCGGCCGTGGCCTGCTCGGCGGCCCGGCGTGCCTGCTCGGCCCGCATCAGGGCTTCCTCGGCCTTGCGCTGCTTCTCCAGGCGTCGTTCCTCGGCCTCGGCGTGCAGCCGGGCCTCCTCCTCGGCCTGCTTGCGCCGTCGCTCCTCCTCGGCCCTGCGCCGCGTCTCCTCCTCGGCCCGGGCCTTCTCCTCGGCGAGGAGCCTGACCCGCTCCTCCTCGGCCCGCCGACGTGCTTCCTCGGCCCGCAGCCGGGCCTCCTCCGCCTGCCGTTCGGCCTCGCGCCGCTGCGCCTCCTCCAGCTCGCGCTGCTTGCGCTCCTCCTCCTCGGCGCGCAGCCGTGCCAGCTGCTCCTGGCGCTCGCGCTCGAGGCGTTCCTCCTCGGCCTTGCGGGCGGCCTCTTCCTCGGCCTTGCGGCGGGCCTCTTCCTCGGCGGCCTTGCGGGCCTCCTCGGCGGCCTTCACCTCGGCCTCGGACAGCGGCAGCATCTGGTCGAGCCGGTGCCGGACGACCGTGGTCACCGCCTCGGGCTCCTGCCCGGCGTCGACGACCAGGTACCGCCCGGGGTCGGCGGCGGCCAGCGCCAGGAACCCGGACCGCACGCGCGCGTGGAACTCGGCCGGCTCCGACTCCAGCCGGTCCGGCGCCTCCGTGAACCGCTCGCGGGCCGCCTCCGGCGACACGTCCAGCAGGACCGTCAGATGGGGCACCAGCCCGTTCGTCGCCCAGCGCGAGATCCGCGCGATCTCGGTCGGGGACAGATCACGGCCCGCCCCCTGATACGCCACCGACGAGTCGATGTACCGGTCCGAGATCACCACCGCGCCGCGCTCCAGCGCGGGCCGTACGACGGTGTCGACGTGTTCGGCACGGTCCGCCGCGTACAGCAGCGCCTCCGCGCGGTGCGACAGCCCGGCCGACGACACGTCCAGCAGGATCGACCGCAGCCGCTTGCCCACGGGCGTGGCCCCCGGCTCGCGCGTGAGCACGACCTCGTGCCCCTTGGCCCGGACCCAGTCGGCGAGCGCCTCGGCCTGGGTGGACTTGCCGGCGCCGTCGCCGCCCTCCAGCGCGATGAAGAAACCGCCGGTCGCGGGCGTCTGCACCGGGTCGTCGCCACCGAGCAGCGCGTCCCGCAGGTCGTGCCGCAGCGGGACGCCGGAGCGGTCGTCGACCTTGGCGAGCACCAGCGCGGCCACCGGCAGCAGCAGCGCGCCGACCAGCATCAGGGTGAAGGCGGCCCCGCCGTGCGCGAACACGAACTTGCCGTTCTCCAGCCGGTGCGGCCCGATGAGCGCGGCGACCAGCGGGGCGAGCAGCGCGCCGAGCGCCACGAAGACCCGTACGACCGCCTGCAGGTGCTCGGTCGTCCGCGCCCGCCGGTGGTCCTCGGCCTCCTGGTCCAGCAGGGCGTGCCCGGTGTTGGCGGCCACCCCCGCGCCGACCCCGGCCAGCGCGAGGATCAGCAACACGCTGGTGACGTCCGGGACGAGCCCGGCGGCCAGCAGTGCCACGCCGGTGAAGGCGATCGCCAGGGCCAGCAGGCGGCGCCGGGAGAGCGTCGGCAGGACGGCCGGAGCGGTCCGGATGCCGACCACGACCCCGCCGGTCAGCGCGAGCACCAGCAGCCCGTACAGCACGGGGCCGCCGCCCAGGTCCTTGGCGTGCAGCACCGACACGGCGACGGCGGCGGCGACCGCCGCGGCGACGGCGGCGCAGGCGAGCACCAGCAGCGGGATCGCGCCCGTACGGCCGGTGTCGACTCCCGCCGCGGTCCTGGGCCGGCGCAGGCCCTCCAGCGGCGACCGCGCGCGCGGGGTGCGCACGCCGGGCAGTTCGAGGAAGGTCACCACCGACAGGGACGCGGCGAACAGGCCCGCGGCGACGTACGAACCGAGGGCCGCCTGGTGCTGGGCGAACCAGTCGATACCGGCACCCAGCAGATTGTTGACCAGGGCCGCGGCGGCCAGCGCGGCGGCCGCGAGGGGGATCGCGACGAAGCTCGTACGCAGCGACAGGCGGCGCAGGGCGTCCATGTGGTCCGGCAGCGGCCGTACCGTCGCGCCCTCCAGGGGCGGGACGGGCAGCAGTGCGGGTGCCGCGCTCTCGCGGCACACCGTCCAGAATCGCTCGGCGACCCCGGTCACGAACACGGTGACCAGAAGGAGCGCGAGTGCGTCGTCCGGTGTCCAGTCGATCCACAGCGGCGCCACGAGCAGCAGCGCGGCCCGCAGACCGTCGGCGCCGACCATCGTCCAGCGGCGGTCGAGCGGGCCCTCCTGTGAGGTCAGCGAGGTGAGCGGACCGAGGAGGACGGCGCCGAAGAGCAGCGTCGCCAGGATGCGCGCCCCGAAGACGGCCGCCACCGCGAAGGCCACGCCTCGGTAACCACCGCCGAACGATCCCTCGGCGACAGCGGTCTGGAGGGCCAGGACGACCAGCACCAGGAGGGCGAGGATGTCGCCCACGCCTCCCACGAGTTGGGCGCTCCACAGCCGCTTGAGCTGCGGCTGGCGCAGCAGGGCGCGGACCGCGCGCTCGCGGGAGTCCGCCACCAGGGCGTCGTCCGGGGCCGGGTGGTTGGCCGTTGGCTGCTCGGCTCGCGTCATGCTTTCAGCCTATCGGCAGCCACCGACAGCCTGGGGCGCGCGCCCGGACGTACGCACGCCCCGACACCAAAGTGATGCCGGGGCGTGCGTCTCGCGTGTCCGCGGTGAAGGAAGCGAGGTCGCTCTCGGCGACCCTCGGCGGCCTCTCGGCCGCGCTCCGCCTCGCTCAGTCCTCCGTGGTCGCCTTCGAAGCCGTCGCCTTCGCGGCCGTCTTCTTCGCGGCGGTCGTCTTGGCGGTCGTCTTCTTCGCGGCCGTCGTCTTCTTGGCCGCCGTGGTCTTCTTGGCGGCCGTCTTCGTGGCGGCCGCCTTCTTGGCCGGGGCCTTCTTGGCGGGCGCCTTCTTCGCCGTCTTCTTGGCGGGCGCCTTGGCCCGCTTCTCGGCGAGCAGTTCGAAGCCGCGCTCCGGGGTGATCTCCTCGACGCTGTCGCCGGAGCGCAGGGTCGCGTTGGTCTCCCCGTCGGTGACGTACGGCCCGAAGCGACCGTCCTTGACGACGACCGGCTGCTCGCTGACCGGGTCCACGCCCAGTTCCTTCAGCGGCGGCTTGGCGGCCGCGCGGCCACGCTGCTTGGGCTGGGCGTAGATCGCCTGCGCCTCCTCCAGCGTGATCGTGAAGAGCTGGTCCTCGGTCTGGAGGGAGCGCGAGTCCGTGCCCTTCTTCAGGTACGGGCCGTAGCGGCCGTTCTGCGCGGTGATCTCCACGCCCTCCGCGTCGGCGCCGACGACGCGCGGGAGCGACATCAGCTTGAGCGCGTCCTGAAGGGTCACCGTGTCCAGCGACATCGACTTGAAGAGGGAGGCCGTGCGCGGCTTGACCGCGTTCTTGCCGGTCTTCGGGGTGCCCTCGGGAAGCACCTCGGTGACGTACGGGCCGTAGCGGCCGTCCCTGGCGATGATCTGGTGGCCGGACTCCGGGTCCGCGCCCAGCTCGAAGTCGCCGCTCGGCTTGGCGAGCAGTTCCTCCGCGAACTCGACGGAGAGCTCGTCCGGGGCCAGGTCCTCCGGCACGTCGGCGCGCTGGTGGTTCTCGGCGTCCTTCTCACCGCGCTCGACGTACGGGCCGTAGCGGCCGACCCGCAGCACGATGTCGCTGCCCACGGGGAACGACGACACCTCGCGCGCGTCGATCGCGCCCAGGTCGGTCACCAGCTCCTTGAGGCCACCGAGGTGGTCCCCGTCGCCGTTGCCCGCCTCGGCGGCGCCGGTCGCCTCGCCCTCGCCGAAGTAGAACCGCCTCAGCCACGGCACGGCCTGCGCCTCACCGCGCGCGATGCGGTCGAGGTCGTCCTCCATCTTGGCGGTGAAGTCGTAGTCGACGAGCCGCCCGAAGTGCTTCTCCAGCAGGTTGACCACGGCGAAGGAGAGGAACGACGGCACGAGTGCCGTGCCCTTCTTGAAGACGTAGCCCCGGTCGAGGATCGTGCCGATGATCGACGCGTACGTCGACGGGCGGCCGATCTCGCGCTCTTCGAGCTCCTTGACCAGGCTGGCCTCGGTGTAGCGGGCCGGGGGCTTGGTGGCGTGCCCGTCGACCGTGATCTCCTCGGCCGTGAGCGCGTCGCCCTCGGCGACCTGGGGCAGGCGGCGCTCGCGGTCGTCGAGCTCGGCGTTCGGGTCGTCGGCGCCTTCGACGTACGCCTTCAGGAAGCCGTGGAAGGTGATCGTCTTGCCGGACGCGCTGAACTCAACGTCCCGGCCGTCGGCGGCCGCGCCGGCGATCTTCACCGTGACGGAGTTACCGACCGCGTCCTTCATCTGGGAGGCGACGGTCCGCTTCCAGATCAGCTCGTAGAGCTTGAACTGGTCGCCGGTCAGACCGGTCTCGGCGGGCGTGCGGAAACGATCACCCGAAGGGCGGATCGCCTCGTGCGCCTCCTGCGCGTTCTTGACCTTCCCGGCGTACGTGCGCGGCTGGGCCGGCAGGTAGTCGGCTCCGTACAGCTGCGTGACCTGGGCGCGGGCGGCGGTGATCGCCGTGTCGCTCAGCGTGGTGGAGTCCGTACGCATGTACGTGATGTAGCCGTTCTCGTACAGCTTCTGCGCGACCTGCATCGTGGCCTTGGCGCCGAAGCCGAGCTTGCGGCTCGCCTCCTGCTGAAGCGTCGTCGTACGGAACGGGGCGTACGGCGAGCGGCGATACGGCTTGGACTCGACGGACCGGACGGCGAACCGGGTGTTCTCCAGGGCCGCGGCCAGGGCGCGGGCGTTCGACTCGTCGAGGTGCAGGATGTTCGCGCTCTTGGGCTGCCCCAGGGAGTCGAAGTCGCGACCCTGCGCGACCCGCTTGCCGTCGACGCTCTGGAGGCGGGCGACCAGCGACGACGGGTCCGACGCGTCTCCCGAGCGACCGGTCGCGAAGGTGCCCGTCAGGTCCCAGTACTCGGCGGAACGGAAGGCGATGCGCTCGCGTTCCCGCTCCACCACGAGCCGGGTGGCGACGGACTGGACCCGGCCTGCCGACAGGCGCGGCATAACCTTCTTCCACAGGACCGGCGACACCTCGTAGCCGTAGAGGCGGTCGAGGATGCGGCGGGTCTCCTGGGCGTCGACCATGCGCTGGTTGAGGTCGCGGGGGTTGGCCACGGCCGCCCGGATCGCGTCCTTGGTGATCTCGTGGAACACCATCCGCTTGACCGGGACCTTGGGCTTCAGCACCTCCAGGAGGTGCCACGCGATGGCCTCGCCCTCGCGGTCCTCATCGGTGGCGAGGAAGAGTTCGTCCGAGTCCTTCAGCAGGTCCTTGAGCTTCTTGACCTGAGCCTTCTTGTCGGCGTTGACCACATAGATCGGCTGGAAGTCGTGTTCGACGTCCACACCGAGGCGGCGGACCTCACCGGTGTACTTCTCGGGCACCTCCGCGGCGCCGTTGGGGAGGTCGCGGATGTGCCCGACGCTCGCTTCGACGACGTAGCCGGGGCCGAGATAGCCCTTGATCGTCTTCGCCTTGGCAGGCGACTCGACGATGACGAGTCGGCGGCCGCCGTGTGCGGTCTCGCTGGTCGGGGACAACTTCGCTCTTCTCTCCGGTCGACGCTGGGAGCCTCCCCAGGCCTTCGTCCCGGGGTCGGGTCATGGTGACGCTGCGGAGTGTGACGGTACATCCCGCCCCCGTGTCAAACGGGAAAAGCCCGCAACGGCCACTCGAACGGTAACCCGACTACCGCCATTCCTGCCGCCCGGACCGTCGACCAGCCCTTCCGGGCCCATCCGGAGTGTGACTTCTCAGTTACTGGCGGGAAGGTGGCGGGACAGGTATCAGGCGCGGGCGAGACACCATGCGGCGAGGACCAGCGCGACCACTCCCGCGACGCTCGCGAGGGCCGCCGATGCGACCGGGTTCACACCGAGGGCGACGGGTTCACGGCGCCTGACACGGGTCGCGGTCCACACCAGCAACGCGGTTCCGAACAGGGCGAACACCGCTCCGGTGAAGATCGCCGGTCCGCTCTCCATGGCTGCCGCGCCCCTTTTCTGCCGTCCACGACGGGTCGACCCCCGCAGGCTGGCACGCGCGGGCGGCGCGCGGGCGAACCCCGGGTGAACGCCGGGCCGACGCGCCGGGACCCCCGGCGGCCTCAGACCGAACCGGGCAAGGGTATCTTTCCGGTCGTCTTCGCGTTGTCGGCACGGCCCACCGTGCACACCACCCTGTCGAACCCGGCGGTCCAGTCGTCCTCACTGGTGATCCAGCCGAACACCCTGCGCGTCGCCCCCGGCGCCCAGGCCGATTCGAACTTGTTGCCGCAGAGCTTGGTCGCGTTGTCGACGGCCTTCTTGTAGCTCATTCCGGCGGGCGCCCGAATGCTTCCGATCACCTGATCCGTATGCGCTTTGGCGCAGTCGGTGAGCAGGGCCTTGTATCCGTCGTCGTCCAGGTCCTCGTAGATCCAGCAGTCGGCCACGCTCATCTGACCGATCCACAGATCCGTGCCCGCGTCGCGGAAGCTGCCCACCTCCCCGCCGATCGCCGCGTGGCGGCCGAGGACGAGACATGCCGTACCACTCTCCGCCGCGGCGAAGCCCGCCTTCGTGGGGACGACGGCGTATCCGCCCGCGTCCGGCAGCGCGGCGACGACCGCGCGGCTCTGGCTCTCGCACCGCTTGGCGCCCTGCCCGCTGGCGTCGGCGTAGTCGGTCGCCGTGTCGACCGCCACGACCTGCCCGTCCGGCCAGTCCTCGGCGCAGTCCACCACACCCAGGTTGGGCACCGATTCGAACGGCGTCCCCGACCACACCGCCTTGACGCAGTCCCCGGTCTCCAGCGGCTCGGTGAGCCCGACCACGTCCCCGTAGGGATACACGGGCCCGGTCGGTGACGGCGAACCCTGCGACGCGCTCGCCGCGGGCGACTTCTTCGCCGCGACACCGCCCTTGCCGTCGTCCCCGTCGCCGCCGATCAGCGAGACGGCCGCCCAGGCACCCCCCGCGACGACGAGGACGACGGCCACCACGAGCGCGACCACGGCCGCCCGCCGCTTGCCCCCGGACGGCCGCGGACCCGCGTTCATGCCGCCGGGAGGCGGCCCGCCGGGGGTGCCGTGACCCCCGGCACCGAAGGCCGCGGGACCGGCGCCTCCCCCGTACGTCGGTGTGCCGTTGCCCGAAGAGGGGGGCGGGGCGCCACCACCGCCGTAGGGCGTCGGCGTGCCGCCGCTTCCGTACGGCGCCTGCCCGCCACCGCCCGCGTACGGCCCGTTCCCGTACGGGGGGCCGCTCGCGGAGCCGCCGTGCGCGTACGGGTTGCCGGAGTCGGCGGCGTGCTGCGGGGCCGGCGGCGGCCAGGCGTCGTACGCGGGCCGGCCGGGCGTCCCACCGGGCGTGGCCGGGCCGACGCCTCCCGGGGTGAACGGACCGCCCGCCACGGGCAGTCCGGGACCGCCGGGCGGGGTGTGCGGTGTGGCGGGCGCGGCCGGCGACGAAGGCGTGCCGGGAGCCTGCGGGACACCCGGTGTGTGCGGTGTACCCGGCGCCGGGCCGAAACCCGGCGGCGGCGGACCGAACCCGGCCTGCGCGGACCCCGCCGGCCGGCCCGGCCCCGCCACGGCTTCCGCGCTCTGCACCACCCGCTCCAGTCCTCGGGCGACCGCCTCGGGCGCCGACCGGCGCACCGGGTCCTTGACCAGCAACCCCTGAAGCACGGGGGCCAGTTCACCGGCATGCGCCGGCGGGGCGGGCTCCTCGCCGAGCAGGGCCGTCAGGGTCGCGTACTCGCCGTGGCGGTCGAAGGGGCCGCGGCCCTCGACCGCGGCGTACAGCGTGGCGCCCAGGGAGAACAGGTCGGCGGCCGGCGTGGGCGGCTCGCCACGGGCCCGCTCGGGGGCGAGGTAGCCCGGCGTGCCGAGGATGCCGGCGGTGGAGGTCAGCCGGGGCTCACGGGACTCGGGCTGCAGGGCGATGCCGTAGTCGGTGAGCAGCACGCGCGCGTAGGCGTCGCCCGAAGCGTCCGGCGCCAGGAGGATGTTGGCCGGTTTCACGTCGCGGTGCAGGATGCCGATGCGGTGTCCGGCGGTGAGCGCGTCGAGGACGGCGAGTCCGATGCGGGCCACCTGCGCGGGCGGCAGTGGCCCCGAACCGCGCACGACCGCCTGGAGGTCGACGGCGTCCGGCACGTACTCCATGACGATCCACGGCAGCCCCTCGTGCACCACCACGTCGTGCACCGTCGCCACGTGCGGATGGCCGCGCAGCCGTGCCGCGTGCCGGGCCTCGCTGCGGGCCCGGGCGATGCGCTGCGCGGGCTCGGTCGCGTCCATCGGCACATCCGGGAACGCGATCTCCTTCATCGCGACGTCGCAGGCCAACTCCTCGTCGTACGCCCGCCAGACACGGCCCATGCCGCCCGCGCCGAGCGCCCGCGACAGCCGATACCGGCCGTTGATGACCCTGCCCGCACCCTGCTCCGGCGTCTCCCCCGCCATCACGCCTCCCCCGGGACAGCGCGCCCCCCGAGAACGCGTGGACCTGTCCCTCGAAGGTAGCTTCGCACCTGCCACTGACAGGAGGCCTTTACCGGATCAATCCCGCCAGACCGGACACGCGGGCCCCAGAGGTGCGCTCACGCCCCAGGCGTGTCACACGGACGGGCCGCACGCCGGGTCAGCAGCGCACCGGGCCACCGGGCCACCGGGCCACCGGGCCACCGGGCCACCGGGCCACCGGGCCACCGGGCCACCGGGCCACCGGGCCACCGGGCCACCGAGGCAGCGGATCACCGAGGCACCGGATCACCGAGTCGGTTCGAGGAATCCCTGCTCCACCAGCAGGCGGATCTGCGCCGGCGTACGGTCGCGCAGCAACACCGGATCCTCGCCGACCAGTTGCGCGATGGCGTCGAGGATGCGGCCCGCGGTCAGCGAGCCGTCGCACACGCCCGCGAAGCCCGCGCCGACCGTGTCCACCTTGGTGGCCCGGCGCATGCCGCGGTGCTGCCGCAGCACCACGTGCTCCGGGTCCTCGGCGCCGGGCAGCCCGACCTGCTCCTGGACGATCTCGGCGGCGAGCCTGAAGTGACCGGCGAGCAGCGCCGCGTCGTCGTGACCCCGCAGGTAGGCGAGGCGGTCGAAGTGCGCCCGGATCGTGTCACCGAGCGGCTGTTCGACGGGGTGCGGCCACTCCTCCACGGTGACGGAGGGCTCGGCGGCCGCCGTCCTGCGCAGGGTGATCCACCCGAAGCCGACGGCCTTCACCTTGCGTGCCTCGAACTCGTCCAGCCACGCGTCGTAGCGCGCCTGGTACTCGGCCGTGTCGCCCCGGTGGTCGCCCGCGTCCCTGAGCCACAGCTCGGCGTACTGCGTGACGTCCTGCACCTCACGCTGCACGATCCAGGCGTCGCACCCGCGCGGCACCCAGGACCGCAGCCGGTCCTGCCAGTCCTCCCCCTCCACGTGCTGCCAGTTGGCGAGGAACTGCGCGAACCCGCCCTCGTTCAGCCGCTGTCCCGACTGCTGAACGAGCGTGCGGCACAGATCGTCCCCGCCCATCCCGCCGTCGCGGTAGGTCAGCCGGGCACCCGGCGAGATCACGAACGGCGGGTTCGACACGATCAGGTCGTACGTCTCGTCGTCCCGGACCGGCTCGAACAGCGACCCTTCGCGCAGGTCGGCGGCCGGTGCGCCGGACAGCGCGAGCGTGAGGGCGGTGATGTGCAGCGCGCGCGGGTTGAGGTCGGTCGCCGTCACGCGGGTGGCGTGCCGGGAGGCGTGCAGCGCCTGGATCCCGGAGCCGGTGCCGAGGTCGAGCGCGGCGGAGACGGGCGTGCGGACGGTGATGCCGGCGAGGGTCGTGGAGGCGCCGCCGACGCCGAGCACTACGCCCTCGTCCCGGCTGCCGATGCCGCCCGCGCCGCCGACGGCGCACCCCAGGTCGGACACGATGAACCAGTCCTCGCCGTCGGGTCCGCCGTACGGCCGTACGTCCACGGTCGCGGCGACCTCGTCACCCGCCCGCGTCAGCCAGCCGCTCTCCAGACACGCGTCGACGGGCAGGAAGCCCGCCACGCGCGCGTGCGGCACGGGCTGTTGCAGCAGGAACAGTCGGACGAGCGTCTCCAGGGGCGTGTCCCCGCGGGTCGCCCGGAGCGCGGGGACGGTCTCACTGCGCGCCAGCGCCGCGTACGCGGGGGCGCCGAGCAGTTCGAGCAGTCCGTCGGCGGTGAAGGAGGCGTCGAGCAGGGCGTCGCGCAGCCGGGCGGCGACGTCGGGGCGGTCGGCCGAGGGCAGGGGGCTGAGGGGGGAATCGCTCACGCCCCCATTGTGGCCGCTCGCACCGACATCGCGGTCGCGTCCGGCCACACACCCGCGCATCCGCGCGTCCTCGTCCCCCATCCCGTCCACTCGTCCCCCGTGCCCCGCCACTCGCCCCCCGCCCCCGTCCACTCATCCGTGGCGACGCCCACACCGCGGGAGCGGCCACACCGCGGGTGCACGCGCCGAAGCCCCCGCACGCGCGCGTACGGGGGCTTCCGGGGTCGTACGGGGTTGCGGTGGCCGGGGGGGTCAGCCCGTCGTGGCGGGCGCCGAGGAGGCCGCCGCCTTGCAGCTCGCCTGCTCGCCCATGGCCCTGCCGACGTCACCCTCCTCCAGGGTCTTCAGGGCGCCGTTCCCGCTCTTGCTCAGCTTGTCGAGCTCGGTGGCGACGTCCTTGAGACCGTCCGCGAACTTGGCCTGGTTCTTCGTGTCGAGCGCGTCGACCTGCTTCTTCAGGGAGGCGTACGACGCGGCGATGCCGTCGAGCTCCTTGACCGCGTCCTGCTGCCTCTTCTCGTCGTTCTTGGCGTCACCGGTGTCCGGCGGGCCCGCCTTGTCGACCGCGCCACCGATCGCCTTGTAGGCGTCCGACATGTCCTGGAAGGCCTGGGAGTCGGTCTTCTGGACGTCCTCCGGCGCGCTGCTGTCCGAAGTCTGCTTCTGGATGGCGGCGTTGGCGGCCTCGATCTTCTTGGCCTGCGGCTGTACGGCGTCGCAGACCTGCTTGGCCCAGGCGCTCAGCTTCTCGCTGCTGCCGCCGCCGTCGTCACTGCTGCATCCCGACAGCGCCATCGCCAGTACCGCACCGCCGGACAGCGCGGCCGCGAGCTTCTTGTTCACCGGTTTGGTCCCTTCCATGGCTCTCGGCCCCGGAACATACACGTCGCGCGGGCGACAGACACACGACGAATGTCCCTCAGTTCAGCTATTGCAGCCATTTGCACCAAGTGAGATAAGGCTCACGAGCAGGACGCCCGAACACCCACAGGGCGGGCGACGACGCGTCGGTACGCGCCATCACCCGCCCTGTGAGCTGGGGCCTCGTCAGGACCGCCTACGAAACCACCGCAGGATCGGCCGACTTGGAGGACCGTTCGGCGTTGTCTTCGTCACCCACGGCGATCCCGCGCCGCTTGGAGATGTACACGGAGACCACGATGACGAGAAGCGAGAGGACCGCGATCGTGATCCTCACTCCGACGCTCTTGTCGTCGCCATAGGAGAAATTGATGACGGCCGGCGCGATCAGCAGTGCCACCAGGTTCATCACCTTGAGCAGCGGGTTGATCGCGGGCCCGGCGGTGTCCTTGAAGGGGTCGCCGACCGTGTCGCCGATCACCGTGGCCGCGTGGGCCTCGCTGCCCTTGCCGCCGTGGTGGCCGTCCTCCACCAGCTTCTTGGCGTTGTCCCAGGCGCCACCGGAGTTGGCGAGGAACACCGCCATCAGCGTGCCCGCCCCGATCGCGCCCGCGAGGAACGCCCCGAGCGGACCGATGCCGAGCGTGAAGCCGATGAAGATCGGCGCCATCACGGCCAGCAGTCCGGGCGTGGCGAGTTCGCGCAGGGCGTCCTTGGTGCAGATGTCGACGACCTTGCCGTACTCCGGGGTCTCGGTGTAGTCCATGATCCCGGGCTTCTCGCGGAACTGCCGCCGCACCTCGTAGACCACGGCCCCGGCCGACCGCGACACCGCGTTGATCGCCAGCCCCGAGAAGAGGAAGACGACCGCCGCGCCCGCGATGAGGCCGACCAGGTTGTTGGGCTGCGAGATGTCCATCATCAGGCTCATCGGCGCGCCAGACCCGGTGAGTTTCTCACCCACCTCCTGGGCTCCGGTGGTGATCGCGTCACGGTACGACCCGAAGAGCGCCGAGGCCGCCAGGACCGCGGTGGCGATGGCGATGCCCTTGGTGATGGCCTTGGTGGTGTTGCCGACCGCGTCCAGGTTGGTGAGCACCTGCGCGCCCGCGCCCTGGACGTCACCGGACATCTCGGCGATGCCCTGGGCGTTGTCGGAGACCGGTCCGAAGGTGTCCATGGCGACGATCACGCCGACCGTGGTGAGCAGCCCGGTGCCGGCCAGCGCCACCGCGAACAGCGCCAGCATGATCGACGTACCGCCGAGCAGGAACGCCCCATACACCCCGAGGCCGATCAGCAGGGCGGTGTAGACGGCCGACTCCAGGCCGACGGAGATACCGGCGAGGACGACGGTGGCCGGGCCGGTGAGCGAGCTCTTGCCGATGTCCCGGACGGGACGGCGGGTGGTCTCGGTGAAGTAGCCGGTCAACTGCTGGATGACGGCGGCGAGCACGATGCCGATCGCCACCGCGACCAGGGCGAGGATGCGCGGATCGCCGTCGTTGCCCTTGATCGCCGCGTCGGTGACGCCGTCGAGACCGGCGTACGACGAGGGCAGATAGACGAAGACCGCCAGCGCGACCAGCAGGAGCGAGATCACCGCGGAGACGAAGAAACCCCGGTTGATCGCGGACATGCCACTGCGGTCGGTGCGTCGCGGAGCCACGGCGAAGATGCCGATCATGGCGGTGACGACGCCGATCGCGGGCACCAGCAGCGGGAAGGCGAGGCCGGAGTCACCGAAGGCCGCCTTGCCGAGGATCAGCGCGGCGACCAGGGTCACGGCGTACGACTCGAAGAGGTCGGCCGCCATGCCCGCGCAGTCCCCGACGTTGTCGCCCACGTTGTCGGCGATGGTCGCGGCGTTGCGCGGATCGTCCTCCGGAATGCCCTTCTCCACCTTGCCGACGAGGTCGGCGCCGACATCGGCGGCCTTCGTGAAGATGCCACCGCCGACTCGCATGAACATGGCGATCAGGGCGGCCCCGAGGCCGAATCCCTCGAGCACCTTCGGCGCGTCGGCCGCGTACACCAGCACCACGCAGGAGGCGCCGAGCAGACCGAGCCCCACCGTGAACATGCCGACGACGCCGCCCGTGCGGAAAGCGATCTTCATGGCTTTGTGAGAGACGGCGGTGAGATCCTTTTCCGGCTCACCCTCCGCCGGGGTCGCTTCCCGGGCCGCCGCGGCGACACGGACATTGCTGCGCACGGCGAGCCACATGCCGATATAGCCGGTGGCCGCCGAGAAGCCCGCGCCGATCAGAAAGAAGATCGACCGGCCGGCCCGCTGATTCCAGTCGTCCGCGGGCAGCAGCAGGAGCAGGAAGAACACGACCACGGCGAATACGCCGAGCGTGCGCAGTTGCCGGGCCAGGTAGGCGTTGGCGCCTTCCTGGACCGCCGCCGCGATCTTCTTCATGCTGTCGGTGCCCTCGCCCGCGGCGAGCACCTGGCGCACCAGGACGCCCGCGACCACGAGCGCGGCCAGCGCCACGACGCCGATGACCATCACGAGGATGCGGTTGTCGTCGGTCAGGACTGCGGCTGCGAAGGTTGTGGGGTGATCGAACTGCTGAGGGGTAGAAAGCCCCGCCATTCGTCCTCCTTGACGCTTGGGCTGAGCTCAAGATGTGGACGGATTCTAGGTACCGGAACCTGATCAAAACAGTGCGCGGTAAGCGGAATTAGCCGTCACTTGCTCTCCAGCAAATGATCGAGGTCACGCCGACCAACCCGAAAGAAGTAACGCCCTAAAAGCATTGACGCGCCGTCGACGCTTGATCGAATTATCGCGCGATTGATCGTGAATTTCTTCACGAATTCCTGCATCCGGGTGACGCACGCACAAAGGGCCCTGCTCAGCAGGGCCCTTGAGTGACGGACGGGGTCGTACGGGGAGGGTGGGTCAGACCGGTACGGAGGCGGGCGGGGTGGTCGGCCAGGTCATACGGATGCGCCCGCCGTCCTCCCCCGCGACGACCTCCACGTCGTCGACGAGCCCGCTGATGACCGCGAGACCCATCTCGTCCTCCTCGGCTTCGAGGTCCGGATCCTCGGCCATGGCGCTGGCCGTGCCGGCCCGGGGCGAGTGCCGCGCCTCGTCCCCGACCTCGATGGAGAACTGCTTCTCCTCCTCGGTCAGCAGCACCTGCACGGGCGCCGTGATGCCGGCGCTCTGGTGCAGTCCGACGGCGCGGGAACAGGCCTCGCCCACAGCGAGCCTGACCTCGTCGAGAACGGCCTCGTCCACTCCGGCCCTGCGCGCCACCGCTGCCGCCACCAGTCGGGCGGTCCTGACGTGCTCGGGCAGCGCGCTGAAGCGGAGCTCAACGGTGGCCATGCATCCCCCTCGGAACTACGGGCGTGCGGTCGGGGGGCCGGGCGGAAGCCCGGTCCCCCTGGTGTTCGACTCTGCCGTCCGGGCCCAGGGCCCGGCGCGACGATCAGTCGGTGGCCGCCACCGCTTCGTCGACCGAGGTGTGGATCGGGAACACCTTGGTGAGACCGGTGATGCGGAAGATCTTCAGAATGCGCTCCTGGTTGCAGACCAGGCGCAGCGAGCCCTCATGGGCACGCACCCGCTTCAGGCCGCCGACCAGCACACCGAGCCCGGTGGAGTCGAGGAAGTCCACGCCCTCCATGTCGACGACGAGGTGGAAATTCCCGTCGTTCACCAGCTCGACCAGCTGTTCGCGCAACTTGGGCGCGGTATATACGTCGATTTCGCCACCGACCTCGACGACCGTACGATCGCCGACGGTACGGGTCGACAGGGACAGGTCCACGGATCCTCCAGCACCTTGCTATCGAGCGGTCGCCCGTTGGAACACCTCGGCGGAGCCCCCAGGACGGTTCGCCAGCCGCGATGGCATTCAATCACTTACCGGCAGGCGTGCACGACGCCTTGGCTCCATTGTCCGTCACGCCGGTGACACACTCGGTGCCGATGGCCAAGAATCTCCGACCCGATCCGTCCCCGGCGGGCCCCGAATCCCGCCCCGCGCCGAGCACGGTCCTCGACCGGCTCGCCTCGGGGCCGAGCCGGGCTTCGCGCATCACTCATACGGAGCACTTGCCCCCGCGTGCGGGTCGCCATGCCGTCTGGCCTCACCGGATTCGCCCCGAGGTCATCGCCGCCGTCCAGAGCGCGGGCATCGAGCACCCCTGGGCCCACCAGGCACGGGCCGCCGAACACGCCCTGGACGGCGATTCGGTCGTCGTCGCCACCGGCACGGCCTCCGGCAAGTCCCTGGCGTACCTCGTCCCGGTCCTGTCCGCCCTCCTGGACGGCTCCGAGGCCCCGAACGGCCGGGGGGCCACCGCGCTCTACCTGGCCCCCACAAAGGCCCTGGCGGCCGATCAGTGCCGCTCGGTGAAGGAACTTTCACAACCGCTGGGCAGCGCGGTGCGCCCGGCCGTCTACGACGGCGACACTCCGTTCGAGGAACGAGAGTGGATCCGCCAGTACGCGAACTACGTCCTCACCAACCCGGACATGCTCCACCGCGGGATACTTCCGTCCCACCCCCGCTGGTCCTCCTTCCTGAAATCGCTCAAGTACGTCGTCATCGACGAGTGCCACACCTACCGGGGTGTCTTCGGCTCCCACGTCGCCCAGGTACTGCGCCGCCTGCGCCGCCTCTGCGCCCGCTACGGGTCCTCCCCGGTCTTCCTGCTGGCCTCCGCCACCGCCGCCGAGCCCTCGGTGGCCGCCCGCCGCCTGACCGGCCTCCCGGTGGTCGAGGTCGCCGACGACGCCTCCCCGCGCGGTGAACTGGTGTTCGCCCTCTGGGAGCCGCCGCTCACCGAGATGCACGGCGAGAAGGGCGCTCCGGTCCGCCGCACCGCCACCGCCGAGACGGCCGACCTGCTCACCGACCTCGCCGTGCAGGGCGTGCGCACGGTCGCCTTCGTACGCTCCCGGCGCGGCGCCGAACTCATCGCGGTCATCGCGCAGGAGCGCCTCGCCGAGGTGGACCGGTCACTGGCCCGGCGTGTCGCGGCCTACCGAGGCGGCTATCTCCCCGAGGAGCGCCGCGCCCTGGAACGCGCCCTGCACTCCGGCGAACTCCTCGGCCTCGCCGCCACGACCGCGCTCGAACTCGGCGTGGACGTGTCCGGCCTCGACGCCGTGCTGATCGCCGGCTACCCGGGCACCCGCGCGTCCCTGTGGCAGCAGGCGGGCCGGGCCGGACGCTCCGGCCAGGGAGCCCTGGCCGTCCTGGTGGCCCGTGACGACCCGCTGGACACCTTCCTCGTCCACCACCCGGAGGCCCTGTTCGACCAGCCGGTGGAATCGACGGTCCTGGACCCCGACAACCCGTACGTCCTCGCCCCGCACCTGTGCGCGGCCGCCGCGGAACTCCCCCTGGTCGAGGAGGACCTGACGCTCTTCGGACCGGCCGCCGCGGAACTGCTGCCGCAGCTGGAAGCCGCGAAACTGCTGCGCCGCCGGACGAAGGCCTGGCACTGGACGCGCCGGGAGCGGGCCGCCGACCTGACCGACATCCGCGGCGAGGGCGGCCGGCCCGTGCAGATCGTCGAGGAGGGCACGGGACGGCTGCTGGGCACGGTCGACGAGAGCGCCTCCCACACCACCGTCCACGAGGGCGCGGTCCACCTCCACCAGGGCCGTACGTATCTCGTCCGCTCCCTCGACCTGGAGGACTCCGTCGCCCTGGTCGAGGAGGCCGCCCCGCCGTACTCGACGGTCGCCCGCGACACGACCTCGATCTCCGTCCTGGAGACGGACGTCGAGATCCCCTGGGGCGACGGCCGCCTCTGCTACGGCTCCGTCGAGGTCACCAACCAAGTGGTCTCCTTCCTGCGCCGACGTGTCCTCACCGGTGAGGTGCTGGGCGAGACGAAACTCGACCTCCCTCCGCGTACGCTGCGCACACGCGCCGTGTGGTGGACGGTCACCGAGGACCAGCTGGACGAGGCCCGCATCAACCCGGAGATCCTCGGCGGCGCCCTGCACGCCGCCGAGCACGCCTCGATCGGCATGCTGCCCCTCTTCGCGACCTGCGACCGCTGGGACATCGGCGGCGTGTCCGTGCCGCTGCACCCCGACACCCTCCTGCCGACGGTCTTCGTCTACGACGGCCACCCCGGCGGTGCGGGCTTCGCCGAGCGCGCCTTCCACACCGCCCAGGCCTGGCTCACCGCCACCCGTCAGGCCATCGCCTCCTGTGAGTGCGACGCGGGCTGCCCCTCCTGCATCCAGTCCCCCAAGTGCGGCAACGGCAACGATCCCCTGCACAAACGGGGTGCCGTACGACTGCTCACGGTCCTGCTGCAGGGGGCTCCGGACCAGCAGCGGCAGGCGGAGCAGCCTGGGGAGGGGCAGACGGAGCAGCTCACGGACCAGCCTGGGGAGCGGCGCCGGACGGACCAGCCCGGGGCGCGACCGGCGCAGTAACTGACGGAGCAGCCTGGGGAGCGGCGGGCGGAGCGACCGGCGGAGCAGCGGGCCCCTCGGCCGACGAAGCCGCGGTCGGAGCAGTGCCCCCTGGGAGGGGCGGACGGAGAATCTGCGGGAGCGGGCCCGGCGGGCCCGCCCGCGCCCTGACCTCCGCCGCGAACGGCCCCCGCCCCGACGCCGCCGACACGTCCGAGGTGTCGCCCACGAGCTCGCACCGCACCAGCCGGGCTCCCTGGGCCCGCGCCACGCGCCCCGCCCGGGCACAGGCCGCCGCGTGGCCCTCCGCCCAGTGGTCGGCCGCCGCGAGCGCGGCCAGGTCCGCGCCCCCGGCCGCGCGGTGCCGGGCCACGACGGCCTGCCCGAGGGCCAGCACGACCCCGAACACGACGCACAGCACCGCGATCGCGCCGATACTCCAGACGGTGGCGGAACCGCGGTCCGCGCGCGGTCCGAAACCGCCCCGCGCCCGGACCACGATCTCCCGTGTCACGGCCCCACCCCCACCCTGTCCTCGACACTCCTGTCCTCGGCACCCTCGCCTTCGACACTCCCGCTCTCGACGCCCTGGTCCACGACGCCCCTGTCCTCGACGTTCTCGACCACCTCTCCCTCGACCGATGCCACGGCTTCCTCCCGGACCTCGAAGGGCAGCCCGTGCAGCGCCGGAGGCCTGGCCACGACCACCACGCGCACCTGGTCGCCCTCCCGGCCGACCGTGACCGTCGCGCCGCCCGGTGCCGCCGCGCGGGTGACCGCGAGGACCGCGTCGACCGGGTCCTGGCGAGCCGCCGCCCGGGCCCCGGTCCGCGCCGCGTCCACACACTGGATCTGGGCGGCCACCGCGAGCAGTCCCCACACCAGGGCCATCGTGAACAGCACCAGCACGGGCAGCACCATCGCCGACTCGGCCGTCACGAACCCCCGGTCCGCGCCCCGCTCACATCGCCGCACTGAGCGCTCGTTTCACGATGGCCTGAAGCTCCTCGCCGACCTCGCCGCTCGTCACCACCTTGTACAGGAGCACGGCGAAGGCCACCGCCGCGACGATTCCCATCGCGTACTCGGAAGTGACCATCCCCGCGTCCGCGCGTGCCGTACGCACCCCGCACACCAGGGCGCGCAGCCGCGCCCGTACCGCCTTGTTCATCTCAACCCCCGTGAAGGTTCTGGTTTCCAGTCGCTCTCGCCGTACTGACCGGTCGTCGTTCCACCGGTCGTGGTGCCGTCGTGCCAGTCGTAGTGCCCGACGTACCGGTCGTAGTGCCCGTCGTGCCGCTCGTCGTGCCGCCCGTCCGGGACTGCTCATCGCGTGCCGTCCACGCCCGTCACCCCCTCACCGACCACCTCCTCCCATCGCCTCGCCGGCCAGCCCGATCACCACGGGCAGCACGCCGACCGCGATGAAGGCGGGCAGGAAGCACAGCCCCACCGGCGCGGTGACCATCACCGCCGCCCGTCTGGCGCGCGCCGTAGCGTCGCGCGCCCGGTCCGCGCGGGCGTCCGCGGCGAGCCGCGCCACGGGGCCGGCCGCCGGAAGCCCGGAGACATCGGCCCGTTCCAGCAGCCGAACCAGCGACTCGGCGCCAGGAATCGCGGCCAACCTCCGCCAGGCCTCAGCCGGTTCACCCCCGAGCCGCACTTCCGCCGCGCCGCGCGCCAGCGCGTTCCCGACCGGTCCGCCGAGCGCCTCGCCCGCTGCCTGAGCGGCGAGCACCGGGCCGGCCCCGGCCTCGATGCAGGCACCCAACAGTTCCGCGGCAAGCGGGAGTTGTCGGGCTGCCTCCTGCGGGTCGACCCCGCCCGCGCAGTCGGCGGACGCCTGCCGGACACGCCATCGCCACAGCGCGGCCGCCGCGACCAGTCCGACCAGGACACCTGCCGCCCCACCGATCACCGCCCACCCGGCGATCACCGCTCCCATCAGGGGCAGCCAACGCCGCGCGGCTCCGCTCAGGGCCAGGTGGGAGCCCGCCGACGCCACCGCCTCCGGGGCCAGCAGTTCGGCCAGCCGACGGCGCACCCTGCGTTCCCTCCGCACCGCCGCCCAGCACCCCAGCACCCCGAGGGCGATCAGGACTCCCGAGGCCGCCCCCAGCCTGTGGACAGACTCCGTACTCACGTCTCCTCCGCCCTTCGTACGATCCGCAGCGCCCACCACATCCCCGCGCCCTCCAGCAGGCCGCCGATCAGCAGACAGCCCAGGCCCGCTCCGGTGTGCAACAGCACGTGCAACGGGTCGGCACCCAGCGCGGCGCCGAGGAGGACACCCAGGACGGGCAGTCCGGCGAGCATCACCGCGGTGGAGCGGGCCCCGGCGAGCTGTGCGCGCAGGTCGGCCCGTTGGTCCCGTTCGGCACGCAGCGCCCCTTCGAGCCGGTCGAGTCCGGCCGCGAGACCCGCGCCCCGGTCGACGGCCACCCGCCAGCAGGCCGCGAGCCCCAGCAGTCCTTCGGCCCCCGGTTGCCTGGCCGCCGCCGCCAGCACCCCGGGGACGTCTCCGCCGAACCGTGCCGCCGCCAGCACCGCCGCCTGCGCGTCCGCGAGGCCGTCGGAGTCCCGTGCGGCACGCAGCAGCGCCTCGCCCGGCTGCCGCCCGGCTCGCACCTCGGCGGCGAGCGTCGCGCACAGCGCGATGACCGCGTCCCCCCGGCGCTCCCGCCTCCGTCCAGCCCGAGCGGCCAGCCGCACCCGGCGCACCACCGGTACCCCCGCCGCCCCCACGACGACCGGCAGCACCGAAGCGCCCAGCACCGCCAGCACCAGGCCGGCGAGCAACGCCCACCACTCGGCCCGCCACCGCCCGCGGATCCGCCTCAGCTCCCCGGCCAGTTGCCGTCGCGCGGACGGCGGTCCGGCGCCCACCGCCCCGCCACCCGCGAACAAGAACTGCGCCCGCCGCGCCCCGAAGCGCCATCCGCCCATCGACCAGGCAGCCGCTCCGGCACACAGCACGGCCGCTCCCGTCGCCAGCTCCCCCGACGCAAACTCACCCATCCCGCTCACCGCTCCCTCCTGCTTCCGCGCTCATCCGCCACGCCCTCCCGCCCGGACCGACCCGGACCGGCCCCCCCTCGAACCGACCCGAACCGTTCGTCGCCCGAACGGCCCCACCCGGCCCCTCCGCCCTCCCGACCACCCCACCCGGACCCGCTCTCCCGACGACCCCCACCCGCACGATCCGCCCGGCCCGCACCCCACAACCACCCCCACATCACGCGGCACCGCCCCCCTCGCGGCCCCAGCCGCCGTCCTCCTCCCCCGAACCGCCTTCCTGCCCCACGCCCTCCAGCAGCCCGCGCAGCCGCTCCCACCCCCGCTCGTGGGCGAACGCCTCCGGGCTCCACCGCAGCGCCGGCACCGTCCTGACCAGGCCCGACGGGTCCCGTTCCAGTACGTGCACCTCGGCGATCCGCCGTTGCCCCGCCCGGTCGCGCACCAGATGCAGGACCACCGACAGCGCGGCCGCGACCTGGCTGTGCAGGGCGGCGCGGTCGAGCCCGGCCGCCGTGCCGAGCGCTTCCAGCCGGGCCGGCACGTCAGCGGCGGCGTTGGCGTGGACGGTCCCGCATCCGCCTTCGTGGCCGGTGTTCAACGCGGCCAGCAGATGGACCACTTCGGGGCCGCGCACCTCGCCGACGACCAGCCGGTCCGGGCGCATCCGCAGCGCCTGTCGCACCAGGTCCTCGAGGGTGACGAGGCCCGCGCCCTCCTGATTGGCGGGTCTCGTCTCCAGACGTACGACGTGCGGATGGTCCGGCCGCAGCTCGGCCGAGTCCTCCGCTAGGACGATCCGTTCGCCGGGTCCGACGAGGCCGAGCAACGCGCTCAGCAGAGTCGTCTTGCCGCTCCCGGTTCCGCCGCTGATCACGAAGGACAGCCGGGCTCGCAGCAGCGCCCGCAGTACGCGGTCCCCGCCCGGCGGCACCGTGCCGGCCGCCACCAACTCGTCGAGCGTGAACGCACGCGGGCGCACCACCCGCAGGGCGAGGCAGGTGCAGCCGACGGCGACCGGTGGCAGGACGGCGTGCAGCCGGGTTCCGTCCGGCAGCCGGGCGTCGGCCCAGGGCCGTGCGTCGTCGAGCCGGCGTCCGGCCACCGCCGCCAGCCGCTGCGCGAGGCGCCGCACGGCCGCCGCGTCCGGGAAGGAGACGGCGGTCAGCTCCAGCCCGCCGCCCCGGTCCACCCAGACCCGGTCCGGGGCCGACACCAGCACGTCGGTCACCGTGGGATCGGCGAGCAGTGCCTCCAGGGGCCCGCTGCCGACCAGCTCGGAGCGCAGTTGCTCGGCGGCCCCGAGGACCTCGGCGTCCCCGAGCACCCGCCCCTGCTCGCGCAAGGCCTGTGCCACGCGCGCGGGGGTCGGTTCGGCGCCGCTCTCGGCCAGCCATTGCCGTACGCCGTCGAGAAGCCGCGGTCCGGGCGTCTGTTCAAGTCCAGGAAACGTGCTCATGCGGTGCCCGCCTCGACCAGAGCCCGCTCCCAGAACTCCTTGCAGAACCGGGCGAGCGGTCCGCGCGCGGCCACTCCGGGCGGCGTCTTGCCGCCGTTCGGCCGCAGCAGCCCGGACTCCGCGGGCACCTCACCGGCCAGGGGCAGTCCAAGCAGCCGTGCCACCTCACGGTCGTCGAGCCCGGGCGAGTACGGCCCGCGCACCGCCACCCGCAGGTCGCGCAGGACCATGCCGACGGCGGAGGCCACCCGGCCCGCGGCGGCGACGGCGCGCAGCTCGGCGGGGACCACGAGGAGCCCAAGGTCGAGCTGGGCGAGCGACTCGGCCACCCCGTCGTCGACGCGGCGCGGCAGGTCCACGACGACGGTGCCGCCCCGCCTGCGGGCGGCCGCGAGCACCGCCCGTACCGCCTGGGGCGGGATGGCGACGCAGTCGCCTCGGTCCCAGCTCAGCACCCGCAGGGCGTGCAGGCGCGGCAGGGACTCCTCCAGGGCGCCGCCGCCGACCCGGCCGCGTGAGGCGGCGAAGGCGGGCCAGCGCAGCCCTTCGGCCGTCTCACCACCGAGGAGGACGTCGAGTCCGCCGCCCAGCGGATCGGCGTCCACGAGCAGGGTGCGCAATCCCTCACGCGCGGAGGTGACGGCGAGGGCGCACGCGAGCGTGGACGCTCCCGCACCGCCGCGGCCGCCGATCACTCCGACGGTGAGGGCGGGCCGGCCGACACCTTCGGCGACGTCGGCGATGCGGTCGACCAGCCACTGTTCCCCGTCGGGCAGCATCAGGACGTGGTCGGCGCCGATCTCGACGGCCCGCTGCCACACCCCTGAGTCGTCCTGGTCTCGGCCGACGAGCACCACTCCGCGTCGACGGGTGGCCCCGCGCACCCGTCGGGCGGCGTCGTCGCCGACCAGGACGAGCGGTGCGGCCTCCCAACTGCCTCGCGGTTTCGGTACCCCGTGATGGACCTCGGGCGTGGCACCGGCCGCCGCGCACAGGCGCAGCAGGTCGTCGAGGAGTTCCGCGTCCTCGGTGACGATCAACGGTTTGCCCTGCCGCCCTCCGGTGGTCGGCGGCGGGTCGTGTGTGACGGTTCCGGCCACGGTTTCCATCCCCCTTCGCTGCATGTCGCGCAGCCTCTGCGGCCCCGCGATTCCCAAACGCGTGAAGACCCGGTTCCGCCGCCATATGAGCGGGCGCCAGAAACCGGCCATATGCGTCCGACAATCGGATCCGGCCAGGAACTCGCCGTCGGCCGGACGCGTTGGAATCACGGTGCAGCTGTCCCGGAAATCGTGTGGATCTTGGTCGAAAACTGTGGACAACTCAGCCGTTGTGAATATCGCCGTCACCCATACCGGTGACCCCTGTACTGCCCCCTGTGCGACTTCCACAGAGCAGCCCTTCGGCTACACACGGTCACCGATCATGGGCACGCGAGAGAGGCGGCCGCAGCCGCCTCGATGCGGCACCGCAGCCGCGCAGGAAGAGGAGAAAACGCATCCGGACATGCGACGACCCCCGCCGGGGGGGAGAGCGGGGGTCGTCTCCACGGCCGACTCGGGGGGGGAGGAGTCGGACCGGGTTAGCACGGTCGCGAACGATCCGTGACTTCCATGGTGTACCCGAGAGCCCTCTCAGGCAAACCCACGCGCCAACCTTACGCCGAATGGGCTGCGCCTATGCTCGGGGGCGTGGATAACCACTCCTTGCCTCGCACAGCAGCCTTCTTTGACCTGGACAAGACGGTCATTGCGAAGTCGAGCACGCTCACCTTCAGCAAGTCCTTCTACCAAGGTGGCCTGATCAACCGCAGGGCCGCCTTGCGCACCGCGTACGCCCAGTTCGTCTTCCTGCTGGGCGGGATGGACCACGACCAGATGGAGCGCACACGCGAGTACCTCTCCGCGCTGTGCCGCGGCTGGAACGTCCAACAGGTGAAGGAAATCGTCGCCGAGACCCTTCACGACCTGATCGATCCGATCATCTACGACGAGGCCGCCTCCCTCATCGAGGAGCACCACACCGCCGGACGGGACGTCGTGATCGTGTCGACGTCGGGCGCCGAGGTCGTGGAACCGATCGGCGAACTGCTCGGAGCGGACCGTGTTGTCGCCACCCGGATGGTGGTGGGCGACGACGGCTGTTTCACCGGCGAGGTCGAGTACTACGCCTACGGCCCGACGAAGGCCGAGGCCATCAGGGAACTGGCCGAGTCGGAGGGGTACGCCCTCGACCGCTGCTACGCCTACAGCGACTCGGCGACCGACCTGCCGATGCTCTCCGCCGTCGGCCATCCGCACGCCGTGAACCCGGACCGCGCGCTGCGCCGCGAGGCGGTCGCGCGCGGCTGGCCGATCCTCGACTTCCACCGGCCGGTGCGGCTCAAGCAGCGGATTCCCGGGCTCTCCGTGCCGCCCCGCCCCGTCCTCGTCGCGGCCGCGGCGATAGGAGCGGCCGCAGCCACGGCGGGACTGGTCTGGTACGCGAGCAGGCGCCGAGCGGCGGTCGTCTGACGCCGACCGGCAGTCGTCCGGCCCGGTCACCGGGCCTGGTCGCCCGACCTGCGCCTTCACCGCCGCGCGCTCTTCGTCGGCACATCGATGACCGTTTCGCGCATGATTGATACTAAAAGTAAAGAAGTGCTGCCAGGACTTCCGCTTCCCCTGGGGGTGCAGTACAAAGGACTCAACGGCCCGCGAGACCAAGGACATCCGAGAGGATCACCTTTTTAACGCATTTGGCCCCACGGACCGAGCATGAACACTGAGCACCCACGCGACGTCGACCCGTCGATTACGGGCCAGCCGCACCAGGTGACGGGCGAAGTTCCCGGCCTGATGGGCATATATCGAGGACGCTTGGTAACCCGGTGGACATGCCAGCGGCGGTACGAGTACTCGTACCGCCGCAACCCTGTTCAGCCCCTTTTTCGGCCCCTTCGGGGGCTTTTCTCATGCACGCGTCCACGGCATGTACGCGCGTGCGGTCACGCCGCGCCTCGCTGAAGCGCCTCGCACACCGCCGTCGACTCCCGGGCCCCGAGCCCGACGGCCCGGCCGCAATGGGCGATCCAGGCCGCCACACCCTCGGGCGTGCCCGAGACATAGCCGTCCAGGGCCGCGAGATAGGTCGCCCGCCCGAGCTCCGCGTGGCCCACCTCGGCCGGGCAGACGGACTTGGGGTCGAGGCCGCTGCCGACCAGGACGATGCGCTCGGCGGTACGCGCCACCAGGCCGTTGTGGGAGGTGAACGGGCGCAACGCGAGGAGCTCGCCGTGGACCACGGCGGCCATCACCAGAGCGGGCGCCGAACCGCCCGCGATGATCAGCTCGGACAGCCCCTCCAGTCGGCCCGAGACCTCCGCCGCGTCCGGCAGCGGCAGCTCGATCAGCGGTTCGTCGGCCTTCTCCCCGGCCTGCCGGGGCCGCCCCACCTCGTCTCCCTGACTCGCGGCGGCGACCAGGTGCAGCCGGGCCAGCACCCTGAGGGGCGACTGCCGCCAGATGGACAGCAGCTGGCCCGCCTCGGCGGTCAGCCTGAGCGCGGCGCCCATGACCTGCGACTCGCCCTCGCCACCGAAGTCCGTACGCCGGCGCACCTCTTCGAGGCCCCAGTCCGCGCCGGACAGCGCCGCGGAACCCCGGGCGCCGCGCAGCGCCGCCTCGGAGGTGATCTCGGTGCTGCGGCGCCGCATGACCCGGTGCCCGTAGACCCGGTCCACGGCCCTGCGCACGGACTCCACGGACTCGGCCACGCCGGGCAGCGAGCCCAGGGCCGCGAGCGGATCGGCGGTCGCGCCTGTCGTACTCATGAGTACGACCCTACGCACCCCAAGCACATGCCCCACGAAGGAGTGGTCTTCTTCACTCCCGTATGCCACATAAAGCTATCGCCCCACTACTCTTGGTGAACATGAAAATTGGTTTCGTCGGGAAGGGCGGGAGTGGCAAGACCACCTTGTCCTCCCTGTTCATCCGCCACCTCACGGCCGCCGGCGCGCCGGTCGTCGCCATCGACGCCGACATCAACCAGCACCTGGGCCCGGCGCTCGGCCTCGCCGAGTCGGAAGCCGCGAGGCTCCCCGCGATGGGCGAGCAGCTGTCCTTGATCAAGGACTATCTGCGCGGCTCCAACCCGCGCATCACCTCCGCCGACACGATGATCAAGACGACCCCGCCCGGCGAGGGCTCACGGCTGCTGCGGGTGCGCGACCCCAATCCGGTCTACGACGCCTGCGCGCGACCGGTGGAACTCGACGGCGGTGCCGTCCGTTTGATGGTCACGGGCCCCTTCACGGACGCCGACCTGGGGGTCACCTGCTACCACTCCAAGACGGGAGCGGTGGAACTCTGCCTGAACCACCTGGTGGACGGCCCCGGCGAGTACGTCGTGGTCGACATGACAGCGGGCTCCGACTCCTTCGCCTCCGGCTTGTTCACCCGCTTCGACATCACGTTCCTCGTCGCCGAGCCGACCCGGAAGGGGGTCTCCGTCTATCGCCAGTACAAGGAGTACGCCCGCGACTACGGAATCGTCCTCCAGGTCGTCGGCAACAAGGTGCACAACCAGGACGACATCGACTTCCTGCGCGCCGAGGTCGGTGACGACCTGCTCGTGACGGTCGGGCACTCGGACTGGGTGCGCTCGATGGAGAAGGGCCGGCCGCCCCGGTTCGACCTCCTGGAGGACGCCAACCGCCGCGCCCTGCGCCTGCTGCACGCGGCCGCCGACGCGACGTACGAGCTGCGCGACTGGGAGCGCTACACACGGCAGATGGTGCACTTCCACCTGAAGAACGCCCAGTCGTGGGGCAACGAGCGCACCGGGGTCGACCTGGCCGCGCAGATCGACCCCGGGTTCGTGCTCGGCGAAGGCGTCGCCGCCCACGCGTGACGGCGAAAGTGTCGCCGCCCACGCGTAGAGGCGTCACGGCCCACCGGTGACGGCGAAGGCGTCATCGTCGCCGTAGCGCGAGGACCACGACGCCGAGGCGTGGACTACTGCTTGACCGCCGGTGCCCCGGGCACGCCCTTGGGAGCGGGTGCCGGCCGCGCCGACAGGAAGGACGCCCAGCCCTGCTTCGGGGTCTCGCCGACCTCCAGGGTGCGCAGCCTGGCCAGAGTCTGCGGGTCCTGGGCGTCCAGCCAGTCGGCGAGCTGCCGGAAGGAGACGCAGCGCACCTCAGGCTTGTTGCAGACGGTCTCGATCACCTGGTCGAGGGCCCGCATATAGGTGCCGCCGTTCCAGGACTCGAAGTGGTTGCCGATGACCAGGGGCGCGCGGTTGCCGTCATAGGCCCGGTCGAAGCCCTTGAGCAGGCCGTCCCGCATCTGGTCGCCCCAGTACGCGTACAGGTCCGGGTCACCCTGGGTCGAGGTGCCGGACTGGTTGACCATGAAGTTGTAGTCCATGGTGAGCTGCTCGTAGGTGTGGCCGGGGAACGGCACGAGCTGCATGGACAGATCCCACAGGTCTTCCTTCTTCTTCGGCCAGACCTGGTCGTTGACGCCGCTGGTGTCGTAGCGGAAGCCCAGCTCGCGGGCGGCCCGCATGAAGTTCTTCTGTCCCTCCAGGCAGGGGGTGCGGGCGCCGACGAGCTCCTTGTCGTAGTCGAAGGGCAGCGGGGCCGTCTTCGTCAGGCCGGCGTTGGTCTTCCAGCTCTTGACGAACTGCTTGGCCTGGGTGATCTCGTCCTTCCACTCGTCGACGGACCACTCGCCGACCCCACCGTCCGGGCCGCAGAAGTGGCCGTTGAAGTGGGTGCCGATCTCGTTGCCCTCCAGCCACGCCAGGCGCAGCTGCTTCACGGTGTCGGAGATGCCCCGCTCGTCGTTGAAGCCGATGTCGGAGCGGCCCGGCGAGTGCTGCGGCGGCTTGTAGAGGTCACGCTTCTCCTCCGGCAGCATGTACACGCCGCTGAGGAAGTACGTCATCGTCGCGTGGTTCTCCTTGGCGACCTTGCGGAAGTGGGAGAACAGCTTCTGGCTGTCCTCGCCCGACCCGTCCCAGGAGAACACCACGAACTGCGGGGGCTTCTGGCCGGGCTTGAGCCGCTCCGGTCGCGGCAGATGCGGCTGCGCCCCGGTGTACGAGGTGGAGCCGTCGCCGATCAGACGGAGCACGCTTCCCGGCGCCGGGGCACCCTGGGCCTGCTGTGGGCCGGGCGCTCCTTCGTTCGCGCCGGAACCAGTTCCTGTGCCACAACCGGCCAGCGATGCGGCTACGGCCGCGGCGACCACGGTGCCCGCGGCGATCCTCTGGGTGGCGGCCATGTTCCGCCCACCTTCTTCCTTCTCTCAGTCCAACTCCGATGAGGGCGTTTTCTGGAGATGTGCCGGGTCGAGCCGACAGCGCCGTCAAGGTCGCACGGGGCCGAACGAGAATTAATACGACAAGCCGATGAAATGCTCACATCACTCGCCGGGGTGATTTATTGACCCATATGCCCGGAAAGTTCATGCAAGTCCTTTACTTTGCATTACGGTCTATTTACCGAACTTTGATTTATCCCGCCGCTGTACGCCGTGACCCCACGGCCGCGACCAGATCCCCGCCATCGCCGGGGACCATCCGTTCCGCGACCGCGCTGCCCCGGAGGAGACGGGAAACATGTCAGCCAGCGTCCCCACTCGCACCCAAGTCCTCGGCCTCGCCCGGGAGACGACGGCATTCACCGCCGAATCGACCCCGACGAAGCACCACCACCCACCCCACAGCCCCCCACCCGTCCCGCCGCGCCGCTTCTCCGTCGCGAGCGCCGACCTGTCCGCCTCGGTGGCGGTCTTCCTGATCGCCCTGCCGCTGTCCCTGGGAATCGCGCTCGCCACCGGCGCACCGCTCCAGGCCGGCCTGGTCGCCGCCGCCGTGGGCGGTCTGGTCGCGGGCCGACTGGGCGGCAGCGCGCTCCAGGTCAGCGGTCCGGCCGCCGGACTCACGGTCGTCACCGCCGACCTCATCCACCGCTACGGATGGCGTACGACCTGCGCCATCACCGTGCTCGCCGGGCTCGCCCAACTCGGCCTGGGCTGTCTTCGCGTGGCCCGCACCGCGCTGGCCGTCAGCCCGGCCGTCGTGCACGGCATGCTCGCCGGCATCGGCCTCACCATCGCCGTCGCGCAGTTGCACATCGTCCTGGGCGGCAATCCACAGAGCTCCGTCCTCGACAACCTGCGCGCGCTACCCGCCCAGTTGGCGGGCCTGCATCCCGCCGCCGTGTCCGTGAGCGCGCTGACCCTCACCCTGCTGCTGCTCTGGCCGCGGATCCCGGGGCGGCCCGGACGTCTGCTGCACCGCATCCCCGCGGCGCTCGTCGCCGTCGCCGGGGCCACCGCGATCGCGACCGTGACCGGACTGACCCTGCCCAGGGTCGACCTGCCGTCCTGGCGCAGTCACGCCCTGGCCGGATTGCCAGAGGGACCGGCGCTCGGTCTGGCCGCGGCCATCCTCACCACCACCCTGGTGTGCAGCGTGCAGTCGCTGCTCGGCGCGGTCGCCGTCGACAAGCTGGTGGCCGGGACCCCGGGCCTGAGCGCCCGGGTCGGCCGCTCCCGCCTGGACCGGGAACTGCTCGGTCAGGGCGCCGCCAACGTCGTCTCCGGCGCGCTCGGCGGCCTGCCCGTCGCCGGAGTGGCCGTCCGCAGTTCGGCGAATGTGCGAGCCGGTGCGGTGAGCCGGAACTCCACGATGCTGCACGGCGTTCTCGTAGTGTTCGCCGCGCTGCTGATGGTCCCGGTACTGGAGTTCATCCCGCTCGCCTCGCTCGCCGCCCTGGTGATGGCCGTCGGTATCCAGATGGTGTCCCTGCACCACATCCGCACCGTGACCCGCCACCGAGAAGTGCTGGTGTACGTCGTCACCACACTCGGCGTGGTGTTCATCGGCGTCCTGGAGGGCGTGGCCCTGGGCGTCGCCGTGGCCGTCGCCGTCGCCCTGCACCGCCTCACCCACACCCGCATCACGCACGACGAGAAGGAAGGAGTCCATCACGTACACGTACGAGGACAGCTGACGTTCCTCGCGGTGCCGCGGCTCAGCCGGGCCCTGCATCTCGTTCCCCAAGGCACGCGCGCCGTTGTGAAGTTGAGCGGTTCGTTCATGGACCACGCGGCCTTCGAGTCCCTCCAGGACTGGCAGAAGACGCACACCGCGCAGGGCGGCTCCGCCGAGGTGACCGGCCGCCGCGCCGGGGTCCGGATCGCCGAACCCACCGATCCGGCGGACCACCACACCGGCCCGGGGTTCGACGGGACCGGCGAACCGGACGGGATCGACGGGCCGCGCACGACCGACGGGACTGACGGGACCGAGAGATCGCCTCTCTGCCGCTGTGGCCCCTGGACCCCTTGGCGCAACCACCAGTGCGACCGCCCACGGTTTCCCCGGTCACCCCACGGACACACGTCCGGAGCGCCCGGCGAAGATCCAGACGGTATGTCGGGCCGGCTGTCGGGCGAGCACCCGTCCGGCTTCACCGGTGAACGCCCCGCCGCGGGGCCGGACGCGGACCCGCACAAAACTCCGGGCACACACAAGAACAGAACACCGGGCACCCACCGGGCCGGAGTTCCAGGCACACACACGGACAGAGTTCCGGGCACCCACCCGGACGATGTTCCCAACCCGCACCCGGACGGACCCCGGGCCGCACAGGCAGAGGGCGCCCCGGACCCACACCCGGAAGGACCTTCGAACCGACGCCCGCACGCACTCCCGGACAGCACCCTGGACACGCTCACGGACGGACCCCCGGCGAGATCTTCCGTGCCCGACCCGAACGAGCATCAACTGATGCGCGGCATCAGCGCGTTCCAGCGCAACACCGCGCCCCGGGTGCGGGGCGAGCTGGCCCGGCTGGCCCGCGAAGGTCAGCGCCCGGCCCAGCTCTTCCTCACCTGTGCCGACTCGCGCCTCGTCACCTCGATGATCACCTCCAGTGGTCCGGGCGACCTCTTCGTAGTGCGCAACGTGGGCAACCTCGTGCCGATGCCCGACGAGGAGGGCGGGGACGACTCGGTCGCGGCCGCGATCGAGTACGCGGTCGACGTACTGAAGGTGCGCTCCATCACGGTCTGCGGGCACTCCGGTTGCGGGGCCATGCAGGCGCTGTTCGAATCCGAGCCGGGCGAGGCCCGGACACCGCTGAAGCGCTGGCTGCGCCACGGTCGGCCGAGCCTGGAGCGCATGGCCGAAGGCAGCCGGCCCGGGGCCCGGCTGTCCGGGCGCCGGCCCGCCGACGCGGTCGAGCAGCTCTGTCTGACCAACGTGGTCCAGCAGCTGGAGCATCTGCGCGCGAACCAGTCGGTCGCCCAGGCTCTGCGGGAGGGGACGCTGGAGCTGCACGGGATGTACTTCCACGTGGGTGAGGCGCAGGCGTATCTGCTCACGGAGACCGACGGCGACGCGGTGTTCGACCACGTGGGGACGGCGGGCCTGTCCGCCTGACCCCGGCACGGTGAGCCGGAAGCGGTGCGCGACCCCGGTCGGCATGGGGTCGCGCACCGCCGCGCACCGCCACGCACCCCACGCACCGCCGCGGACGCGCCCGCGTGCGAGCCCCCTCCACCGACGCCCCGCCTCAGCCCCATTCCGACTCCCATTCCCACCCCCACTCCCACTCCCACTCTCACCCCGAGGAACGGTGGCCGCGGCGACCGCCGGGCCTCCAGCGTCCACCCCCTGCGACCGGCCGAAAGCCCGAAAAGCGTTGCGGTGGCTGAACTCCGCCGTGCCGGTGTCCGTGGGTACGGATGACCTCGGCCGCCACGACTCCACACACAGGTCTAAACCAATTTTCGGGCGGCCCTTGTCATCGGACCCCCACGTCTGATGAGGTGTGGTCTGGGACACAACGGACACCCTTCGAAAGGGAGATGTCGTGAGCAACGAGAGCCTGGCCAACCTGCTCAAGGAAGAACGCAGGTTCGCGCCACCCGCCGACCTGGCCGCGCACGCCAATGTCACCGCGGAGGCGTACGAACAGGCCAAGGCTGACCGGCTCGGCTTCTGGGCCGAGCAGGCCCGGCGGCTGGCCTGGGCCAAAGAGCCGACGGAGACGCTGGACTGGTCGAACCCGCCGTTCGCCAAGTGGTTCAAGGACGGCGAGCTCAACGTCGCGTACAACTGCGTCGACCGCCATGTCGAGGCCGGAAACGGCGACCGGGTCGCCATCCACTTCGAGGGCGAGCCGGGCGACAGCCGTGCCCTCACCTACGCCGAGCTCAAGGACGAGGTCTCCAAGGCGGCCAACGCCCTGCTGGAGCTGGGCGTCCGCAAGGGCGACCGGGTCGCCGTCTACATGCCGATGATCCCCGAGACCGCGATCGCGATGCTGGCCTGCGCCCGCATCGGCGCCGCGCACTCGGTCGTCTTCGGCGGCTTCTCGGCGGACGCGCTCGCCACCCGTATCCAGGACGCCGACGCCAAGGTCGTGATCACCTCCGACGGCGGTTACCGACGGGGCAAGCCGTCCGCGCTCAAGCCGGCCGTCGACGAGGCCGCCACCAAGGCGGGCAACGTCGAGCACGTGCTCGTCGTACGGCGCACCGGCCAGGAGGTCGCCTGGAACGACGAGCGGGACGTGTGGTGGCACGAGGCCGTCGACCGGCAGTCCACCGAGCACACGCCGGAGGCGTTCGAGGCCGAGCAGCCGCTGTTCATCCTCTACACGTCCGGCACGACGGGTAAGCCGAAGGGCATCCTGCACACCTCCGGCGGCTACCTCACGCAGGCCGCGTACACGCACCACGCCGTCTTCGACCTGAAGCCGGAGACGGACGTGTACTGGTGCACCGCCGACGTCGGCTGGGTCACCGGGCACTCGTACATCGTCTACGGCCCGCTGGCGAACGGCGCGACCCAGGTCATGTACGAGGGGACGCCCGACACCCCGCACCAGGGCCGCTTCTGGGAGATCGTGCAGAAGTACGGGGTGACGATCCTGTACACGGCGCCGACCGCCATCCGTACGTTCATGAAGTGGGGCGACGACATCCCCGCGAAGTTCGACCTCAGCAGCCTGCGCGTGCTCGGATCCGTCGGCGAGCCCATCAACCCCGAGGCCTGGATCTGGTACCGCAAGCACATCGGCGCGGACCGGACGCCCATCGTCGACACCTGGTGGCAGACCGAGACCGGGGCGATGATGATCTCCCCGCTGCCGGGCGTGACGGAGACGAAGCCGGGGTCCGCGCAGGTCCCGCTGCCCGGCATCTCGGCGACCGTCGTCGACGACGAGGCCAAGGAGGTGCCGAACGGCGGCGGTGGCTACCTCGTCCTCACCGAGCCGTGGCCGTCGATGCTGCGCACCATCTGGGGCGACGACCAGCGGTTCCTCGACACGTACTGGTCGCGCTTCGAGGGCAAGTACTTCGCCGGTGACGGCGCGAAGAAGGACGACGACGGGGACATCTGGCTGCTGGGCCGCGTCGACGACGTGATGCTCGTGTCCGGCCACAACATCTCCACCACCGAGGTCGAGTCGGCGCTCGTCTCGCACCCGGCGGTCGCCGAGGCGGCCGTGGTCGGCGCGGCGGACGAGACGACCGGGCAGGCCATCGTCGCCTTCGTCATCCTGCGCGGCACGGCGAACGCCGAGGACGAGAACCTGGTCGCCGACCTGCGCAACCACGTCGGCGCCACCCTCGGCCCGATCGCCAAGCCGAAGCGGGTCCTGCCGGTGGCGGAGCTGCCGAAGACCCGCTCGGGCAAGATCATGCGCCGGCTGCTGCGGGACGTCGCGGAGAACCGCCAGCTGGGCGATGTCACCACGCTCACCGACTCCTCGGTCATGGACCTGATCCAGTCGAAGCTTCCGGCGGCGCCGAGCGAGGACTGAGGGCGGCCTAGGGGGCGCCCGGCAGCGCGCCGAGCGCCCCCCCAGGCCAGTGGAGCTGGGCACCCCCTAGGCCGGTAGAGCCGGGTGCCCCCTATGTCCGTAGAGTGGCATTTGCCGGTGTAATGGTCGGGTAAACTGGCGCGACAAGGGTGTGCCGGGAAGTCTGGTCGGCAACGCCGTCGGCGATCTGGCGCGACGGTGGTCATCACGCCGTACCCGACCCGGAGGACCGCGCCGTGGCCGCGACCAGCACCCGCAAGGTCCTCGGACGGCTGTCCCTGTCCGAGCGGAACTTCGTCGCGAACGCCCTGCGTACCGAGACGGTCGGCGGCGTGCTGCTGCTCGTCGCCGCGATCGCCGCCCTGGCCTGGGCGAACATCCCCGCGCTGCACGGCAGTTACGTCCACGTCAGCCACTTCCACTTCGGCCCCGAGACCTTTGGCCTGCACCTGTCCGTGGCGCACTGGGCCGCCGACGGGCTCCTCGCGATCTTCTTCTTCGTCGCCGGCATCGAGCTCAAGCGCGAGCTCGTCGCCGGTGACCTGCGCGACCCCAGGGCGGCCGCCCTGCCCGTGGTCGCCGCGCTCTGCGGGATGGTGGTGCCCGCCCTCGTCTACACCCTCACGAACCTCGTCGGCGGCGGCTCCACGGACGGCTGGGCGGTCCCCACCGCCACCGACATCGCGTTCGCGCTGGCGGTGCTGGCGGTCATCGGTACGTCGCTGCCCAGCGCCCTGCGCGCCTTCCTGCTCACCCTCGCCGTCGTCGACGACCTGTTCGCGATCCTGATCATCGCGGTCTTCTTCACCGCGCGGATCGACTTCGCCGCGCTCGGCGGTGCCGTCGTCGGCCTCGCCGTCTTCTGGCTGCTGCTGCGCAAGGGCGTACGCGGCTGGTACGTGTACGTCCCGCTGGCCGTGGTGATCTGGGCGCTGATGTACAACAGCGGCGTGCACGCCACCATCGCCGGCGTGGCGATGGGCCTGATGCTGCGCTGCACCACCAGGGAGGACGAGTCGCGTTCCCCCGGCGAGCAGGTCGAGCACCTGGTGCGTCCCGTGTCGGCGGGACTGGCCGTGCCGCTGTTCGCGCTGTTCAGCGCGGGTGTGGCGGTCTCCGGAAGTGCGCTCGGGGACGTCTTCACCAAGCCGGAGACGCTCGGCGTCGTCCTGGGCCTCGTCGTCGGCAAGGCGGTCGGCATCTTCGGCGGCACCTGGCTCACCGCCCGCTTCACCCGGGCCTCCCTCAGCGACGACCTGGCCTGGCCCGACGTGTGCGCCGTCGCCACGCTCGCCGGTATCGGCTTCACCGTCTCGCTGCTCATCGGCGAGCTCGCCTTCGCCGGCGACGCCGTCCTGACGGACGAGGTCAAGGCCGCCGTACTCACCGGCTCGCTGATCGCGGCGACGCTGGCGACCGTGCTGTTGAAGCTGCGCAACGCCAAGTACCGCAAGCTGTGCGAGAACGAGGAGCGCGACGACGACCTCGACGGCGTCCCGGACATCTACGAGGAGGACGACCCCGCGTACCACCTGCGCATGGCCCGGATCCACGAGCGCAAGGCCGCCGAGCACCGCCGGATGGCCCAGGAGACGGCCGCGGCACGGCACGGGCTTGCCGAAGTGGCGGGCGGGGCAGGCGAGGATGACAAGGGTCCGGCATGATCTGACGGGACGGTACAAAAGAGCGGGACGATACAAAAAGAGCGGGACCGTACGCGGTCGGACAGACGTCGGACGAACGCCGTACGGACGTCGTCCGCAGGGGCGGCGGACCGGCACGCACGCAGAAACACGCAGACGTACACAGACACACATAGACACACGCAGATACACGCAGATACAGGGAGACCGCGATGAGCGCACCCGACGGCAGCCCGGTCGGCGCCGAACGCAGCATCGGCCAGCTGTTCGCCTCGGCGACGACCGACATGTCGGCGCTGGTGCACGACGAGATCGCGCTGGCGAAGGCGCAGCTGAAGCAGGACGTCAAGAAGGGGCTGACGAGCGGTGGCGCGTTCTCCGTGGCCGCCATGCTCCTGCTGTTCTCGCTGCCGATGCTGAACTTTGCCCTCGCGTACGGCATCCGGACCTGGAGCAACTGGAACCTGGCGATCTGCTTCCTGCTGTCCTTCGCCGCGAACGTCCTCGTGGCGGCCGCGCTGGCCCTGATCGGCGTCGTCTTCGCGAAGAAGACGCAGCGGAGCAAGGGCCCGCAGAAGGTCGCCGCCTCGATGAAGGAGACGGCGGGCGTCCTGCAGAAGGCCAAGCCGCACCCGCGCCCCGCGACCCCGGCTCTGGAGGACCGGACGCCCGCCGCCATCGAGGCTGTGGCACGCTCGACCTCATGACGGACCCCGCCACTCCCTCGGCGCAGCCCACCTCGGTCGTACGTTCGCCCCTGCCCGGTGGGCAGGAGGTCACGCACCGGGACGTCGCCGCCAACGGCGCCCGCTTCCACATCGCGGAGCTCGGCGACGGCCCCCTGGTGATGCTCGTGCACGGCTTCCCGCAGTTCTGGTGGGCCTGGCGGCACCAGCTGGTCGCGCTGGCCGACGCGGGTTTCCGGGCCGTGGCGATGGACCTGCGCGGGGTGGGCGGCAGCGACCGCACGCCGCGCGGCTACGACCCCGCCAATCTCGCCCTGGACATCACCGGCGTGATCCGCTCGCTCGGCGAGCCGGACGCCGCGCTGGTCGGCCACGGCCTCGGCGGCTATCTGTCGTGGACGGCGGCCGTGATGCGCCCGAAGCTCGTACGGCGCCTCGCGGTCGCCTCGATGCCGCATCCCCGGCGCTGGCGCTCCGCGATGATCTCCGACGTCAGGCAGACGGCGGCGAGTTCCTACGTCTGGGGGTTCCAGCGGCCCTGGATCCCGGAACGGCAGCTCACCGCCGACGACGGAGCCCTGGTCGGCCGGCTGATCCGGGACTGGTCCGGGCCGCGCCTGCCGGACGACGAGGCGGTGGAGACGTACCGCCGCGCCCTCTGCATCCCCTCCACGGCACACTGCGCCATCGAGCCGTACCGGTGGATGGTGCGCTCCCTCGCCCGGCCGGACGGCATCCAGTTCAACCGCCGGATGAAGCGGCCGGTGCGCGTGCCGACCCTGCATCTGCACGGCTCGCTCGACCCGGTGATGCGCACGCGCAGCGCGGCGGGCTCCGGCGAGTACGTCGAAGCGCCCTACCGCTGGCGGCTGTTCGACGGTCTCGGGCACTTCCCGCACGAGGAGGATCCGGTCGCGTTCTCGACCGAACTGGTCAACTGGCTGCAGGATCCCGAACCCGATCGGTGACCGTGCCCCCGCGCCCGGTATCCGGACCTGAACACCTGTCCTACGAACAGCCAATTGCCCGGCGCATAGGCCAATTGGGCGCCTCCGAGGCGGTTATCGACCTTGGGGCAGGGGCAGACGTCGGGGTATGGGCTGGACGCACGACTACAGTGACGCAGCACGCGACCGCCGCTCGGCCGGTGGTCTGAGTTCCCACCAGAGGGGCACCCCGCAACTCGCGGGGGCGGACCCCAGGGTGGGGATCCCCCGCATCCTGCGCCGTCGGGCCCGCTGGGTCTCGGTGCGCCTGCGCCATCCGCGCGGCTGACACCGCGCGGGCCACACCGGACTACAGCGCGCAGTTGTCGCTGCTCACCTGCTGGTTCGCACTCCGTCCCTTGGCGATGTCCTGCCGGATCTCGTCGACGGTGAGCGCGTACCCCGTGTCGGCGTCGTCGAGCGACTTCGCGAACACCACGCCGTACACCTTGCCGTCGGGCGTGAGCAGCGGGCCGCCGGAGTTGCCCTGGCGGACGGTCGCGTAGAGCGAGTAGACGTCGCGACGCACGGTGCCGTGGTGGTAGATGTCCGGCCCGTTGGCCGAGATGCGCCCCCGCACGCGCGCGGCGCGCACGTCGTACGAGCCGTTCTCCGGGAAGCCCGCGACGATCGCGCTGTCACCGCTCGCGGCGTCCGCGGACGAGAACTGCAGTGCGGGCGCTTCGAGGTCCGGTACGTCGAGTACGGCGATGTCGCGCTGCCAGTCGTAGAGGACGACCGTGGCGTCGTACCGCCGGCCCTCGCCGCCGATCTGGACGGTGGGCTCGTCCACGCCGCCGACGACATGGGCGTTGGTCATCACCCGGCGGTCGCCGAAGACGAAGCCGGAGCCCTCGAGAACCTTGCCGCAGCTCTCGGCGGTGCCGGTGACCTTGACGATGGAACGCTGGGCGCGCAGGGCGACCGCGCTGTTGGCGAGGGCCGGGTCCGGGGGCCGCACGTCGGTGATCGGCTCGTTCGCGAACGGGCTGAAGACCTGCGGGAAGCCGTTCTGCGCGAGCACCGAGGAGAAGTCGGCGAACCAGGTGTCGGCCTGGGCGGGCAGTGCCCGGGAGACGCCGAGGAGCACCTTGGAGCTGCGGACCTCCTTGCCGAGCGTCGGCAGGGTGGTGCCGGCCAGCGCCGAGCCGATCAGCCAGGCGACCAGCAGCATGGCGACGACGTTGACGAGGGCGCCGCCCGTCGCGTCCAGCGCGCGGGCCGGGGACCAGGTGATGTACCGCCGCAGCTTGTTGCCCAGGTGGGTGGTCAGGGCCTGCCCGACGGAGGCGCAGACGATGACGACGACCACCGCGACGACCGCGGCCGTGGTACTGACCTCCGAGTTATCGGTCAGCCAGTCCCAGATGACGGGCAACACGTAGACGGCGACGAGACCGCCGCCCAGGAAGCCGATCACCGACAGGATGCCGACGACGAATCCCTGGCGATAGCCGACGATCGCGAACCACACGGCCGCGACCAGCAGCAGGATGTCCAGCACGTTCACCGCTTCAGGCCTCGCCTCAACACTTTCGGGTCACTCCAGACGGCCGCGGGAGGTCCGGGGGTTGTCCCCCGGATGGACACAGCACGGTGGACACCCTGTCATGACCGCCAGTCGAGTGGCACTGTCTTCTCCCGGTCCCAGGGACGCTCCCAGCCCGCGTAGTGCAGCAGTCGGTCGATGACGCCGGCCGTGAAACCCCACACCAGGGCCGATTCGACCAGGAATGCCGGACCTCGGTGACCGCTGGGGTGGACGGTGGTGGCGCGGTTCCCGGGGTCCGTGAGATCCGCCACGGGGACCGTGAAGACCCGGGCCGTCTCGTTCGGGTCGACGACGCCGACCGGGCTCGGCGCACGCCACCAGCCCAGCACCGGGGTGACGACGAAGCCGCTGACCGGGATGTACAGCTTGGGCAGCACGCCGAAGAGCTGGACACCGCCGGGGTCGAGGCCGGTCTCCTCCTCGGCCTCGCGCAGGGCGGCGCGCAGCGGCCCGTCGGCCTTCGGGTCGCCGTCCTCCGGGTCCAGGGCGCCGCCGGGGAAGGAGGGTTGCCCGGCGTGGGAGCGCAGCGAGCTGGCGCGCTCCATCAGCAGCAGTTCGGGACCGCGCTCCCCCTCGCCGAAGAGGATGAGGACGGCGGACTGCCGTCCCGCGCCGTTCTCCGGCGGCAGGAAGCGGCTCAGCTGAAGCGGCTCGACCGTCTCGACGGCGTGCACCACCGGGTCGAGCCAGTCGGGCAGCCCGCTCTTGCTGAGCGCCACCGGCCCGCCCTGCGTGTCACTCGCCCGCGTCATCGCCACCCCTGTCGTCCTGCCTGCTCCAACGCACCACGGCCCGCGAATCGTTCCGGGCGTCGCGACGGCTGCGGTCATTCTGGATATACCCGACATGTCGGACGCCCTGGATCGCGGGGCCGCGCCTTGCGGTCCGGCCGTCCCTGCCGACCTGGTCTACCCGGCTGTCCCAGCTGACCCGACCGTCCCAGCTGACCCGGTCGCCCCATCGCCCCCTCGCGGTTCGACCGCGGGCTCGGGTTCGGGTGCGGGTTCGGGTGCGGGCCCGCGCCCGGGTGGCAAGCTCCGTGCCGGTCGCCCGCTCGTCCCCGCCGGCCGCCGACTCCCCGTCAGCCGACCGCCAGTGCCGACGGCCTCGCGCAGTCGGCCGGCGCTCCCGCGATGCCGCTCGCCGCTCCCGCCGCCCCGGTCGTCTCCTCATCCGGCCCCCAGCGGCGGGGCCGGCCTGCCGCCCGCGTCCAGGTAGGACTGCGGGGGATTCAGGCGCTGGCCCGGGTAGCCGCCCTTCTCGTACTTGAGGAGCTTCTTCGCCTTCTCCGGGTCCGTCTCGCCCTCGCCGTACGCGGGGCAGAGCGGGGCGATGGGACAGGCGCCGCAGGCGGGCTTGCGGGCGTGGCAGATCCGGCGGCCGTGGAAGATCACATGGTGCGAGAGCATCGTCCACTCGCTCTTGGGGAAGAGCGCGCCGACGGCGGCCTCGATCTTGTCCGGCTCGCTCTCGTCGGTCCACCGCCAGCGCTTCACCAGGCGCTGGAAGTGCGTGTCCACGGTGATGCCGGGGCGTCCGAAGGCGTTGCCGAGCACCACGAAGGCGGTCTTGCGGCCGACGCCGGGCAGCTTGACGAGGTCCTCGAGCCGGCCCGGGACCTCGCCGCCGAACTGCTCGACCAACGCCTTCGAGAGCCCTGTCACCGACCGGGTCTTGGCCCGGAAGAAGCCCGTGGGGCGGAGGATCTCCTCGACCTCCTCGGGGTTGGCGACCGCCAGGTCCTCGGGGGTGGGGTACTTGGCGAAGAGAGCGGGCGTGGTCTGGTTCACCCGGAGGTCCGTGGTCTGGGCGGACAGGACCGTGGCGACCAGCAGTTGGAAGGGGTTCTCGAAGTCCAGCTCGGGGTGGGCGTAGGGGTAGACCTCGGCGAGCTCGCGGTTGATGCGGCGGGCGCGGCGGACGAGGGCGGTGGAGGACTCGGCCTTCGCGGGCTTGACGGCAGCCTTCTTCACCGGCTTCGCCGCCACCGCCTCTTCCGTCTTTACCGCCTTGACCGGCTTGGTCGCTCTCGTCGGCCTTGCCGCCTTCGCCGTTTTCCTACCGCCACCGGACTCCTGTTCGCCCACAGCGGAATCACGCCGTACAACCACCCGTCCAGCCCCCTTGGCCTGTGCTCTCACCGGCGATTTGGACACCCGGCCAGCCTAAAGCCCGGCACCGACATCCGCCTCGGACCTCGAAGATCGGCGCCCAATTGGCCCCCTGCCGCTTACCTCGGGACACGTGTGCGGCATCCTTGTGACAGATCACACTGTTTGGACCGTCCGGCAAAACGGGGAACACGGTCCCCTGGTACACCGGGGAGCAAGATCCCCTGAGCAGGTCGACAAGGAGAGAACTCGTGGACGACGTTCTGCGGCGCAACCCGCTCTTCGCGGCACTCGACGACGAGCAGGCCGCGGAGCTGCGCGCCTCCATGAGTGAGGTGACCCTGGCACGCGGCGACTCCCTCTTCCACGAGGGCGACCCGGGCGACCGGCTCTACGTGGTCACCGAGGGCAAGGTCAAGCTGCATCGCACCTCCCCCGACGGCCGCGAGAACATGCTCGCCGTGGTCGGCCCCAGCGAGCTCATCGGTGAGCTGTCGCTCTTCGACCCGGGCCCGCGCACGGCGACGGCCACCGCGCTGACCGAGGTCAAGATGCTCGGCCTCGGCCACGGCGACCTCCAGCCCTGGCTGAACGCCCGCCCCGAGGTGGCCACCGCGCTGCTGCGCGCCGTCGCCCGCAGGCTGCGCAAGACCAACGACGCCATGTCCGACCTGGTCTTCTCGGACGTCCCGGGCCGCGTGGCCCGCGCCCTGCTGGACCTCTCCCGGCGCTTCGGCGTGCAGTCCGAGGAAGGCATCCACGTCGTCCACGACCTGACGCAGGAGGAGCTGGCCCAGCTCGTCGGCGCCTCGCGCGAGACGGTCAACAAGGCGCTCGCCGACTTCGCCCAGCGCGGCTGGCTCCGGCTGGAGGCACGCGCGGTGATCCTGCTGGACGTGGAGCGGCTGGCGAAGCGCTCGCGCTGACCCCCGACGTAGGGCGGCCTTCAGCCCCCGGGGCATGGCGACCGTCAGTCCCCTGGGCGCACGGCGGGCGTCAGTCCCCTGGACGCACGGCGGGCGTCAGTCCCCTGGACGCACGGCGCCCGTCAACCTCTGGACGCACGGCGGCGACCGTCAGCCACTCGCGGACGGTCGCCCCACCCGCGAAAACCAGCCGCGCCGTCCCGCGTCCCCCGGCACAGTGAACGCATGACCGAAACCGTTCACCGCCCCGGGCTGGACGCGCGGGGCTACATCGCGCGCGAAGGCTCCCTCGCGCGCGTGGCGCACGACTACCGGCCCGTGGTCGCCGCGGCCCGGGACCGGCTGCCGGCGGTGTTCGGGGCAGGGCTGCACAGCGCGTACCTCTACGGGTCGATCCCACGGGGCACCGCGCGCGTGGGACGCAGCGACCTGGACCTGCTCGTCGTGCTGCGCGAGGAGCCCACCGACGCGGACCGTGCCCGCGCACGGGCGCTCGACGAGGCACTCGACCAGGAGTTCCCGCAGATCGACGGGGGCGGCACGCTGCTGTTCGGGCGGGCACGGGTGCTGAGCGAACTGGAGCGATACGACCTCGGCTGGTTCCTCGCCTGCCTGTGCACCCCGCTCCTGGGCGAGGACCTGGCGGTCCGTCTGCCGCGCTACCGTCCCGACCCGCTGCTCGCCCGCGAGACGAACGGCGACCTGGCCCTCCTCCTGCCTCGCTGGCGGGAGCGGATCGCCACCGCCGAGGACACCGAGGCAGCCCGGAGGCCCCTCGTCCGCTTCATGTCCCGGCACCTCGTCCGCACCGGTTTCACCCTCGTCATGCCCCGCTGGAACGGCTGGACCAGCGACCTGCGCGAGATGGCCGAGGCGTTCGGCGGCTACTACCCCGGGCGGGCCCGGCAGCTGCGGGACGCGGCGGCGCGCGGGTACGAGCCGACCGGCGCCCCGGACGTCCTGCGGTCGTACGTCGACGACCTCGGCCCGTGGCTCGCCGAGGAGTACACGCGCGTGCACGGCGTCAAGGCGCCCAGGCCCGACTGAGGCCCGGACCCGGGCCCATGGCGCGACCGGCTAGATGAGCCCGTGCTCCTCCAGGTACTCCAGCTGCGCCCGCACCGACAACTCCGCCGCCGGCCACAGCGACCGGTCGACGTCCGCGTACACCTGGGCGACGACCTCGGTCGGCCGGCGGTGGCCGTTCTCCACGGCCGTCTCGACCTGGGCGAGCCGGTGGGCGCGGTGGGCGAGATAGAACTCGACGGCCCCCTGGGCGTCCTCCAGGACGGGCCCGTGGCCCGGCAGCACCGTGTGGACGCCGTCGTCGACCGTGAGCGACCTGAGCCGCCGCAGGGAGTCCAGGTAGTCGCCCAGACGGCCGTCGGGGTGCGCCACCACCGTCGTACCGCGACCAAGGATCGTGTCACCGGTCAGGACGGCCCGGTCGGCCGGGAGATGGAAGCAGAGGGAGTCCGCGGTGTGGCCGGGCGTCTGTACGACCCTCAGTTCCAGGCCACCGATTTCGATCACGGCCCCGGAGCCCAGCCCCTCGTCGCCCAGTCGCAGCGCGGGGTCCAGGGCCCGGACCTTCGTGCCCGTCAGCTCGGCGAAGCGGGCGGCGCCCTCGGCGTGGTCGGGGTGGCCGTGCGTCAGCAGGGTCAGCGCGACCCGTCTGCCGGCCTTCTCGGCCGTGTCCACGACCGCGCGCAGATGACCGTCGTCGAGCGGCCCCGGGTCGACCACGACGGCCAGTTCGGAGTCGGGCTCGGCGAGGATCCAGGTGTTCGTGCCGTCCAGGGTCATCGCGGAGGCGTTGGGCGCCAGGACGTTGACGGCCCGCGCGGTGGCCGGGCCGGAGAGGACCCCGCCGCGCGGCTGGCCGGGAAGGGCTGCTGCGTCCGTCATTCGGGGGCTCCACCGGTCGGGATGTGCTTGGTGAACTCGCCGTGGCCGGGCCAGGAGAGCACGATGTCGCCGTTCTCCAGAGTCGCGCGGGCCAGCACCGCCGTCAGGTCGCGGCCGGGCGCTGCGGCGAGCGTCTCGGCGGCGGTCGGGTAGGGGACCAGCTGGCGCAGGGTCGCCACGGTGGGCGGCATCATCACCAGCTCACCCTTGTCGTACGCGTCCGCCGCCTCCCTCGGCCGGATCCACACCACGCGGTCGGCCTCCGTGGAGGCGTTGCGGGTGCGCTGGCCTTCGGGGAGGGCGGCGACGAAGAACCAGGTGTCGTAACGGCGGGACTCGAACTCCGGGGTGATCCAGCGGGTCCAGGCGCCGAGGAGGTCGGAACGCAGGACCAGGCCACGGCGGTCGAGGAACTCGGCGAAGGAGAGATCGCGGGCGACGAGGGCCGCGCGGTCGGTCTCCCAGTCGTCGCCCGTCGTGTCGCCGACCACCGTCTCCGGGCTCGGTCCGGCGAGCAGGACGCCCGCCTCCTCGTACGTCTCCCGTACAGCCGCGCAGACGATCGCCTGGGCCGCCTTCTCGTCGACGCCGAGCCGGTCGGCCCACCACGCGCGCGTGGGGCCCGCCCAGCGGACGAGGTGGTCGTCGTCACGGGCGTCGACGCCACCGCCCGGGTACGCGTACGCGCCTCCGGCGAAGGCCATGGAGGCGCGTCTGCGCAGCATGTGCACGACGGGGCCGTCGGCGGTGTCCTTCAGGAGCATGACGGTGGCCGCGCGCCGGGGGGTCACCGGCGTGAGCGTGCCCTCCGTGAGCGCACGGATGCGCTCCGGCCAGTCCGCGGGAAACCACTGCCCATTCGCCTGCCCATTCGCCATGGGCGGAGGCTATCCCGTAGCGCGCGGATGTTCGAGGGGCACGATCACGGGCCCCCGGGGGAGCGCCCGAGGCAAGCCTCGGCGACCCCGGGAAGGCCCGGGCGAACCCCACGGACCTGCCACGGACTTCCCCCGGCTGCTCCGTCGCGGACCTGTCGCGGACCGCTCGCGGATACCCGGACGCTCCGCCGGCCTCCCACGGACGGTCAGGATTCCCACCGACCACCCACGGACGGCCAGCGACTCCCGCCGGCCTCCCGCAAACCCCCGCGGATGGTCCGGACCCTCCACGACCGAGCTCGCACGGAGCTCCCGCCGGCCAACCGCGGCGGCCCCACAGCTGCCCCTCCCACGGAGGCCCGCAGTCGTCCGGCGGAGCTCCCGGGAGCGGTTACGCGTGCGTCAGCTCCACCTGGATCTCGACCTCCACCGGCGCGTCCAGCGGCAGCACCGCCACGCCGACCGCGCTGCGCGCGTGCACGCCCTTCTCGCCGAGCACCTCGGCCAGCAGCTCACTGGCGCCGTTGACGACACCGGGCTGACCGGTGAAGTCGGACGCCGAGGCCACGAAGCCGACGACCTTCACCACGCGCGCGATGCGGTCCAGGTCGCCGGTGACGGACTTCACGGCGGCCAGCGCGTTCAGCGCGCAGGTGCGGGCCAGTGCCTTGGCCTCCTCCGCGGTGACTTCCGCGCCCACCTTGCCGGTGACCGGAAGCTTGCCCTCCACCATCGGGAGCTGGCCGGCGGTGTACACGTACACGCCGGACTGCACGGCCGGCTGGTACGCGGCCAGCGGCGGCACGACCTCCGGCAGGGTCAGGCCCAGTTCGGCCAGCCTCGCCTCGGCCGCGCTCACGCCTGCCGCTCCCGCTTCAGGTAGGCCACGAGCTGCTCGGGGTTGTTCGGCCCGGGCACGACCTGGACGAGCTCCCAGCCGTCCTCGCCCCAGGTGTCCAGAATCTGCTTCGTGGCATGGACGAGCAGCGGCACGGTTGCGTATTCCCACTTGGTCATGTGGGCGACTGTATCGGCTGTGGTCGGCACGGCGGACGGCCGACCACGGCCCGCGCCGCACCCCGGCCGAAGGACCGGCCGTCACCCGGTCCCCACCGGTGGGAAGGGCCCGACCGCACCCGGCCGGAACGCGGCCCGGCGCGCCTCCCCCACCCGGCCGGGCCGCCGCCCGTCACGCCGTGCCCCGGCCGGGCGGGCCGCCCGTCACCGTCTCCCCCACCCGCCGAGTGGCCGACCGGCGCCCCGCGGAGCCCGGGCCATGTGGCCGAGTCTCGCCCCTCTTGTCCACAGCCTGCCGGTTGGCTCGGGCGCGGACTGGTTACGCTCGAAGACGTGAGCAGGCTCCAGGTCGTCAGCGGCAAGGGCGGGACCGGAAAGACGACGGTCGCCGCCGCACTCGCGCTCGCCCTCGCGACCGAGGGGAAGCGGACGCTTCTCGTCGAGGTCGAGGGCCGGCAGGGCATCGCGCAGCTCTTCGAGACGGAGGCGCTGCCCTACGACGAGCGGAAGATCGCCGTCGCACCCGGGGGCGGGGAGGTGTTCGCTCTCGCCATCGACCCCGAGCTGGCCCTTCTGGACTACCTCCAGATGTTCTACAAACTCGGGGGCGCGGGGCGGGCGCTGAAGAAACTCGGCGCGATCGACTTCGCCACCACCATCGCGCCCGGCCTCAGAGACGTACTCCTGACCGGCAAGGCGTGCGAGGCGGTGCGCAGGAAGGACCGCGCCGGACAGTTCATCTACGACTACGTCGTCATGGACGCGCCCCCCACGGGCCGCATCACCCGCTTCCTCAACGTCAACGACGAGGTGGCGGGCCTGGCGAAAATCGGGCCGATACACAATCAGGCACAGGCCGTGATGCGGGTGCTGAAGTCGGCGGAGACGGCCGTGCACCTGGTGACGCTGCTGGAGGAGATGCCGGTCCAGGAGACCGCCGACGGCATCGCGGAGCTGCGGGCCGCCCGGCTGCCGGTGGGACGGATCATCGTGAACATGGTGCGGCCCGAGGTGTTGGACGCGGCCGACCTGGAACTCGTACGGACGGTGCCGCGCACCGCCCTGGCGCGCACGCTGTCCGGCGCCGGGCTCGGCGGCGCCCGGCGCGGCGGGAACGCAGAACGCCTGGTGGACCCGCTGCTCGCGCAGGCCGAGGAGTACGCCGAGCGGTACGCCCTGGAACACGAGCAGCGCGCCGTCCTGGGCGAGCTGGGCCTGCCGCTGCACGAATTGCCGCTGCACGCCGAGGGCATGGACCTGGCGGGACTGTACGAACTGGCCACCGAGCTGCGGAAGCAGGGGATGTCATGAGCCCGGACCCGACGCCCGCGCAGGACACCGCGCGTCGCCTCTCCCCGGCGCGCCTGCTCGACGTCGATCCGCTGCTCGACGACCCCGGGACCCGCATCGTCGTCTGCTGCGGCTCCGGCGGGGTCGGCAAGACCACCACCGCGGCGGCGCTGGGCCTGCGCGCGGCCGAGCGGGGCCGCAAGGTCGTCGTCCTGACCATCGACCCGGCCCGCCGGCTGGCCCAGTCCATGGGCATCGACTCGCTCGACAACACCCCACGGCGGGTCAAGGGCGTGGAGGGCGGCGGCGAGCTGCACGCCATGATGCTCGACATGAAGCGCACCTTCGACGAGATCGTCGAGGCGCACGCGGACCGGGAACGAGCGGCCACGATCCTCAACAACCCCTTCTACCAGTCGCTCTCTGCGGGCTTCGCGGGCACGCAGGAGTACATGGCGATGGAGAAGCTCGGGCAGCTGCGGGCCCGGGACGAGTGGGACCTGATCGTCGTCGACACGCCGCCGTCCCGCTCGGCGCTCGACTTCCTCGACGCGCCGAAGCGGCTGGGATCCTTCCTGGACGGGCGGCTGATCCGGCTGCTGACCGCGCCGGCGAAGCTGGGCGGCCGCGCGGGCATGAAGTTCCTGAACGTCGGGATGTCGATGATGACCGGCACCCTCGGCAAGCTGCTGGGCGGTCAGCTGCTGAAGGACGTACAGACGTTCGTGGCCGCGATGGACACGACCTTCGGCGGCTTCCGTACGCGCGCGGACGCGACGTACAAGCTGCTCCAGGCGCCCGGGACGGCCTTCCTCGTGGTGGCGGCCCCGGAGCGGGACGCACTGCGCGAGGCCGCGTACTTCGTGGAGCGGCTGGCCGCCGAGAAGATGCCGCTGGCGGGCCTGGTGCTCAACCGGGTCCACGGCAGCGGAGCCGCCCGGCTCTCGGCCGAGCGGGCACTCGCCGCCGCCGAGAATCTCGACCTCGCCGCCGAGCCCGCCGACCCCGCGGCGGAAAATCTTGACGAGCCCCGCATTGTGGATCAGGACGGCGGGAAAGCTGGACTTCGTAACTCTCCCGACACGTACGGCAGTTCAGAGTCCTCCGCATCCCGGCCCGGCCTCCCGGCCACCGACCCGCCCACCGGCGCCGACCACAGGGGCGAGCACAGCGCTGACCAGACCGCCGACCACAGCGTCGAGCAGCTCACCGCAGGCCTGCTGCGTCTGCACGCCGAACGTATGCAACTGCTCTCCCGCGAGCAGCGCACACGTGATCGATTCACCGCGCTCCACCCCGAGGTGGCGGTCGTCGAAGTGGGCGCGCTGCCCGGCGACGTGCACGACCTCGTAGGACTGCGGAACATCGGGAACCGGCTCGCGGCCCACCGGCCGGAGCTGCCCGAGCCGACCGACGGCTGAGCCCGCGGACGACTGAGTGGAACGGACGACTGAGTCGAGCGTGAGCCCGTCGGCAGTCGAGTCGGACCCGGCCCCCGCCGACCGCTGAGTCGAGGGAGCCATCGGGTCGGCGCTGGGGAGCTCAGCCCACCGCCGCGTAGTTCTCGTACACCTCGTCGTCGTCGAGCGACACGATGCCGGCACCGCGCTCGTACTCCGTACGCGCCGTCTCCAGCAGCCTGCGCCAGGAGGTCACGGTGGGCCGCCTGCGCAGCAGTGCGCGGCGCTCCCGCTCCGTCATGCCTCCCCACACGCCGAACTCGACGCGGTTGTCGAGCGCATCGGCCAGACATTCCGTGCGTACCGGACATCCGGTGCACACCGCCTTGGCCCTGTTCTGCGCTGCTCCCTGCACGAACAGTTCATCCGGATCGGTAGTGCGGCAGGCGGCCTGCGCACTCCAGTCGGTTACCCAGCCCATACCGGCGCCGTCCTCTCCCGAATCGAGGCTCCCCCACGGCGGCAGCGGCATATTCACCGCCGCCAGTTGAGGACGTTACGGAAGGCGGGGACAGCGCAACACCCCCTTCGGGCCCAATCTTGAATGGCCCGAACGGACTATGGGTAAGCGGCAGATCACCCGGGGGAGTGAGCTGGCGACATGCGCGACTATCCCGGCGAAACGGGACAGTTCTGTCGAGTCACAACGGGCGCCAGGTGACACAGGAGGCGGATTCGGACACGCCCCCACCAAAAAAGTTGGGGAACCTCCGGAACGATTCGGGGTCGCCGGACGTATTGATACGTAGCCCTACTGCTGTGACAGTTGAGAGCAGCTTAGGCCAAGGCATATACGCGTGTCCGGCGAATGAGAACGTAGGCTGCCCTCATGCCAAAGAAGCGCTCGGGCGGTGGCCTGTCGGCAACACAGCAGGCCGCCAAGTTCCTAGGTGTCAGCGTGCTCGCGGGAGCCGTCCTGGCCGGTATCGCCCTGCCCGCCTTCGGCGCGCTGGGTCTGGCCGCCAAGGGGTCGGTGGAGAGCTTCGACGAGCTCCCGGCCAACCTGAAGACGCCGCCGCTGAGCCAGCGCACCACGATCCTCGACGCCGAGGGCGGCCAGATCGCCACGGTGTACTCCCGTGACCGCACGGTGGTCGAGCTCAAGAACATGTCGCCGTACGTGCAGAAGGCGATCGTCGCGATCGAGGACTCGCGCTTCTACCAGCACGGCGCGGTCGACCTGAAGGGCGTCCTGCGCGCCCTCAACAAGAACGTGCAGAGCAGCGGTGTCGCCCAGGGCGCCTCCACGCTCACGCAGCAGTACGTGAAGAACGTCTTCGTCGAGGAGGCGGGCGACGACCCGACCAAGGTCGCGCAGGCCACCCAGCAGACCCTCGGTCGCAAGATCAAGGAGCTGAAGTACGCGATCCAGGTGGAGGAGGAGCTCGGCAAGAAGAAGATCCTCGAGAACTACCTGAACATCACGTTCTTCGGCGAGCAGGCCTACGGCGTCGAGGCGGCCGCTCAGCGCTACTTCTCCAAGCACGCCAAGGACCTCACCCTCCCGGAGTCGGCCATGCTGGCCGGCATCGTGCAGTCCCCGAGCCGCTACGACCCGGTGAACGACGAGGCGGAGGCCACCAAGCGCCGTAACGTCGTGCTCCAGCGCATGGCCGAGGTCGGCGACATCTCCCAGGCCGAGGCGGACAAGGCCAAGGAAGCACCGCTGAAGCTGGCGGTCAGCCAGCCCAAGAACGGCTGCATCACCGCGGCCCGGGGCGCCAGTTTCTTCTGCAAGTACGTCGAGAAGGTCTTCCTCAACGACCCGGTCTTCGGCAAGACGAAGGAGAAGCGGGCCAAGCTCTGGAACCAGGGCGGTCTGACGATCCGCACCACGCTCCGGCCGCAGGCCCAGGAGTCGGTCCAGGCCTCGCTCAAGGAGCACGTCGACAAGGCGGACAAGGTCGCCGCGGCGTCCACCCTGGTCGAGCCCGGCAGCGGCAAGATCGTCGCGATGGGCCAGTCGAAGCCGTACGGCTACGGCAAGAACGAGACCGAGTACAACTTCTCGGTCAACTCCGTGATGGGCGGTTCGAACTACGGTTTCCCGACCGGTTCGACCTTCAAGCCGTTCGTGGCGGCGGCCGCGCTGGAGGGCGGCAGGCCCGCGACGCAGGAGTACTCGTCGCCGTACGACATGGACTACCCGAGCCCGGTGCAGACCTGCGGCAGCAACCCGTGGACCAACCGCACCGGCGAGAAGGTCGAGAACGAGAGCGAGTCGGAGAAGGGGCCGTACCAGCTGAAGGAGGCCATGGCGAAGTCGGTCAACACGTACTTCGTCCAGATGATCTCCGACATCGGTCTGTGCCCCGTGGTCAAGATGACCGACGCGCTGCACGTGACGCAGGGCAACGGCACCAAGCTCCCCGAGAGCCCCTCCATCGCCCTCGGCGCGGTGGGCCTGTCCCCGCTGACGATGGCGAGCGCGTACGCCGCCTTCGCCTCCCGGGGCATGTACTGCTCGCCGATCGCCATCGAGTCGATCTCCCAGAAGGTCGGCATGCAGCAGAAGTCGCTGGAGATCCCGAAGTCGACGTGCTCGCGCGCGATGAGCGAGAAGACGGCCGACACGGTGAACACGCTGCTGCGTGGCGTGGTCGACTCCGGTACGGGCCAGCAGGCCGGCCTCACCGACCGCGAGAGCGCCGGTAAGACGGGTACGACGGACGAGCGCAAGAACGCCTGGTTCGTCGGCTACACGCCGAACCTGTCGGGCGCGGTCTGGGTGGGCAGCGCCTCCCAGAAGGTCCAGATGAAGAACATCACGATCGGCGGCGTCTACCGCCCGCTCGTCTACGGCGGTGAGGTCCCGGGCCCGATCTGGAAGGACGCCATGACCGGCGCCCTGACGGGTCAGAACGTCGAGTCCTTCAACCTCGTCGACATCCCGGACCCCGAGAAGAAGGACAAGGACAAGGGCGACGGGGACAACAACGGCAACCCCGGCGGGAACAACGGCAACCCCATCGGCGGTCTCATCGCCGGCCTGACGAACGGCGGCGCGAACAACGGCGCGAACGGCGGCACCGTCCCGAACCCGACGTTCTCGCTCCCCGACGGATTCGTCCAGGGCCAGAACAACGGCGGCCGCAACGGGACCGGGGGCCGCGACTGAGCCGGTAGCCCGGGCACTGACCAGGGCCCGGGCTTTGCCCCCGGGCCCTGACCCCGGCGCCTGACTTCGGCCCCGCTACTGGCCCCGCTTCCGGCCCGAAACAACGTCGGCCCCCTTCTCCCTTCCGGGAGGAGGGGGCCGTTCGTCTGCTGTCCCCACGGGGAAGGGAGCCACGCGTACGTGAGGCCTTTCGTCCATCGGGCCGCTCGTCCGTGGCGCGGACGGAGCCGGGCAGCCGGGCGGGGCCGTCGGACAGCCGCAGCAGTCGGTGCGCTCAGCCGGCCAGGAGCTGCTTGACGACGGCGGCCACCCGGCCGCCCTCGGCCAGTCCGGCCACCTTCGGGTTCACGATCTTCATGACGGCGCCCATGGCCCGCGGCCCCTCGGCGCCGGCCGCCCTGGCCTCCTGGACCGCCTGGGCGATGATCTGGTTCAGCTCCTCGTCGGACAGCTGCTTGGGCAGGTACGTGGCGAGCAGCTCGCCCTCCGCCTTCTCCCGCGCGGCCGACTCGGCGCGACCACCCTGCTCGAAGGCGTCCGCGGCCTCACGGCGCTTCTTCGCCTCCTTGGTGATCACCTTGAGCACCTCGTCGTCGGAGAGCTCGCGCTTCTCCTTGCCCGCGACCTCCTCCTTGGTGATCGCGGTGAGCGTCAGCCGGAGAGTCGAGGAGCGGAGCTCATCGCGCTCCCTGATCGCGGCGTTGAGGTCTTCCTGCAACTTCGACTTGAGCGTGGTCATGCGTCCGATTGTCGCAGGTGTACGAGGAGGAACGCCCGTTGATTTAAAGGGAGGTCCACAAGGGGGCGGCCGGGTACGGCACACGGACGGGGTCTGACACGATGGTCGTATGCGCGCGCGATACGGAGTACCCCTGGGCATCACGGCGGTCGCGGCCGCCGGACTCGTCTACTCGGCGGGGTTCGAGGCCCGTTCCTTCCGCCTCCGACGAGTGACGGTCCCCGTCCTTCCACCCGGGATGCGTCCCCTGCGCGTGCTCCAGGTCTCCGACATCCACATGGTGGGCGGACAGCGCAAGAAGCAGCGCTGGCTGCGCTCGCTGGCGGGCCTGCGCCCCGACTTCGTGATCAACACGGGCGACAACCTCTCCGACCCGGAGGCCGTCCCGGAGGTCCTGGACGCGCTGGGCCCGCTCATGGACTTCCCGGGCGCGTACGTCTTCGGCTCGAACGACTACTACGGCCCCACGCTGCGCAACCCCGCCCGCTACCTGCTGGAGCGGACCAGCGGCCGCCACGGCCTGAACGGCAACGCGGCCGCCGTGGGAGTGGTCCACAACCCGTGGGAGGACCTGCGCGACGGCTTCGACGGGGCGGGCTGGCTCAACCTGACGAACACCCGCGGCACCCTGAAGGTCGAGGGCGTCTCGATCGAGCTGACCGGCGTGGACGACCCGCACATCAAGCGGGACCGCTACGCGCAGGTGGCCGGCGGCCCGTCGGCCTCCGCCGACTTCTCGATGGGCGTGGTGCACGCCCCGTACCTGAGGGTGCTCGACTCCTACACGGCCGACGGCTACCCGCTGGTCCTGGCCGGCCACACCCACGGCGGCCAGCTGTGCATCCCCTTCTACGGTGCCCTCGTCACCAACTGCGACCTGGACACCGACCGGGTCAAGGGCCTGTCGGCGCACACGGCCGAGGACCGCACGTCCTACCTGCACGTCTCGGCCGGCTGCGGCACCAGCCGCTACACGCCGGTACGGTTCGCGTGCCCGCCGGAGTCGACCCTGCTGACCTTGGTGAGCCGGGACTAGACCCTGGTGGGCCGGGCCGGGCGGGGACGGCTTGGGCGACACTCTCGGGCGGCACCCTCTTGATGGGTGCCGCTCTCCCATGGCTCACCCATGGGTGAAGTCCGAGTCGTCACCCACATGGCGCACCCACATCGCCTGATATGCGGCTTTTACCTACCGTGAGGGCATGACCGCCCCGATACCCAGGGACATCCCCGACCTCCCCGCGATCCCGGGCATGTCCACGCTGCTCCCCTCGCACGTGCCCGCCACGGCGGTCACGAGCCCCACCCACCGTCCACTGGCCGCCGTCTACCGCCTGCTGATCACCGCCACGGCCGCCCTGGGCGTGACGATCGACCTGTTCATCGGCACCCCGGTCCGGGTCCTGAGCCACTTCGCGATCCAGAGCAACATCCTGCTGGCCGTGGTCATGATCCTGGCGGCCCGCAGGGCCTGGCTGGCCCGCCGCCCCCTCCCCGCCACGCTGACGGGCGCCACCCTCCTCTACGTCACCATCGCCGCGCTGGTCCACCACCTGCTCCTGACCGACACGGCGACCCCGTTCTCCCTGACGAGCGCGCCCGACGTGCACACCCGATGGCAGGCACTGGCGAGCCACATCCTGCACACGGTCACCCCGGCCGCCGCACTCCTGGACTGGCTGCTCCTGACCACCCCCGGCCGGCTGCACCTGCGCCAGGCCAGCGCCTGGCTCCTCTACCCCGTGGCCTACCTGGTCTTCTCCCTGGGCCGTGGCGAACTGATCAACCCCGGCACGCCCGGCCGCTACCTCTACCCGTTCCTCGACGTGGACCACCACGGCTACAGGAGCACGCTTGCCAACGCGCTCCTGCTGGGCCTGTCCTTCTACGCCCTGGCCGTCCTCTTCGTGATCATCGACCACGTCCGCCCCAACCCTCGGCGCCACCCCGGCAAAACCGGATTTCGTCTCCGGCCACCGGTGGGCTAAAGTAAACGACGTCGCCGCGACAAGCAGCGACATCGGGGTGTAGCGCAGCTTGGCAGCGCGCTTCGTTCGGGACGAAGAGGTCGTGGGTTCAAATCCCGCCACCCCGACAGCTAGACACCAGGTCAGGGGCCTGATCCGCATAGCGGATCAGGCCCCTGAGTGGTTCCCTGGGCCCGTTGGGAGAAATCTGGGAGAAGATCTTGGAATTCCTCTCCCCAGACGGCACTACCGACGCGCTCTCAGACGCTCCCGCAAGAGGTCGTTGAGCACAGCAACCGGCGACGTCGGGCACATCGCGATCCGAGCATCGAGGGACGCCTCCCACTCGGAGGTGAGGTTCGCCAGCAGCTCCGCACGCATCTCGCGGGTGATGTGCGAGTAGCGCGCCTGCACAGAGCCGTCGATGTGGCCCATACGCTCATCCATCAGCTTCGGCGGGGTGCGGAATCCCTCCATGCGTGTCTTGTGGGTATGTCGCAGCCCATGTGGAGTAAGCCCCTTCGCGATCGATACCCAGCAGGTGTCCGCTCGCGCTGACGCTCCTCTCCCCCGCGCTGGCACACCGGGCCAGGGATCGGCCACTACCGGTACGGGTCGTGCCTCCTGCGGTGCCTTCTTCGGGTACCAGCCGGAGACGGCCGGCGTGAACAGCCATGTGGCGAACCCGTTCCGCCGCCAGTGCTCGGCCTGGTCGATGGCGCCACCACCGCGAGTAAATCCGAGAGCGTCGATGGCTTCCCGAACTCGCTCCCTGGTGGTCTCGGCCACGGCATCGCGCCGGTTGAGAACATTGGAGACGGTGCCGGTGGAGACGCCGGCCCGTCTAGCCACGTCAACCACCTTCGCTCCGGTCTCCCCTGTACGGGACACGCCCTGCCCGCGGAAGACGTACGTGTTGCCGTGGCAGGCGCAGGGCTTCGGCTGCGTACGGGCTACGTGACTGGCCCACAGGCGGCTGAGCCATGCCGGCGCGTCGAGGGTGCGGTAGCTGTCGTCTTTGGGAGGACAGCGCTCGAACTCTCCTGAGTCGAGTTCGTAGAGCTGCCACTCCACGCGCACGACCCCGCGGCGAGCGAACTTCGTCTCCAAGCCCACGATTTCGCCCCATCGCATGCCCGTGTAGCCCTTGGTCACGACAGCAACAAACTCGTCATCGCGCCCGGAGAGCAGAGAGGCGCGCTCCGCACACAGCAGGATGCCGAGGGGGTCAGTGACCACTTTCTCGGGTCCTCGGTCTCGCGAGCGCCCGGCGCGCTTTCCCCTGCCTCGGCGCTTGGTGGCGGGGTTGGCGCTGATGAGTCCGTCGTCCATCGCGTCTTCGAGGACCAGATGAAGAGTGCCGCGCCATGTCTTGACGCTCGAAATGGCGTAGAGCGCCTTCTCCTTCTTCTCCCACGCATCGACGTCCACGCGCTGGATTGAGGCGAGTGGGCGATCCTCGAACTCCGGGAGAAGGTGCTCTTCCAGGTGGCGGCGGTAGTTCTGCATGGTGGACGCGGCTAGATCTTGCGCCGCGTACCAGCGCGAGGCGTACTCACCGAATTTGATCTGTCCGGCCGTTGGGTCCTTCCAGCCGCCCGAACGCACCTTCGCTTCCTCGGCATCAGCGGCTTGCTTGGCTTCACGCTTCGTACGGAAGCGGACAGTGTCACCACTCTCGTCAGCAACTGTGCCGTACTTGCCAGCTGAGATCTTGTAGCGGCCACGCCAGTACGTGCCGCGGTCCTCTGCGAACCCCATGCTCCCTCTCACGACAGAGCGGTGGGTGGAAGCTTGCCGGCTCCCACCCACCGCGATCTTCGGTCTGTCAGGCGGCGCTTCGTGTGCGTCGCGGCCTGCGCGCTCGGAGCTGCACCACAGGCCCACCTGCTTGCGTCTTCGCGCGACGTCGAGGCGTAGGTGTGCTGCCCTCAGCAGGACTGTCCTCGCTGGGGCGCTCCTCAAGGATGTGGAAGATCTCCTTTATGTGATCGTTCGTAAAGCGGTAGCCGCTTCCGCTCCGCATGAAAGGGATGCGCCGGCGTCGAGCCTGCTCTTTGACCCACCACTCAGAGCACCCGAGGGATGCCGCCACATCGGCAGCCGAGTAGCTCTTCGGGAGTCCGAAATCCTTCTGCACCATCACGTCCCCTCACCACACGTCGTCTCTTGCCTTCTGGGGATCCGCAACATCCGCCACGCCGCAACACTGCAGGTCAGCGGCTTGAATCTGTGGCGGATGCCGTTTGTGTTGCGGATAGGTGCCGCCGCGCGGGGCGCGGCGGCACCTATTGGGCGGGCAGTGTCAGCCGACGCTGCGAAGGGTGCGTGTGTCGGATTCCGCGAACATGTGGCGGCTCTCAGAAGGGGTATCCGCCACAAATTCACCCCCGTTGACCTGCGGTGTTGCGGCTGTTGCGGCTGTTGCGGACTTTCCAGGGGGAGGGGGGCAGTAGCGGGCCCACGCGTCGCTGAGATCCTCCGCGTAGTAGCCCTTCGGGGTCGTGCTGCCAACGCGGATTCCCTTGGGCTTGATCGGCTTGTTGTCGGAACGGACGTACTGGCTCAGGAGCTTGGCCATGGCACGGGCGGTGAGGGGCTTGATGTACTGCCCGTCCTCGCTCATGTCGGCCCACGGCGCGTCATCGATCCCGTGGAGGACTTCGAGGATCGCGGCGGTGGGCAGTTTGTCGACTCCGCAGAACACGCGGTCGCGCAGGTCGGTCAGCAACCGCACCCCGAGCGAGGCTTCCTCACCCTCTCCCGCGGCCTTGATGAGCGCGACGCAGGCGGCGCGGGCCCGCTCGGGCCAGTGCCCGCCGGCCGCGTCCGCCACCGCCAGCAGCGGCTCCCACACGTCCGCCGGCCGGTCCGTGACGCCCTCCGGCATCTCCGGCCACGCTTCGGCGATCCGGTCGTGCAGAGGGGCGGCCCAGTCCGCGAGCCGGTCCCGCAGGGCGTGGCCCTGCTTCTCATGGACGCGGCGCCGGTAGGGCTCGCACGTCTCGTTACGCGCCTTCTTCCGCATGCGGATGATGACCGAGCGGGTCAGGATCGTGTCCGGCAGCGAGCCGAGCCCAGCCATGGCGACCGCGCAGAACGACGGCAGGAACGCGGCTTTCTGATCGGACCCGTCCCCGATGCAGCGCAGGGATTTCGCACCGCGCCGGTAACCGGAGTTGAGGAACCCGCGGACTTCCTCGTTCCCGCCCGCTTTGGGCCCGAACACGGTGTCGATCTCATCAAACAGCAGCGTGGGGGTGCCTTCGTCTGCGGAGACGAGCCGGAACAGGGCGTTCGCGGAGGCGTTGACGGTGGTCGCGGAGCGCGGGGTGAGGGTCTCGATGATCTCCAGTGCCCGTGACTTCCCCGAGCCCGGTTCGGGGCTGAGGAAGGCGATACGGGCGGTGCCGTCGAGTGCGTCCATCAGGTGGGCGTGTGCATCCCACAGAGCGACGGCGACATAGGCGTGTTCGGTGGGGAAGACGTTGAACCGGCGGTGGAAGGCTTCCACCTCGTCCAGCAGCGCGGCCCCGTCGATGATTTCGGTCATGCGGCGGCCCTCCTTTCGGACAGGGACGCGGGAGCTCCCGCGCAGGCGGTCTTGTGGTTGGCGTACTCCGCTACGAGAGCGGCCACGTTCGGGACGCCGCAGGCGGTGCCGGTCTGCCCGCAGGTGCAGGCGTATGCGGCTGTGGGGGTGTCGCCGTGCTGTTTCCACCAGCGAGCCCGGTCGTCGTGGGAGCGGTAGAGCGGTGGGGCGTAGATGCGGATACCGGGCCGCTCCGGAGTGGGGTCTTCGCTGCCGTGGTTTTTGCGGGTGTCAGGGAACCGCTTCGGGCGTGAAAGAGCAGTGGGGACGCCTTCGGCGACGCCCTTTCGAGCGCCCACGGCCAGCCGAACCTGGGCCGGTTCGGCGCCATCCAGGCCGGTGTGGGCTGTCTGCTGGCCTTCCAAGGGGGGATGGGGTGGGGTGCTCATGCCGCATCCCGGGGCCGGGCTTTGCGCAGGGAGCTGTCCAGGGCACTGCGGATCGTGGCGCGGCACTCGGCAACGGTGAGTCCGCGCGACTCCCCCACCGCTTGGAAGGCTTCCTCCACCACCTGCCGCGGGAGGTCGCCCCACGCGACAAAGCGCCCCACCTTGAAGGCGGACCTGTTGAGCGTGATGTTGCCCGCCCCCTCCGGCGATCCCAGCACCGCCCGGCACTCCCGCTCCAGAGCCGCGATGGCGGCGCGGCTGCCGCTGATCGTCGGCCACGCGAACGGCGCGGCCGGTTGGGGCGCCGGCGGCGACTCCAGCAGTCGGAGCAGCCACGCGGGCAGCTCTGCGGGCGTGGTGTCGTCGTTGACGGTGTAGGGGCCGGCGGGTGTGGTGCTGCCGGCGGCGACGACGTAGCCACCCCATCCGCGGGTGTCGACCAGCGGTGCGAGACTGCCCGCCGTGTTGCCCAGCCGGGCACTCTCCGGCGCGGCAAAGAACAGATGTTCCCCGCCGCTCGCGGTCCGCGTCCGGTAGGTGGCGGGGACGGGCTGCCCGGTGCGCTCGCAGAGCGCCCCAAAGGTCGCCGCGCCGCTAGGCGCGTCCGCATTGCTGTTGTCCTTTGGCATGTCGAGATCGACGACCAGCAGCCCGGAGGGGCCGGTGGCGATCCCGACGTTGAACGGGCCGCGGGACCAGGTGGCGCGGATGCGGTCCGGGTTGGTCGTGGCCCGCTGCTCCCACTTACGGTGGCCTGCCTCGCAGGCTCCGGTGCGGGTGCAGGCGGCTTCCCCGTGCAGCGCGGGTCGCTTGGTGCCGGGGCGCAGGGGGAAGACGTGCCAACCGCGCTGTGCCGTCGTCAGAGCGGTGTTCAGCAGGGGCGCGTTCATGCGGCGGCGCCTCCGTCTGCCCAGAGGCTGAGGAGGCGGTGGTTGTAGCCGTTGAGGGCGGCGTTGAGGGCGTCCGGGTCGCCGGTGCGCAGCGCGGCCAGGTACGCGACGGTTTCGGGGTTGGGTCCGGGGGGCTCGATGCCGTCCAGGTCGCGGGTGAGGGTGTGCAGCAGGGACCAGGTCAGGTACGGGTCCAGGGCCATGCGGTGTTCGATCAGGGTGAGCGGTGGGCCCACGGTGAGCAGGACCAGGACGGTGCTGCCATCCGGCGCCGGCTCGGTGCGGACCAGGGTCACACGGTCGGCGCCTTCCGGTACTCGCGGCATGTCGGTGCGATCGGTCATGCTGAATGTCTCCAGTTCCTTGAACGGATGCTGGTGAGCAAGGGCGGCCCCGCGACTTTGGCGAGACGGAGGGGCCGCCCTTGGCGTAGCTAGCGGTCCTTGGTGCCGAAGAGCTTGAGGGTGATTCCGCCGACGCCGACGGGTCCGGCGGCGCCGGCGATGACGGTGAAGGTGTGGGCGGCTGCGTCGAGCAGGAAGCACATCGCGGCGACCAGTCCCCAGGTTCCGGCGACGATCGCGCCGGCGATCGCGAACGGGACGACGATCCGGCGCAGCGTGATCGCGTTCTCGTTCACGGCTGCCGGGGTGACGATCACGACCGGCTGTCCGGTCGCGTGTGCGCGGTTCCAGGCGTCGGCGGGGATGTGCGGGGCTATCTGGCCGGGTGGGGTGGGCTGGCTCATTACGGGCCCTCTCGGGGTAGGCCGCGGGCCCGCGCCGAAGGTGGCGCGGGCCCGTGCGGCGGGGTGGTTTTGCTTGTCGCGTGGCTTGTCGTCTCTCTTGTCGTGCGGCTTGTCGCCTTGCTTGTCTTGTCGCTTGTCTTGTCGCTTGTCGCCTCCCAGGTCACAACCCGTTTCCGGGCCTCCAGAGCTCGGAATCCGGGCTGTGGTGGGGCGGACGCGACAAGCGACAAGGGGTCAGGTGTCGGATGCGTGGGAGCGGTGGATGTAGCGGGCTTTGGTGCCCTCCCCGACCCGGACCGCGGTGCCGTCCTGCATCCACGTTTTCAGCCACCCGACGACCGTCTGCCGAGTCGTTCCGTACGCGTCGGTGAGCGCGCGGGCGATCGCGGAGGCTCCGGTGCCCTCGGGGCCGGCGGCGAGCAGTGCGGCGAGCGCGGCCCGCTGCGCAGGACTGTCCTGCTCCTGCTCGCCGCGGAGCGCGGACAGGTTCAGCCCGGCCGGCCAGTCCGGTCCGTCGCCCTGCTCGGGGCTGCGGGGCTCGGGTGCGGTGGCGAACTGTGCGTCGATCTCCTCACGGAAGCGGCGCAGCATTTCGTCCTCGGCCGGGGCCTGTTGCGCTCGCGGGTCGTTCAGCGTGGACAGGCGCAAGGGTCCCGGAGCGTACGGCGACGCGTCGTCCGTATCGCCGGTCTCGGCCCGGTCGCGCATCCATGCGGTGCGGTCGGCGTCCCAGCGCCGGGCGTAGGCGGGCCCGGCAGCCTTCGCGGACACCGCATCGAGCGTCGGGTGCCGGTCGGAGGTGGCGGCGATGATGTCCCGGATTTGGTCCGGGAGGATCCGCCACGCTTTGAACAACGCGGCAGGCGACTCCGGAGTGCCCATGAACCCGGCGCCCTTGTGCGGGGCCTGGTCCACGCGCAGACCGCGGGTGCCGGGGAACATCTTCGACAGGTCCATGCCCTCGGTCTCACCACCCGTCAGGGCGACGCGGACCTTTGCCTCGCGGCGGATCATGAGGTTGCTGAGCACGCTGCCGGTCGCCCCGAGGGCGGTGAGGACGGTGCGCACGCCCATGGCGCGGGCGATCCGGATGACTTCGAGGATCTTTTCCCCGAGCTTGCGGATCTGCCGGTCGGGGCTGGCCAGGATCTCCGCGCCCTCATCGATGACCAGCATGATCTGCGGAATCTTCGCGCTGACCGGCAGCAGATCGGTGTTGGCTTTGGACAGGACGTCCTGGTAGCCCATCTTGCGGTGCTTGGCCACGCGCACGGCCGCATCGAGCATGGTCATGGCTTCCTCGAACGTCCCGGCGAGCCAGTCGATACCGGGCCGCACGGGCTTGCCGTTCTCGCGGATGATCTGGCCGTTCAGCGCGGGCAGCACCCAGGGGAGGCCGGCTGATCCGGCGTTCAGGTCGATCACCCACGTCAGGACGTCCTCGGCGCGGGCGAACCCGGCGAGGATCGCGTGCACCATGTTCGTCTTGCCCGATCCGGTCGGACCGACGATCAGGGCGCACTGCTCGCGCAGGTAGGCGAGGATCTCCTGTGCGTTGGTGCGATACCCCCACGGGATGCCCGTGTGCACGGACAGCGGCCCGTAGTCGGCGGGGTAGGTGCGCTCCTGCTCCAGGACGTTGACCGTGGTCACGTCGATGATGACGCGGCCCTGGTGGATGCCGGGGGACGCGGTGGCGGTGCAGCCGTGCGGCAGGCGTGCGTCCGCGGACAGCCGCGGCGACTCGCCGGCGATCCTGCTCCAGGTGGCGCCGCCGGGCGGGAGTTCGGCGTCGATGGAGAACCCGGTACCGGTGTGCCACATCTCGACACCGACCACGCGCACCGTGATCGAGCACACGCGCTGGATGCGGTCGACCCATTCCGCGGCGATCGCCCGGCGCTCCGCGGACAACTCCGCGGCGATCTGCCGCTGTTCAACCGCGAGTGCCTCCTCTTCCCGCGCCTCCTCATACAGGGCCGCGGAGCGTGCGGCGGCGCCGATGCCGACACCGATGGTGGCCAGCGACCCGAGGGCGGACCAGGTGAGCGGGCCGGTCGTCATGGCCCACGTGGTCCAGCCGGCTCCGACGAGCCAGGACGCGGCACGGGTGGCGAGGGTGCGGCCGGCGTTGCGAACCCGCAGACCCACGACCGTGTGACCGAGGGCGCCGGCAGCGCCCACGGCGAGTGCCCAGCCGGGCGGCATGTGAGTGGCGGCGCCGGTGGTGGCGAGGGCGAAGGCTCCGGTGGTGGCGGACAGGGCGCCGGTCACGGGTCCGTGACCGGCACTCCAGTCCAGCACCGGACCACTGCCCTGCTGCTTCTGCTTGCTTCTGGCGGTGGCGGTGGCGCTCATGTCAGACGTTCCAACCCTTCTCGGCCTCGGGTCCGTTGCGGGGGTCCTCGTGGCGGGCGATGTCCTGTGCGTGGACCTGCCGGAACAGCGGGCCCATGTCCTCCGCGACCGCGACCGCGCTCATGAGGGCGCCGAAGATGTCGCTGAATCCGTCCGCGACTTCCTTCTCCAGCGGAAACTCGCCGTCGGAGCGCTCCGCGAGGATCTTCATCACGTTCGCCACCGACGTGAGCGCGGCGGGGAGTCCCTCGACCATGGCGAGGATCTCCATGGCGTCCTCGGGGTCGTAGGACTGGGCGGCCTGCTCCATCTCGGAAGCGGCCTCCTCGAACTGGAAACCGGACACGTTCTCTCCTTCACTGACAGGGATGTTCGTGCTGGTGGGAACCGTGGTTGCGGGCCGCTGCACGTCGTCGGCGATGCCCTCGGTGCCGTCCTTGGCGGCCTCCGCGTCCGCGGCTGCTTCCTGCTCGCGCAGGGTCTGGCGGGTGTCGTCGTCGCGCTCCGCGCGCTGCTCGCGCGCCGCAGCGACGATCCGCCGGTACAGACGCCGGCCGGGATGGATCAGGGCAGGGATGCCGAACTTGCGGCCCAGCCACGTGGACACCACACCCAGCAGCCCGACCGGCAGCGCCAGCAGCGCCGCCAGCAGCCGGCGGCCCTGGAACCGGGCCGCGGACCTGCGCAAAGCCTGCCGGGCCGCTTTGCGTGCGGGCGCCTTGCGGACGTTCCCGCGGTGCGCGTCGACCGTCGCTCCGGTCCTGGCGTCCCGCTTGGTGCGCTGCTTGGCGATCGCGGCATCGCGTGCGGCGCGTGCCTTGCGGACCGCACCGCCCATCAGGCGCCCGGCCAGGCCCAGGTCCTTGCCCAATCGGTTCTTGGCGGTGGCTTTGGCGTTGCGGCGTGCGTCGGCGACCGCGCGCCGGGCGTTGGTGGTCTGTGTCCGCTGCCCGGCGCGCGAGCCAGCCGCATCCTTCTGTGCAGCCCGCAGAGCCTTGACCTGCCCGACCCGACCCGCCGCGTGCTTGGACAGACCGTGGCCGGTCTTGCCGGGGGTCTTCGTGCCAGTACCGGCGCTGCCATGGCTGCCGGTGGTGCGGCGGTGCTGGCCAGGCACCTTGCCCGACCGGCCACCCGAACCACCAGACCGCGAGCCGGCCGAACGGCTCCCGGAACTCCCGCAAATGCCGGTTCCGGCACTTCGCAGTGCTGCGGCCCGTGCTGCCGACTGGCGGCCGGCGGCGCGGGCTGCGGACCGGCGGGCCTCGCGGCGCGGGTTTGTCTTGCGGGAGCGGGTGGCGGCGACCGTCCCGAGGACGACCATGCCGGTGGCGGCGACGGCCGCGGCGATCGGGCCGCCGGCGAGGGACGCGGCGGCGACCGCGCCGACCGTGCTGTTCGCCCCGGACAGGGCCAGCGGCACGATCGGCCACCCGCCCGGAGTGTGCTCGATTTCCGTCACGTCCTTGCCCGTGGCGGGCTTGGTGTCGGAGGGCGGGGGCGGTGCCGTGGGCGGAGCCGGGGCTACTACCGGCTCGGTGCTGAGTTCCGTCATGCTGAGAGCACTCCTTCAACGGAGTAGGGCCCGGCCAGTTGCTGTGGAAGGTGGGTGGCCGGGCCTGCCAACAGGGCTTATGCAGCGCGCTGTTCATCGGGGCGAGTGAAGATGGCGAACTGTTCCGGGGTGATGAGCCCGGACTCCTGCCATTCCGCAAGCAAGTCGGTCTGTCCCTCGATGCCGTCGCACTTCGCACACAACCGACCAGCCGACCGGCGGCCTTGGCGTTTGCCGGGCGGGCGCACGCCCCACACACAGGCGGTCAGACCCGCGGCCTGCGCTTCGGCTTGCAGTTCACGCAGGGGCTTGGCGGCGTCGGGGTAGAAGAACTCGATCTCATCGAGCTCTCCGGGCTTGGCGAACGCCCCACACAGGCACTCGCCGGACATGTGCAGGTGAACGGTCACCTCGTTGAGTGGCAGCGCGCCCGGCGTGCACAGCAGGTGTTCGGTGTGCTGGTGCGGGAGGGTGCAGCGATATCGGGCCCGGTATTCGCGCATGTGGGCGTCGGTCCAGTGCACGATCGGTGACACCCAGATCAGGGAGCCCTGACGGTCGACTTCTTCGGCGTTGCGGAACCGGCGGTCGGTCTCGGCCCAGCGCATGCCGCTCAGGTAGACAACGTTCCGGGAGCGGCCGTGCCGGCCGATGATCTGCCCCCGCAGGCGCTGTAACGGCTCGTCCTTCAGCCGCCGGTACATCACGGAGTGCCCGGCGGGGCCGGGGAAGCCCTTCCAGACTTGCCGGCCGATGTTCTTGCCCCGGGTGGAGAGCACGTTGCCGAGGACGAGATCCCGGTAGGAGTGCTTGGGGTGCAGTTCGTGCAGGGGCAGGTGCCATGCGGCGGTGACGTCGCGGACGTGCTGGGTGGTCTCCGCGATGCCGGTGCCGGTGTTGACGTGGGCGATCGCGTCGACCCGGTGGCGGAGGAGGTGGTTGACGATGACGGAGTCGTTGCCGCCGGAGAACAACCCGACCGTGGCAACCACCGGAAACGCGGCAAGGACGCGGTCAAGGATCGCGAACGAACGCACAATCGCCTCATCCAAGGTCAGCGCTTCGGGTTCGGACTCGGCTTTCGGTGGCCGGCCCGTGATGCGGTCGGCCATGCCGGGGAACATGTCCCCGGCCGGCTGCCGACGCTTGCTGCGTGAGGTCATAGCGTCACCTCCCGGTCAGCCGGCGATCGCGGCGGGGAAGTCGGCCAGGTGCGGCTCACGGGCCTTGACCCGGCCGCGTGCGGTGCGGGCCGTCGACTCCGACGCCCCCAACCCCACAGCGGCCATCGCCTGCGTCATCCGAGCGGTACTCGGCTGCGTGAAATCCGTCCCGTACAGGGCCCGCACCAACTGATCCACGCGGTTCGGATAGACGACTGGCATGCACAGATCGACGGCCGTCGACCGCGCCTCCACGACGACCGGCTCAGCGGTGACGGGCGTCGAAGTACGCTCGACGCCGACCGGCAGCGCCACCCGCTCCGGCACCACAGGCGGCTCGATGGCCGGGGCTGCGGCCGGTGTGGCGGGCGGGCGATCGACGGTCAGGGTGACGGGCGTCGACGGGGCGTCGATACCTGGTGGCGGGGTGATGACGCCCGTCGATGCGCGGCGGGCAAGGTAGGCGTGAACCTGCCGCATGAGCGCCCCGAACGCCAACAGCGCAGCCACCGGAGGCACCGCGGCAACGACGTAGTCGAGGGCGTTGGCGTTGTTGCCGACCCCGGCCACGTTCAACGCGATGGACGCACCGTCGCCAGCGGTGACCAGGAGGATTGCCCACCAGTCGACCTTGTGGGCAAGGGAGGCACGCAGGATCAACAGTTCCCCGATCACGATGAACAGGTCCACCGTGGCGGGCCATGCCCACGACCGGGCCACCGCGCTCGCCATACCGTGCTGCGCGGCGACTTCCTGCAAGTGCTCGTAGGACAACCAGAACGCCACCGCGGTCAGCACCACCGTGAGCACCGCTGCGATCCCAGTGATGGCGTTGTCCACCGTGACGGGCGTCGACACGCCTTCGACGGGCGTCACCTCGACGTCGACGCGAGCCGGGGCGCTCATGACGCGCCCGCTTCCACTACGGCCGACTCGAAGACGGCGTAGACACGGAAGTCGAGCCCGTAGGCACTCGCGTCGAACCCCAGCGACAACTGGTCACCGATCAGATTGACGCGCATCCGGCCCGGGTCGACGCACAGCGCCTCCCGCCAGAGCTCCACCGCGACCGGACTGTCCAGCTGAACAATCAGCTCCCGCGGCGCGTGGTCGCTGAGCACGATGTACGCGGCCGGAAGGTGCGGGCGCCTGACGGCGAGACCAGCCAGGCACGTGATGGCGGCCGCCTGCGCGGCCAAAGACTCGGCACTCACGCGGCCACCCCCGAGGCGGCCGTGCAGCCCGCGACGCGGCGACGACCGGAACTCCGGCGAGCGCGGCGCACGGCCGGCTGCAACGTGAGCGGGCTGGTCCGCAGCAGCGTCGCCGCGTAAGCAGCGGCCCGTGGATCCGTGACCCGCAACTCCGCGAGAACCTCGCGCGCCACGTCCAACCGCGCCGCCCGCTCCTCCTCGGACTCGTTCACCAGCGGGCCGGCGAACAGCTCCCGATCGATACCGAACGCCAGCTCAGCAAACTCGGCCGCCGTAACGGCCTCATGACCAGCAACGATGCACCTCATGGGTCGTGTCTCCTAGATCGGTACGGCCCAAAGCGCCCCCGGAGTTGCCGCTCCGGGGGCGCGCCGTATCAGATGTATGGGGCAGAGCTACTTCGACTTGCGACCGTGGGTGGCGTCCAGCTCCGCAGCGACATCCCTGCACTTGCCGGACGCGATGCGGTCGTAGACACGTTGGGACTTCTTCACAGCCTTGGGGCTGGTCAGGTCGGTCGACTGCTGCAACTTCTTGCCGAACATGTACGGACTCCTGACGTGGTCGTGGGTGTCTCATCAAGCGGGCAGGGCACCGATCAACAACCAGCGCCCTGCCCGCATGACGAGTGACGGGAAAGCCCGTCACTGTCGTCTCGCGGCTCCGTCTGCGCCTCGCTCCCTTCCGCTTGGCCGGCGCGCGGTCACCGCGCCACTCAGTCGTCACTCGCTGAGTGGATGCGCCCTGGATGCCATGGACTGGGTGCGGCCCAACCACCGGGATCCCTGCTGATCCGATACCTGGGTCTACGCCCGAGGATCAGACCAGCGGCTTAGCCGATGGCACCGATCGATCCGTGAAGACGACGGACTTCTACGTCTCCCCTACCGCTCGAACCGCGTGTAAGCGGGTCCGGCGGGATCCTGCTGCGCAGCGACACAGGGCCGCCTTCAGCCGGCTGTCGCGCTCCGTGTTGCAGTACCTGTTTTACAGGTACTGCAACAGGGTCAGTCAAGTATGTCGTCCGAACCTCTTGGTTTTCCGCCGGGATTTCTTGGCGCACATTCAGAATCGCTGCAGGTCAGGGGAGTTGGTCACCCCACACCTGGAAAAGTTCGGGAGCTCTGGCTACCGTGAGAAGTCCCTAGATGTCCCTGCCGGGGGGTACAGATGCCCAACGAACTTTTACGCTCAGCTCTGTTGGCCCGTGGAATGACTGTCCAAGACCTGGCCAACGTGATCGGCGTCAACCCGAAGACGGTTGAGCGCTGGATCACGCAGGGCAAGGTGCCGTACCAGCGTCATCAGTACGCGACGGCCGTGGCACTCAAGGTCGACGTGACGACGCTGTGGGATGACGACCGCACGATAGACAGCGAAAAGACCCTGACCAAAGCCGAGATCATCGAGGTTTACCCCCATCGGCACACCGTGCCTTCCGGGCTCTGGCGAGAGATCTACGGCAGGGCGGAGAAGCAACTGGACGTGCTTGTCTATGCTGGCCTCTTCCTGTCGGAAGATCCTCTATTTCATGGGTTGCTGAGGGAGAAGGCGCAAGCGGATACCCAGGTGCGGATCCTGCTCGGTGATCCCGACTGCGAGGCGGTTCGGCGCCGTGGGATCGACGAGGGGCACCGAATCATGGATGGCAAGATCCGTAACGCCCTAGTCCACTACGGCCCGCTCTTCGTAACCCACCCGGACATCGATTTTCGGCTGCACGACGCGCCTCTGTACAACTCCATCTACCGGTCTGATGACGAGATGCTGGTCAACACCCATATCTACGGCAGCGGCGCCTACCTGGCACCCGTCCTGCATCTGCGGCGCATGCCCGGCGGCGGCCTGTTCGAGTCGTACGCGAATAGCATCGACCGCACGTGGGAACACGCCCGCAAGATCACAGCGCGGGATGTCGAGAGCATCACGGGAGCCTAACCATGGGACGGATCGACTACCTCCACGACCCCGACGCTCCGCCGGCTAACTCGGTGGTTCCGTCGGTCGTCGCGTTCGTGCAGAACGGCGGGGGGCGGGTGCTGATGATCCAGCGATCCGATAACGGGCGTTGGGCTCTGCCCGGTGGGGGCCACGACCTGGGAGAGTCGATCAGTGACACTGTCGTGCGTGAAGTCTGGGAAGAGACCGGGATCAAGGCGGAAGTCGTCGACGTGTCCGGGCTCTACACGGACCCCGGACACGTGATGCAGTACGACGACGGTGAAGTCCGCCAACAGTTCAGCATCTGCTTTCGCGCACGCCCGGTCGGCGGCGAACTCCACACGAGCGCCGAGACGACCCAGGTCCGCTGGGTCGACCCGGCGGACCTGATGACGCTGGACGTGCACCCCACGATGCGACTCCGTATCGACCACGCCATGGACCGGACGCGCACGGCTCCCTACATCGGCTGACGCTTCGAGGCGGCGACGCGTTCGAGGACGCGGGCCGTGGACGCGTGGATCTCGGGTTCGGCGCGGCGAATGAACGTTCCGATCAGGCTGTCAGGCCCGTACCGTCCGGCGATCTCATTGATCCTGTCGATTGGATTCGTGGGAGCACCGTCCGGCGTCGTGTTCATGTCGCAGTAGCAGAGCGCGTCGTTCAGGTGCTCACTCGCGCGCGGGAACTCGATCTCCAACTCCTGACGCATACCGCGCGCTTCCGCCTCCATCCAGGCGCAGGAGTGGTGGGCGACCAGGTTGATGATCTGCGCGTCAGCGCTTGCCACGTCTCGGAGGTAGCGCCCACCGTCCAGCGGGTGAAAGCCCGTCTTGGCCAGGTCTGGTGCGTACCCGATGTCGTGCAGGACCGCAGCGGCCTCCAGCAGATCTGCGTCTTGGCCAAGGATGAGCGCGATGGTGCGCGCCCGCTCGGCGACCCCAAGGCAGTGCTTCCAGCGCCGTGGCAGCGGCTTGGCGAGCAACGACTCGGCCAGGGGATACGCCCACTCCGTCAGGTCCGCCAAGCTATGACCGCTCCTCTCGAATCGGCACGGCGCGTACGGTCCGCACCTTGCCCTGCCCTCTGCTGGCCAGCACGCCAGCGACCTCCAACTTGTCCAAAGCCTTGCTCACCGTTGGCCGCGAGACCCCGAACCGCTCAGCCAATACAGAAGCACTGAGGAACGCTTCCCCAGCTTCCAACCCATCAGTCGTGATGATGTCCGCGATCTGCTGCTCCAGCGGGCGGCGGTCGACTCGCCCGCCTGCCCGCACGACACGCCACCGTCCGCCTGGCACTGGTTCGGCGACGCCTTCCTGTTGCAGCACGCCAAAGGCACGGAGCGCGACACCGCGCGAGACCATGTAGTCACGCATGAGGTCAGCCGCAGACGGGAGCTCGGACATGCCTGGGTCCGCCTCGATCCGGGCCTTCACTGCATGCGCGATCTTCAGAAAGGTTCCCCGGGGGCTGGACTGCTGTGACACTCGATCCGCCCTTCTGCTCGCACGGTGTCAGTCTCAAGAGTCGCATGCTGGGCACATGCTGCGGAGACAGAAGGAGGCAGGTACAGAGCCTCTGACGTAGGACAGGGGTTCACCGCGAGCGGTGAACCCCTGCTCTTCCGAGCAAACCGGTCACACCCAACGCTCCCCACAGGCAAGATGGCACAGTGGACTATGACTTGACACGTCTCGGCAGCCGAGAGTTCGAGCATCTGAGCCAAGCCTTGGCGATACAGGTTTTGGGACCGGGCGTGCAGGCTTTCGGTGATGGACCCGATGGCGGTCGCGAGGCGGATTTTCGAGGAAAACTCAACTTTCCTCACCCTAGTCCGCACGATCCGTGGGATGGGTACGGTGTTCTCCAAGCCAAGTTCTTGCAACGGCCGCGGGATACTTCAAGAGATACAGCTTGGCTTCTCGGGCAGCTACGGGCAGAGTTGCGGCAATGGGCGAATCCTAAATCGAAGCGATCTAGAACAGGGCTGCCTAGCTACCTACTTTTCTCGACGAATGTTGTACTGTCGGCAGATCCGGAATCCGGCGGAATCGACCTATTCGAACGAACCGCGAAAGAACTAGTGGTCGAACTGGATCTACCAATTAGGGAAGTTCGAGTTTGGCACTACGATCAGGTTTGCCGCTACCTGGATCTATATCCTGGGATTCGACAGACTTACAGCGGGCTGACCACGACGGGTGACGTACTTTTTCGGCTGCGGGAAATCATCGAAGGTACGGCCTCTGAACTTGGAGAGCTCCTCGCCAGCCACAGCAGCAAAGAGTTGGCTACCGACCAATGGGTGAGGTTGGGGCAAGCGGGAGAAGCAGACAACCTGCGCCTTCCGCTTGCTGAACTCGCCATTGATCCTGTCGCCACTTATACATCGCAGGAAGGAACCCAAGAGACCGTTGCCATGATTCGCCACATACTGAGCCATGGCGACACCGTACTGCGGCCAAGTCGCAAGACTGGATCCCCGGCGCACATCGCTGTGATCGGAGGGCCAGGGCAAGGAAAATCAACGGCAGGTCAAATTGTTTGTCAGGCGTATCGAGTTGCCCTACTTAAAGATGCTATTGGTCGAATCGATGTAGAGACTGCAGATATCGTAACCGCTTTTAACGACGAGATGGCGCGGATGGGTTTGGGGTTGCCCGCTTCAAGGCGATGGCCGATCCGCATTAACCTTAGCGAGTATGCAGACAGTGTTTCCAACGGTGAGATTCCCAGCATACTGCGATACGTTTCATCCGAGGTGAGTCGCCGCACTCCAGATGTTTCTCCCAACCAACTGCGCGCTTGGTTGCGAGCTTGGCCCTGGCTTGTGGTTCTGGACGGCTTGGATGAAGTGGCGTCGACTCACGCTCGGGAAGTAGTGATGGAGAGAGTGAATGACTTTCTCTTGGAAGCTGCCTCTGTCGACGCCGACTTGCTGGTTATCGCAACATCGCGGCCGCAAGGTTATCGTGAAGAGTTTTCACCTCGCAAGTACGTGCACATGAGGATCGAGCCTCTCGCAAAGCGGGAGGCCATTACCTATGCAACTCAGCTCACCCGCATGCGCCACCGAGGTGACCCAGACACTGCCGAACGTGTTCTACAGCGGCTAGCAGACGCGGCAGAGGAGCCTCTGACTTCCCGTCTCATGAGCACTCCTCTGCAGGTCACAATCATGGCCATCTTGCTTGAACGCCGTGAGCGCGTACCGCAGCAGCGCTACCGACTTTTCCTCGACTACTATCAAACGATCTACAATCGTGAGGCCAGTAAGCCAGGTGACTTTGCCCGTCTGATTGACGAACACCGCGCAGCGATTAATTACCTTCACGAGCGCGTCGGCCTTTTCTTGCAAGCCAAATCTGAGCACGATGGCGACTCGGATGCGGCGCTTCACCGTGTCGATATTTCTCGAATCGTCGAAGTCTATTTGCACGATGAAGGGTTTAGCTATGCCGAAGCCGCCGCGCTAGCTGAGCGAATTGTGGACACCGCTATGCGCCGGCTAATTCTGCTTGTGCCGCGCAAGCAGGAAAGTGTTGGGTTTGATGTCCGAAGTCTGCAAGAGTTCATGGCCGCACGAGCAATTGTCACGGAAGATCTAACGGAGACCTGTGCATTTCTATCTGCGATTGCCGGCTCCGCACACTGGCGCAATACGTGGCTTCTGGCAGCAGGATACATTTTCAATGAGCGCCCTGCGGTTCGAGACAGGCTGGTTAATCTACTTGATGATATTCAAGTAGCAGATGAACTGAGTTTCTTCCTCAAGCCGGGATCATCGCTAGCGGTGGCTCTCATTTCGGATGACGTCGCAATCAAGGCTCCACGCTTCCTTAGGAATATGACCAAGCAAGCTCTAGAGATTCTTGAAGATCCATTGGATGAGTTCGAGACGTATGACCTCTGCAACGCTCTATGGAATGTAAGCCAGGTAGACGGACCGTCACGCCAAACCATTGAACGCCTTGTTGCCAAAAACGTAGCTGCAGGTGGCCACGTGGCAGTTAATACGCTCTCTACGCTGGGCCCTCAATGGGAGGATGCCACGGGCTCTCTCGCATATCAAGTTCGCAAACTCGTGGAGCAGGCAAGGCGAAGAAGAGAGGATCTAGCCTTGCAGCTAGGATCAAGGATCCTTTGGCCCTCCACTCTGGTCACCGGAATGAATAATGGTTCGATAAAAACCAACTCAAAGTCCTTCTGGGAGGTAGTGCAACCTTATGTCGACTCGTTGGGCAAGGACGATATCGCCGAGCGCTGTCGAGGGCTATTCTCCTTGGATTCGCTTGGATTTCTAAAAACTCCCGAAGGTTGGGAAATTGCGATTAACTATAACATCCGAGGGAAGAGGCGAAATGGCTACCTAACGACTCCTGGTGTGGTTGAGCGTTTGATCTCCGTGGCGAATGCCGTCCCTGTTGAACTCTGGATGGTCAGGTATCAAATCAGGCAGATTTTGCAAGCATTCCAGGAAAGGGCGCCCGTCGATTTCTCGAGGCTCGCTTCGTCGTCAAGCTTCGGTGACTTTATTCACTTTCTGAATCATCGTGCCTCTTACTCGGGCGAGAGTGAGATTTTCTAATGACGCCGCTCTCAAGCTTGACCGGTGCTCGCCTCTGCGTGGGGATCCGTTGGACCTGTAAAACTCAGATGAAGACCTGAGCGAGTGCACTGGTCATGGCTGCCGTGAGGGTGAGTACGGCGGCGAACGTAGTAGCGGCCTTCATGAGGACGGCGGGAGGTGGTCACACAGAGGTCCTGACGCCCAAGTTGTGCTCGCATGAGGTTGATGCCACAGTCGAGATCGCTGGGCAGCCTGTGCTCCATTCTTCGACTTTCCTCCCGTATGGCCGAGTTGAGTCGCTACCGTCCTTCTATGCACTGGTGGCAAGCGGCTCGCTGGGGCCAGGGCGGCGGAGGGGCGGCTTCGATGCTGTCTTTCATGACGGCCGTAGTGTCGTCTGGGTACTCCTGGCCCTGGAGCAAGAGAAACAGACGCGGGGCCGGGGAGCTGGGGCCGCGCCTGTTCGTCATGACTGCAGGGGCCCTCCTGGGAGCCATGGTGGCGGCTCCCGCACACGATCAGATCAGCGGCCCCTGGCCAGCCCTTCTCTTCGGCATCGGCGCCCCTGCCACCATCCGCGGCCTACTCTCTGGTGTCGAAGTCGCACCTCGTACTGCCCCTGTATCAGTCCCCAAGCCCGCGCCACGCAAGTCCCTCCCCGCACCCAGCTCGGGAGAGATCCGTGAAGACGCATCGTGCCCCCTACCTACCGCCTTGTACTGGCCGCCCGCCCCCTCCGGCCGTGGCTGCGCATCCGCGCTTCCCAGTGGTGGCGCCGCGTCCTGATTGCAGCCGGTGCCCAGCAAGCAGCGTGGTCGCAGAACCAGCATGGCGCGGACCTTCGCGGCGCGAACCTGCACGGCGCGAACCTCGCAGGCGCGAACCTGCACGGCGCGAACCTCGCAGGCGCGAACCTGTACGACGCGAACCTGGCCGGCGCGAACCTGCGTAGCGCGGACCTGGCCGGCGCGGACCTGACTATCGCGGACCTGCGCGACGCGCACCTGGTCAGCGCGAACCTGCACGGCGCGCACATAATTGACGCCGAACTGAGCGGCGCCGACCTGAGCGACACCAATCTAAGCGGCGCCGAGCTGAGCGGCGCCAACCTCATGCGTGTGACTTGGTCAGAACGAACACGTTGGTCTGGTGCGCTGGCCTTGCAGATGCGGGCGCGCTCCGTTCCAATCGGAGGTGGCAAGTGGCGTGTGGAGGGGTCCGGCAACAGCGGGGCCGCATTGGAAGTACCGCCTGTTCCCGTGCACTGAGGGTGACTCCGCTCTGGTCCACAACAGCCGCAACGCATCCGCACGCCTTGGCTCTGGCCTCACGAGACGGCACACCTAGCCAGCGCCGCGTGAGCAACATGTGGCCTCCCGGCTACGAAGGCGCTGGGAGAAAGCTGGGAGAAGATCTCCCCCTAGCTCCTCCCAAGGACCCAGTGAGACCGAGGCACAGCAAAGCCCTGAGCTCCACAAACGCCTGCGATGTCACGTGCGAACCTTGCCCTGACCTTATTCCCGAATTGGGCCTGGAAGATTGACGACCTGGGGCTTGCGCCAAGGATGCAGGTCGGGAGGTCGGGGTGGGTTGGTCTCTGACAGCGTCCGGGAGCCGCTATCGCAAGATCATCTCCAGAGTTTCTCCACGGTGGCGTGGCAAGCTGCGGTGCGGGATTCCCGCATCGGCCATGCGTGCACCAAACTTGTGGTAGCTGGCGATGACTGGGTAGCGGCACCTGCCTTGACGGGAGAAGTGGCGCGGATTGTACCTCAGTTGCGGCTATTGATGTGGTGTACAGTTTCGTTGTTGTACATGACGGAGGGCCCAGCTCCTGCCAGAGCCGGACCCTCCTCGCAGTAACACGAGCCCGGTCGCCTTCCTGTAGACCGGGCTCGCTGCATTAGCGGCCCGTCGCGCCGGGCGAACTCGCGTGTGGACGCTTCCTAGTTGCCTAAGAGGCGTACTGCACCACGATGGCGGCAAGCGCCAGGATCAGCCCAATCACGCCGATGGTGACCTGGGCCTTTTCGGGCCCGGTCCATCGCCGACGGGGCTTGTCACCGTCGAAACTTGCCACTTCGCGCCTCCCATCCTTCAGCCCTGACTGCCAGGGCGGCACACTGAACGCCCTTTTGCGCACAGTGAGTTCGAGTGCGGGTCGAAGGCTGCGATCACGCACATTACTCCATGCCGTACGTCACCTGGGAAACGTACGCACGCCACCCGGATCACGTCCCAAATCACTTGACACACACCCGCGCTGACGTAACATCAGTACACTGCCGAAGGTGTTTTTGCAAACAACTCGACGTAGATTGCAGACTGTTTGTGCAAACATCTAGACGAAGCGGCAAACTAGCAGGGGGTTTGGTATGGCGACTTTGCACACGGCGATCCGGGCCAGGATGGGATCGACTCCGTACTACGTGACGACCATGAAGGTGAGCGACCTTGTTCAGGTCGCCCGGCCCGCGAGCGAGCAGGAGGAATGGGCCACCACTGGCTTGACCGAGCGGCTGCAGCGGGAGCTCAACGACGCTCGGGTGCGCACCGAGATTGCCCCGTACCTGGCTAACTCTCCCGACCGGTTCTTCGGCGCCCTCATCCTGCTTTTGGACGCCGAGGAGGAGCCCGAGTTCGAGTCGTTCAGCGAGGTGGCTAAGAACCTACCGAAGGCGTACCGGGCCGCTATGGGCAAGGACTCCTTCGGCTTCCTGACCATCGACAGCGGTGAGCGCATCCTCCTTGACGGCCAGCACCGTTTCGCCGCTCTACGCGAGGTGGTCATCGCCCGCACCGTTGAGGGCGAATACGCCAAGGACGTCGGGGACGACGAGGTGACCGTCATCATCGTCCCGCGCATCAGCACGCAGCACACCAGGAAGATCTTCAACAAGGTCAACCGCTACGCCAAGAACACCAGTCGCGGAGACAACATCCTCACCAGCGAAGACGACGGCTTCGCCATCCTGACTCGGCGCCTGGCGGATGACGGTGGCCCTCTGGCCGGGAAGAACCACAAGGGCGAGTCACTGGTCAACCACAAGAACACCACCATCGCGGAACGCAGCACCCAGCTCACCACCGTGAGCGCCATCTACGAGACCGTCCGACTCATTGCCGAGCACTACAGCATGGCCGACGAACTCAACGAGAAGAAGACTCACGTCCGCCCCCCGGAAGACACTCTGGATCAGGGCTACGAGCATGTTGAGGGTTGGTGGACCACTGTTCTGGATGGCATGCCGAAGCTGAAGTACGGCCGGGACAACACCAAGGTCCTCCCTGAGCTGCGTGCCAAGGATGCCGATTACGGGCTGCTGTTCAAGCCGGCAGCCCACATCGTGCTCTTCCAGGCGCTCTCTCAGATCCTTAAGGGCGACTCCAGCCTGAACCTTCAGGGCGCTGTGGAGCGTACCTACCAGGTCAGCTGGAAGATCACGGATCCCCTGTGGCGTGACGTGCTGATCAACTCCGCCCACAACATGCTGACGAAGAAGGAGAACTACAACCTCGCCGCCGACCTGATCACCTACCTGGTCATCGGTGACAAGCTGCCCGCCCACCACATCGAGCAGCTGAGCGAGCGGGTTGCGAAGGCGCGCGGCGCCGACGAGGCGACGTTCACGCTTCCAGATCCGCTGTTCGACTGAACGACCCAACTCCCCTATGTCAGGGCGGAGAGATAGTCCCAGGGCTGACGGATCATACGTGATCGATGCCGTCAGCCCTGGACGTTTGGTAGATCAAAAAGGCCCGGTGTGTCGGTCTGATAGGCCGGTTAGGGCGAGAGCGTGGTCGCCAACTCGGCTGTCGTGTACGGAGAATGGGCTGTTGTCAGTGGTTGCCCGTAGCATCCGAGGTATGGAGCTTGGCGACTTCCTCTACCAGGTCGGTACCACCTTCGGGGTGGGCTCTGACGCCAGTACAAGCAGCGACGCCGCGCGCCTACTTCGCGCCGCACCGGACAGGATCGGGCACTTGGTCCCGGCCGGCTATACCGTCGAGGGCAGCCCCGGACGCGGCAACGCGGCAGTCTGCCCATGGGTGTCGTTCTTCGACCCCGATGAGACCACCACCGCTACGCGCGGGATGTACCTCGTGTACCTCCTTGCCGAGGGCCGCAAGACTTTCGCGCTCAGCCTCAACCAAGGCGTCACCGAGATCACCAAAGCTCTAGGGACCCGAGAAGCACGCCAACGGCTGACCGCACAGGCTGGGGCCATCAGGGAAGCCCTTCCCCTCGACGTCAGGGCGGGCTTGGATGCCACTATCGATCTCGGCGGTCAGTCTGGGCTGCCCCGCTCCTATGAGGCCGGCAACATTCTGGCCATCACATACGAAATCGCCTCATTGCCCGACGAGCAGACGCTGCGCACCGATCTCAGTCGCATGATCGCGCTCTACCAAGACGCACTGGCGGTTCGTGAGGAAGTACGGCAGACAACCCGAGACACCATCGTCACAGTCGTCGAGCAGCCTCCCGCACAGTCGAAGGAGGTACTGCTGCACTTCGCACCCAAGAGCGACGCGGAGTACGAGCAGGTAGTTACCGCACGGCGGCTACGTAAGAGCCGAAGTCACGAAACCCTCGTCGATCAGTACGGCAGGTTCCTTCTTGCCCAGGGAATCGAGGCTGGTACGAACAGGCACCCCCGAGACCTGGTCATCATCAAGGACGGAATTCACTGGCTTGCTGAAGCCAAGTTCATCCGTCGAGGCAACGCCACGGGAGCTGTACGCGAGGCCATCGGGCAGCTCGCCACCTACGCCTTCTTCCTCTACCCAGAGGACGCACAGCCTCGCAAGATGGCTTTGTTCTCCGAGCCAATCGGCGACGGCTTCACTCGACTTCTAGAACATCACGGCATCGCGGCGGTGTGGCGCACAGCCGAAGGCTGGGCCGGATCACCATCCGCCCTCACCGCAGGCCTTGCCTGACAAGACCGCCAGTAAAGCTGCCCACACTGACCGGAAGCAGGGACCTTGGGATCCCATTGATCGGAACCTGGATCTCTTACTGCCCTTCTGCGGTGATCAAGCTGGCCTTGGCCTAGATTGTGAGCACACTCGGATAGGGGGAGGTCGAGTGCTGGAGCTGCTGTGGTTCCCGTGGGCAGCGGGTTGGTTCCTACTCCTCGACAAACTGACGAGTCGGGAAGTCACGCGCAATGTGCTGTGGGTGCTCGCCGCCATCGGCAGCCCCCTGGTTGGAGTGGTGATACACAGCGACGATTCCGGACGCTGGGTCATCGCGGCGTTCTCCGCGTTCCCACTGGCATTCTTCCTCTTCGTAGCCTGGTTCATTGCCGAGCCACCCGCAGGTGCCGTGCCCTCTGTCTCCCTCCAGCCTCAGGAGTCAGAGCAGCGGACATGCTTCCGCGAAAGCCCTCCTGCTGCATGCTCGTGGGCAATGTGCCATCAGATGTGCGTATTTTCTCCCGACACCTGATGAGGGAACGTACGGCTCCAGGCGCCTGTCGTGCCACGTTAGGTGGAAAGGAGGTCAAGCTTTCCCATCCACCGTAGAAGAAGCTCGCTCTGGGTAGCGCTCAGGTCCAGGTCGGACTGCTCGTCCAGCAGGTTCTTTATCTCAGCCACTGAGGCTCCTTCGTCAAGCATCTGGCGGACCTCCTGGGCTCCCAGGATGCGCTCCATGAACAGCCGGCGCAGCAGCTGCGCGTCGCGGTTGTCGACGAACTTTCGACCATAAGCGGTGAGAAGGATCTGCCCTCCCTGGACGACGGACAGTCCGAGGGAGACCAGGTTCATGAGTCTTTTGCGTGCCTCGGGTTCGAGAGTGACACTCGTAAAGAACCCCATGAACTTCTCAAGGCACGTCTTCAGCTGAGGGTTCTCCTCAACCAGCTGGGCCATGAGCCACAGCGTCTCGACGTAGTCATTGCTTCGGCCGCCGGGGACCTTGGCCAGGCGGTAGCGCGAGCGGGTTGCGGCATGGCGTAGCTCGTCGGCGTCGGCTTCGACTGCCTCCAGGTGTCGCAAGGCGTCGACCGAGTTCCGGTCGACTTGCTGTTCGAGCTTGAAGACCCTGCTGACCTGCTGCATCAAAGTGCTGGGCTCGACCATGAAGAGTCGCAGACCAGTGAGATCACGTAGCTCATTCACCAGCTCGATACGCGGAAGCCTAACGGCCTTGGCAGAAGCTTTCCGCCACCAGTCCTCCTTCATGTCCCGAGTGACGAAGAGAACGTCCTTCTTGTCACTCTGGGCCGCGTCTATGAGCTGACGCCAGACCAGATAGTCTCCGGCCGCCTCCTCGTCCTCCTTCTTTCCGCCCTCAAAGTCCTTGTAGCCAGGTGGAATTTGCTGGTCAGCTCTCTCCTTGGCCCGCTGTACCTCCTGGGCGTGCCGCTGCGGGGAGTAGGGAGCTCCGACACGCTGGTGGAGTAGTTGTTCCAGGACAGTGATCACGGGGTCGGTGTGTGTGTTGCGGATCCCGGGGACCCTATCTTTGCTGGCCTGGCGCTCCAACCTCGCTTCGATTTCCTGGTAGAGCTTCTCGGCGCGATCGAGCTTCTCGTACATCGGCGAAACAATGTCGGTGTTGTCGCCTATGTGGACATTCCTAGCCCACTCATCTAGAGCGCTGCGCGACCGATGAATGGAACTCTTCAAGACCTCTGCCGCGGTGGCAGCCTTTTTGTCGTGGTAGGTGATGAGCTCTTCACTCTGCCGGTTACGCCAGAACTCAACCAGCACTTGGTGGGGGGTCCACAGGCGTTCGGAGATCGTCTTGAGGACGGTCAGCATGTCCTCGCGGACGCGCCCATTCATGCGGTAGAGGTCGAGCAAAACGTTGGTGTCTAGGACAACGAGGCCGTGCTGCAGTACCGAGCGGTAGTCGAGATCGGCGGGTGTGCGGTAGGCCTCGAATCCGTCGAACATGCCCTGTGCCGTGACCATGACCCTTCCCTCCCCCAGAAAATACGTGCTCATGGTCGCAGAGCTGCGAGGCGGAAGCCCGGGAGTTTTCGGTGCCGTATGCGCGATCTGGTCTCGGACGACGGGTGCGGTCATGGGCGTTTCCGCTGGGCTGGCCCCCGCCTGCCACGAACTATCACGCGGGCTGCAGCCGACCAGTAGCTTTACAGGCCCTGCAAGGAGACGCTCCGAGAGCGGCACTGATCTGCGCAGTTACAGGTGGCTACATCGAACCACCCTCAAGTCGTCCACGCCTCGTCCACGGAGCGCGCTCGGATACTGCCAGCGCTCTACGCCCCCGGCAGAGGGGCTCCCAGGAGGTTGCCGGCCTCGTAGGAGCGGGGCAATCCAGACTTGCCGCCGAGATTGATTGTGGTGTCCAAGCCCGCTTTCGCTTCGGCGGGGAGGGCCTCTCGGATGGCTTCCGCCTGTGCGGCGAGCCGTTGACGTGCTTCCGGTGCCCCGAGGGCCTTGGTGATCTCGGTAACGCCCTGATTGAGGCTGAGCGCGAAGGTCTTTCGGTCCTCGGCAAGAAGGTAGACGAGGTACATGCCGCGCGTGGCGGTGGTGGTCTCATCGGGGTCGAAGAACGACACCCACGGGCAGAGTGCCGCGTTGCCCCGTCCGGGGCTGCCCTCGACGAGATAACCGGCCGGCACCAGGTGCCCGATCCTGTCCGGTGCTGCGCGCAGTAGGCGCGCAGCATCGCTGCTTGTGCTGGCGTCGGAGCCCATCCCAAAGGTGGTACCGACCTGGTAGAGGAAGTCGCCAAGCTCCGTGATGCGGATGCTACGTGCGACTACTGACAACAGCGCATGCGCCCTTCACCGTGGGGGACTTGGCCATGGTCGCCCACAGACAGGATGTACCGATCAAGCTTTGCCGTGCTCCATACGGCTCCTCTCGAGTTGGTCGTCTCGCGGCCATTCACTTCCTGCGGTTGCGACGCTTGCCCCCATGGTGACGTCGCAATCACGATGACTTCAGTCCTAGATGCGGGTCACCTGCAAGCGTTTCTGCGATAGGGGCTGCCCCATGGATGGTTCATGGTTCAAAATCTCGACATGCCCAACCGAAGAGGTCGCTCAGGAGCCCGCATCAGCGCGCCACGCTGCGGCCGCCACACGAAGAGGGGGACGCCTTGCCGACTACCGCAGGAGGTAGTCGGTGGCTGCCGTCATCACGCAACCGCGTCCGAGCACGAAGCTGTCGCCAAAGCTGCGCAAGAGAGAGCCGCGAAGTTCGAGCGAACGGCTCGACGGCAGGGGTGGGCGGCAGTCATCAGCCTGTCAACCGTCACTCTCGCGATGTTGGCCGGCCTAGCCTCATGCGGAGTTTCGGCATGGCAGGATCACCAACGAGAGTCTGCGTGCGAGCCCTACCGCACAAAGGCTCTGACACTAGACCAGCAGGCAGCGAAGGTGAAAATCCCTTTGATTTCATCTTTTGATTCAGGTATCCGTAACCTTCAGCTCGGCCGTTCCTTTCCTGCGAGCTTGGGGGAACTGGACGCGGTCGGAGCTACGGAAACTGAAATATCGGAGGCGTACAGACGAAAGCGCGAGCTTGCAGGGCAGGCTGCGAAGGTTGTTCTAGAGCATCGAAACTGTATGCCCGGGTTCATAGAAGCCGCTACGCACATTAAGAACTCGCCTGCGGGCGTAACTTGGGTTGAGATGCCATCAGCAGGTCGTTGCGCCGATGGCTGGGCCTCGGGATCAATCGGCCGGCAGGGAGCTTGTTCACACCACGGCGGAGTAGTATATGGCAATCCATTGGCGACACTACATTTCGACTAAAACCCATTTCGAGATCACCCCACCTAACCTCCCCGTTAGCATTCAGGGAACGTTAGCGCGCCGCCACAGAATGCACTACGCTCAATATTTCATTTTCTCTGGAATTACCCCCCTTACCCCACCTCGAGGGTCTTGCATATCCCCTTCACGGCGAGGGATCAGGTGAATGTGAGCATGTGGAACCGTCTGCCCTGCAGTGATTCCACAGTTTGCGCCGATATTGAAGCCTTGCACAGTGAAGTCCGCACGAATTGCCCGATTGCGCAAATCGTGAAGAGCCTCGTTACTGTCAAGAATTTCTTGCCGACTCAGGGCAAAGTAGTCAGCCACGTGGCGCTTCGGGATAATGAGATAGTGGCCTGATGTAACAGGATACGCATCCTTGAATGCCACCATCGTGCCATACTCTCGAACCTCTTCGGCACCCCTGTCCATGAGGCGGCAGAATGGGCAGGTGCGGCGACTTCTAGCCGAATCTTCTTGGCGGGTAGACGGTGCAGCGCTCACTTGCCAGTCTCCTTCTTTAGTTGCAGTGACAGAATGTCATACGCTTCATCCACTGCATTTTCAAATTCCCTGGGGAAATATTCATATTTTGCAGTTCTCACGAACCTCTGCCCTTGGAGCGCACGAGACAGCATCGCGTAATGCCCTAGGAAGATTGAAAAGCTCTCAGGTATCGGAACTACGGCAAGTCCCGCCTTGGATTCGAGGATTCCCGCAATTTTTTTATTGATCCCCAAAATCTGATTCGCGATTTCTTTGTCTTGCTCGTCACCGAGCACCTCATCGATATGATCAAGAAGGTGCCATCCGTCCGGCTTCCCTTCTCGCAACTGTTTAACCAGCACCCAGTCTTGCGCCAGCAGAAGCTTCAGCGGTGCATACAACTCGTTCAAACGCTGTAGATTAAGCTCTCGCCGGTACTTCTTATCTTCGCGTTTACTGTTCAGGAAATTAGTAAGCAATCCCACGATGCTGGCGGTCAGGAAGGCGATGACCGCGCTGATCAGCGTTGCGGTCGGTGCAGAAATGCCCTCAGTGCCTGAGGCGGGGATGGATGTCGGTGGAACCGCGAGAAGGGTGATCACCTCCTCAGGCTAGCGCCCGGGTATGACAGTGAAGTGGACTCCTCCCTGATCAGGTTGTACCCACTCGACAACGGTACGTAATCATCCGCTTTGCGCCTTTGAGGGTGAGCGGCTGTCTCTAGCGCAGGCGTCTTCTGTCGGTCCCGCGTGACCGGCTGCCTGAAACCTTGGGGCAAGCCAGCCGGGCACACTGCTGATCTACTTGTGTGGCGGAGTGCCGATGACTGCGCGCTGGCACCCCTTCAGATGAACTGCCGTCATGGCAGATCGGCGGACCGCATGCGCCATCTGTACGCCAGCAAATCCGACCAAGGCGGCAATCGCAGCGTTCGGGCAGGTCAGATGCATTGTGGACATCACAGAGACGTTCTTGAAAACCGATGCCCTCTGTCCGACTTCCGACAGGCTGATCTGGTCTCCTAGTACGTCCCGGCCCGTTCGACCGGGCCGGGACGCTCGTGTGATCGGCAGTGCATAACCCGACAGGGGTGGCATCCAACCGAAGCCGTGGGGGGCTCTGTGGACCAGGAACGTTACGTCACCGAACCGAACCAGGTATTGAACGCTGGGAAGTACCGACGGGAGCGGTACAGCGACACGAACGGTGCCATCTACGAGACAACGCACTACGACGCTCACGGGAACGCCCTCACCCGGAACCATCAGCTTGGCCCCGCCAACCGGTACGGATATGACTACGCGGGAGGCGACACCCCAGGGGTGCCCCGCGCTCACACCCAGCCGTGGCCTCATGCCACCGCGGGGGCTGCTGCTGCGGGAGCGGTCGGTGGGGTGGCGGCCTACGAGGTCGCTGACAGCTATGTGCAAGGAAACATGGCTGTCGAAGGCGGCGAAAACGGCGAGGAGTTCATTCTCTGGCTCCTGATCGTCGTGGTTGTGCTGGCGCTGGGCCCGCTCTTCCTCGGGATCTGGATGGTCCGCCGCGCCGAAGCCACCGGCGGGAGCAAGACACACGGCAGGCTGGTGCTGTTGCTGGAGGTACCCTGGCTGGCAGCCCTGTGGGGCTGGCTATTCACCGGCGGCACGACGGCCTGGATCACAGTCGCGGGTACTGTCTTCGCCCTCGCAGTCTGGTACGGGATGACGCTGCGAGACGAGGCGTGCCAGGGCCACGAGGACGCGTAGGTGTGATTGCATCCGGTCGACGCGGAGTTGGCCAGGGCACCCGAGCGCAGTCGCCACGGCTCCGCCTCGGCCCCGGCTGCTTGGGAGAATTTCGGGAGAAGATCTTCTCCCGGCGCCTGCCAGACGCCCAAGGATGCCAACGCATACCAACGGCCTGACCTGTGCAAATTCCAGCGAAGCCGGGTGTGGACCTCGCCCTGACCTTATTCGGGACGAAGAGGTCGTGGGTTCAAATCCCGCCACCCCGACAGCTAAGTAGCAAGTCAGAGGGTCCCTTACCGGGTAGGTAAGGGACCCTCTGACTTGCTGTGTGTCTCACTGCGTGACTACCGCTCCGAAGCGCGCTCGAAGATGCCGTCCATGACCACGGCGCCGGTCCGGATCACGGGGCGAATCTGCTTGTCCTGCGCCCGAGCGGCCACGGCCTGAGTGTGCAGCCAGCGGTTCCCGAGCGGAGGAAGCAGAGACTCGGCGAGATCCGCCGCACCTCGGGGCGTGTCCAGTGCAGATGACATGGATGGAACGGTGGCCGAGACTGGCGCGGAGTCGACAGGCCACGATCGAGCGGTTCATGATCATGGCGCGGTAGGGCTTTCCCTACTTCATCAAGCCCCGGCTCTGGCCGCGCCCGCGCTTCTGTCTTCGGCCCGCTCGGCGCTGCCGACGCCGACGCGCGCCCACATGTGGACAGGGCCGGAAGCCATGAGTCGATCACCGCGTACAGCGCCCACGGTCAAGACGATGCCTCCGGCGGGGGATCGGCCGGCACCGGGATGGAGGGGGCGCCGTACGCGACTGCGGGGTCCATAGGGGCGTGCGTGGGGAGCTCCCATCCCGACCACCGTCGACCCAGGCAGAGCCGAGCAGACGCGGCCCATGGCGTCCAGGTCGTTCGTACAGTGGCGCGTTCCACCTTGGCGCCCTGAATCACGCCCGCTCCACGGTGTGTGGGTCGAGGAGGGAAGCGGGTGCGGCTTGGCACGCCCTGTACCGGTGTTTTACCCCACCGCAAGGCTGCAGGCACTGCCCGTGCAATAGCCTTCCCGCGGAGGGGTGCCATGTCTGCGTGGATCACGTTGGGTTCCGGCTGCTTTGTCGTATTCCTGGGCGTGTTGACCCTGACCGGCAGCCGGGGAATCGCGGAGTACGCGCGGTCGCCTAGGGCTGGTTGGGGTCGGATAGCGATAGGTGTCGGCTTCGTCCTGGACGGCGGAGCTAGACTTCTCGACTTCTCTTCCGGAGCGGGGATGGTTGTTTCCGCCATTGCCCTGGGGATCATCGTGCTCGGTGCGGTGCTTCAGTTCCGGGCTGGAGTGTTCGCCAAGACTCGTCATGCTGGCGACACAAATTGAGCGGCGCCCGTACTCCCCAGGACAACCGTCAAGTGGGTCACCGATGTCTGACACCAGCGGCTGACACCAACAGCCGCGAACACAGCCGGATGCCGACGCACTTCAGCGGCCGGTGTCGAGTCGCTCTATCGGCGAAACGCAGGCTTCGGAAGGCGCCGTGATCTACCTGACAAGGATGAGGCCAGACCGCAAAATCAGATCTCAAGACCGTGTGCGGCACACGGCTTGCCGACGCAGCCCCCATGCCCTGAACCGGCCACTCACGAAGATGCCGACGCCGGCGGACAGCACAATCACCACGATGGAGGCCCCGCCCTCCACTGTGACGTGGCGGCCCTGGGTGCGCCGATGCCCCCAGAAGAGCGCTGATCCCGGCGAAAGTCACGGCCGCTACGGCAAGGAAGATCGCCATTTCAGCCCACCACATCGCCCGCGTCGGTGGAGTCGCCATGGCGCAGTTGTACCTCACGCCTTCCCGCCGTACCGCAGCGAGGTACAGCGACCATCGCGACCGAATCCAACCGCGAGCAGCCCCGCATGACTGCCTGACCGGCCGAGCAGACCCCAGCGACCGCCCCGCCCATAATGCACATCGAAGAGGCCAGGCGCCTGGAAGCAGCTACCCCGGGGTTACTCCTGGGGCCGCCTGTGGGCCGTCCGAGGGTGACCGACAACGACGGGTGACGGCAGGCGACGACAGCCCCGCCCCTGCTCAGAGGCGACACACCGTGAACTGGCGCAGGCGCCCATCGGCGAAGGCGAGTTGAGGAACTTCTGAGGGTGTGACCGAAGAACGGCCCCTGACCTGCACCGGAGTGCAGGTCAGGGGCCGTTCGTACCTCATGGGGCCACCTGTGGGACTTGCTCTCACCCCTCGTGCTCACCGAGTGTTTCGGGATCGCCGGTACCGGCTCGGCGTCCTTCGCACACCGACGGGTCAGGCGCCCAGGTAGACGGGAGCCTTCTGGACGGACCGGCCGTAGATGTGGCTGCTGAGGGTGCCGTCGGCGCCCAGGACGACCAAGGTGACGTCGTCCTGCAGGACGATCGGGCGGCCCTTGGCCCACGCGACGGGGAACGTGCCGTGGGTGGTGGTCGTCTGCGCCCCGTAGACACCGTTGTGCTTGACGAGCTTCACGATTGCGCCGTTGGCCAGCTTGTAGCGGCCCAGCCGGGGTGCGGGCGCGGTCTCGGACCCGGTCCATGTGGCTGTCGTGCCGTCCGGGTTCAGTACCAGCGTGCGGTTGCCGTACAGGGCGGCACCGGAGCGGCTGTGGGCGTCGAGGAAGCGCACCAGCCTGCCGTCCCGGAAGAGGCGAGCCTGGTAGTGGCCGGCGGAGACCTTGAAGGTCTGCACGGTCGTACGTGAGTCGAGACGCAGGGTGCGCACGAGCTTGCCGCGCAGCGTGCAGTCGGCGGACAGGGCCGGGAAGGCGGTGCTCCGCCAGGGAGTCGGGCCGCCCTGGCTGCGCTGCCCGAAGACGGGATTGGCGCTGAGTACTCCGGTGACCTTCAAGCCGTCGGCCAGGTCGGTGGGCCTGCGCTGGTCCACGGTTGCGACGACCCCGCCGTGGCCGTCCAGAAGCTTGGCGGACGCGCCGCTGTGGGCGCTGTTGACCAGCCGGACCGTCATGCCACCGAAGACGGAGGGGATGGTCTTGACCGCGACGCAGGCGCTGCCCGCCGACGGCGCGGCCGGGGTGGAGGCACTGGCGGCGGCACCGGCCGAGACGACGGAAGCGGCGGCCGTCCCGACGAGGGCGAGGGTGGCGAGGGTGGTGCGGAGTGCAGTGCGCATTTCTGCTCCTGGCGACGTTGCTTCTGCCTTGCCGACCTCTCTGACCGGCGAGAATGAAACTAAAGATCACCCGTGCCGAATCCGTCGGGCTCGTGTCACAAGCATGTGACAGCCGGTCGTCCACCGACACAGACGACCGTCGGCGAAGGTGACATGACCGTCTGGTCTCGCGTCGCGTGCTGGTGGGCGCCTCGGGGGCGGGGAAGTCCTCGTTGCTGAACGCCGGTCTGGTGCCCACCCTGCGCGACGGCGCCCTGGGGGACGGGGGCGGCCGGTCGCAGCTCGTCATGTGCGGCTCCCGCACCCCGAAGAGGGACAGGTAGCGCTGGATCAGGTTCTGGGTGTCGACCGCGAATCGCGCCCACCGGGGAGCGTCTCGACGACGCGCCGCCGGGGATGGTCCCGCAGGTGCGGGTTGAGCCGGCGCGCGGCCTGTGGCGCCTCGCCGAACGAGCCGGGGAAATCCCGTACCGGTGGCGCTTGCGGTGGCAGTTGCTCTGGTGCCTGCCCGACCGGGGCCCCGACGAACCGGCCGACGGGCGGGGTCAGCGCCGGTCCTGGTCGAAGGCGAGTCCCAGCATGCGGATGGCGTTGCCGCGCAGCAGTTTGTAGGTGACGTCGTCGGACAGGCCGGCCACGTGCTCCGCCGCCACCTGCTTGGTGTGCGGCCAGGTCGAGTCGACGTGCGGGTAGTCCGTCTCGAAGGTCGCGTTGTCCACGCCCACGGTCTCGATCGCCTCGATGCCGTGCTTGTCGCGGAAGAAGCAGCAGAACATCTGCCGGTAGTAGTACGTCGAGGGCGGGTCCGGGATCAGATCCTTGACCCCGCCCCATGCCCGGTGCTCCTCCCACACGTCGTCGGCGCGCTCCAGGGCGTACGGGATCCATCCCATCTGCCCCTCGCTGTAAGCGAGTTTCAGCCGGGGGAACTTCACCAGCACGCCGGAGAAGAGGAAGTCCATCATCGACGCCATGGCGTTGTTGAAGCTCAGCGAGGCCTGGACGGCCGGAGGCGCGTCCGGGGAGGCCGCCGGCATCTGCGACGACGAACCGATGTGCATGTTGACGACGGTCCCGGTCTCCTCGCACACCGCGAAGAAGGGGTCCCAGTAACCGGAGTGGATCGACGGGAGCCCCAGGTACGTCGGGATCTCGCTGAAGGTCACCGCCCGCACGCCACGGGCCGCGTTGCGCCGGATCTCCGCGACGGCCAGGCCGACGTCCCACAGCGGGATCAGGCACAGCGGGATCAGCCGCCCGCCGCTGTCCCCGCACCACTCCTCGACCATCCAGTCGTTGTAGGCGCGGACGCAGGCGAGTCCGACCTCCTTGTCGTGGGCCTCCGCGAAGGTCTGGCCGCAGAAGCGCGGGAAGGTCGGGAAGCAGAGCGAGGCCTCGACGTGGTTGAGGTCCATGTCGGCCAGCCGGTCCTTGGGGTCCCAGCAGCCGCGGCGCATCTGCTCCCGGGTGATGCCGTCGAGCGTCATCTCGTCGCGGGAGAAACCCACGGCCGCGATGATGCGCTTGTACGGGAAGAGCTCGCCCTCGTACTCCCACCAGTCGGTGAGCTGGCCGTCCGGATCGGTCGTGAAGCGGTACTTCCCGCCGACGTAGGCGAGTTCACCGATCCCGGCGGTGAAGGGCTTGGGTCCCTTGTCCCGGTATCTGCTCGGTAGCCAGGTCTCGAAGAGGTGCGCGGGCTCGATCACGTGATCGTCCACGCTGATGACCCTGGGCAGTTCCTCGGTGTCACCGTCCTTGCCGACCATGTCCAACCCCTCACTGCCCCATCGCACTAATCTGACGGACCGTCAGTTAAAGTTAGGTCGTGCTCACCCCGACCGCAAGGGGCAGCCGGGTACGGGGGCTCAGCGCGTCACCCTTCACCCGGGACACCGGCCGCTCAGAGGATCGCCTTCCACCAGGCCGCTCGTGCGGATCTCGGGATCCGGGGGAGCGTCACCGGCGAGATGCACCCGGAGCGCGACCTGCTGCTCCCGGACTCGCGCCGCCCGGCCGGCGAGGACTGACGGCACCCCCCGCTCCTGGCCGGGAGGCCGTCAGGTGTTCCACGACTCGTCGTACGGGTCGTGCGGCACCGGGACCGGTTTCGCCGCAGTGACCTCGATGAACGGGATCGGGCCGTTGTTGACGGGGTCCTTCGCCCGCCGGGGCGTGTAGGTGCCGGTGATCTGGAGCCAGGTGTCCGGCTGGAGGACCGGCGGGATGTGGCCGGTCAGGCCGATCTTGACCGGCTGGGCGTCGGCGGCACAGCAGTTGAGGGCCATCCGGACCAGGTAGGGGGTTCCGTCACGGTCCAGCGCCAGGAAGCCGGTGAGCTGGATGCGGCGGCCGGCGAGGGTACGCCCATGGCCGTAGACCGCCCGGCCCGCGTAGTCGACCACGCTCAGCCGCAGCGGGTCGGCGGCCGGCAGCGGCGGGTAGGCGAGGGGCTCCTGCAGGGCCGTGCCGGTGCGGGTCGCGCTGTAGGAGCCGAGGGCGGGCGGGGCGACCAGGATGAGGGCCAGCAGGGGGAGGACCAGGAGCCAGGAGACGCGGGGTTCGCGGTGGACGTGCCCGGTCTCCTCCGGCCGAGCCGTCCTCGCCGCCCGCCGCTCGTACCAGACCGTCGCCACCGCCGCCGCGATCAGCACCGCGCCCGACGCCAGCAGCAGCGGCTGGAGACCCGCCTTGACATAGCGCAGGTAGAGGTCGGTCACGCCCGCGTGCAGCAGGGCCGCGCCGAGCAGGAACAGGACCGCCGCCTGGGCGAGGCGGTTCACAGCAGCACCGTCCCGGTCAGGACCGCCACGGTGACCGCGAGGGCGAACGTGGCCGGCGCGAACCGGAAGGCGAAGCCCCGGCCGAAGGTGCCCGCCTGCATGGCGAACAGCTTCAGGTCGATCATCGGGCCGACGACCAGGAACGCCAGGCGGGCCGTCAGCGAGAACTGGGAGAGCGAGGCGGCCACGAACGCGTCCGCCTCCGAGCAGATCGACAGCAGGACCGCGAGGACCGACAGGGCGAGGACCGCCAGCACCGGGTTGTCGGCCGCCGTGCGCAGCCAGCTCGCGGGCGCCACGGCCTTCAGGGTCGCCGCCGCCATCGCGCCCAGCACCAGGAAGCCGCCCGCGTGCATCACGTCGTGCCGGACCGAGCCCCAGAACGCGGCGCCCTTGCTCTCGCCGTCGTGCGGCGCGTGCGCCGGCAGCCGCAACCAGTCCGTACGGCCCAGGCGTTGCCACAGCCAGCCCATCACGCACGCCACCAGCAGGCTCGCGACGAAGCGGGCCAGGACCATCTCCGGGTCGCGGGGAAAGGCCACGGCGGTCGCCGTCAGCACGATCGGGTTGATGGCCGGGGCGGACAGCAGGAAGGCCAGGGCGGCGGCCGGTGTGACGCCCCGGCGCACCAGCGCGCCGGCCACCGGCACCGACGCGCATTCACAGCCCGGGAGCACGGCGCCCGCGATGCCCGCGACCGGGACCGCCAGGGCGGGGCGGCTCGGCAGGGCGCGGGCGAAGAAGGAGGGCGGCACGAAGACGGCGATGGCCGCGGACAGCAGCACCCCGAGGACCAGGAAGGGCAGCGCCTGGACGACCACCGCCACGAACACCGTCGTCCAGCTCTGCATCACCGGCGCGGACAGGGCGCGGCGCAACGGTCCCTGGAGCAGCACCAGCAGGACCAGGAGCATGGTCAGGGCGAGGGGGGAGTCGAGCCGGCGGCCCGGCTGGTCCCGCTTCGTCTCACGCCGCGCGGGGTCGGGGTCGTGGTCAGGGTCGGCGTCGGCACGGTGACCGGTCCCGGGCGCGGCCGGGTTGGTGATCGCCACGGGTCGGGCACCTCCGCTTTCCGTGTTCTGCCTCCCCTTCAGTACGCGGCCGCGGGGAGCGGTGTTCAGCGCTCCCCTGGAACCACGTGTCCCGGTGAGGCAGTCTTCTCCCTCGTGGGAAGCGTTCCGAATCAGGGTCTGCCGACGGACGTCGGCGCGCACATGGTGGTCTGCGGCGACGACGGGCTCGCGCACCGCCTCGCCGCCGAGCTGCGCGGAGTCTACGGCGAGCAGGTCACCCTGGTCGTCCCGCCCGCGCAGGGCACGGTCCGGCCCCCCGAGGTCGGGCGGGCCCGGGCGGTGTCGGCGGCGCTGCTCGACCGGGTGGTGAGCGCGGCCGTCAATCGGGCCGCGGGCCACGGCGGCGGCAACGGCACCGGGAGCGGTGGCGGAAGCGGGGGAAGCGGCGGCGGCCACCGAGCCGGGGGTGATCCCGTCGGAAATGAGCGCACGTTGGAGGCCGCCGAGCCGTCCGAGACCGTGCTCGCCGAGGCGGGCGTGGAACGGGCGGCCGCGCTGGCGCTCGTGTACGACGACGACGAGACCAACATCCGCGCGGCCCTCACCGCCCGCCGGCTCAACCCCCGTCTGAAGCTCGTCCTGCGCCTGTACAACCGTCGGCTGGGGCAGCACATCGAGGAACTCCTCGACCAGGCGGCCGCGTTGGCGACCACCGCCGACGACGCCCCGGCCCCGGCGGGTGACGCCTCCACCACCGTGCTCTCCGACGCCGACACCGCGGCACCCGCGCTGGCCGCCTCCGCGGTCGTCGGCACCAGCAAGGTCGTCCAGACCGACGGACTGCTGCTGCACGCGGTGGACCGGCCGCCGCCGGAGCCCGGCGAGGTGGCCGACCCGGGGCTGGCCACCCTCGCGCTGCTGTCCACGACGAGCAACGACCCGGCCGGCGCCGACGGTTCCGAGAGCAGCGGGGAGTACGGGCCGCGGCTGCTGCCGGACGCCGCGGCGGTGCGGGCCGCGACCGGGCGCGGGACCGTCGTACTGGAGCAGGTGTCGTACACCGGGCCGGCCACGTCCGCGTCGGCCGGGATCGGGGTGGGGGTCGTCCCGCCGTTCGCCTCGCTGTTCTCGCGGCAGTTGCGGTGGTCGTTCGCCGCGATCGTGGTGGGTGTGCTCGCGCTGGCGGTGACGCTGTGGGTGGCGACCGGGACCCATCCGCTGGGCGCGCTGTATCTCACGCTGCTGGACCTCTTCGCCATCAACGACCCGGCGATCGGGGCGTCCACCGAGCGACAGGTCCTCCAACTCCTCTCCGGACTGGTCGGGTTGCTGCTGCTTCCGGTGCTGCTGGCGGCGGTGCTGGAGGCGCTGGGAACGTTCCGCAGTGCCTCGTCGCTGCGCAAGCCGCCGCGCGGGATGAGCGGGCATGTGGTGCTCCTCGGGCTCGGCAAGATCGGTACGCGGGTGCTGACGCGGCTGCGGGAACTGAACATCCCCGTGGTGTGCGTGGAGGCCGGGCCGCAGGCGCGGGGGCTGGCCACGGCCCGGCGCCTGCGGGTTCCGGTGGTGCTGGGTGACGTGACGCAGGAAGGCGTCCTGGAGGCCGCCAAGATCCATCGGGCGCACGCGTTGCTCGCGGTGACGAGTTCGGACACGACGAACCTCGAAGCGGTGCTGTACGCGCGGGCGGTACGGCCCGATCTGCGGGTGGTGCTGCGGCTGTACGACGACGACTTCGCGACCGCCGTGTACCGCACCCTGCGGGCGGCGCACCCGCAGGCCCTCACCCGCAGCCGGAGCGTCTCCCATCTGTCGGCTCCCGCGTTCGCCGGGGCGATGCTGGGTCGGCAGATCCTGGGGGCGATTCCGGTGGAACGCCGGGTGCTGCTGTTCGCGGCGGTGGAAGTGTCCGCGCATCCCCAGCTGGAGGGGAAGACGGTCGCGGAGGCGTTCCGGGCGGGGGCCTGGCGGGTGCTCGCGCTGGACGCGACGGGCTCGCGGGCGGCGGCGTCCGGGGCGGGCTCGGGATCGGGAGCCTCGGGCTCCGGGTCGGGGTCGGGTTCCGGGGCGGGCGAGGGGCGGCACGGCGAGTCGGGGCTGGTGTGGAACCTGCCCGACACCTATGTGCTGAAGGGTGCGGACCGGGTGGTGCTGGCGGCCACCCGGCGCGGGATGGCGGAGCTGCTGGGAAGGCGGCCGCGCCGGGCGGGCGGGGTGTAGGCGGGCGGGGTGCGGGTGGGGGCGCCCCGCCGCCCCCACCCGTTCCCGTCAGCCTCCGAGGTGTCTCTCGGCGAACTCCAGCTCCAGCCGCACCTGCTTGATCCGTTCGTCCACGACCAGCGAACCGTGGCCCGCGTCGTAGCGGTACACCTCGTGGACGGCGGCGCGGGTCTCGAGCCGCTTGACGTAGTTCTCGATCTGGCGGATGGGGCAGCGCGGGTCGTTGACGCCCGCCGAGATGTAGACCGGGGCCTTGACCTGGTCGACGTAGGTGAGCGGGGAGGACGCCTCGAAGCGGTCCGGGACCTCCTCCGGGGTGCCGCCCAGCAGGGTGCGGTCCATCGCCTTCAGCGCCTCCATCTCGTCGTGGTAGGCCGTGACGTAGTCGGCGACGGGGACCGCGGCGATGCCCAGGGTCCAGGCGTCCGGCTGGACGCCGAGGCCCAGCAGCGTGAGGTAGCCGCCCCAGGAGCCGCCGGTGAGGATCAGGCGGGCGGGGTCGGCGAGTCCGGACTCGATCGCCCAGTCACGGACCGCGGCGATGTCCTCCAGCTCGATCAGGCCGACACGGTGCTTCAGGGCGTCCGTCCACGCCCGGCCGTACCCCGTCGAGCCGCGGTAGTTGACCCGGACCACCGCGTACCCGTGGTCCACCCAGGCCGCCGGGGAGGCCGCGAAGGAGTCGCTGTCGTGCCAGGTCGGGCCGCCGTGGATGTCGAAGACCGTGGGAAGCGGTCCGGTGGCGCCAGCGGGCTTCTGGATCAGGGCGTGGATACGTCCGCCCGGACCCTCCACCCACACGTCCCGCACCGGGACCGAGCCCGGGGACTTCAGGCCCGGCGGGTCCAGGACGACCTCGCCCGTCGTCGAACGGACGGCGGAGGGCTCGGCGGACGACGACCACAGGTACTCGACGCTGCCGTCCGGGCGGGCCGTGGCCCCCGACACCGTGCCGGGCGGCGTGGGGATCCTCACCAGCTCGCTCGTCGAGAGGTCGTAGCGGAACAGTTCGCTGCGGGCCTCGAAGCCGTGCACGATCAGCAGGCCGCTGCCGTCCGGGTACCACTCGGCGTTCACGTCGCCCGGCAGGTCCAGCACCAGGTCCGTCTGCTCGCCCGTCGCGATGTCCCACACCAGGGGCTCCCAGCGGCCGCGCCGCTGGTGGCCGATGAGGAGGCGGGTGTCGCCGTCGACCGGGGCGAAGCCGAGCACCTCCAGGCCCAGTTCCCGGGTGCCGCCCAGGGTGTCGTCCAGATCGGCGACCGCCGTGCCGTCGGGGCGCAGCACGCGCAGCGCCGAGTGCATCGCGTCGCCGTGCTCGGTGTGCTCGATCGCGATCAGGGAGCCGTCGTGCGAGAGGTCGCCGACGCCCGCCGACTCGCGGTGGCGGTAGATCTCTGTGGGGGCCTCGCCCAGGCGCGCGAGGTGCAGCGTCGTACCGTCGTCGTCGGTGGAGCGGCCGACGACCGCCGTACGGCCGTCCCTGCCGAGGGCCAGGCCCGCCGGGTAGGAAGGTTCCAGGCCGGGCGTGGCCGGCTCGTTCTCACCGCCGCCGAAGGGCTGGCGGCGCCAGACGCCGAACTCGTCGCCGTCCTTGTCGTCGAACCACCAGATCCACGTGCCGTCCGGGGAGAGCACGCCGTCCGTGGTGCCGTTCGGCCGATCCGTGATCTGGCGCTGCTCGCCGGTCGCACGGTCCCAGGCGTACAGCTCGTACGTGCCCGTGGCGTTGGACACGAACAAGGCCCGGTGCGGCGCGTCCTCCGCCCAGTCGGGCAGCGACACCCGTGGCGCCCGGAAGCGCTTCTCCCAGTCCGGCATCTCCTCGCGCTGTACCTGCTGATCCGGCGAGACGGACCCGTTGCTCTCAGTCATGGCCCCATACTGCCTGTCCCGGGCGGCAATCCGCCGGTGAGGTCCCCACCCTGTGGATAACTTCGAGCGGTACCTTTCCGATCCGCTTCCGATTTCCCTACTTTTCCGGTGTCCTGCCCCGCCGCCCGGCGCCGCGTTCCCGCCCCGTACCTTTGAGGGCGTGTACCGGTTCCTGCTGACGCCCCGCTGGTGGGGGATCAACGTCTTCGTGCTGCTGGCCATCCCCTTCTGCGTCTTCATGGGGTCCTGGCAGCTGAGCCGGTTCGAGTCCCGGATGGACGACCACCGGGACGCGGGCCGACAGTCGGCGTCCGAGCGGACGCAGACGGCCCGGCCGCTGGCCGAGCTGCTGCCCGTGGACAAGGCGACGTCCGGCGACCAGGTCTCCGCGACCGGCCGGTACGGCGAGCAGCTGCTCGTCCCCGGACGCGAGCTGGACGGCCGCGAGGGCTCCTACGTACTGACGCTGCTGCGCACCGACGGCGGCCGGGCGCTGCCCGTCGTGCGCGGCTGGCTGCCCGGCGCCCCCGACCCGGCCGCGGCCCCGGCGCCGCCGACCGGCGAGGTCACCGTCACCGGCGCGCTCCAGGCGTCCGAGACCCCGGGGGACAACGGCGTCAGCGCGCGCGGCGGTCTGCCCGCCGGACAGACCGCGGCGATCAGCTCGGCGTCCCTGGTGAACCTCGTGCCGTACGACGTGTACGACGCGTGGGTCACGCTGAACCACGGCGACCCGGGGCTGAAGGCGGTGCCCGCGGCCGCCGCGCCGGACACGGGGCTGGACCTGAAGGCGTTCCAGAACCTCGGCTACACCGGTGAGTGGTTCGTGTTCGCCGGCTTCGTGGTCTTCATGTGGTTCCGGCTGCTGCGCCGCGAGGTGGAGTTCACGCGGGACGCGCGGCTGGGGCTGGTGACCGAGGAGGAGCGGCACGCGACGGTCTGACCGCCGCCCGCCGGACCCCGCCCGGCCCGCCCGACACCGACACGACGGGTTCCCCGCCCGGCGCCCGGCCGGTGCGCCCGGCTCCCCGCCCTCGGGACGCGGCCGGTACGCCCGTCCGGCGGACGCTGGAATCCCTACGACCCGGCCGGTACGCCGGCTCGGCACACGCGGGCTTCCCTAGGACGCGGCCAGGACGCCCGTCCGGTAGACCGTCCCCGCGCACGCGTTCGACACCGTGACCGAGGCCGTCGGCGAGCCCGCATCCGGCGTGTGCGAGACGACCACACTGCCGTCGGCCGTGCCGTCCTCGGTGAGCATCTGGGTGGAGGTGCCGGTGTCGCCGCCGGTGGAGGTGCCCGAGGTGGAGCCCACGGCCCCGGTCGGACTCGGGTCGGGGCTGGGACTGCCGGGGTCGGTGCCGCCGGGGCCGCCGGTGGTGGGGCAGGTCGCGGAGGGCACCCAGGCGAACTTCACCTCGTAGGCGGAGCCGGGTGCGATGGTCAGCAGGGGGACGTTGAGGGAGGGGTCGGGCAGACCGGCCGCGGCGTCGCCCGCCGCGTGCTCCACGACCGTGATCCTGGTGGCGTCCGCGGCACCCTGGGCGAGCGGTGTGACGCTGCCGGCGCCGCCGACGGCGCAGCCGGTGGCGGAGACGTTGGTGACCCGGAAGGTGCCGTAGACGATGCCGGCGGAGTCGGGGACGTCGGCGGTCGCGGTGGCGGAGCCGAGCTGGTCGGCCGTACACGTGGGGGCGGTCGCCTCGATGCTGGCCGAGGGGTCGGCGGTGCCGGACGCGCCGGTGGTGGCACCGGTGTCGTGGCTCTGCCCGGCACCCTTCGGATCGTCCGGGCCCGGGCCCGAGGTGTTGCCGCCGGCCCCGCCGGAGACACTCGACCCGCCGTCCGGACCCTTGTTCGCGCCGGCGCCGCCCTGCGCCTGGGAGCTGTTGCCCGCGATCGCCGGGTCGGCGTCGGAGCCGACCGCGTGCGAGACGTGCAGCAGCGCGGGGACGGCGGTGCCGATGAAGAGGGCCGCGGCCGCCATGCCGACGGCTGCCTGCCGCTTGCGGGCGCGCCTGGCGGGCACCGCCCGCCGCAGGTGGTCCAGTGTGCCGTCGCGCGGCTCGATCTCCTGGACGACTTCGTGCAGCAGGCTGCGCAGTGCCAGCTCGTCCGAGTCGAGCCCGTCGGGGCTCTTTTCGTCGGGGCTGTGGTTCACGGTTCCGTTCCCAGCGTGCGATGACTTCGGTTCCTGCGTGTGCGGCGGCTTCGTCGGCTCGTGCCGCAGGGGCGGCTCGTGCCGCTCGTGCGATTCCCTACCCTCGGATTCGTCCCTCACGCCGTCGCCTCCATGGCGATGCGCAGGGCCGCGATGCCGCGGGATCCGTACGCCTTCACCGAGCCCAGCGATATCCCGAGCGACTCGGCGACCTGGGCCTCGGTCATGTCCGCGAAGTAGCGCAGCACCAGGACCTCGCGCTGGCGGCGCTGGAGGCCCTTCATCGCCTTGATCAGGGAGTCGCGCTCCAGCTGGTCGTAGGCGCCCTCCTCGGCGCTCGCCATGTCCGGCATCGGCTTGGAGAGCAGCTTCAGGCCGAGGATGCGGCGGCGCAGCGCGGAACGGGAGAGGTTGACGACCGTCTGGCGCAGGTAGGCGAGGGTCTTCTCCGGGTCGCGGACCCGCTTGCGGGCGGAGTGGACGCGGATGAAGGCCTCCTGGACGACGTCCTCGCAGGAGGCCGTGTCGTCGAGGAGCAGCGCCGCGAGACCCAGCAGCGAGCGGTAGTGAGCCCGGTAGGTCTCGGTGAGGTGGTCGACGGTGGTGCCCGCCGCCGCCGCGTCCTCAGCGTCACGCTGGTCCGGAATGCGGGTCGGCCGCGCTGCGGGCATGGGGGCGATCACCGGCATGCCACCGGGCATGCGGGGCCGTCGGGGCGGCCGCAGCACGGTGCCACGGGTCGCCGCTGTGAAATCGAGTACCTCTGCCACGCCAGTTGGACACGCTCCCCCCGGTGAGGGTTGTACGTGCCGGGCGTCTCTTTTGCGTCGGACGTGACGGCCGACGCGACCGGCGACGTTCTCGCGTCAGGCAGCACAACTGACGTTGCCTCAAATGCCCTCATGCGTCCCGCTCTTCCCCTATGTCCCATACGGTGGACGTCCCCACGCCCACACCACGGCGTCCCCACGCCTGGATCACACGCGTCCCCACGCTCCGGAAGGGCGACCGCAAAGACGCTCCCCGCCCTCGGCGCGGTTGCGGAGGGCGGGGAGAAAATCTTCGGATGCCGAGGCCCGATGATTCAAGTGGTCCGGACCATCGACCGACTCACATTTCGTTAAGGATTCTACAAACCTGCGCGCTCGCTGCCAGCGCTTTTCCCGTCGGGCAGCCTCGCGCGGGCCTCAGGCGAACTCGGCCGCCACCAGCTCCGCGATCTGGGCGGTGTTGAGCGCGGCCCCCTTGCGCAGATTGTCCCCGCACACGAAGAGCTCCAGCGCGGTGGGGTCGTCCAGCGACCGCCGCACCCGCCCCACCCAGGTCGGGTCGGTGCCCACCACGTCGACGGGGGTCGGGAACTCACCGGCGTCCGGGTTGTCGTACAGGACGACGCCGGGCGCCGTGGCGAGGATCTCGCGGGCCCGGTCGACGGTCACCTCGCCCTCGAAGCGGGCGTGGACGGTGAGGGAGTGCGTGGTGACGACCGGCACCCGTACACACGTCACCGCGACGGGCAGCTCCGGCAGTCCGAGGATCTTGCGGGACTCGTCCCGGACCTTCATCTCCTCCGAGGACCAACCGTCGTCGCACAGCGACCCGACCCACGGCACGACGTTCAGCGCCACCGGCTCCGGGAACGGCCCGGTGTTGTCCCCGACGGCCCGCCGTACGTCACCGGGACCGGCCCCCAGTTCGGTGCCGGCGACCAGGGACAGCTGCTGCCGCAGGGTCGCCACGCCCGCCCGGCCCGCCCCGCTCACCGCCTGGTACGACGAGACGACCAGTCCGCGCAGCCCGAACTCGGCGTGCAGCGCGCCCAGCGCCACGATCATGGACAGGGTGGTGCAGTTCGGGTTGGCGATGATCCCGCGCGGACGCACCCGCGCCCGGTGCGCGTTGACCTCGGGCACGACCAGGGGCACCTCCGGGTCCATCCGGAAGGCGGCCGAGTTGTCCACGACCACCACGCCCTTGGCGGCGGCGACCGGCGCCCAGTGCGCGGCGACCTCGTCGGGCACGTCGAACATGGCGACGTCGATACCGTCGAAGGCCTCCGCCGTCAGGGCCACCACCTCGACCTCCTCACCGCGCACGGCCAGCTTGCGGCCGGCCGAGCGCGGGGAGGCGATCAGGCGGATCTCACCCCAGACGTCCGCGTGCTGGGACAGGATCTGGAGCATGACGGTGCCGACGGCACCGGTCGCTCCCACGACCGCCAGCGCCGGTCGTCCGGGGCGTCCGGTTGTGGCCATCAGCGGCCGGTGCCTCCGTAGACGACGGCCTCGTCGCTCTCGGAGTCCAGTCCGAAGGCGGAGTGCACCGCCCGGACGGCCTCCGGCACGTCGTCGGCGCGCGTGACGACCGAGATACGGATCTCGGAGGTCGAGATCAGCTCGATGTTCACGCCCGCGTCCGACAGCGCCTCGAAGAAGGTCGCGGTGACGCCGGGGTTGGTCTTCATGCCCGCGCCGACCAGGGAGATCTTGCCGATCTGGTCGTCGTAGCGCAGCGAGTCGAAGCCGATGCCCGCCCGGTTGCGCTCCAGGGCGTCGATGGCCTTGCGGCCCTCGGTCTTGGGCAGCGTGAAGGAGATGTCCGTCAGACCGGTGGCGGCGGCGGACACGTTCTGCACGACCATGTCGATGTTGACCTGGGCGTCGGCGATGGTCCGGAAGATCGCGGCGGCCTCCCCCGGCTTGTCCGGCACGCCGACGACCGTGATCTTGGCCTCGGAGGTGTCGTGCGCGACACCGGAGATGATGGCCTGCTCCACCTTCTGGTCCCCTTGCTTCGGCTCGTTGCTGACCCAGGTGCCCTGGAGCCCCGAGAAGGACGAGCGCACGTGGATCGGGATGTTGTAGCGGCGGGCGTACTCCACACAGCGGTGGAGCAGCACCTTGGAGCCGGACGCGGCGAGCTCCAGCATGTCCTCGAAGGAGATCCAGTCGATCTTCTTCGCCTTCTTCACCACGCGCGGGTCGGCGGTGAACACGCCGTCGACGTCGGTGTAGATCTCGCAGACCTCGGCGTCGAGGGCGGCGGCGAGGGCCACGGCCGTGGTGTCGGACCCGCCGCGCCCCAGCGTGGTGATGTCCTTCTTGTCCTGGCTGACGCCCTGGAACCCGGCCACGATGGCGATGTTGCCCTCGTCCAGCGCGGTGCGGATCCGGCCGGGGGTGACATCGATGATCCGGGCTTTGTTGTGGACCGAGTCGGTGATGACGCCTGCCTGGCTGCCGGTGAACGACTGGGCCTCGTGGCCCAGGTTCTTGATCGCCATGGCCAGCAGGGCCATGGAGATCCGCTCCCCGGCGGTCAGCAGCATGTCGAACTCACGCCCGGCAGGCATGGGGGATACCTGTTCGGCGAGATCGATCAGCTCGTCCGTCGTGTCGCCCATCGCGGAGACCACGACAACCACCTGGTTGCCGTTCTTCTTGGCTTCCACGATTCGCTTGGCGACGCGCTTGATGCCCTCGGCATCGGCTACGGAGGAGCCTCCGTACTTCTGCACGACAAGGCCCACGTGCGCTCCTCGCTCAGTTTGTCTGCTTGCCCGCGTATACGCCGGTGTACCGCGGGTCGGCTCAGTCTATCGAGCGCCCGAATTCCACCCCTGCGGTCCCGCATGGTGAGATGTCCGGTCGCCGTTCCAGAACACTCCCTGCCCACTGACACCGGGGGCACACAGGAGATCGCTGTGACGTGGGTTTCAGACCCCGGCCCGGGCTTCACGACGATCACGATCGACGCCAGGAGAACTGCCGGGCCGCGAAGCCGGACCGCAGGACAGGCCCGCGGAACCGGCCAGCAGGACCGGCCCGCCGTAGAGCAGCGGCCGTGCGGTCCGCCCCCGAGGCGGCCCGCACGGACGTCACGTCACTGGGTCTGGCCCAGCCCCAGCGGTCCCGCGATCTCCTCAGCCATCACCCGGCCGGCCTCGAACTCCAGCGTCTCGTCGCCCATGTCCTGGTCCGTGTCCAGGCCGTCCAGTTCCTCCAGGGGCTGGTTCAGCCGGATGTGGGCCAGGACGGAGTGCAGGGCCCTCAGGGTCGCCGAGGCCGTGGTGCCCCAGTTGGAGAAGTAGGAGAACTGCCACCACCACAGGGCTTCCGAGGTGCGGCCGGCCCGGTAGTGGACCATGCCGTGGCGCAGGTCGGCCATGACGTCCGCGAGGTCGTCCGAGATCCGGGCCGGGACGGGCGCCTTGCGGGGCTCGTAGGGGTCGAAGACCTCGGAGTAGACGTCGATCGGCTCCAGGAGACGGGCCAGGTTCTCGCGGAGGTCGTCCACGTCCGGCTCCGGGCCCGGGTCGGGCTCGTAGCGCTCGTCGGGGACGATGTCCTCGTGCGCGCCGAGCCGGCCGCCCGCCAGCAGGAGCTGGGAGACCTCCAGGAGGAGGAAGGGGACGGCCGAGTCGGGCTCGTCGCCCTTCGCGACCTCGGTGACGGCCACCAAGAAGCTCTCGATCTGGTCCGCGATCTGAACCGCGAAGTCGTCCGGGTTCCGCTCGGTCGCGTGGAGCGTGGCGTCAGACATCTAGGAGTCGTCTCCCCTCGAAGGCGCGGCCGAGCGTGACCTCGTCCGCGTATTCCAGGTCGCCGCCCACCGGGAGGCCGCTGGCCAGGCGGGTGACCTTCAGGCCCATGGGCTTGATCATGCGGGCGAGGTACGTCGCTGTCGCCTCGCCTTCGAGATTCGGGTCCGTGGCCAGGATCAGCTCGGTGACCGTGCCGTCGGCCAGGCGGGCCAGGAGTTCCCGTATCCGCAGGTCGTCCGGGCCGACCCCCTCGATCGGGCTGATCGCGCCGCCGAGGACGTGGTAGCGGCCGCGGAACTCACGGGTGCGCTCGACGGCCACGACGTCCTTCGGCTCCTCGACGACACAGATGACCGTCGGGTCCCGGCGGGCGTCGCGGCAGATCCCGCACAGCTCCTCCTGCGCCACGTTGCCGCAGGTCGCGCAGAAGCGGACCTTCGCCTTCACTTCGAGGAGGGCTTGCGCGAGCCGCCGTACGTCCGTCGGCTCCGCCTGGAGGATGTGGAAGGCGATCCGCTGCGCGCTCTTGGGACCGACGCCGGGAAGCCGCCCCAGCTCGTCGATGAGGTCCTGGACCACGCCTTCGTACAACGGACTGCCCTTCCTGGGTCTTCAGGGTCTTTCAGTACGTACCGTAGTTGGCGGCCGCCGGTTCGAGGAAGGCGATGCGCGCCTCTCCCGGTACGAACGTCAGAACGGCAGGCCGGGGATACCGCTGCCGCCGCCCAGCCCCTGGGCCAGCGGGCCGAGCTTCTGCTGCTGGAGGGCCTGCGCGTTCTCGTTGGCCGCCTGGACGGCCGCGACGACGAGGTCGGCGAGGGTCTCGGTGTCCTCCGGGTCCACCGCCTTCGGGTCGATCTTCAGGGCGCGGAGTTCACCGGAGCCCGTCACGGTCGCCCGTACCAGGCCGCCGCCCGCCTGGCCGTCGACCTCCGTCTGCGCCAGTTCCTCCTGTGCCCGCGCCAGGTCCTGCTGCATCTTCTGGGCCTGCTGGAGCAGCTGCTGCATGTTGGGCTGGCCACCACCGGGAATCACGATCAGCTCCTGGTTTCGTACGGCTGTCGGGGCGGGGTCGTCCCCACCTGGCACGAGCCTACGTGGTCCAGGCAGGCATCGCTCCAGCACTCTTTCGAGTGACTCGTTTGTCCGTCCTATACCTGATCAAGGCCCTCTTACGGGCGGAAAAGCCATGAAACCTGCCTCTTCGCCACCCATTGGGCGGTAGGAAGGGTGCGGCGCATCAGCAACGACTGTCACGGTTCGCCGTGCCACGGTGTGACGCAACGTGATCGGTCGGGATCAGTAGGGAGTGCCGGGTGGGTCAGCCGGAGATGCAGCCCGAGGGTCCGCCTCAGGACGGGCGGGACGAGGGCTCGGCCGGGCTGCGGCCGGGCGATCTGACCGGGCGGGTGTTTCCGCTCGGGGACTGGGGGGAGCCGGCCGAGCGGCTGGACGAGTTGTACCGGTGGGTGGAGCGCGGGGCGCTGGAGACCGCCTCCTGGTACCTGGCCGACCGGGTGGGCAAGCGGCGGGGCGCGTGGACGCTGCGCACGGGCGCGGCGGCCGGGGCGGTCTCTGGGGCCGCGCTGCCGTTCCTGGACTTCACCGGGGTCGTCGGCGGGGTGGCGCCCTGGGGATATCTGGCGCTGCTGCTGGCGGGGGCCTGCGTGGGCGTCGACCGGTTCTTCGGGGTGACGTCGGGGTGGATAAGGGACGTGGCGACGGCGCAGGCGATCCAGCGCCGGCTTCAGCTGCTCCAGTTCGACTGGGCCTCGGAGAGCGTGCGCGAGGTGCTGGGGCCGGCCGAGGGCACCGCGAGCGAGGCCGCCGACCGGTGCCTGGGCGTGCTGCGGCGGTTCTCGGAGGACATGACCGAGCTGGTGCGCACCGAGACCGCCGACTGGATGGTGGAGTTCCGGACCGGGTCGGCGCCGCTGGGGATCCAGTCGGCGGTGGCCGCCGTGCCCCGGCAGGACGCCGGGGGCGGCCACGGGCGCTTCCCGCTGCCGCCGGGCCCCTCCCGGCCGAACATGCCGAGGCAGCGGCCGCCCGAGCCGCGGTAAGCCCTGGCGCCGGGACCTGCCTCCGCCGGGGGTAGGCGGGCCCCGGACTCCGGACAGGGGATACGCGCCCGGACTCCGGACGGGGTACGCGCCCCGGACCGCGGACGGGTGCCACGCGCCCCCGGACCCCGGACGGGTGCTACGCGCAGAGCTTCATCCCCTCCGGCGTCCAGCACGGAATGTGTCCGTGGGTGCGGATCACGTCCTGGCCGTTCCCCCGCGACAGGTAGGTCAGGAAACTCGACGCCAGGGAGTCGGCCGGGGGCCGGCCGTAGGTGTAGGCGTACTCGATCTCGCGGTAGGGGTAGGCGCTCGTGCCGTGTTCGATCGCGTCGACGGACGGCGGGTCGGCGTCCAGGTTCAGATGGTGCAGGCCCGGCGCGCGGTCGGCCACCGTGAGCTCGCTGTAGCCGACCGCTCCGGGCAGTTCGGCGACCGTCGCCAGCACCTGGTCCGTCGAGTCCAGTTCGCAGCGGATCACCGGGGCCGTCGGATCGTCCTTGTGGACGCAGTCGACGGAGGAGTTGGCGATCTCGCCGCGGCCCAGCACCCGGCGCTGGAAGACCTGCCGGGTCCCCGAGTTGGCGTCCCGGCTGACCAGGTGCACCGGCAGGTCCGGACCGCCGAGCTGTTTCCAGTTGGTGATCTGGCCGCGGTACAGGCGCCGCACGTCCCGCGTCGACAGGTTCCGCAGCGGGATCCTGTCGTTGACGACGAGCGCGAAGACCGACACCGCGATCCGGTTCTCCCGCAGCTCGGGCATGTCGCTGGGCTTGGGGCCGTCGGAGAGGGCCACGACGGGCGGTGCGCCCTCGCTCTGCGCGCCGGCCGCCGCCAGCTCCCGTACGCCCGCGGTCGAACCGTGCGCGTCGACCACGACGGCCGACCCCTCGCAGTCCCGCTGGTACTTCTGCGCGACCTCCTTCAGCACGGGCGCGAACGCCGTCGACCCGGTGATCGTCAGGGTGCCGTGGGCGCAGCCGATGGGCGGCGGGGTGTCGTCGCGGGTGACGACGAGGGCGGCGAGGGTGAGCACGCTGAGCGTCAGCATGATGGAGATCAGCCGGGCCGCCCGGCTGAACAGGGGCGGCTTCTCGTCCGGGGTCGCGCTGCGGTTGGGGTGCACCTCGCCGTCCCGGATGCCGCCGCTCAGCCGGATCTCGCGGCCCACGTCGCCGCCGGAGAGCAGCACGAGCAGTTTGAAGTGGTCGCCGCGGTTGAGCGGGACGCGCGGGATGCGCAGGGCGTTGCCCTCGTAGCCGAGGCCGGCCGCCGGGGTGAAGTGATCCATGAGGTGGTCGGTCTCGGGCGGCTGGGTGACCGAGACGCCCCGGATGGTGCGGTCGGTGAACACCGCCGTCAGGCCGTGGAGTTCACGTCCGGTGTAGTCGCTGTCGACGATGCTCTGCGAGCCGTCGTTCTCTATCCGCAGCAGGACGAGCGTGGCGTCGGTCATGCCGGGGGCCTCGTCGAACAGCCCCAGCCGTCTGCTGGCCCGCCCCGATCTGACGTCGTCGCCGATCGGGTTGTCCATCTGTACGCGGTAGCCGATCCGTTTGCGGCGCGGCACTCGGCGCTCGTACCAGACCATGGCACCGGACGCGACGATACCGATGACCGCGGTCCCCACGGCGACGACGTTCTCTGCGCTCAGCCACTCCACCTGGGTGCCCCCGCAACTCCCCGGAGCCGAATCGTGGGGTCACCGTACGGCCGCCGGAGGGGGCCTTCCGGTCCGTACCTGCGAAGTTCGCCGTACGTTCAACTGTCCTGCCGTGACGTCCACTTCGTCACTGCCTGACGTACGTGAGCTGCTCTCCGGTGCTCGTGTTCACCCGCTCCAGGCCGCCGCCGGGCAGCAGGGTCACCCGGGTGGCTCCGCCCGGCGAACAGGAGGAGCGCGGCTCGCCGGACGTCACGGTGGACGGGCCGATCTCCAACGGGCCTCGCGTGCCGGGCTCCCGGGTGAGCCGGGCCGTGAACTCGCAGTGGTAGACGCCGGTTCCGGCGGGGCCGTCGGCGATCAGGGTGAGGAGCGCCTCGCCCACCTCGCCCTGCCGGATGGTCAGCCGGCGGGTGTTCGCGCCGCCGGCGCCGTCGATCGTCGCGGCCCAGGTGCCGACGTACCCCTCGGGAACGACACCGTCGCCGGGCGCGGCGGAGCTCGCCCCGGAGGCCGAGGGCCGCGGCCGGGACGATCCGGGGGCCGTGGCGTCCGGCGAGGTGCGCGCGCCGCCCGCCGGTGGGGTGGTGGGGTCCGCGCCGGGACGGCCGGCGCCGCTCATCAGGGCGAAAACCGAGCCGCCCGCGGCCAGCGCGACGACCAGGGCGATCAGGACGAGGACGACGGTGGACCGGCCGTTCGGGCGCTGCGGCTCCTCGGGGAGGCCGGACGGGTGGAACAGGGTGGAGCCGACGGGCGGCGGTCCGTAGGGCGAGGTGGCGCCGGGGTCGCCGTAGGGGTTGTACGGCGCCGGGACACCGGTGGGCGTGGCGTGTCCGGGGTGGCCGTAGGCCGGGTGGGGGTGCTGCTGGGGGTGGCCGTAGGAGGGGTGGGCGGGCGGTGGTGCCGACGCGTTCGCCGGAGTCACCGCGGACGTCGGCGGCTGTCCGGGGCCCGCGTCCGGCGGGGAGACGTCGTCCGCGGCGGACGCGTGCTCGGGCAGGGCCTCCCGGGCGGTGACCGCCCGCTGCGGGTCCTCCGGCTCGACCGGCCCCACGGCCTCCGCCCGGCCCACGGGACCCGCCGGACCCGCTGGACCTGACGGACCTGACGGACCTGACCGGTCCGGCGAACCCGACCGGTCCGGCGAACCCGCGGACCCCACCGACCCCGACCGGTCCACCGGGTCCTCGGGATGCACCCGATCCGCGGGCGCCGCCGAACCCACGGGACCTCCAGGCCCCACCGGACCTACAGACCCCACCGAACCCGCAGACTCCACAGCACCCGCCGAACCCGCAGGCCCCACCGACCCCGACCGGTCCACCAAACCCCCTGGACCCGCAGACCCCGACAACCCAGCCCGATCCACCGGCCCCGCCGGCCCCACCGGATCCTCCCTGTCCAGCAGCCGTACCGCGTGTCGGCCGAGCTGGGCCACCAGTACGGCGGGCAGCCAGGGGTCGCGGGAGCGTCCGCCGGAGACCGTGTCCTGCGCGCCGGTCCGCTCCAGGAGCGCGCCGAGCGACGGACGGGCCGCCGGGTCCTTGCGCAGGCAGTCGCGGACCAGGTCGGCGATGCCCTCGGGCACGCCGGTCAGGTCGGGCTCCTCCTGCGCGATACGGAACATCAGCGCGTGCACCCCGCTGTCGGCGGAGCCGAAGGGCAGCGCGCCGGTCGCGGCGTAGGCGAGCACCGAACCGAGACAGAACACGTCGCACGCGGGCGTGACCCGGTCGCCGCGCACCTGCTCGGGCGCCATGAAATTGGGCGACCCGACGAGCGAGCCGGTGCTCGTCAGACCGCTCTCGGCCGTCGTCTCCATGGCCCGCGCGATGCCGAAGTCGATGACCCGGGGACCGTCGATGGTCACCAGCACGTTGGACGGCTTGAGGTCGCGGTGGACGATCCCGGCGGAGTGGATGTCCACGAGCGCGTGGGCGAGCCCGGCGGCGAGGATCCGCACCGACCGCTCGGGCAGGGCTCCGTGGTCGTGCCCGACGATCCGCTGGAGGCTGGGCCCGGCGACGTACCCGGTGGCGATCCACGGCACCGGCGCCTCGGTGTCCGCGTCCAGCACCGGCGCGGTCCAGTACCCGCCGACCCGTCGCGCGGCCCGCACCTCCTGCCGGAACCGCGCCCGGAACTCCTCCCGCTCGGCCAGCTCCCGGCGCACCAGTTTCACGGCGGCGGTCCGCCCGCGGTCGGACCGCGCCAGATACACGTATCCCATGCCGCCGGCCCCGAGCCGCGCCAGCAGCCGGTAGGTGCCGATCCGCGGCGGATCTCCCGGTCCGAGCATCTCCATGGCTGCGCCGCCTTCCCCCCATAGGTGTGCAACGCACAGAGAATAGTGCGGCCCCGGGAGGAGTTGGCGGGAGCAGTCCGCACGGTCGCGCGGCGGTCCCGCCGCCGGCGGCGCGGGCGTGCGGTGTGGACAACCTGTCGCGGAAAGCCCCCGACCGCAGACAGGACGCCGATACCGCTTCCGTATCGCGGACACTTACGCTCGCCCGCATGACCTCTCAGACCGACCCCCGGACCGGCGCCGCCGTGAAGGCCGCGGACCGCGCGCATGTCTTCCACTCCTGGTCCGCGCAGGAGCTCATCGACCCGCTCGCCGTCGCCGGCGCGGAGGGGTCGTACTTCTGGGACCACGACGGCAACCGCTACCTCGACCTCACCAGCGGGCTCGTCTTCACCAACATCGGCTACCAGCACCCGAAGGTCGTCGCCGCGATCCAGGAACAGGCCGCGACCCTGTCCACGTTCGCGCCCGCCTTCGCCGTCGAGGCGCGCTCGGAGGCGGCCCGGCTGATCGCCGAGCGCACCCCCGGCGACCTGGACAAGATCTTCTTCACCAACGGTGGCGCCGACGCGGTGGAGCACGCCGTGCGCATGGCACGGCTGCACACCGGCCGCCCGAAGGTGCTCTCGGCGTACCGCTCGTACCACGGCGGCACCCAGCAGGCGATCAACCTCACCGGTGACCCGCGCCGCTGGGCCTCCGACAGTGCCGCGGCCGGCGTCGTGCACTTCTGGGCGCCGTTCCTGTACCGCTCCCGCTTCTACGCCGAGACCGAGGAGCAGGAGTGCGCCCGGGCGCTGGAGCACCTGGAGACGACGATCGCCTTCGAGGGGCCGTCGACGATCGCCGCGATCATCCTGGAGACCATTCCGGGCACGGCCGGGATCATGGTCCCGCCGCCCGGCTACCTGGCCGGGGTGCGCGAGATCTGCGACACGTACGGGATCGTGTTCATCCTGGACGAGGTCATGGCCGGGTTCGGACGCACCGGTGAGTGGTTCGCGGCCGACCTGTTCGACGTGGTGCCGGACCTGATGACCTTCGCCAAGGGAGTGAACTCGGGATACGTGCCGCTCGGCGGGGTCGCGATCTCCGGTGCGATCGCGCAGACGTTCGGGAAGCGGCCGTACCCCGGCGGCCTGACGTACTCCGGCCACCCGCTGGCCTGCGCGGCCGCCGTCGCGACGATCAACGTGATGGCCGAGGAGGGCGTCGTCGAGAACGCGGCGCGGATGGGCGCGTCCGTCGTCGAGCCGGGGCTGCGGGAGCTCGCGCGGCGCCACCCGAGCGTCGGCGAGGTGCGCGGCGTCGGCATGTTCTGGGCGCTCGACCTGGTCAGGAACCGCGAGACCCGGGAGCCGCTGGTGCCGTACAACGCGACCGGTGCGCAGAACGCGCCGATGGCCGCGTTCGGCGCCGCCGCGAAGAAGCACGGCGTGTGGCCCTTCATCAACATGAACCGCACGCACTTCGTGCCGCCGTGCAACGCCGGCGAGGCGGAGCTGAAGGAAGGACTGGCCGCTCTGGACGCCGCGCTGTGCGTGGCCGACGAACACACGGAGTAGGCGGATCGCCCGGGCGGCCGGGGAACCCGAACGCGTAAGGTGGCGTGCTCGTAGATGTACATGAGCGACTCGGACGAGCACGCCCCCTGCCACGTGACGAGGGAGACACCCCGACCATGCCCGGCCCCAGTGGCAACGGCACCGTGACCCGCAGCACCCTGCGACAGCAGATCGCGGACGCGCTGCGTGACGAGGTGCTGGCCGGCCGCCTGCAGCCGGGACAGGAGTTCACGGTCAAGGAGATCGCCGAACAGTACGGGGTCTCCGCGACCCCGGTGCGCGAGGCGCTCGTCGATCTCTCCGCACAGGGCCTGCTGGAGGCCGACCAGCACCGCGGCTTCCGGGTGCGCGAGTACTCGGCCGACGACTACCGGAGCATCGTGGAAGCCCGCGGGCTGGTCACCGAGGGCATGTTCCACGCCCTCGAATCCGGTCACAAACGCTTCCAGGACCTCGGCGACCCACGGGTCGCCGCCGCCGTCGCGGGAGTGCGCCGACGCGGCGAGGAGGCCCAGCGCGCCGCCGACGCCGGTGACCTGACCGTACTGATCGGCTACGACCTGCGGTTCTGGCGCGAGCTCAGCGCCCTGTTCGGCAACCCCTACCTCGTCGGCTTCCTGCACCGGCTGCGCGTGCAGTCCTGGGTGTGCGCGGTCCAGGACCTGCGCCGGGTGACCGACCTGCGCGGCCTGCTGTGGGCCGGGCACACCGCGCTGGTCGACGCCCTGGCCCGGCGTGACCTCGCCGCCGCCCGGCTGATGATCGAGGAGTACAACACGCACTCCCTGGCCCTCATGGAACGGCTGGCCGGCTGATGAGGAGCATCGGGAAGAGCGCCGTCGGGCTGTCGGTCGTGGACCTGTCCGTCGTCGTCCCCGCCTACAACGAGGAGCAGCGGCTCGGCCCCACCCTCGACGCGATCACCCGCTATCTCGGCGAGCCGGAGGGCCGCTGGGGCGAGTGGGAGATCGTGGTCGCCGACGACGGCTCGACCGACGCCACCCGGGAGATCGTCACCGCCCGCCGGGACCCCCGGATCCAGCTGGTCGCCGCCCCCCGCAACCGGGGCAAGGGCCACGCCCTGCGGCTCGGTGTCGCGGCCACCCGCGGCCGGCGCGTGCTGGTCACGGACGCCGACCTGGCGGCGCCGATCGAGGAGCTGGAGAAGCTGGACAAGGCGCTGAGCGAGGGGAACGCGGCGGCCGTCGGCTCCCGCTCGGTCCCGGGCGCGGAGATCGGCTCCCGCCAGCACCGGCTGCGCGAACTGCTCGGCCGGGCCGGGAACTTCCTGATACGCAGTGTCGCGGTCCCGGGGATACGCGACACGCAGTGCGGCTTCAAGCTGTTCGACGGCGACAGCGCGCGGACCGCCTTCGCCGGCTCCCGGCTCAACGGCTGGGGCATCGACGTCGAGGTCCTCCAGCACTTCCGCCGCGCCGACTGGCCGGTCGCCGAGGTCCCGGTGGCCTGGTCCCACCAGTCCGGCTCCAAGGTGCGGCCCCTGGACTACGCCCGGGTGCTGGGCGAACTCGGCCGCCTCAAGGCCCGCGCCCTGCGTCCCGCCGACGCCTTCGTGGCGCTCCTCTTCCTCCTCATGTCGGTGGCCCTGTACTCGGGCCGCTTCTTCGACCCGGCCCACCGCTATCTCCAGGACTCCCTCCAGGACCAGAACCAGTGGGAATGGTTCTTCGCGGTGACCGCCGACAACGTCTCCCATCTGCGCAATCCGCTGTTCACCGACCTCCAGGGCTTCCCCGACGGCGTGAACCTCATGGCCAACACGGTCATGCTGGGCCTGTCGGTGCCCTTCGCCCCCGTCACGCTGCTGCTCGGGCCCGCGGTCGCGCTCAGCCTCTGCATGGCCCTGGGCCTGGCCGCCACCGCCACCGCCTGGTACTGGCTGATCGTGAAACGGGTCGTACGGCAGCGGGCGGCGGCCTACGTCGGCGCCTCCCTGGCCGCCTTCGCCCCGCCGATGGTCAGCCACGCCAACGCCCACCCCAACTTCGTGATCCTGTTCATGATCCCGCTGATCATCGACCGTGCCCTGCGCCTGTGCGCGGGCACCCGGGTCGTACGCGACGCGGTGGTCCTCGGGCTGATGGCGGCCTACCAGATCTTCCTCGGCGAGGAGCCGCTGCTGCTCGCGTCGATCGGCATGCTGCTGTTCGCCGTCTCCTACGGGGTGCTGCGCCGTGACGTGGCCAGGGCCGCCTGGCGCCCGCTGCTGCGCGGCCTGCTGATCGCCGCCGCGGTCTGTCTGCCGCTCGTCTGCTACCCGCTGGTCTGGCAGTTCGCGGGCCCGCGGAGCTATCACAGCGTGCTGCACGGCGACAACGCGGGCAACAGCCCCCTCGCCCTGCTCTCGTTCGCCGAACGCTCGCTGATCGCGGGCGACGCGGACCGCGCGAACGCCCTCTCCCTCAACCCGACCGAACAGAACGCCTTCTACGGCTGGCCACTGGCCCTGCTCGCCTTCGCGATCGTCGTACGGCTGTGGGAGCGGGCCGTCGTCAAGGCGCTGGCGTTCACGGCCCTGGCCGCGGCCGTGCTGTCGATGGGCCCGAGGATCCGCGTGCCGCTGACCGGCACGGTCTTCCCCGGCCCCTGGGCCTACCTCTCCGACAAGCCGCTCTTCGAATCGGTCATCGAGGGCCGGGTCGCGATGATCTGCGCCCCCGTGCTGGGCATGCTCCTCGCCCTCGCGGTCGAACGGCTGGCGGCGATCCGCCGCGCCGGCACGGTCTACGCCGGTCTGCTGGCCGTCTCCCTGGCCCTGCTCCCCCTGGTCCCCGCACCGCTGAAGTCGACGCCCCGCGTGGACGTCCCGCCCTTCATCGCCGACGGCATGTGGAAGCCGTACGTGCGGCCCGGCGAGAGCCTGGTCCCGGTGCCGCTGCCCGACCCCGGCGCCGCGGAGGCGCTGCACTGGCAGACGGTCGCGCACCTCGGCTTCCGGATTCCCGGCGGTTACTTCAACGGGCCCTACGGCGAGGACCGCGTCGGCATCTACGGCGCCTCCCCGCGCTACACCTCCAATCTGCTGCGGGACATCCGCTACTCGGGCAAGGTCCCGGAGATCGGCACGAACTGGAAGGCGCAGGCCGCCCGGGACTTCGCCTACTGGAAGGCGGGCGTGCTCGTGCTCGCCCCGCAGCCCCACGACACCGAGCTGCGCGAGGCCCTGGAAAAGCTGGTCGGCCGACCCGGTAGGTGGACGGGCGGGGTGTGGGTATGGGACCTGCACGAGGGGAGCTGAACCCGTGCCGCACCGACTACTCTTCCCTTCCCTGACCGCCGTGCTACACGCTGAGCGAGGAGCTCTCTTTGGCCTGTGACCTGTGGCTGGTACCGCTCGTCGACGTCTTGTGCCACACGCCCGACAACCCGTTCGCCGAGGAACTCGCCCAGTACAACAAGGTGCTCACCGAGGCCGGGCTGCCGCCGGTGCCGGTGTACCAGTACATGCCGGGCCTGTCCGGCGAGGTCGCCCCGGTGGCCGGCTTCGACTACGACGCGCTGCACTTCCTGCGCCGCGCCTACCTCCTCCAGGTGTGCGGGCTGCCGGTGACGCCGGTGGACGACCTGGGCGGCGACTACGAACAGCTCCTGGAGATGTTCGAGGCGACGGCCCAGCAGTCGCACCTGGTCTGGCACTACGACCACGCGGGCGCCTACGTGCCGGTGGACTTCCCGCACCCGCTGTCCGACGACGACCTGCTGGCGGGCGGCGGCCCGCTGGGCTCCTCGCAGGCCCTGCTGCGGGAGCTGGAGCTGGTCGCCCCGGTGATCGGCATCGACGCGGCGAACCCGCCGCTGCCCCCGGGCCCCCCGCCCACGCCGACGGAACTGGAGCAGCCGGCCGCGCCGGCGCCGTACGATCCCAGCCCGTTCGCCCGTGAGCGGCACGTCTGGCTGGGACTGCACGCGGCGGCGACGCGGAGCCTGGCACAGGGATCGATGATCGTCTTCAGCTGAGGGTCGTGCGCGGCGGTGGCCGGCCCGGGCGACGCCGGGCGGCACCGCCCGCCCTCACGTCAGGGCCGGCCGACGAGCGTGATCCCCGGCGGCCACAGCACCGCGCCCGCCATCAGCAGGGACGGCCCCAGATGGACCGGGCACACCCGCAGCGGCGGCCTCTCGTACCGGGCTATCTCGAAGACGGCCGGATCGGCGCAGTCCGTCTCGTGCGGCCGGTCGCCCTCGCCGCCGTACGGACCCCGGCACAGCGTCCCGCGGTGCGCTCTCATGCTCCGATTGCACCCCGCGCCGCGCGCGACCGCCCGCCGGCCACCCCCGCGAGGGTGGCTCGACGGGCGGTTCGGCGGGCGGCCCGAGCAGCCGGTCCGTCCTTGCGGCGGCCTAGATGAACGAGTTGATCTCGATCGTCTCGTCCCGGCCCGGGCCCACGCCGATCGCGGAGATCGGGGCGCCGGACATCTCCTCCAGGGCCTTCACGTACGCCTGGGCGTTCTTCGGGAGGTCGGAGAACGACTTCGCCTGCGTGATGTCCTCGGACCAGCCGGGGAGGGTCTCGTAGATCGGCTTCGCGTGGTGGAAGTCGCTCTGCGAGTAGGGCAGTTCCTCGACGCGCTTGCCGTCGATCTCGTACGCGACACAGACCGGGATCTGCTCCCAGCCGGTGAGGACGTCGAGCTTGGTGAGGAAGAAGTCGGTCAGGCCGTTCACGCGGGTCGCGTAGCGGGCGATGACCGCGTCGAACCAGCCGCAGCGGCGGTCACGGCCGGTGGTGACGCCCCGCTCGCCGCCGATCCGCCGCAGCGCCTCGCCGTCCGCGTCGAACAGCTCGGTCGGGAAGGGTCCCGCGCCGACCCGGGTGGTGTAGGCCTTGAGGATGCCGATGACCCGGCTGATCTTGGTCGGGCCCACGCCGGAACCGGTGCAGGCGCCGCCCGCGGTCGGGTTCGACGAGGTGACGAAGGGGTACGTGCCGTGGTCGATGTCCAGCAGCGTGCCCTGGCCGCCCTCGAAGAGGACCACCTTGTCGTCCTCGAGCGCCTGGTTGAGGACGAGGACGGTGTCGGCGACGTACGGCAGGAGCTTGTCCGCGTAGCCCAGCAGCTCCTCGACCACCTGGTCCACGGCGATCGCGCGGCGGTTGTAGAGCTTGGTGAGGACCTGGTTCTTGACGTCGAGAGCCGCCTCGACCTTCTGGGTCAGGATCGACTCGTCGTAGAGGTCCTGCACCCGGATACCGACGCGGTTGATCTTGTCCGCGTAGGTCGGGCCGATACCGCGCCCGGTCGTGCCGATCTTCCGCTTCCCGAGGAAGCGTTCCGTCACCTTGTCGACGGTGACGTTGTAGGGCGTGATGACGTGAGCGTTTCCGCTGATCAGAAGCTTGGACGTGTCGACGCCGCGCTCGTTCAGACCGCTCAGCTCGGAGAGCAGGACCGACGGGTCGACCACGACACCGTTACCGATGACGGGGATGCACCCCGGGGACAGGATTCCGGAAGGGAGGAGGTGAAGGGCATACTTCTGGTCGCCCACGACCACCGTGTGGCCGGCGTTGTTGCCGCCCTGGTAGCGCACCACATAATCAACGGATCCGCCCAGCAGGTCCGTCGCCTTTCCCTTGCCTTCGTCACCCCACTGAGCACCGAGCAGCACAAGTGCGGGCACGCGCGTACACCCCTTCCGGGCGGGGCATGTCCAGAGTCGGGGGCGTACGCGGCACGGCCTTGTGCTTTGTACACCGGCGGCCTACGTCGGCCACCGACGGCCGTCGTCGGCCGTGAACCCGTCGGACCCGGATGCCCCGGAATAGACGAAGCCCCTGGCGCAATAGCGCAAGGGGCTCTTGCACAAAGATGCTACCCGAGGAAGCGAGGCATGACCGAGGTGGCGACTTCCGACCAGTTGCTGGTGGTCATCGACCCGGTCGCCCGGCAGACGGACGGCGAGGCCGTACGGATCGCGAAAGACGTGCTCGGCGCGGGCGCGGCGACGAAGGTGTGCCTGCCGGAGGGGCCCGAGGAGTTCGCCCGCGTCCTGGCCCGGCGGGGCTCCCGCCGGCCGGTGGTGGTCGGCGACGACCGGGCGCTCGTGCGGGCGGTGTCCCTGCTGCACCGGCAGCGGGAACTGGCCGGATGCGTGCTGTCGGTGGTGCCGGTGGGCACGGCGGTCTCGGTGGCCCGTTCGCTCGGGGTGCCGACGGGGACCGTGGCGGCCGCGCGCGCCGTGCTGTACGGCGCCGAGCGGCGGCTGGATCTGCTGGTCGACGACAGTGACGGGGTGGTGCTGGGCGCGTTGCGCATCCCGCCGGTCCCCATGTTCCAGGTGCCGCGGGAGCCCGTCGGCGACCCGGCGCACCCGTGGCTGCGGACGTGCCAGTCCCTGGTCCGCACGCTGGTGCCGTCCCGTCCGGCCAGGACCCCGTCCCCCCTCGACGCGCCCCGGACCGGGCCGTCCCGGCTGCGGGTGGAGGTCGACGGGGTCACGCTGGTCGACCTGGACCAGCCGGTGGAGGCGGTGTCGGTGACACGGGGAGGCGCCGGGGTCGCCGCGGTGGAGGTGCACCCGGCGTCGGTGGGCGCGGAGATGGCCCCCCTGCTGGCCCATGGACGCCTGGTGACCGTCTCGGGCACGGACTTCCGTTACCGGGCCGACGCGGCCGTCTCCGGCCCGGTGCGCCGCCGGACCTGGACGGTCCGGGAGGAAGGCCTGCGCCTGACCCTGCCGGGCCGGTGAGCGACGGGGGCGAGGCGGTGGCCTTCTCCGGGCGGTCCGGGCGGGGAGACCGGCCCGCCCGTGAGCCGGCCGGACCGTGAGCCGACCGGACCGGGTGGTCAGGGCTGGGTGGTCAGGGCTGCGGGCCGAAGGTGCGTTCGCGGTGGACTCGCCAGCGTTCCATCATGGCCGCGATCTCCTCGTCGACGAACTCGAAGAAGGCGAGCGTCTCGGCCATGCGGCGCCCGGCGGGCGTCTGCGCGCCGAGGCCGGCCACGCCCTCCCGCAGCGCCCCCTCCCAGCGCTTGATGACGGCCTCCCGGTTGGTGAGCGCCTCGTACCACTGGTTGCTGTGCACCCGGTAGCGCTCCCGGCGCGAGCCGGGCTCGCGCTCCCGGGACACCATGTGCTGCTGGGCCAGGTAGCGCACGGCCCCGGAGACCGCCGCGGGACTGATCCGCAGCTGTTCCGCCAGCTCGGCGGAGGTCATCGCCCCCTCGTCGGCGGCCAGGAGGGCGGCGAAGACCCGGGCGGGCATGCGCTGCATCCCGGCCTCGACGAGCTGCGCCGCGAAGGACTCGACGAACTTCGACACGGCCTCCATGTCCCGGTGCGCCCCGGCTGGTTCCGTCATGCCCGCATCCTATCGGCGATTCACACGTTTCCTTAACTTCATAAGTTTCTGAAAGTAGCGTACTTTCTGAAGCGTGACGACGACACATCCCGCGATCGAGGTCTCCGGACTGCACAAGTCCTTCGGCCGGACCCACGCCCTCGACGGCCTCGACCTGGAGGTGGCCGCCGGCGAGGTGCACGGCTTCCTCGGCCCGAACGGCGCGGGCAAGTCCACCGCCCTCCGCGTCCTGCTCGGCCTGCTGCGCGCCGACGCGGGCGCCGCGCGCGTGCTCGGCCGCGACCCGTGGACGGACGCGGTGGAGGCACACCGCCGGATCGCCTACGTCCCCGGCGACGTGACCCTGTGGCGCAACCTCTCCGGCGGCGAGGTCATCGACCTCTACGGCAGACTGCGCGGCGGCCTCGACCAGCGACGCCGGGCGGAGCTGGTCGAACGCTTCGAGCTCGACCCCACCAAGAAGGGGCGCACCTACTCCAAGGGCAACCGGCAGAAGGTCGCCCTCGTCGCCGCCTTCGCCTCGGACGTCGACCTGCTGATCCTGGACGAGCCGACCTCGGGCCTCGACCCGCTGATGGAGGAGGTCTTCCAGCGCTGCGTGGAGGAGGAACGCGAGCGCGGCCGTACGGTCCTGCTCTCCTCGCACATCCTCAGCGAGGTCGAGGAACTCTGCGACCGGGTGAGCATCATCCGCAAGGGCCGGACCGTCGAGACCGGCTCCCTGGCCGAGCTGCGCCATCTGACCCGCACCAGCGTCACCGCCGAACTCGCCGGACCTGCCGACGGGTTGGACCGCCTGCCCGGCGTCCACGACCTGTCCGTACAGGGCCCGCGGGTCCGCCTCCAGGTCGACACCGGCGAACTGGACGCGGTCGTGCGCTCGTTGAGCGCGGCGGGCGTGCGCTCGCTGACCTCGACACCGCCGACGCTGGAGGAACTCTTCCTGCGGCACTACCAGGACGAACCGAGCGAGGCGGCCCGATGACCGCGGCCACGACGACCGCGACGACGGCCACCACCGTCGCGGTACGGTCCAGGACCCACCGCCAACTGGCGGGTACCGGGGTCCTGTTGCGGTTCGCGCTGCGCCGCGACCGGGTGCTGATCCCGGTCTGGGTGGCGGTGAACACGCTGATGGTCCTCTCCATGCCGAACACCCTGAAGAGTCTGTACGGCACCGCGGCCCAGCGAGCCGACCTCCTGCACCAGATGTCGGCCGACTCCTCCCTGCGCGCGCTGGTCGGACCGGTCTTCGACGACTCCCTCGGCGCGCTGACGGCCTGGCGCGTCGGCGTCTACGCGGGCGCCCTGGCCGCCGTGACCGGCCTGCTCGTCGTCGTACGGCACACCAGGGACGAGGAGGAGAGCGGCCGCCAGGAACTGATCGCCTCGGGCATGGTGGGCCGGCGGGCCCCGCTGACGGCGGCGCTGCTCGCCGCGGCGGTCGCCAACGCCGTGCTCGCCCTGCTGGTCACGGCGGGGCTGGCCGGGCAGGGCACGGCGGGGGCGCTGGCCTTCGGGCTCGGGCTCGCGGCCGTCGGAATGGTCTTCGCGACGACGGCGGCGATCGTCGCCCAGCTGACGGAGAGCGCCCGCCTGGCCCGGGGGCTGACGGCGGCGGTCCTGGGCGCGGCCTTCGTGCTGCGCGCGGCGGGCGACTCGGCGACCGACGACGGTTCGTCCGTGGCGACCTGGCTGTCCCCGCTCGGCTGGCTGGAGAACCTGCGGTCCTTCGCGGGCGAACGGTGGTGGGTGCTCGCGCTGTTCGCGGCGGCGGTGCTGGTCCAGGGGGCGGCGGCCTACGCGCTGGCCGGGCGCCGGGACGTCGGCATGAGCTTCCTGCCGACGCGGCCGGGCCCCGCGACCGGCCGCCTCGCCACCGCGGGCGCGCTGGCCCGGCGGCTGCAACGCGGCGGAGTGCTCGGCTGGAGCGTCGGCTTCCTGCTCGCCGGGATCGTCTACGGCGGTCTGACCGAGGGAGCGGCCGACCTCGTCGGAGACAACGACAAGGCCCGCCAGATCTTCGAGCGGATGGGCGGCCACGGCGCGCTCACGGACGCCTTCCTCGCCTCGATGACCGGCATGCTCGGCCTGATCGCGGCGCTGTACGTGGTCGGCTCCGTCCTGCGACTGCACGGCGAGGAGACCTCGGGCCGGGCGGAACCGGTGCTGGCGGCCGCGGTGGGCCGGCTGCGCTGGGCGGCCGGCCATCTGTCGGTCGCCTTCGGCGGCTCCGCCCTGATCATGCTCCTCGCGGGCCTCGGTTTCGCGGTCGGCTACGGCAAGGACACCGGCCCGATCCTGGTCGCCTGCCTGGTCCAGCTCCCGGCGGTGTGGGTCGTCGGCGGCCTGGCGGTGCTGCTGTACGGCGTGGCGCCGCGCTCGGCACCGGCCGCCTGGGGCGTGGCCGGGGCCGTGCTGCTGATCGGCTGGGTGGGCCCGGCCCTGGACGCCCCCCGGTTCGTCCTGGACCTGTCCCCCTTCGGGCACCTGCCGAAGCTGCCGGGCGGGCAGCTGGAGTGGGCTCCGGTGCTGACCCTGACGGGGCTCGCGGCGGTGCTGGTGGCCGGCGGCCTCGCGGGCCTGAGCCGACGCGACCTGACGAGCTGACCCGCACCGCGAGCTGACCCGCACCGCGAGCTGACGCGCACCACGAGCCGACGGCCGACGGGAACCCGCGGCGCGGGCCGCACTCGTGGTGTGGGTCCTGGTCCAGCGGGTCAGAGCGTGACGCTCAGCCCGCTGAGCCCCCGGATCACGAAGTTCGGGGTGCGCTCCGGCTCCGCCGCCAGGCTCAGCGTCGGGGCCTTCGTCAGCAGGGCCGCCATGGACGCGGCCAGTTCGATACGGGCCAGCGGGGCGCCGATGCAGTAGTGGATGCCCGCGCTGAAGGAGATGTGCGGGTTGTCCGCGCGGCTCAGGTCCAGGGCCTCGGGGTCGCGGAAGACCGCCGGGTCGTGGTTGGCGGAGCCGAAGAGCAGGGCGATCTCCGCGCCCCTCGGGATCACCCGGCCGTCGATCTCGATCTCGTCCAGCACCCAGCGCTCGAAGAGCTGCAGCGGGGTGTCGTAGCGCATCAGCTCCTCGACGGCGGACGGGATCAGGGAGTGGTCGGCGCGCAGGGCCGCCAGCCGGCCGGGATGCCGGAACAGGGCCCACCAGCCGTTGACGGTGGCGTTCACCGTGGCCTCGTGGCCCGCGTTCAGCAGCAGCACCGCCGTCGAGATCATCTCCTGCTCGGTGAGCCGGTCGCCCTCGTCGTGGGCCGCGATCAGACCGGAGATCAGGTCGTCGCCGGGCTTCTCGCGCCGGGCCGCGATCAGCTCCCGCAGGTAGTCGGAGAACTCGGCCGACGCCCGTACCGCCTTCGCCGCCCTCTCCCGCGACGGGCTCAGCTCGTACATCCCGCAGATGTCCGCCGACCAGGGCCGCAGCAGGGCCCGGTCCGGCCCGGGGATGCCCAGCATCTCCGCGATCACCGCGACCGGCAGCGGCTCCGCCACGTCCGTCAGCAGATCGCCGCCGCCCGCCGCCACCAGGTCCGTCACCAGCTCACCGGCCAGCCCCTCCACGTACGGCTTCAGCCGCTCCACCGTGCGCGGGGTGAACGCCTTCGACACCAGGCGCCGGATCCGGGTGTGGTCCGGCGGCTCCAGGTCGAGCATCCCGTGGTCGTTGAGCGTGTGGAACGGCTCGTGCTCGGGCGCCGGCGCGCTCCGGCCGAACTCCTCGTGCGTGAACCGGTGCTGATACGTCCGTCCGAGCCGCCGGTCGCGCAGCAGCGCCGAGACGTCCGCGTGGTGCGGCACGAGCCACTGGTCGGTCGGCTCGTAGTGGATCACCCGCCCCCGGGCGCGCAGTTCGGCGTAGGCCGGGTACGGGTCGGCCACGAACCCGGCGTCCCAGGGGTCGAAGGCGAGATCGGAAGCAGCTGCCATGCACGGACGCTAGCCCGGCACCCCCCTGCCTGACCAGGGGTGTCCCACCCCGTCACCCGCTCTCAGCCCGGGGTGACCAGCCGTGCCTCGTACGCGAAGACCGCCGCCTGCGTGCGGTCGCGCAGGCCCAGTTTCACCAGGATCCGGCTCACATGCGTCTTGATCGTGGACTCGGCGACCACCAGCCGTCCGGCGATCTCCGCGTTCGACAGGCCCTGCGCGATCAGCACCAGCACCTCCGTCTCCCGCTCGGTCAGCTCCCCGTACGCCGCCTGCGCGGTGGACGCCGGCCGCGGGGTGTCGGACAGCTTCGAGAACTCGGTGATCAGCCGCCTGGTGACCGAGGGCGCGAGCAGCGCCTCCCCGGCCGCCACCACCCGCACCCCGTCGGCGAGCTGACGTGCCGAGGCGTCCTTCAGGAGGAAGCCGGAGGCCCCCGCCCGCAGCGCCTGGTACACGTACTCGTCGAGGTCGAACGTCGTCAGCACCAGGACCTTCGCCGTGCCGTCCGAGGCGACGATCTCCCGGGTCGCCTCGATGCCGTTCAGCTCGGGCATCCGGATGTCCATCAGCACGACGTCCGGGGCCAGCTCCCGCACCCGCTGGACCGCTTCCCGCCCGTTGACGGCCTCGCCGACGACCTCGATGTCCGGCATCGCGTTCAGCAGCACGGAGAAGCCCTCGCGCACCATCATCTGGTCGTCCGCGATCAGTACCCGGATGGTCATGCGTCACCCTCGATCACCGAGGCCACCGGCAGGAACACCGTCACCTCGTATCCGCCCTCGCCGGTCGGGCCGGCCGTCATCTCCCCGTTCAGCATGGAGACGCGCTCGCGCATCCCGGTGACGCCGTGCCCGGCCCCGGGTGACGGCTTCACCAGCGACGGTTCGGGCAGCGGCCCGTTGACCACGCGCAGCCCCAGCCCGCCGAGCACATAGCCGATCTCGACGCGGGCGCTCGCCCCCGGCGCGTGCCGCAGCGTGTTGCTGAGCGCCTCCTGCACGATGCGGTACGCCGACAGCTCCACGCCCTGCGGGAGTTCGCGCACCGCGCCCGTCACCGCCTTGTCCACGCTCAGCCCCGCGTCCCGCACATTGGCCAGCAGGGCGTCCAGGTCGGCGAGCGTGGGCTGCGGGGCCTCCGGCGCCTCGTAGTCCTCGGCGCGGACCACACCCAGCACGCGGCGCAGCTCGGTCAGCGCCGCCACCGCGTTCTCCCGGATGGTGGCGAAGGCGCGCTCCAGCTCCGGCGGCGGGTTGTCCACCCGGTAGGGCGCGGCCTCCGCCTGGATGGCGACCACCGACATGTGGTGGGCGACCACGTCGTGCAGCTCACGGGCGATCGTGGTGCGCTCCTCCAGCAGGGTGCGCCGGGAACGCTCGTGCGCGGTCACCGTCTGCTGGGCGGTGACCACCTCCTCCGCGTCACGGCGGATGTGCCAGACCGTGACCACGAGAAGGATCAGCGCGGAGAGGACCAGCATGGGCGCGGTGTTGGTGCCGTAGTAGTGCCCCCCGCCGAAGAGGGTCTCCGCGAAGAAGCCGTAGAGCGCGGTGAGCATCCACATCCACGCGGCCGTGCGCGGCCGGGTCCGTATCGCGACGACGGTCAGGACCACGAGGTGGGAGATGAAGCTGCAGGGCGGCCACGGCCAGTCGCCCAGCTCCGAGCCGAGTACGGCCACCACGGTGGTCGACGCGAAGGACAGCCAGAGGGCGCCGATCGGCCGGACCAGGGTCAGCAGCACCGGGGCCAGGGCGAGCAGGGCGCACAGCAGGGTCACACCCCCGCCGCCGCCGGCCGTGGCGGCCACCATCGCCACCCCGCCGCCGGCCGCCACCGCCAGGTGCCGGTTCCAGGCCGCGTACTGCCGCATCCGGCCGGAGAGCCGCCGGGTCAGCGGGCCCGTCGTGCTCCTGGGCGGCAGCGGACGGTAGGCGAACGCGTCCTGGAAGAGGTCCTGCCGCAGTCCGCGCAGGGCGTCCGCGGCCAGCCGGAACTCCGGGCTGCGCGGCTGGTGCGCGCTGAAGGACTGGTCCGCGCCCCCCGAGGGCGTCGTCTGCGTCTGGGTCGTGTCGGTCACGTACAGAACGGTAGGCGCAGGAGGGGGCGCGGTCGTCAGCAGTGAGAGGGGTCCTTCGCAGTCCGTCTCAGGTACTACGGGACCGCGGGTGTCACCACGCCAGTTGCGCGATCTCCTCCGCCACCACCGCGCACGCGTCCGCCGCCGGGTCGATCAGCGGGAAGTGGCCGACCTCCTCCAGCAGCGTCAGGCCCACCACCTCGCCGGCCTTCGCCGCCGCCTCCGCGTACGCCTCGGCGACCGCCTGCGGGACGACGTCGTCGCCACGGCCTTGGACGAGCGTGGTCGCGATGCCGGTGGGGAGCAGCAGCGCGGGGTCGGCGTACGGCTGCCGTACGCCGAAGTGTTCCTCGCCGCCCAGGAGTTGGCCGGCCGCGCCACCGCACACCTCCAGCTTCTCGGCGACCGCGAAGTCGGCGATCGGGGCCAGGGCGACCACCCCGCGCAGGGCGGCGGGGCCGTCGGTGCGCCAGGGGGCGTCGGCCGGCAGGACATGCCGGGCCGCCGCCCACAGGGCCAGGTGACCGCCCGCCGAGTGGCCGACGACGACCGTGCGCCGCGGATCCGCCTGCGGGAGGGCCTGCCGGGCGAGCGCGGGCAGGGCGTCCAGCGCGGCGGCCACGTCGTCGAAGGTGTCCGGCCAGCGGCCCGCCACCGGCCCGCTGCCGCCCTGCCCCGGGATCGAGGCCCCGCGCCGGTACTCGACGTTGGCCACGGCGAAGCCCCGGCGGGCCAGGAAGTCCGCGAACGGGGTGACGTGCCGCCGGTCGTACGGAGCGCGCCAGGCGCCACCGTGCAGGACGACGACCAGGGGGGCCGCGACGCCCGGGACCGCCTCGACGCGCGGCGCGTAGAAGTCGATCACCTGATCGGGGTGATCGCCGTACCCGCCGGTGGAGTCGGGGTCGACCGCGGGATGCGAGAAGGCCGACTCCTCCTCGGCGGCGGCACGGGCTGCTGCTGCGTCGTCCGGCATGCTCCAACCTCTCAGCGACGAAACGGACTTGGCGGACCGGGTTTGGCGTACCAGGAGAGAATTCGGCCGTTGGCGGGGACGGTATCAGGCCCGTGACGTGCGCGGACACGCGGATGTCACGCTCGGTGAGGGCCAAACGGTTCTCCCGCGGCCCGCACCGGGCGTGCGCCTCCCCGCGACACCGGGCTGATCCGTACGGCGGGGACTAGCCGAGCGTCTCCCCGGTCACGTCCGCCAGCACCTCGGCCAGCACCCGCGCCGCCCGCTCCACGTCGGCGAACCCGACGTACAGCGGGGTGAAGCCGAAGCGCAGCACATCGGGGTGCCGGAAGTCGCCGACGATCCCGCGCTCGATCAGCCGCCGCATGACCTCCCGGGCCCGCGCGCACCGCAGGGCCACCTGGCTGCCCCGCTCCCCGTGCGCCGCCGGAGTCAGCGACTCGACGTGCCCGGGCGGGACGTACGCGTTCACGCACTCCAGGAAGAAGTCCGTCAGGGCGAGGGACTTGGCGCGCACGGCCTCGACCGGGACACCGTCCCAGACCTCCAGGGCCGCCTCCAGGGCGAGCATCGACAGGATGTCCGGGGTGCCCACCCGGCCCCGGACCGCCCCCGCCGCCGGCTCGTACGCACCGCGCATGCCGAACGGCTCCGCGTGCGAGTTCCAGCCGGGCAGCGGGGAGTCGAAGCGGTCCTGGAGACCCTCGCGCACGTAGAGGTACGCCGGTGCGCCCGGACCGCCGTTGAGGTACTTGTAGGTGCAGCCGACCGCGAGGTCCACGCCGTGCTCGTCCAGACCGACCGGCAGGGCGCCCGCGCTGTGGCACAGGTCCCAGACGGACACCGCGCCCGCGGCGCGCACCGCGGCCGTGAGACCGGGCAGGTCGTGCAGCCGGCCCGTGCGGTAGTCGACGTGGTTGAGCAGCACCGCGGCGGTGCGGCCGGACAGCACGCCCGGCACCTCCGCCGGGGTCACCGGGCGCAGCGAGCAGCCGGTCATCCGGGCCGCCGACTCGGCGATGTACCCGTCGCTCGGGAAGGTGGTGGCGTCCACGACGATCTCGTCACGCCCCTCCCCGGCCATCCGCACCGCCGCCACCAGTGCCTTGAAGACGTTGACGCTGGTGGAGTCGCCGACCACGATCTGCCCGGGAGCGGCGCCCACCAGCGGTGCTATCAGGTCGCCGATCCGCTCGGGCGCGGTCCACCAGCCGCTCTCGTCCCAGGAGCGGATGCGCAGCTCGCCCCACTGGCGGCGGACGACGTCCGCCACCCGGCCGGGCACGGCCGCGGGCAGCGCGCCCAGCGAGTTGCCGTCCAGATACACGGTGTCGTCGAGGACGAACCGCGCGCGCACGCCGGCCAGCTCGTCGGCGGCTTCCAGCTTCTCCGCGCGCGCCGCCTGCTCGGACCTGTCAGACATGGGACCTCGCCGTCCACAGCTCGGGGAACACGTTCTTCCGTGCGCGCTTCTCCAGCCAGGCCACGCCCGCCGAACCGCCGGTCCCGGCCTTCGCGCCCATCGCGCGCCGGGTGGCGACGAGGTGGTCGTTGCGCCAGCGCCACACCAGCTCGGCGACATCGGTGAGCGCCTCGCCGAGCCGGGCGACCTCGTCGGCCGCGTCGCCGGAGTAGACGGCCGTCCAGACCGCCTCCACCTCGGGGGAGGGGTCGTAGCGCCGCGAGACGTCACGGTCGAGCGCGGCGGCCGGGACCGGGTGCCCGCGCCGGGCGAGCAGCCGCAGCACCTCGTCGTACAGGCTCGGCTCGTACAGCGCCTTCTCCAGCTCGGCGTGCACGCGCGGCGCGCCCCGGTGCGGGACCAGCATCGACGCGGACTTATCGCCGAGCAGGAACTCCATCCGCCGGTACATCGCCGACTGGAAGCCGGAGCCCTCGCCGAGGGCCGAACGGTACGAGTTGAACTGGGCGGGGGTGAGCTGTCCGAGCGGCCGCCAGCTGGCGTTCAGCGCCTCCAGCTCCCGTACGGACCGCTTCAGCGCGTCGATCGCCACCGGCACCCGGTCCTCACGAAGGGCCCGCGCGGCGGTCTCCCACTCGTGGACGATGACGGTGAACCACAGCTCCATCACCTGGGTCGTGACCAGGAAGACCATCTCTCCGGGATCGTCGGAGAGGGTGTGCTGGAGATGGGTGAGCACGTCCGCCTTGACGTAGTCCTCGTAAGGGGTCGTACCGGCGAAGTCGAGATGCGGGGTCTCGGGCTCTTGGGCCTCACGAGCCTCGTGGGACATCGCTGTCTCCTGTTGTGTTTCCGGGTAGCGGTCCGCCCCTGCCGTTATCGACACGGGGGCCCCGGTCCCCATCGGGCATCCTCCGCGATCGTCCCTCGAAAGAGCAAGGCCCGCCTGGTCACAGGCGGGCCGCACCCCGGGGGCCGTAGCGGCCCGGTGTCCTGGGGCCCTGTCTAGCCCAGCGTCTGCGCCGCCGCCGGCGAGGAGTCCTTCAGGAACTGCGAGCAGCGCTCGTACTCCTCCTGCTCGCCGATCGACTGCGCGGCGCGGGCGAGGGCGTGCAGGGCGCGCAGGAAGCCGCGGTTCGGCTCGTGCTCCCACGGCACCGGGCCGTGGCCCTTCCAGCCGTTGCGGCGCAGGGAGTCCAGACCACGGTGATAGCCCGTACGGGCGTACGCGTACGACTCCACGACGCTGCCCCGCTCGAACGCGTCGTCGGCCAGCTGGGCCCAGGCCAACGAGGACGTCGGGTACTTGGCGGCGACATCGGCGGGCGCGGTGCCGCCGGCGAGCAGCTCGCGCGGCTCGGGATCGTCGGGGAGACGGGTCGGGGGCGGGCCCCCGAGGAGGTTCTCGTGAATCGTCATGGGTTCCAGTCTGCTGCATCGTCCTTGATCGGTGACGCGCGCGTACGCCCCTGTCGGCCCCTCCCGCCGGACACCCGGCCCTCGGCCCCGGGTCGCGCTCAGACGCCGGAGGACTTCGGCCGGGTCCGGCCGGGCTCCACCGGCGGAGACGTCACACAGCCGTGCGTGCGGCACTGGGGGCGGCGGCAGTCCGGGGTCGGGCGGCGCACGGTCGTGAAGGCGATCACCGCGCCCACCACCAGGACACCCGCGCACAGCGGCATCGCACGCCGGAACGCGGCGTCGAAGGCGGCCGCCGAGCGGTAGGCCTCCGGTCCCATCCCGGCCAGCAGCGGCAGCGCGGCCACCGCGAAGAGCCCGGCCGCGCGGGCCGCCGCGTTGTTGACGCCGCTGGCCAGGCCCGCCCGCGTGGCGTCCACCGAGGCGAGCACGGTCGCGGTCAGCGGGGCCACCAGGCAGACCATGCCGAGGCCGAGGACGAGCACCGCGGGCAGCACGTCCGTGACGTACCCGGCGTGCGGTCCGACCCGCAGCATCAGCAGCATGCCGGCGGCGCAGAGCAGCGGGCCGACCGTGAGCGGGATGCGCGGGCCGATCCGCTCCCCGAGCTCTCCGGAGCGGGCGGACAGCAGCAGCATCAGGATGGTGGTCGGCAGCAGGGCCGTACCGGCGCGGAGCGCCGAGTACCCGGCCACGACCTGGAGCTGGAGCGCGGAGAGGAAGAAGAAGCCGCCGAAGGCCGCGTACACGCACAGCGTGACCAGGTTGACCGCCGTGAACTGGCGGGACGCGAAGATGTCCGGCGGCATCATCGGGTCGGCGCGGTGCTTCTCGACGTACACGAAGGCGACCGCCGCGGCCACCCCCGCGACCGCGGTGAGGACGACGGCGAGGGAGCCGCCGCGGGCCTCGATCAGGGCGTACGTCAGCAGGGCGAGCGCCAGGGCGCCCAGGGCCGCGCCCAGCACGTCGAAGCGGCCGTGCGCGCGGCCGTCGGCCGACTCGGGGACATGGCGCACGGCGATGGGGGCGCACAGCAGGGCGAGCGGGACGTTCAGCAGGAACACCCAGCGCCAGCCCGGTCCGTCCACCAGCCAGCCGCCGAGGAACGGGCCGACGGCCGCGCCGATGCCGCCGAAACCGGACCACAGGCCCACGGCCCTGCCCCGGTCGTCGGGGTGGAAGGAGGCCTGGATGAGGGAGAGCGAGCCCGGGGTCAGCAGGGCGCCGCCGACCCCCTGGAGGGCGCGGGCCGCGATGAGGATCTCGGGGGTCGGGGCGAGACCGCACATCAGGGAGGCGGCGGCGAACCAGACCACGCCCAGGACGAAGATCTTCCGCCGCCCGTAGCGGTCGCCCAGCGAGCCGCCGAGCAGGATCAGACCGGCCAGCGTGACCAGATACGCGTTGACCGTCCACTGGAGGGCGGCGAGGTTCCCGCCGAGGTCGCGGCCGATGGTGGGCAGCGCGACGTTGACGACGGTCGAGTCCAGCATGGCCATGCTGGAACCCAGGACCGTGGTCAGCAGGATCCACTTGCCCTGGGAGGAAGCCAGCCGTACGTCGGGCATGAGCCGATCATCCCCCGCCGGGCCGCCTTCGACCAGTGTGCGGCGGACCCGGCGCCGCGGCGGCGACTCCGGGTCCGCCGTACGGACCGCGTCCGTACGGACTGCTCCGTACGGACAGCTGCCCCGCGGACTACTTGATGCGCGTGCCGGCCGACCGCAGGTGCTGGGTCGCCTCGACGACGCGCTTCGCCATCGACGCCTCGGCCAGCTTGCCCCAGGTGCGCGGGTCGTAGGTCGACTTGGAGCCGACCTCGCCGTCGACCTTCAGGACGCCGTCGTAGTGCTTGAACATGTGGTCGGCCACCGGGCGGGTGAACGCGTACTGCGTGTCCGTGTCGATGTTCATCTTCACGACGCCGTTCTCCAGCGCGGTGGCGATCTCCTGCGCGGAGGAGCCGGAGCCGCCGTGGAAGACGAAGTCGAACGGGGACTGCTTGCCGTACTTCGCGGCCACGCCCTCGTTCAGCTCCTTCAGGAGCTCGGGACGCAGGACCACGTTGCCCGGCTTGTACACGCCGTGGACGTTGCCGAAGGACGCGGCCAGCAGGTAGCGGCCCTTCTCGCCCAGGCCCAGCGCCTCGGCCGTGCGGATCGCGTCCTCGACCGTGGTGTAGAGGGAGTCGTTGATCTCGTGGGTGACGCCGTCCTCCTCGCCACCGGTCGGGGTGATCTCCACCTCGAGGATGATCTGCGCGTTGCGGGCCTTCTCCAGCAGCTCCTGGGCGATGGCCAGGTTGTCGGCGAGGGTCTCGGCGGAGCCGTCCCACATGTGCGACTGGAACAGCGGGTTCTGGCCGGCCTTGACGCGCTCCTGGGAGATCTCCAGCAGCGGACGGACGTACCCGTCGAGCTTGTCCTTCGGGCAGTGGTCCGTGTGCAGGGCGACCGTGACCGGGTACTTCTCCGCGATGATGTGCGCGTACTCGGCCAGCGCCACCGCGCCGGTGACCATGTCCTTGCTGTACTGACCGCCCAGGAACTCGGCGCCACCCGTCGAGATCTGGATGATGCCGTCGCTCTCCGCCTCCGCGAAACCGCGCAGCGCCGCGTTCAGGGTCTGGCTCGAGGTGACGTTGATGGCCGGGTAGGCGAACTTGCCTGCCTTCGCCCGGTCGAGCATCTCGTTGTAGACCTCGGGGGTTGCGATGGGCATCTGTCCGCTCCTTGTATGTGCGGGTGGGCTTGCTGCGTACTTACGGCCCTGACCGGAACCTTGGGTGCGACGTCATCGTCGTCCCCATCTTTCCAGACATGCGCCGGTGCTCGGTCCAAGCCGTCCCGACCTGTGGACAACTCTCGCGCGGCCGCCGGAGCGCCGGTCCGGATCCGGTTCAGTCCAGGCCCAGTTCGTCCTTGGAGAACGCGAAGCGGTACGGCACGCCCGCGCCCGCCTCGATCTTCTCGGCGGCGCCGGTCGCCCGGTCGACGATGGTCGCCACGGCGACGACCTCGGCGCCCGCCGCGCGCACGGCCTCGACGGCGGTGAGCGGCGAACCGCCGGTGGTGGAGGTGTCCTCGACGACCAGGACGCGGCGACCGGCGATCTCCGGACCCTCCACCTGGCGCTGGAGACCGTGCGCCTTGGCGGCCTTGCGCACGACGAAGGCGTCCAGTTTCCGTCCGCGCGCCGCGGCCGCGTGCAGCATGGCCGCGGCCACCGGGTCGGCGCCCATGGTCAGGCCGCCGACCGCGTCGAAGTCGAACTCGGCGGTCAGGTCCAGGAGCACCTGGCCGACCAGCGGGGCGGCCTCGCCGTCGAGGGTGATGCGGCGCAGGTCGACGTAGTAGTCGGCCTCCAGACCCGAGGAGAGGGTCACCTTGCCGTGCACCACGGCCTTGTCCTTGATCTGCTGCAGCAGCGCGCCGCGTACGTCCGTCATGCCCGTCAGCTTAGAGGCGCCGCCAGCTCCAGGTGGTGGTGGCCTCCAGCGGCTCCAGCGGTGTGACCAGGCGCGGGGCGGTGTTCAGCCCGTTGGGCGGACCGGTCTGCGGCTCGACGCACACGGCGGCCTCCTGCTCGTCGTAGACGACCACCCACTCCTCGGGACTCGTCACCCTCAGTTCCAGCCGGCCCGGCCAGGTGACGGTGACGTCGACCCCGCCGGGCATGCCGAAGCAGTCGTCCCAGGGACCCGGCCGGGGGTCGACGCGGTCGCCGGTCGGCAGGTGGTCGTCGCCGCGCTCCTCCTGCCAGCCCGGCTCGAAGGCGAGCCGGGCGTCCGCCCCGTCGAGGTTCCGGTTGAACCAGGGGTGCCAGCCGATCTGCGCCGGGAAGGAGGACGCGTGTGTCTCCACCGCCATGGTGAGCGTGAGGCTGTCCGGGGCGAGGGCCACCACCTGGGTGACCCGGCCGGGGTGGGGCCAGGGGTCGACGAGGTCGTACGTGATGACGGCCTCGTCCGCCGCGGCGCGCGCCACGCGCCAGGCGCCGTCGCGGACGGTGCCGTGGATGGCGTGCGGCGGGGAGTTGAGCGGCATCTGCTGGACGGCGCCGCCGTCCCGGAAGCGTCCGTCGCGGATCCGCCCGCACCAGGGAACCATCGGGAAGCAGCCGAAACGCTCGCCCTGCCTGAGCAGTTCGACGCCCGCGACCCGAAGCCCGCCGATGCGGCCCCCGTTCCCCGGCTGCACTACGACTTCCGCGTCACCCGCGGCCAACGTGATGTCTTCGTTACTCACGGAACGACCCTACTGGGCGGATCAAGGGGGCCGTGGCAGTGGCCGGTTGCCGCCCGCTCAGCGCCGCTTGCGCAGGGCGCGCCCCACCACGATCGCCGAGGCCACCACCAGCGCCGCCGCCGGCGCGGCCCAGCGCAGGGTCGAGTTGGGCGCGATGGTCTGCGGCGCGGGCACGGGGGCGTACCGCCCGCGCGGCGGCGCGTGGTCGACCTCCTCGGCGCTCCGCCCGATCATCGTCCGCCGCGCGTGCGCGGCCTCGGCGGCCGGCTCCCCCGGCTCGACGGGCTCGACGGGCTCGACGGGCTCGACGGGTCCGATGGATTCGACACCCTCGAAGGGCTCGACGGACTCGGAGGACTCGTCGGAGGGCTCGGGGGACTCGGAGGATTCTGGGGACTCGGGGGACTCGGCGGGCTCAGCCGGCTCGGCGGGTCCGGCGGAGTCGACAGCCCCGGCGGCCCTTGCGGAGTCAGCGGCTTCCGTCGGCTCGATCGGCTCGATCGGCTCGGCAGGGGAGGTCGGAGACGCCGGCGAGGCCTCCGTCTCGATCACGGACGGGTGCTCGCCCCGTGCCCCCGCCCCCGCTTCCACCCCCGCGTCGGAGTCGGCACCGGTCTCCGTCTCGTCCGCGCACAGGTTCTCCGTGAAGCGGTTCAGCAGCCGTGTGCCGGTGGCGGCGACGGTCTCCGCGGGCAGTTCGGCGACCCGGCCGTCCGCCGTGGCCGTGCCCTCGAAGGTGACGGCGGCGCCGCCGTCCGTGTCCCGCACGCGGACGGTGAGCGCGAGTTTCACCGACCCCGTGCCGCGCACCTCGGTGGCGTCGCTCTCGACGGCGTACGAACCGTCCTGCCCCGCCGACACCCGCACGCGTCCGCGGTAGGTGATGCTGTGGCTTCCCACGCGCACCTTCAGCCGCCCGGTGCCCGGCGCGGCACCTGCGTCCTGCTGGAGCCCGGGAACCGCCCGGGCGACCCGCGCGGGGTCGGCCAGCGCCGCCCTGAGCCGCTCGGCGGGAACCGGAACGAACACCTCATGCTCCATGTCGTCGGAGCCTACCCAGGGGGCGCCTGGAATACCTCCCCCTCGGCCGGAGTCGTCCCCCCAATCAGTACCGCGGATGGACCAGCGTGGAGGCCGGCAGTCCCTGGATCCGGGTCCGCAGGACCGCCCGCGCGTCCGCCGCGAGCCCCGCCCCGGTCAGCGTGCGCAGCGGCGGATCCACCCGCTCCACGGCGAGGGCCGGGCGGGCGCCGTCCCGGGCCAGGACGAAACCCCAGTCGCGCGGCGCGCGCGAGGTGGAGGCGGACCGGTCGGGTCCCGCCGCGAACCCGACGTCGCGGCCGGTCACCCGGTAGGGGGCGGTGCCCAGACCCGCGGCGTGGACCGTCGCGTCCACCGTCCAGAAGACCCGCGGGCGGGAGGTGACCTGCCCGGCGTGCACCACGAGCCGGCCGCCGTCCGCCAGGACACGCCGGGTCAGGCCGTAGAACTCCAGTGAGTACAGCTTCGTGCTGGCGGTGATGCCGGGGTCCGGCAGGTCCGAGACGACGACGTCGTAGCCTTCCGTCGGCGCCCTGCGCAGCCAGCAGAACGCGTCGGCCGTCGTCACGTGCACCCGGGGATCGCCGTACACGTGTCCGTTCAGCGCGGAGAGCGCCGGGTCGGTGCGCGCCAGCCGCACCACGCCCGCGTCCCGTTCGACGATGTCGACGCGGCGCACGCCGGGATGGCGCAGCACCTCGCGCGCGGCCAGTCCGTCACCGCCGCCGAGGATGAGCACGCGCGCGTGGCGGCCGTGCATCGCGGGGTGGACCAGGGCCTCGTGGTACCGCTGTTCGTCGCGGCCACCGCCGCGCAGCCGGCCGTCGAGGAAGAGGCTGACGGGACGGCCGTCGCTGCCGCCGGTGAGGACCACCTCCTGGACGTCGGTCCGTACCGCCACCCGGACGTCGTCGCCGTAGACCGCGTTCCGCGCCGCCCGTTCGAAGTCGCCGACGAGCACCGCGGCCGCCGCGAGGACACCGAGCACGGCGAGGTTGGCGACCAGCAGCACCCAGCGCCCCCGGCGGGTCAGGTCCCGGCGGAACAGGCCGAACACCAGGGCGCCCCCGGCCACGACGTTCACCGTGCCGGTGAGCAGGGCGCCGGTCACCTGGCCCAGGAAGGGCAGCAGGAGGAAGGGGAAGGCGAGGCCTCCGGCCAGCGCGCCGACGTAGTCCGCCGCGAACAGGTCGGCGACCGCGCCGCCCGCGTCCTGCCGGCGGATGCGCTGGATCAGCTCCATCAGCAGCGGGACCTCCGCGCCGATCAGCAGGCCGATCGCGAGGGAGAACGCGACCAGCAGACAGCGCGGGCCGTCGGCCCATATGCCGCCCCAGCCGCCGGTCCAGGCGAACACCGCGTACAGCGCCATCGCGCTGCACCCGCCGACGAGGGCGAGGGCCGCCTCGACCGCGCCGAATCCGGCGGCCGCGTGCAGGCGCAGCCGCTTCGCGGCGAGCGAACCGATCCCCATCGCGAAGACCATGACCGACAGCACGACCGAGGCCTGGGTGACCGAGTCGCCGATCAGATACGAGGCCAGGGCGACGAGTTCGAGTTCGTACACCAGTCCGCACGCGGCGCAGACGAAGACGCCCGTGAGGACCAGGAACCGCCCGGTCCCCGGCCGGACCGGCAGCCGCGCCGGGCCGCCCCAGGGCGGCGGGGTGCCGGGCGGAGCGGGGGCGTGCGGCTCGATCACGACTGCGACGTTACGTCACGAGTGTGGGACGCCTCGTCACCCACACGTGTGGAACTGCACGCCGCTCGGGCGCCGGACGTTTGCCCGACGCCCGCATCCCGGACCGACCGGCGCCGTACCTCGGACGGGTGTCACACCCCCGACCGGCTCAGTTGGCCGAGCTGCCCCAGCGGCACCCGGGCTCCCACCCGGGTCCGCGTCGCCACCAGCTGCCCGTCCTGCGGATACGCGTGCCACGTACGCCAGTGCACCTGCCCCTCGTGCCGCTGGGCCAGCATGGCGGTGAAGGCGTGCGGGCTGCCGGGGAAGACGCCCGCGAGGCCGTTCGGGTGATCGGAGACGAGGGCCAGCAACTCCTGCGCCCGGCCCGCGAACGAGCCCGGCGACAGCACCTCGACCCGGGCGGCGAACTCGTACTCCCAGTCGCCGACCCGCTTGGCCACGCCGAGCGGAAGGGGCGTACTGCTGCCGGGGATGCACGCCACCGTCTCCGAACAACAGCCCTGTTCCTGTTCCAGCAGCACCTGATGGGACGCGCCGAGCAGTCTCAACTGAAGCTTCGCATTCTCCAGTTCGAGGTCCAGGGTGGCCAGGGCCGGGAGCGGCTCACGCCCCAGGGCCCAGGCGAGATCTGCCGCGCGCGTGTCGGTGTAGGAGGTCTTCAGGGTCGTGAGCATGGATCGGCTCCGCAAGCACGCAAAGAAAGGGGTGTTGGTCCGGCGCACCCCGGTCGACTCCGGTCGACTCCGGTCGACGGCGGGAATTCGGCCCGGTCAGCCCAGTCGGGAAGGGTGTCCGCGCAAGACGTCCGAGGGGCTGCGATGGTGGTTTAGAGGGAATCATGAAGTGTGGTCCCGCCACAGCGTTTTTACCCAAGTTCGTGGGGTTTCCATCCCTCAGAGGGCTCCACAGCTCAACTGTTCAAGCACGGCGTGCGCCAGGCGCGCGAGGCGTACGCCCGCGCATGCGAGAGGCCCGGACACCAGTCCGAGCCCCTCCCTCCCCGTACGGCTCCCCCGGCCCGCGCCGGCTCCCGGCGTTCAGCTGCTCCCGCAGCCGCCCCCGCCCCCGCAGGACGACCCCCCGCCGCAGGACGAACCGCCCCCGCACGAGTGACCGCCGGAGTGACCACCGGAGTGACCGCCGGACGAGCCGCAGGACGAACCGCCGTCTCCCCCGCCGGCCCACCAGCTGCTGCCGCCGCGCCCCCCGCCGCGCGACCGCGCCCCGCCGCCCCGCGACACGGCGGCCCCCACGAACACGACCACCACCAGGACCACCATCACTGCCAGGATGATGCCGAAGACCATGACGTCACCCCTCCTTCCCGTTCCCCCGAAGCGGCCCCCCGTGGGCGCCTCGACCCTTGCGTGACCGGGGGATGCCCGTCCTGACCGACGCCCAAAGCAGAGTTGAGGAACTTCAGAGGGTTCTCTACGGGAAATGGCCCCTGACCTGCACAGAAGAGCAGTTCAGGGGCCGTCCGTGCGTTACTGGGCCGTCTGTGGGCCGTGAGCTTCCTGGGAGACACGCTGGAACACCTTGTCGATGGCGCTGCGGGCCCGCTGGCGGCTGTCCGGCATCAAGTGGGCGTACACCCGCAGTGTCAGCCCCGGGTCAGCATGGCCCATGTACTCGCTGACGGCCTTGATGTTCTCTCCCGCGTCTAACAGCGCGGAGGCGTAGAAGTGGCGCAAGGCGTGCATCCCGTGCTCGCGGGCCGACTCGTACTTGCCGTTCTCGTCCGCTTCCGGAATGAGGCTCGCGGCAGCAAGGGCAGGTTTCCACTCCTTGCCGTTGAAGTTGCTGCGCCACACCATGCCCCCGTGTTCGGCCGTGAAGATCAGCCGGGCGGACACCTTGGGCCCCTCCGGCACGCGCCACGGCAACGTGATCTCTACAGGCTTCCAGGCATCCATGTGCGCCCGGAGCGCTTCCGCCACGGAGGCAGGCAACGGCACGTCTCGCTTCTTGCCGCCCTTGGGGAGATCGAAAACCGGGTGTCCCTCCACGTGCTTGATCTGGCGGACCACGCGAAGCGCGTGTCCGTCGGTGTCGATGGCGTCCTCAGCCAGTCCGAACACCTCGCCCTGGCGTAGCCCGCATCCGGCGCCAACGTCGACCATCGCTTGGTACCGCTCCAGTAGGGCCGCTCGAACAGCGAACACTTGAGCGGGCGCCCATGGGACTACGGGATGCGCGTCGGGCTTGGGCCGCCGGACGGTCCGCGCGCCGCACGGATTGCGCGACAGCAGGGTGTCATCGACAGCAGCGGACAGAACCGACTGAACGTCCGCAAAGATGTTCCGAGCGTAGGAAGCGCTGACGCCCGGCTTCGCTTCCAACCCGGCGAGGAGCTCCCGGATGTGCTCGGGCCGGAAGGTCCCAACGGGCCGGAAGCCGATCACCGGGTAAACGTGCAGCCGCAGGCGCCGGCCGAGTTCCTTCCGGGTCATCGGGCTGGAAGTCTTACTGTCCAACCACTTCTCGGCGTACTGCCGGAACGTGATCTGCATGGACTTCGGATCGGTGTACTGACCCCGCGTCATGTCGGTCTCGATGGCGTTCAGCCACTTCTCAGCGAGGCGCTTCTGTCCGTCGCGGAAGCTCTTGGACTTCTCCGAGCTGTCGGGGCCGATGTACCGGGCCCGGTAGCGCATTCCGGTTCCGTGGCGGTCGCTCTTGACGCGGACACTCTTCCCGTCCGTGCCGGTCTCGGTCTTGAACCAGCGGTCTTGGATGTGGCCAGCCATGGGGGCTGACTCCCTTCTCCGTAGCAGGGCGCGGCGGGGCCCGGTTGGGTCCTGTCCGGCCGGTTTCGGGGCGTGCTGGGCCAGGCCCGCTACTTGCTAGGGGCCTGATCGCTGGGGGTTTGGGGTGCTAGCGGGGTTGCTACCGGTAGCGAGTGAGGCCGCTACCGGTAGCACCCTCGGGCGGTGTCTCAGGGAGGCAGGGACAGGGGCCCTCGGGTGGCTTCCTGAGGGGGTTTTCGGGGGTGCGGGGAGCGTGCCTCCCTGCCTCCCTGAGAGGTCATCTGCGCTGATCAGGTGGAGGGTGGTGGGTCAGGGAGGCGGTCAGGGAGTTCTCCCTGCCTCCCTGACCCGGGAGGCGGTTCCTCCCTGTGGCCGTCGGGTCCGGCGGGCCCGGCGGGGAGGCGGAGACAGGGGCCTGGCTGGGTCTCCAGGGGGCGTTTCCGGGAGGGTCTCCGCGGCGCCTCCCCGCCTCCCCAGATGACTGTCTGCGCAGATCAGTGCGGGGGATGCGGTCCGGGGAGGCGGTTGGGGAGTTCTCCCCGCTTCCCCGGACCGGCCGGCGGTGTCTCCCCGCTGGCCGGACGGCTCAGGCAGCGTCGTCGAGCGCGGTCCGTTCGGTCTCCCATGCCTGTACGGCGGCGGGGTTGAAGCGGAGGTAGCGGCCGACGCGGAAGCCGGTCGGCCCGATGCGCTTGCGGCGCCACTGGTAGACGGTTTCGACGCTCGGGAGGCTGAACATGGTGACCAGGTCTTCCGGGGTGAGGTAGCGGTCCGGGAGGCCGCCGCGCAGTGTGGCGCGCGGGTCGGAAGGTTCCTTGGGGGCCATGCGGTGGTGACTCCTCGTGTCCGTGGTGGCGGTGCGTGGGAGTGGTGCCGGTCGTTGTCCTAGAGAGTTGGTGTATCGCAGCGTCCGCAGCGCCCTAGCGTCCGCGCGGCCGCGTTATTGCAGTTCAGTGAGGGTGACGGATGCGGACGCTAGTGCGGACGCTGTGGACGCTGGACGGCTGTAGCGTCCGCAGTTTCGACGTGTCCGGGCCGCTGGTGTGCGGCCCGGCCCGGCGGGTGTTCCGGCTACGTCATGGCTGTTCAGGTGGGGTACTGCCGCTCCCCGGTGGGGCTACCTCCGGCCAGAGAGAGGACTGTTCGGGTGCGGACGCTGACTCGTCCTCGGGTGCCGCACGGGCGAGGGTGAGGAGTCGGTGCCGGTGCCGGTCCTGGCTACGCTGCGTGTCGTCCACGGTGATCCCGATGGACCGCAGCAGCGGGGCGAGGCGCTTGACGCGTCCGCTCGCGCGGGTGGCGTCCTTGGGCCAGTTCGGCGGCCGGACCAACGGCGCGGGCAGCACTTCGAGCAACTGCCCGGCGGTGCCCTGCCAGGTACCGGCCTGGTCGACCAGGGCCGCGATGGCCAGGGCGAACAGGTCGCCTTCCATCGCGTCGGTGGCGACGTTGGCGGAGGTGGCGAGGTAGTCGTCCAGGGTGTTCCAGCCCTGGGTCTGGTCGACCGCGGCGAGGACGCGGGCGAAGTCGGCCATGGGCGGCATGGACTCCAGCCGCACCGATGGCAGTACGGCCAGCGCGCAGGCCAGCACGTCGAACAGGGCCCCGAGCACGGCCGGGCGGACGGCCGCGAAGGTGGCGTCCAGTTCCTCTTCTGAGCGGCGCCGGTGGGAGTCGATGAGCTGCAAGTCCAGCATCAGGACGCGTTCCGCGAGGTCGCCCGCGAGAGCTCCCGCGTCGATGGTGGTCATGGCCAGCACCCGTTTGAACGTCAGCACGACCACGTCGTCGTCGGTGTAGAGGGCCCGGTCGACCACTCCGTCGCCGGTCACGGCTTTGCACAGGGTGTCCGACAGCCACGGCGGGATGGTCGAGACGTTGTCCAGGCACAGCGCCCATGAGCTGAACGCCTGCCGCGACCAGGCCTTTTCGTCGCGCGGCTGACTGCGTTTGGCGGCCGGGGACGGGTCGACGAGGTTGATGAACATCTGCGCGGCTTTCGACTTGCCCGTGCCCTGCTCGCCCTTGCAGACCAAAGCTGGGTGCGGGATCTCTGGAATCCAGGCCGCGACCAGCCACGCGACGAGTTGACGGAACGCGGACTGGTCCATGTTGAGCACCGCGTGCAGCTTGGCCAGCCCGTCGCCGTCCAGCACCGGTTCGGGCATCGGCGCCATGGCCCCGGAGCGGCGGAACAACACCGGGGCCCGGTCGACGATCTGCCAGCCGAGACCGGAGACGACGACCGCGCGGCCGTCCACGCTGCCGAGGTCGACCACGACCGCGCCGGCCGGGTCACGCCCGACCCGCAGATTCACCGTGACGGGGTCGGTGTCCTCCGCGAGCCCTTCGAGGACGGTCATCGCGTCCGCCAGGGCGGACTGGGAGGCCACCTCTCCCGGGTACTCGTCAGCGAACACGCGGGCCAGGCGCTGGCGCAGGCCCGCCTTGCCCCGCAGCGGGAGCACGAGGTTCGGGCCGTCCAGGGCGACCGCGTACGGGCGGGCGTCGGTGGACATCACGAACCGGTACCGCTCGCGGGCGATGGCCACGATCCGGGCCGCAGCAGGCGGCTTCTTGTCCTCCCCCGAACCACCGTGCGGCGGCCGTGCGGGCGTGCGGTCCGCACGTGCGGGCGCCCGATCCGCACGTGCGGATGTCTCATCCGCACGTGCGGACGGGTGTACGGGCGTGGTGTTCACGGGGCGGGTCGATCCGTTCACGGGAGTGTTCACGCCGGGACCGCCTCTCCGGTCGGCCCTGAACAGGTCCGCACGGGGCGGGACGTTCGCAGGCAGTCGGGTCGGGTCGACGGCCGCCGCGCCAGGCAAGCGGGACGGGTCGATTCATGCAGGTGAGGGGTCGACCGTTCGCCGTCGGAGTCGGCCGACCACACGGCCGTGAACACCGGGTGGTGGGCATGAGCAAGTCGGGCCAGCAGGAGCCAGATCCCGGATGCACACGTGAACACGCAGGTGTTCACGACGCTCGGGTTGACGGGCGTCGACTGCGCGCCGCGGGTCGGGTCGACGGGCGTCGATCCAGGGTCGGCGCGGGGTGTGACGCGGGTCGTCACACAGGTGGGAGCCGTGGCGTTGTCCTCCGTTTCACAGGGTGGTTCGACGGGCGTCGACGCGTACGTGACGCCCGTCGAGCAGAGCAGGAGCGCGAGGGAGAGCGGGAGCCGATCGGCCTTGGCCTGGTTGCAGTCGGCGCAGGCCAGCACGAGCGAGGTGACCGACCAGGTGCGCCACAGCGACTGCGGGGCGATGTGGTCGAGGGTGGCTTCACTCAGGTCGACGAACGGGCGGCGGCAGTAGGCACAGCGCTGCCCATGACGGCGTGCGAGCTGTTCCTTGCGTACGCGGCGCCGTGTGGAGTTGAGCGGGTGAACACGGCGCATGCTCACCACTCCGTCCGGGCCGACCGCAGCCACAGGCCGTCAGGCGCTGCCGGCGGGGTTAGCCCGACCAGGTAGCCCCCGGCGTCCGGACGCACGATCAGGGGCGCCGGCTGGCTCCGGTCCCACCGCACCACGTCGAACGCGAACCGGCGACGCTGGTAGTCCGGCAGAGCCTGCTTGTACAGCCACTCGCGGTCCCGGTCCCGGTCGGCGGTCCGGCCGAACTCTCCAGCCATGAACGCACCGAGACGGATCAGGGTCTCCATCGGCACAGCCGTCACTCCCTCGTGGACGGCACGGGCCACCATCAGCTTCCGGCGCGGGAGCTCCCGGAACGCGGCCATGCGGTACCGGTCCAGGCTGGACAGGTAGATGGCCACGCCGACTTCCCCGGCCGTCATCGGGCGGGACCGGGCGCCCTCGTACCAGAACGACAGGGCGAGCCGGTAGGCGAACCGGCGGCAGTGCGCCACCTCGGGGAACTCATCGGCGGGCAGGTCCTCGAACGTGGGCGTGATGTCCGCGATCCCGGCCGGACCAAGCGTGCGCACGGCGCCATTGAGCGCGTCGTAGAGGGTGTCCGTGTCGGGGACCGGCACGGCGAGTTCGTCGGCGGCCGTCTCGAACAGTGCGGCGGCGGCTTCCGTGACCGTCAGTTCCAAACCCAGGATCGGAATGGTGGGGAAGTCCTCCCCGGCGGGGCGCCGGTCCATCTCCGCGAGGGAGAAGACCGGCGCCGCACTCGGAGCGACCTGCGCGTACAGCGCGTCCGTCACGTTCGTCACGCCGCGACCCCGTACACGCGGGTGATCGCGGCGGCCAGAGCGCGGGCCCACTTCACGGTGTCCCGCTCTCCACGGCCGTGCAGGACCGTCAGGGCAGCGGCCGCCTTGTCCTCGAACATGACCACGTCGGTGGCCAGGATCGCGAAGTGCAGCGCGTCCCGCACCGCCTGGTCGTCGTCCAACTCCTCGTATACGAGGCCGCCCGACTCCATCAGCAGCGCGAGCATGTCGGCGAACGACAGGTGCGCCACGACCGGGACCGCGACCCGGACGGACTCCTCTTCGTCCGGCTCGCCGAAGACGTTCACGCGTCGGCCCGGCAGAGACGGGAGGCCGGACAGAAGGGTTGCAGGCATCATGGTTGTACCCCTTCGAGGGTCATGGAGCGGCTATCTGCTTGGCGGTAGGGCCGCTCCTGCGTTTGTTGGCCCCAACGGGCCTTTGGTGCGCTAACACCGACGACCCGTTGGGTGCCTTGCTGTGCACTACGGTGCACTAGGGTGCCTTGCTCGTCAACCCCCTGCGGTCCTCTAGTGCGCACTGGGGTGCCCGGCGTAGCCTGGAGCTATGCCGATCAATCGAACTGGAGCGAGGCCGCTCAAAGCGCAAATCCTGGATGAACTCAGACAGCGACTGGCCACCGGGCAGTACGAGGTGGGCACGAAGTTCCCGTCACTGCGGGAGTTGACGTCCGAGTTCGACGTAGCCGAGATGACAGTGCAAGGGGCGGTGCAAGAGCTCCAGCGCGCCGGTTTCCTCGAATCCGTGGCGGGCAAAGGCACCTTCGTCAAGGCACTTCCCAAGGTGGCGGACGCTCCGCCGGCCGACCCCAGCGCGTGTGGATGCGCCGAAGTGGACAAGCTGCGAGGGGAAGTGGCAGAGATCCGAGCCCGGCTTGAAGCTCTTGAGCGAGCGGACTCCTGATGAACCGTCGATTTGGCATGCACCGAGCGTGCCTCCGACGAGAGAGCACCGGCAGACGACAGGGAATGACAGTGCTGGACACTCAGTGCGTCCATGGACAGGGGGACACGAGGTATGGACAGGGGGACAACCGATAAGGATCAGCGGTTAGTTCCAAATCAGGTACTGATTGGCCTCAGGGGTGAACGGGGGTGGGGTAGGCCCCGACTAGCCAAGGCCTTAGATTCCCTCTGTGCAAGCAAGGGATGGACTTCCCCCGGGTTAGCCGCCCTCGAAAAGGCTCTGTATCGGATTGAGACAGGTCGGGTCGCTCGGCCAGATGACTTCTATACTCGCCTACTCTGTGAGGCATATAGCAAATCTGCTCACGATCTCTTCGGTGACCTAGACGCAGGATCTCAGGTTGGGGCAGCGCCAACCTGTGACTTGCGGAGTCATAAATTCATTCCGATTTTCGTGGGCCCTGCCGTTGCGGCCAAACTGGCTGATTCGCAAGAGATGAGCGGCGCCGAAACTCAATGGATCGACTGCCACCGAACCGAAGTCCCTCTCTCTGGCGCTCATTGCACGCTTTACAGTTGGCCATTCGGTGTCGTCATGTACCACGTCGTTGAGAATCGAGCGATCGAGCAAGTGGCCGAATTGGCCGTTTGGCGTCGGTCCTCCTACGAGGAGAACATGGCTTGGGCGCAACAAGAATTGCGCAGGATCACTGGCACCGAAGACGTGAACGCCTCATATGTGCTCAGCCTCTATTGGTTGGATCGTTCAGCATGGTCTGGCATCCAACTGGAAACGGCGCTAAGGCTAATATGTATGCCGCGCGTTCTGCTCGAACGCGATGACGTCCGCAGCGACACACGGGATTCGTTCGGGCACGCAACCCTGATCGAACAAGCGCTCTTGCGTGAGGGATTCAATCATCCGGATATGGCGAATTTCGGAATCAAGGGCATTTCTCATGGGTTTGCGTCCTGGTCTGGTGTCGTATATCACCCAGTCGCACCGGAGCGAGGACTGTCCGAGCGAGACCTAGTGGCCTGCGAACTGGCCGTTCAGGCCATCTGGGCGTACTGCGATCACATCAGGGGACAGGTGGAAAAGGGGCTTGACCCCGAAATACCACCAGAGTTCGGGTGGCGATTCCTTAGAGGAATCAGGTCGCGAATAACGACTGAACGTCCTCGGGAGACATCCCAGCATCGGGCCATGCGTGAAGCCATTGTGGAAACCAGTGGTCTTGCGCGACACCTGTCACAAGCCGTAGATACGCTACGTGAATGCGAAGGGCAGTAATGGTGGACACAAATAAGGCCGTGCTCATCGTGGTTGACGCACAAAATGGCTTCATTCGCGAACCGTCTAAGCCCGTGATCCCCGTGATTGCGGATCTTGTTTCTCGCTGGCAAGAGAACGGGGGTGACGTGGTCTTCACCCGCTATCTGAACTATCCCGGAAGTCCATTTGAGCGCATGATTCACTGGACTGCGCTACAGGATTCACCCCAGACAGATATCGTCTCAGAGCTTATCCCTTTCACGCGGCAAGCAACGGCCGTTCTGGACAAGACGATTTACAGCCTGTTCTCGGATGAAGGCGCAGAACTCGTTCAGCAACACGGATGGACCGATCTTTATATCTGCGGCATCGCCACAGAAAGCTGCGTACTCAAGACTGCGGTTGATGCATTCGAACGGGATCTCACGCCATGGCTTCTTGAAGACGCGTCAGCGAGCCACGCTGGCTCCGCCGTGCACAACGCCGGGATTCTGGTAGCTAGCAGATTTATCGGCGTAGACCAGATCATCAAGACAACCGATGTGCCACGTTCGCTGCTTCCGGAATCTTCGTCGGTCGCGCGCGCTCACGCACGATAGAGCGAGCGGCCACGGCCGCGCGACCTCGGGCAGCTCGCTACGCTCGCGCGGCGACGCTCGGGGCTACGACGGCCGTTGCGCCCCTAGAAAAAGGGGTGCCCTCCCGGCGCGCCGGCGCGGGTGGTCTCTTCGTCGTTACGAAGCACTCAGCGTCCGCAACTCTCCTCCTGCTAAGAGCCGCTGTGGCCTGCGGAAATGGGCTCTCAGTGACTCGGGGTTACCGGACGCTGCGGACGCTAGCGGACGCTAAACATTTTATTTAGCGTCCGCTAGAAATGCGCAGGTCAGAGAAGGTGAGTGAGGCCTTGCGGACGCTGCGGACGCTGTCTTCCCCTAACTCTCTAGTAAGAGAGAAAGGACGGCTCTTCAGGGGGACAGGATCGTGTACGCCCTGCCCCCTGAAGAGCCTCGGTAAGTCACGCGGGCGAACAGGGCCCGGCGGCACTCACCCCAGCGTGCCGTCCGCCCCTTGGAAGGCCCTCAGGACGGCATTCCAAGGGGGCGGTTCGGCCGCCCCCCTGGATTGCCCTCTGGCACACGCACAAGCAAGAGGAGCACGCCCCCGCCCGTGGTGCTCCTCTTGCTTGTGCGTGCGGCGTCGCTACCGGCCGCCATCCTGCCCGATTCGCGGCTGTTGATACCGCTGGTTGCACCGCCCGCACTAGTTGACCCCGCAACCGCTGTCTGACCTGTGGGTTTCTAAGTTGCCGCGCTTTCCGAGGAGGGGCCCTACGCGCACGCGCGCGTAGGAGGAGCGGAAACCGGGCACAGGGCCTGGACGAAGTACACGACAAGCCACGCCAGCTATGACGTGAGCAGGTCTGAGTTCTCCCAGTCGGCGAACGCGGCCGAGTCGACCGCGTGCTCCCGGCGAATCAACGGCGGCGCTACACGCACTCGGGGCGACCCCGGCGGGCGGTCCACCAGTCCCTGAGGACATTGGCCTTGTCGTCGAAGCCGCGGTCCAGGAAGGACATCGGCGCGCGCAGCGGTATCCGGCGTCCGTCGGACACCTGCACGACGACCGTCCGGATGCCAACGGTCTTCCGGATCTCCAGGCCGATGATGTCCCGCCACGCGATCTCGCGGCGCCCGCTTCCGCGGAGGACCAGGCAGTTGTCGTTGAGTTCGACGCGGTAGGAGGGAGGCAGGGCCGGAACGACCGCGCTCGCGACCACGGCTGACGACAGGCACGACCACAGCTCCGCCGCCGTCATGTGCCCGCCAGTGGCCTCCACGAGGAGGTAGGCCAGAGCAGTGCCGCAGAGGAAACTGCCTAGAAGGAGGCCGGTGGCCTGCACCGCCCCCAGCTTGAAGGTACGTACCAGTCCATGAGGACCAGGGGGCAAGGGGCCTGCAGGGGCGTTCATGTGGATCACCCATCTCGAAAGTGTTCGGCGCGGTGGAAGGGCGCCGAACGCGAAAGGTACAGCTCGCCGACGGGCCGCGCCCGTCGTGGCCCAGAACCTGCGTTACCGTCAGGTGCTGTCCCGTCGTTCCCTGGAGAGCCGAGCTAACGCAACTGCATTGGCCTTGGCGGGCCCCAGGGGCCTTCACCCCGACAGCCGTCGCCGCGCGAGCGCAGCGAGCTGCCAAGGGGCACGCGGCCGAAGGCCGCTCCTCCCTGCTTTCTGCCCGACGCCAACGGCATCGCGGGGCAGTACACATCTCTGCCGGCCTCGCTTGCCGCTTGTCGCTTGTCGCTTGTCGCTTGTCGCGAGAGACGAGACCGCACTGTGGGAGTGTCTGACGCAGGCTCTGACCTGCGAGCCGACAAGCGACAAGACAAGCGACAAGACAGAAGACAACTCCTCAGACAGACCGGAGTTACGGGTCCCTCTGCCTCATCAAGCCCCGGCTGCGCTCCGCTCCGCCGGGCGCGCTCCCGGCTCCGCTGCGGGCGCCGCTCCTGCCTTCGGCCCGCTCCGCCCGCGCTGCGCCGACGCGCGCCCGCAGCGGGTGAGGCCGGGGGCCATGAGGTGATCACCGCATAACGTCAGCGCGTCAGAACGAGCCTCCGGCGGGGGCGCTCAGGCTCCGAGATGGCGGGGGCGCCGTTCGCGGGTGCCGGCCGAGTGTGGCGTGTGCTGGGAGCTTCCATCCCGTCTGCCGTCGACCCAGGCAGAGCCGAGCAGTCGCGGCCCAGGGCGTCAAGGTCGTTCGTCCAGCAGGGCGCTCCACCTTGACGCCCTGAACCACGCCCGCTCCACGGTGTGTGGGCCGACGGCAGACGGGATGGAAGCTTGGGTGAGTGGTGGGTGGGCGCGAGTGAGATCATCACGGATTAAACTGGTGGGAACATGACAGAAACCGAGGAAGACCAAGACCGCTGGTGGCCGCAGGGGCTCGGATGCACGGCCGGAGCGGTCTGGGCTGGCGTTCGCGCGGTGGGCGGAAGCCAACCGCCGTTGATTCGATGGGGTCTGGGCGTAGGGGCGATCGCCTTCCTTATAGGAGCCGCGTGGCCCATCATCGACCGAATCCGGGCAGCCAGGCGAGGCCGCAAGACCTCTGCGGTTGATGCAGGCGAGCGACAAGAGTCTTGACGCCGGAAGGTATGGGAGCTGGGGAAGTTGGTGGCGGTTTGGGGATTTTCTAACCGTTGTCGATGGCGTGGACCAAGGCCCAAACGAAGGCGTACAGGGCCAGACCCAGGTAGATGGTGGCGCACCAAGCCAGTACACAGCCGTGCTTCCAGCTTCGGTCTTCAGCTTTCTTGATGAGCCAAGCGTTGTAGCCCACCGCGACGATCCCGAAGACGAGGAACCCGCCGATGAGCCACACATCGGAGAAGGCAACGTCGTCAGGTCCTATGATCTCTTTCGCGTAAGAGCTGTTTGTCATGCCTTCTCCCGATCGGCGTCCTGCACTGGCATCTACATCCGTGACGCGGGATGGTATATCCCCTGGCCAGGGTCGGCCCCCTCCTCCAGATCGCGCCCTCGGTCAGCAGGCTTTGGTCGCTCTGAGCCGGGCCGTCTGTGGGCCGTCCGGGGGCGACCAACTGCGACAACTGACGACAGTCGACGACAGCCCCACCCCTGCTCAGGGGCGGCACACCGTGAACTGCCGCAGGTGCCAACGGGCGTAGGTGAGTTGAGGAACTCCAGAGCTTCGGCGCAGGATGGCCGGCATGACCTCCAGCGCACGCCCCTTCCTCAACCGCCGGCTCGCCGAGTTCGGGACGACGATCTTCGCCGAGATGTCGGCGCTGGCCCTGCGGACCGGCGCGATCAACCTGGGCCAGGGTTTCCCCGACACGGACGGCCCCGAGGAGATCCGGGAGGCCGCGGTGCGCGCGCTGCGCGACGGCCGCGGCAACCAGTACCCGCCGGGCCCCGGCATCCCCGAGCTGCGCACCGCCGTCGCCGCGCACCAGCGCCGCCGCTACGGCCTGTCGTACGACCCGGACACGGAGGTGCTGGTCACGGCCGGCGCCACGGAGGCCATCGCCGCCTCGCTGCTCGCCCTGCTGGAGCCGGGCGACGAGGTGATCGCCCTGGAGCCGTACTACGACTCCTACGCCGCCTGCATCGCGATGGCCGGCGGCACCCGCGTGCCGGTCACCCTGCGCCCGGACGCCGGCGCGTTCCGCCTCGACCTGGACGAGCTGCGCGCCGCGGTCACCGACCGCACCCGGCTCCTCCTCGTCAACACCCCGCACAACCCGACCGGCACGGTCCTCACCCGTGCGGAGCTGACGGCGATCGCCGAGCTGGCGGTGGAACGCGACCTGCTGGTGGTCACCGACGAGGTGTACGAGCACCTGGTCTTCGACGAGGCCGAACACCTGCCGCTCGCCACCTTCCCCGGCATGCGCGAGCGGACCGTCACGATCGGCTCGGCGGGCAAGACCTACTCCTTCACGGGCTGGAAGGTCGGCTGGATCACGGCGGCCCCCGGCCTGGTCACGGCGGTGCGGTCGGCGAAGCAGTTCCTGACCTACGTGTCGTCCGGGCCGTTCCAGTACGCGGTCGCCGAGGCGCTGGCGCTGCCCGACTCCTACTTCGACGCCTTCCGCGCGGACATGCTGGCCAAGCGCGATCTGCTGGCGTCGGGCCTCGCGGAGGCGGGCTTCGGGGTCTTCAGGCCGGCCGGCACCTACTTCGTGACCACCGACATCCGCCCCCTCGGCGAGACGGACGGGTTCGCCTTCTGCCGCGCCCTGCCGGAACGCGCGGGCGTCGTCGCCATCCCGAACGCGGTCTTCTACGACCACCGCGAGGCCGGCGCGCCCTTCGTCCGCTTCGCGTTCTGCAAACGTACGGAGGTGCTGGAGGAGGCGGTGCGGCGGCTGAAGGCCCTGTCCGCCTGACGTCACGCCGCCACGCCGGGCGCGGTGCGACCGTACCCGCTCGGCCCCGCCCTGCTCGCGCGCGCCACCGCGCCCTTGCAGGGTGCGGGGTGTGAGCCACGCCAGCACCACCGCCCCCGCCCGCTCCGCGCTGCCGGAGCCTGGGACCCGGGGCCGCGCCCGCCCTCGGCCGCCCCTGCTCGCGGCGGCCGGCACCGCCGTGGGCCTGTTCGCCGCCGCCCGGCTGACCGGCGCGGCCGTGCTCGCCGTGACCGCCCGGTCCGCCGGACGGCAGCCGCTCGCGCTGCTGGAAGGGTCCTGGGACTCCGTCTGGTACCTGGGGATCGCCGCGCGGGGCTACGGCCGCACCCTCGACGTACGACCGGGGGTCGTCCACAGCGACCTGGCGTTCTTCCCGCTCTACCCGGCGCTGGCGCGGGGGCTGTCCGCGCTCGGCCCGTTCGACGTGGGCACGGCGGCCCTGGTGGTGTCGTGGCTGGCGGCCCTGGTGGCGGCCTGCGGGATCCACCGGTGCGGCGCCCTGCTGTACGGCCGGGCCGTCGCCGCCGCGCTGGTGCTGCTGTGGGGGCTGCTCCCGCACTCGGTCGTGCTGTCGATGGCGTACACGGAACCCGTGCTCACGGCGTTCGCGGCCTGGGCGCTGTACGCGGTGCTGCGCCGGCGCTGGCTGTGGGCGGGGGCGCTGGCCGCGCTGGCGGGGCTGTCCCGGCCCAACGGCTTCGCGGTGGCGGCGGCCGTCGTCGCCGCGGCCGGCTGCGAGGTCTGGCGGGAGCGGCGGCGGCTCGGCCAGGTTTCCCACAGGCTGTGGACGGGCGCCGCGCTCGCCCCGCTCGGCTGGAGCGCGTACGTCCTGTGGGTGGGCGGCCGTACGGGCGATCTGTTCGGCGGCTACTTCGCGGTGCAGCGCCGGTGGGGCTCACGCTTCGACCTCGGTGCCGGCGCGCTGCGCTTCGTCCGCCACCTGCTGCTGCACGGGCACCGCTTCGTCCTCCCCATGACCCTGGTGATCGTCGCGGCGGCGGTGCTCCTCTACGTCCTCCTCCTCGTCGACCGCGCCCCGCCGCCCCTCGTCGTCTACAGCGGTGTCCTGCTGCTGGTCGCCCTCGGCGGCTCGGGCTTCTTCGCGTCCAAGCCGCGTTTCCTGCTGCCCGCCTTCCCGCTGCTGCTGCCCGTGGCACAGGCGCTGGTGCGGACGGCGAGAGCCCGGCCCTGGCACGCGACCGTCGTGGTCGGCGCCCTGGCCGGGCTCTCGTTCGCTTACGGCGCGTACCTGGTGGTGGTCGCGCGCACGCCGCTGTAGGTCCTGGGGCGGACTACTCCTCGTCGTCCCCGGGCTCCTCCGTACCGTCGACCTCCTGCTCCAGGCCGAACTGCTCCACGAGCCACTTGTCGAACTCGATGGCGGCCCGGACCCAGCTGACCGTCGACGACACGAAGTGCTCCAGGGCGACTCCGGTGCCGATCAGCATCTGGGCCTCGCCGATGAGGCGGACGGTGCCGTCGTCGTGGGTGTGGGTGTAGACCTTGGGCCAGAGGGTGCGACGGTTCCAGTCGTCGATGGCCTCCAGCAGCTGGGGCTTCTCGTCGATCTTGTGCGGCCGGTCGTAGAACGTCCGTACCGAGAAGACCTGCTGGTCCGCTTCGCCGCGGAACATGAAGTACGTGCGGAACTGCTCCCACGGAGCGGCGAGGTCGCCCTCCTCGTCCACGACGTACTTGAGCTCCATCTGGTCGAGGAGCTGCTTCACGAGGTCCTGATCCGGGACGACGGGGCCCGCAGGTCCCTGCGGCTGCGGCTCGGGCTGGCCCCCGAAGTTCGGAATCGAGGACGGGTCGATGGTCACCGTGTTTTTCCCTTCGTACGGATTCTGCCATCCTCCCCCATGCGAGGCGGGGAGTGGCAACCCCGGAGGGGTCTGTCACACGGACCGTCATGATCTGGTCATCGGGACGTCAGGGGGTGGCGCGGGTGCGCAAGGTGTGGTGGGGCCTGTGGTGGCTGTGTCTGGCCTTCGTGATCGTGGTGGGCGTGGGGTTCGTCCGGGAGGCGAGCAGCCTCGCGTCGTCGAGCGACGACCCGCCCGGCACGGTCAGCGAGGCCGGCTGCGACGAGGCCCTGGAGTTCGCGGGGGCCTCGCTGCCGGCGGGCGCGAGCGCGGCGAAGTGCACCTCGTACACCTGGGGCGGCCAGGCGTACGACGGCTCGTTCCGGATGCCGCGCTCCGCGGTGACGGAGTGGCTGGCGACGTCGTTCCCCACGGCCGAACACCCGGCGTCCTGCGCCGCGTACGGGGAGGAGGACGTGGACGTGTGCGCGTTCGTGCGCAACGACCCGGACGACGGGCACACGACGGGCGCGTACGACGTGGACGTCAGCGTGCACTACGAGGGCGGGCCCGCGGGGGACACCGCCCTCGTCACGTTCGAGGCGTCCACTTACTGAGCGCCGGGCGTTCAGTACGTCACAGCGTCTTGCCCGTCGCCGGGCCCACGATGAGGCCGTCGCCGAAGGCGTCGACGCGGATCGTGTCGCCGTCCTTGACCTCGCCGGACAGGATCTCCCGGGCGAGGCGGTCGCCGATGGCCGTCTGCACGAGCCGGCGCAGCGGCCGGGCGCCGTAGGCCGGGTCGTTGCCCTCGTGGGCGAGCCAGGCCAGGGCCTCGTCGGTGATCTCCAGGGTCAGCCGGCGCTCGGCCAGCCGCCTGGCCAGGCGGTCGATCTGGAGCCGGGCGATGCGGCCCAGCTCCTCCTTGGACAGGGCCGAGAAGACGACCAGGTCGTCGAGCCGGTTGAGGAACTCCGGCTTGAAGGACGCCCGGACCACCTCCAGCACCTGCTCCCTCTTCTCCGCCTCCCCGGTCAGCGGGTCGACGAGGAACTGGCTGCCGAGGTTCGAGGTGAGCACCAGGATGACGTTGCGGAAGTCGACCGTACGGCCCTGACCGTCGGTCAGGCGGCCGTCGTCGAGCACCTGGAGCAGGATGTCGAAGACCTCCGGGTGCGCCTTCTCCACCTCGTCGAGCAGGACGACGCTGTACGGGCGGCGGCGGACCGCCTCGGTGAGCTGTCCGCCCTCCTCGTAGCCGATGTAGCCGGGCGGGGCGCCGACCAGGCGGGCCACGCTGTGCTTCTCGCCGTACTCCGACATGTCGATGCGGATCATGGCCCGCTCGTCGTCGAAGAGGAAGTCGGCGAGGGCCTTGGCCAGCTCGGTCTTGCCGACGCCGGTCGGGCCGAGGAAGAGGAAGGAACCGGTGGGCCGGTCCGGGTCGGAGATGCCGGCGCGGCTGCGCCGTACCGCGTCGGAGACGGCCCGTACGGCCTCGGACTGGCCGATGAGCCGCTTGCCGAGCTCGTCCTCCATACGCAGCAGCTTCTGCGTCTCGCCCTCCAGCAGCCGGCCGGCCGGGATGCCGGTCCAGGAGGCGACGACGTCCGCGATGTCGTCGGAGCCGACCTCCTCCTTCACCATGGTGTCCCGGGCGACCTCCTCCTCGGCCGCGGAGGCGGCCTCCAGGTCGCGCTCCAGGGTCGGGATCTCGCCGTACAGCAGCTTGGACGCGGTGTCGAAGTCGCCGTCGCGCTGGGCGCGTTCGGCCTGTCCGCGCAGATCGTCGAGCTTCTCCTTCAGCTCGCCCACCCGGTTCAGGGACTGCTTCTCCTTCTCCCAGCGGGCGGTGAGGCCGCGCAGCTCCTCCTCCTTGTCGGCGAGGTCGCGGCGCAGCTTCTCCAGCCGCTCCCGGCTCGCGGCGTCGGTCTCCTTGCCGATCGCCAGCTCCTCCATCTTCAGCCGGTCCACGACACGCTGGAGTTCGTCGATCTCGACGGGGGAGGAGTCGATCTCCATGCGCAGCCGCGAGGCGGCCTCGTCGACCAGGTCGATGGCCTTGTCGGGCAGGAAACGGGAGGTGATGTACCGGTCGGACAGGGTCGCCGCCGCCACCAGCGCGCTGTCCGCGATCTGGACCTTGTGGTGGGCCTCGTAGCGGCCCTTGAGACCGCGCAGGATGGCGATGGTGTCCTCGACGGTCGGCTCGGCGACCAGCACCTGCTGGAACCGCCGTTCCAGGGCCGGGTCCTTCTCGATCCGCTCCCGGTACTCGTCGAGGGTCGTCGCGCCCACCATGCGCAGTTCACCGCGCGCCAGCATGGGCTTGAGCATGTTGCCGGCGTCCATGGCGGAGTCCCCGCCGGCCCCGGCGCCCACGACGGTGTGCAGCTCGTCGATGAAGGTGATGATCTGCCCGTCGGAGCCCTTGATCTCGGCGAGCACGGTCTTCAGCCGCTCCTCGAACTCGCCCCGGTACTTCGCCCCGGCCACCATCGCCCCGAGATCGAGCGCGACCAGCCGCTTGTCCTTCAGGGACTCGGGCACGTCCCCCTTCACGATCCGCTGGGCGAGCCCCTCCACGACGGCCGTCTTGCCGACGCCGGGCTCGCCGATGAGGACGGGGTTGTTCTTGGTGCGGCGGGACAGCACCTGCACCACCCGCCGGATCTCCTGGTCCCGTCCGATGACGGGGTCGAGCTTGCCCTCCCGCGCGGCGGCGGTGAAGTCGGTCCCGAACTTCTCGAGTGCCTTGTACTGCCCCTCGGGATCCGCGGTGGTCACCCGGCGCCCTCCCCTCGTCTTCCGGAAGGCCGCCTGAAGCTGCTTGGCCCCGGCCCCCTGCTGGGAGAGTACGTCCCCGGCGGCGCCGCCCTTCGCGGCGATACCGATCAGCAGATGCTCGGTGGAGAGGTAGTCGTCGCCGAGCTCCGCGGCCCGCTGCTGGGCGTCCGCGATGACGGCGAGCAGCTCACGGTTGGGCTGCGGGGGCGCGACGGTGGACCCGGTCACGCTGGGCAGCCCGGCGAGCACCCGCTCGGCACCGGTGCGCACGGCGGCCTGGTCGGCGTCGACGGCGGCCAGCAGGTCGATGATGTTCTCGTTGTCCTGCCCGGCCAGCAGCGCGAGCAGCAGGTGGGCGGGGGTGAGGTCCGCATGCCCTTCCGAAACGGCGCGGGTACCGGCCGCGTTGATGGCGTCCCGGCTCCTGTTGGTCAGCTCGGCGTCCACGTTCGCGTTCTCCTCCTGGCGTCGGCCTTCTGCCGTGTCGTCCCGTGCGTCATTCCCGGTGCGCCGCGCGGTGGGTCGTCGCGGTACGAACGTCTCCCAGCGCTGACTCACCGAACGTACACAAAGTTGAGTCTATTCCACTCAAGGCCGGGTCCGGGAGGCGGAACGGCTAAGTTCCCGGACATGGCCGCATATCCGCAGGACCCGGGCACCCCGGACGAGTCGTACCTCTCCTTCTGGCGGGAACGGCACCTGTGCACCCTGACGACACCGCGCCCCGACGGCACCCCGCACGTCGTGCCCGTCGGGGTGACATACGACCCCGAGGCGCGTCTGGCTCGGGTGATCACGAACACGGCGAGCGCGAAGGCCGGCCACGTACGGGCCGCGGGGCCGGCCGGGGCGCCGGTCGCCGTGTGCCAGGTGGACGGCCGCCGTTGGGCGACGCTGGAGGGCCGGGCCTTCGTCCGCACCGATCCGGAGCGGGTCGCGGAGGCGGAGCGGCGCTACGCCGAGCGCTACGCGCGCGTGCCCGCGCCGAACCCGGCCCGCGTGGTGATCGAGATCGAACTGACCCGGGCGATGGGACGGGGCTGACGCGAGCGACGCGAGCGGGCCGAGGGGCCGAAGCCGTGGGGCCGCGGGGGCCGAAGGGGCGAAGGCGGGTGGACGGCGGGTCGCGAGTGACGGTTTTCGGTCAGCCCGCGGCGAACCCATACCTGGAAATATCCCGTGAAACTGCAGCGGCGTCACCGTGTTCAGGTCACGGTGACGCCGCTGCGGGGGGAAGTACCTGCGCGATCTTTTACGACGGGGGAATCGCGTCAGGCACTGCGGGGGGTGGCAGATATGGTCCTGATATCCGGGATGTCCGGCTCCGCAAGCCGGTGGTCCCGCTGGTCGAGATTCACAAAGATCATTCCGTACCGGATGGCACACCGCACGGGCTGCGGCGCCCCCCGAGGCCGCCGCAGGCACCGGTACGCCCGTACGTCCTCTTCCTCGTCCCGCGTGACCACCACCGGCTCTCCGAAGACGGTCACCATCAGCGAGTCACCACTGTGGGGGATGGCGGTGACCAGGTCGATGAAGTGCCATCCGGAGCGATAGGCGGTGGCCATCTCGCGGCGGAAGGATCGGTCGTCGGGTGGGGTGGTCATCACGCTCAGTCCCAGGAAGTGTCGTCGGTGTGGTCCACCCCGACGACTACCGCAATCGAACCACTGTCCGCATGAACGTCACTCGACTTGCCGGCCAGGCCGCTCACGGCCCCGAACACCACGACGGCGGAAAGAGCAGCGGCAAGTACCGAGCGAAGCATTCTCTTACGCATAGTCGGCTTCGTCCTCACTCGATGGTCTCCTCTTCCCCCGTCGGATAAGACGATGGCTCATTCGGGCACGTCATGGCCACACAATCGATGCATCATGTTCCTGCATGTTCAGGACCCTGGGGGGTGGAGAATTGGGGACAAACGGTATGCAAGCGGCACATCCCCATGCGATAACCGAACTCTGCGACGAAGGCGGTCGCGTCTACGCCAGTGCTCTTCGCGCAGGTCGCGTGCCCAGGACGGACGTGGCGGACGTTCCCTGCCTGATGGAGTTCGGCCTCCTGCACCCGGATCCCGACGACGTCAACTGGCTGCGGCCGGTTCCGCCGACGGTCGCCCTGGCCCAGCATCTCCACCCCTTGGAGCGGGAGATCACGGAGCGCAGGCGACTCTCGGTCGAACTGGCCGACGCCTTCGAGCCGTTCATGGCCGCCAGCGCCCAGAGCACCGGAAGCACACACTCCATCACGGTGCTGGAGGGCCGGGACCGGATCAACGCGGCGCTCAACATCGCCACCTCCGAGTCCCACACCGAGGTGCTCGCCGTGCAGCCCGGCGGCCGCCGCCTGGAGAGCAACCTCCTGAAAGGCCTGGAACGCGACCGTCCGCTACTTGAGCGGGGGGTACGGCTGCGCACGCTGTACCAGCACACCGCCCGGCACAGCCCCCAGACGCTGGCCTACGTCGACCAGATCTCCACCGGCAAGGTCGAGGTCCGCACCATCGACGAACTCGTCGAACGCCTCATCATCTGCGACGAGACGGTGGCCTTCATCCCCGTCCGGGAGGACCGGCAGGTCGCCCTGGAGCTCCGCCACCCCGGCCTGGTCCGCTACCTGATCAAGGTCTTCGACTTCATGTGGACGCGCGCGGTGCCCCTCCGGGTCGGCACACCGTACGAGACCGCCCCCGACGGCATCACCGACATCCAGCACTCCATCGCCAAACTCCTCATCGAGGGGCACGTCGACGAGGCCATCGCCCGCCGTCTCGGCATGAACGTGCGCACCTGCCGCGCCCACATCGCCAAGCTGGCCCAGGCCCTCGGCAGCGGCAGCCGCGCCCAACTCGGCTTCCTCATAGCCCAGTCGGGGATTCTGGAGCGGGAGCACTGAGCCGGCGGGGAGCCTTTCGCGACCAGGGGAGCCGCTCGGAGCCTTTCGCGACCAGGGGAGCGTTCGGAGCCTTTCGCGACCACGCAAGCCGCGGGGGAGTCTCTCGTGACCACGCGGGCGGCCGCCCGGCCCGGCCGCCTCACAGGGCGGTCGGCGACCCCTGGTCGGGAAGACTGAGGCGGGGAGCCTCGGGGGTCGTGGTGCCGTCCAGGCCCACCTGCGCTATCCGGACGCCCAGTTGGGTGCGGCTCGCCGCGCCCAGGGTCTCCGACAGGCGCGCGATGTGGGCGCGGCAGGTGCGCACGCTGATGCCCAGGCGTTCGGCGATCACCGCGTCCTGGTGGCCCTCGGCGAGCAGCGCCGCGATGGACTGCTCGCGGTGGGAGATGCCCTCGATGCCGGTGTCGGGCAGGGCGGCGGTGAGCGGGATCGCCAGCCGCCACAGGCGTTCGAAGACCGTGGCGAAGTAGCCGACCAGGGCCGGGTGACGCAGTTCCAGGGCCATCGTGTGGTCGGCGTTGGCGGGGATGAAGGCGACCGTGCGGTCGAAGAGGATGAGCCGGTCGATGACCTCGTCGAGGGTGCGCGCCTCGACCGTGTCGCCCATCAGCTCCAGGTAGTTGAGCAGACCCTGGCCGTGCCGGGCCACGTGGTTGTACAGGTCGCGCATGCGCACCCCGCGCCCGCGCAGCGTCAGCGCCCGGTGCAGGCCCTCCGACAGTTCGGCCTCACGGCGGATACCGCCCGGCTGCACCGTCAGCACCTCCGTCGTGCACGCCTCCGTCGCCTCGTCCATCGCCGTCTGGATACGGGAGAGTCCGTCCAGGACCCGGATCGCGCTGCCCTCGGTGCCCGAGGACGGCAGCCGGCCGCCCAGGCCCGCGTACCACTCGACGGCCGCCACCGCCGCGCCCACCCGCCGCTGGCTCACGCTGACCTCGTCGTACACCCCGCGCAGCAGCCGCGTCATGACCTCCTGCGGCGCCGTCGGCACCAGCCAGTCCATGTCGTCGGGGTCCGGGTGCAGCAGGGCGAGTTCCAGGAGGCAGGGCACCGGATCGGCGTCACGCCGCCGCACCCGGCCGCGCCGTACGGCCCGGGAATACACGCGATCCCCGGCCCCGCACAGTCGGTCGGCACCGTGTGGATGCTCCTCCGTCCCGTGCCCGGCCATCGCCCATCCCACCCCCGGTCCAGCCTCTTCCGCAGCCGCCACTATGCGCGGAGCGGACCTGCTCCGCAACACGGCTCCTCTCGCCGCGACCGTGGGAAACAGCCGGTTCGCCCTGCTATCCGCCTACCTCCGCCCGCCGCGTTGCAACAAGCTGATGGTGGTGTTCCGTACCCCGCCGGTGCGTCGCGGAACCCGCTTCCCCGCGGGTAACGGTCACCCGTAGGAGCCCTGGCCGGCCACCCGCTCCTGCCGGTCGGCGCGCGGCGGGCACCGGGTGAGCCGCGGGAGCGACGAGCGCTGCGAAGGACGGCGGGCGGAGCGGCGGACGGCGACGGACGACCGCCGCGTCGGGCACGGCGGGCACGGCGACGGGTGCGGCAGGCAGACGGCGAGCACGGTCGGCGGGGCGCCGGCACGGCCGTACCGGAGTGCCGTACCCCCCTCCCCTCACCGTGCGGGGCGCCCGAGAATGCGGCCATGCGGACGGGGCGTGTGCCGACGGCGCCGGCGATGACGGCACTGGCCGCGCTGACACCGGCCCTCGCGGGCTGCGCGGGCGGCGGCGGGAGTCCGGGCCGCGCCCTCGCCCGCCACGGCCTCACAGCGGCCCTCCCGGGCCTGCCGGGACGGGCATCTCACCTTCACCCCGCTGTCCCTGCGCTGCGGCCTGACGGCCGTCGCCGGTTCGCACAGCGAGGGACAGCCGGACGGCCGGTTCTGCGCCGTCCGGCCGCGGGTGGAGAACGGGTCCCCCGAGTTCCACACGTACGTCGTCGCGCGCCGGCGCCTGGCGGGCGTCGCCGGCCGACGCGGCCGGCTTCATGAACAGCGCCCCGGTCGAGCACGCCGCCGACGGTGTGCTCATCCCGGTGAAACCGCTCATGGGCTGGTGAGGACGGTCCCTCCCGGCCGCGTGTCCCCCGGCTACTTCAGGCCGAGCGCCGTGCAGGCCGCCTTGTACTTCTCGGTGCAGATGTCGGACACCTTGTAGATGCCGTCCGCGACGACCGTCTCCTCGATGTTCGTCTTCGTCAGGGCGACGACGGTCACGAGCTGCGCGGGGATCTTGCTGTTCGTGGGGCTGTCGACCTTGTCCGAGGTGAGCGCGTCGAACTGGATGTCGTGCCCCTGGACCTTGGCGACGGCCATCTCCGCGGCGGCCTCGGCCTCCTCCGGGTACGACTTGTAGACGCTCATGAACTGCTCGTCGGCGATGATGCGCTGCACCGCCGCGAGTTCGGCGTCCTGGCCGGTGATCGGCGGCAGTTCGGAGACACCCGCGGCCTCCAGGGCCTTGATGATGCCGCTCGCCATGGCGTCGTTGGCGGAGTAGACGCCGGCGATGTTGTCCTTGCCGATCTTGTCGATCGCCTTCGTCATGTTGGCCTGGGCCAGCTCCGGGCTCCAGTCCTTGATGTCGAACGTCTCGGCGATGGTCACCTTGCCGTTGAGTTCGGAGAGCGCGCCCTCCTTGAACTGCTTGGCGTTCGGGTCGGTGGGCGAACCGTTGACCATGACGATCTTCTTGGTGGAGCTCAGACTCTCGGCCAGGGTGCGCCCCTGCACCTCACCGACGAGCTCGTTGTCGAAGGAGACGTACGCGTCGATCGGGCCCTCGGCGAGCCGGTCGTAGGCGATGACCGGGATGCTCGCGTCCTTGGCCTTCTGCACCATGCCCGCGATGGCGTGCGAGTCGACGGCGTCCAGCAGGATGACGTCGACCTTGTCGTCGATCATCCTCTGCATCTGGGTCGCCTGCTCGTCCGCGTCCTGACCGGCGTTGGAGTACACCGTCCTGCCCTCGTTGTTGGTGAGGGAGGCGACCTTCTTCTTGATGATGGGGTAGTCGAACAACTCGTAGCGCGTGTTCTTCTTCTCCGGCAGCAGCACACCGACCGTGATGTCGTTGCCCTTCCTCGGGCTTGCGTCGTCGGTGCCCCCCGTCGCGTCGAGCATGCCGCAACCGGCCAGCGAGAGGGTCATCGTGGACGCGGCCACGGATATGGCGATACGACGCATTCGGGGACTCACTTCAGGTGTGTTCCGGACATGGGTGCGACATGGTGACCCAGGTGTCTGAAAAGCCAACGCGTCGGCAACCATCGCCGTCAAGCAGAACTACTTAACGAGATAGCAACATCACGCTCCGCTTAGCCCGAAGCCGCTCGTGAACACGCTGCGAACACGCCTCCAGGCGCTCGCCACGGACCCTCCACCCAAGGGGAGTTCACGCGTAGGCAAAGATCCGTACAACCAATCCCACTCTTCGCGAGTCGTGATCCCGACGGAACAGAACTCCCGTGCCGATCCCGACCAGAGGACCGAATGAACCCAGCCAGACGACGCACGTCCACGGCGACCGCCACCGCCGTCGTGCTCGCCACCGCCGGCGGCCTCCTCACCACCGCCGCCGTCCCCGCCGTTGCCGCGACGAACTGCGCCTCACCGGTGTACAAACGGCAGTTCTACGCGAACACCGCTTTCTCGGGCACCCCGAAGCGGACCGACTGCGACAGCGTGATCGACGAGAACTGGGGTGCCAAGGCCCCGGCCTCCGGCCTGCCGACGAACAACTTCGCGGTCCGCTGGAGCGTCACCCGCGACTTCGGCTCCGGCGGCCCCTTCACCCTCGCGGTCGCCGCCCAGGACGGCATCCGCGTCTACGTCGACAACTCCCGCAAGGTCGACCTCTGGAAGAACGGCTCGACCACGACGAAGAAGACCGTCAACGTCACGATCCCGGCGGGCAAGCACACCCTGCGCGTGGACTACGTCAACTGGACGGGCTCGGCGAACGTCAAGCTGGCCTACGCGCCCAACACCTCGGCGACCGTCGACAAGGTCCGGCCGCGTACGCCGGCCGGTGTCACGTGGGACTACGTCCCGGAGTCGCCGACCGAGGTGGTCGCGTACCTGGTGTGGGCGCGCAACCAGGAGATGGACCTCGCCGGCTACCGGATCTACCGTCAGGCCGAGGGCACGAGCACCTGGACGAAGGTCGGCACGACCACCCAGCTCGCCTTCGGCGACCGCCCGCCGTGCACGGGCCAGAAGTACTACTACCAGGTCCGCGCCTACGACAAGGCCGGCAACGAGTCGACGGGCGCGGCGAGCAAGGGACCCGTCCCCTCCCCCGACGTCACCCCGCCCGGCACGCCGGTCCTGACCGCCACGGCCACGCAGGACGCCAACGACCTGTCCTGGACGGCGTCGGCGGACGCGGTCCGCTACCAGGTCTACGGCAAGCTGGCCTCGGCGTCCCGCTACACCCTGCTCACCGAGACCACCGCCACCGGCTACCGGCACAGCCCGGTGCAGTACGGCAAGGTGTACGAGTACAAGGTCAGCGCGGTCGACACGGCCGGGAACACCGCGGACTCCGCGATCGCGCAGGCGACGCCGACCATCACCGTGCCGTCCGGCGTGACCCTCTCCTCGACCGACTGGGGTGTGCAGGTCACCTGGAAGGAGCCCGCGGGCGGCGACACGGCCGACTACCGGGTCTACCGTTCGGCGGCCTCCGCGGACGGCTCCCGCCAGTGGACGCTCGCCCGCTGCAACACGCCCCGGACCAGCACCGACGCGGACGGCAACACGATCCGCAGCTGCCACGACAACGACGTACGGCACGGCGAGACGTACCACTACAAGCTGCACCGCCAGAACACCGCGGGCCTGTGGTCCACCGGTTCCGCCGAGGTCACCATCACCACCTCGGGCGACGAGGTCCCGCCGCCGCCCGTCACGGGCCTGCACGCCGAACCCCTCGAGTACGGCGTCAAGCTCGACTGGGACGACGCCACGGTGGCCGACCTGGACGAGTACTGGATCTACCGGCGCGGCCCGTACGCGGGCACCCACGAGTTCGTGGCCGAGGTCGACGCCGGCACCAGCGAGTACCTCGACGGCCCGTACGGGGCGCACGGCGACAGCCGGACCTACTTCGTCGTCGCCGTCGACCGCTACGGCAACTCCCTGACGTACGAGGACGAGATCGGCGGCGAGTGGAGTCCCACCATCACCGGGACCGACGTCACCCAGCTCGACCTCACGCCCTCGGAGATCCCGGCCGAGACCGCGCCCTGCTGGCTCTACAGCGACGCCACCTCCACGGGCGCCGGCATCCTCTCGATCGACTGCGAAGCGGCCGACTCCCTCGGCGTCCACGTCTACCGCTGGGACCGCGCGGCCGGACGGTGGGCCCGTCTGACCGACGTGCCCCTGGCCCCCACGACCACCCGGTACCTGGACCTGGACGCGCCGACCGGCACGACCAACCACTACGTGCTCTCGGTCGTCGCGCCGGACGGCACGGAAGCCTTCTCCAACGTCGACTGGGCCGCGTCCCTCCCGCGCCCCGCATGAGAACAAGCACAAGAACAAGCACAAGAACGAGCAAGAGAACGAAGATGAGAACCAGCACCCTCACGGCCACCACGGTCGTCCTCGCCACCACCGCGGGCCTGTTCACGGCCGTCGCCGCCCCCGCGTCGGCGGCCGTCAGCTGTACCTCACCGGTGTACAAGCGGCAGTTCTTCGCGAACACCACCTTCTCGGGCACGGCGAAGAAGACCGACTGCGACAGCGCGATCGACGAGAAGTGGGGCGCCAAGGCCCCGACCTCCGGCCTGCCGACGAACAACTTCGCGGTCCGCTGGAGCGTCACCCGCGACTTCGGCTCGGGCGGCCCCTTCACCCTCTCGGTCGCCGCCCAGGACGGCATCCGCGTCTACGTCGACAACTCCCGCAAGGTCGACCTCTGGAAGAACGGCTCGACCACGACGTCCAAGGCCGTCAACCTCACCCTGCCCAAGGGCCGCCACACCGTCCGCGTCGACTACGTGAACTGGACCGGCAACGCCAACGTCAAGTTCGCCTACACGCCCCGCACGTCCGCGAGCGTCGACAAGGTGAAGCCGCTCGCCCCGGCGGCCCCCGCCCTGACGTACACCCAGGCGACCGGCGCGGCCCGGCTCACCTGGGCGAAGAACCAGGAGATGGACCTCGCGGGGTACCGGGTCTACCGGCGTCCGGCGTCCGGTGCGGCCACCGCCTGGACCCGGCTGGCGTCCACCACGGCCGCCTCGTACACCGACGCGGCCCTGCCGCCGACCGGCGAGACGTACGTGTACCAGGTCCGGGCCTACGACAAGGCGGGCAACGAGTCGGCCGGCTCGGTGGACCGGACCGTCGTCACCGTGGACCGGACCGCGCCGGCGCAGGTCACCGGCCTGACGGCGCTCGGCACCACAGCGGGCAACTCCCTCTTCTGGCAGGCGTCTTCGGCGAAGGACGTCCACCACTACGAGGTGTGGGGGGCGCCGGAGGGCCGGCAGGACCTGGACGGCCCGGAGACGGTGTTCGGGACGTCGTACACGGATGTCCTGGCGGAGCCGGGCACGGCGTACCGGTACACCGTGCGGGCCGTCGACACCGCGATGAACGTCGGACCGGCCTCCCTGCCGGTCACGGTCACCCTCCCCGCCGCTTCGGCCCTGCCCGCCCCGAGCGGGGTCCAGGGCACGCCGTCCGACGCGTCGACGTCCGTCGTCTGGAGCTCGGACCCCGGCGCGCAGGACGTCTCCGGCTTCCGCGTCTACCGCCGCACGTCCGCCACCGGCGGCTGGTCCCTGATCGGCGCCCCCGACGCCACGGCGTCCTCCTACGACGACACGTCCGCGCCGCGCGGCACGGCGTACTACCTCGTCACCACCGTCGACGGCACCGGCGCGGAGTCGGTCCCCTCGGCGCAGGCGGTCGTCGACCGGCTCTCCCCGGCCACCGCGACCGGACCCGCCGCACCGCTGCTGACCCTGGTCTCCTCGGGGGCACCCCTGCGCTCGCCCATCCAGGTCACGGCCGCGCCCGGCACGGGTGACGAGGACCGGGTGCTGCGGGGCTACTCCTGGGAGATCAGCGGCGCCTGCGGGTCGAGCGGCACCTCGCTGTCCACCACCGGCGCCATCAGCTGGACCTCGCCCTACAACGGCCCGTGCACGGCCACCGTCACCGCCGTGGACGCCTACGGGCGCCAGAGCGAGCGGAGCACGACCGTCGACTTCTTCGTCGGTCGCTGAACCGCGCGGGACACAGCGCACAGGAGAGGCCCGGAGGTTCTGCTGAACCTCCGGGCCTCTCCTGGATCGGCGGGGTACCGGCCGGTCAGTCGGACTGCTGCCGCTTCGGCCGCCACACCACCAGCGCGCTCGTCTGCTGGACCTCCTGGTACGGGACCAGGTCCCGCCGGTAGGAGGCGTGCACCGCGGCCTCCCGCTGGCGCATCGTGGCGGCCGCGCCGTCCAGCGCCGCCTCCATCTCCGCGACCCGGGACTGGAGCGCGGCGACCTGGTTCTCCAGTTCGATGATGCGCTTGATGCCGGCCAGGTTGATGCCCTCGGTCTGCGACAACTGCTGGACGGTACGCAGCAGTTCGATGTCACGGGCCGAGTACCGCCGGCCCCGTCCCGCGGTGCGGTCCGGGGAGACCAGGCCCAGCCGGTCGTACTGGCGCAGCGTCTGCGGATGCAGGCCGGAGAGCTGGGCCGCCACCGAGATGACGTAGACCGGGGTCTCCTCGGTCAGTTCGTACGGGTTACGCCGGCGGCCGTCCATCACTCTCAAGCTCCCTTCGCGGCCTCGAACAGCTCCTCCCGCGGGTCCTCACCCGCGGTCGCCTCGCGATACGCCTCCAGTGCGTCACGAGCCTTCCCCGACAGGTCCTTCGGAACACTCACCTCGACGGTGACCAACAGGTCGCCGCGGGTGCCGTCCTTGCGGACCGCGCCCTTGCCGCGGGCGCGCATCGTGCGGCCGTTCGGGGTGCCCGGTGGCAGCTTCAGCGTCACCGGCGGGCCGCCGAGGGTCGGTACCCGCACCTCGCCGCCGAGCGTCGCCTCCGTGAACGTCACCGGGACGGTGACGGTGAGGTTGTCGTCCTTGCGGCCGAACACCGGGTGGGAGTCGACGTGCACCACCACGTACAGGTCGCCCGCGGGGCCGCCCCGCTCGCCGGGCGCGCCCTTGCCGCGCAGCCGGATCCGCTGCCCGTCGGTGACGCCCGCCGGGATGCGGACCTGCATGGTCCGCGAGGACTTGGCGCGGCCGCTGCCCTTGCACTCCAGGCAGGGGTGCTCGGCGATCAGACCGCGGCCCTTGCAGTCCGGGCAGGGGTCCGTCAGCGAGAACCCGCCACCGGAACCCCGCGCCACCTGGCCGGTGCCGACGCAGGTCGGGCACACCCGCGGGGTGCCGTTCTTGTCGCCGGTGCCGGAACAGGCCTTGCACGGCTGCTGCGAGGTCATCCGCAACGGGACCGTCGCGCCCTCGATCGCCTCCGTGAAGCTCAGCGTGACCTCGGTGTCGATGTCCTGGCCGCGCCGGGGCTGGGTGCGCGTGCCGGTGCCCGCGCCACCCCGGTTGAACAGTCCGCCGAAGACGTCACCGATACCGCCGCCGAAGCCGCCGGCCCCGCCGCCGCCTTGCTGGGCGCCGCCTCCGAAGAGGTCGCCCAGGTCGAAGTTGAAGTTGCCGCCGCCCGCGCCCGGCCCCGGGCGGAAGCCGCCGTTGCCGAAGAGCGCGCGGGCCTCGTCGTACTCCTTGCGCTTCTTGGGGTCACCGAGGATGTCGTTCGCCTCGGAGATCTCCTTGAAGCGCTCCTCCGCCTTGGTGTTGCCCTTGTTGGCGTCCGGGTGGAACTCGCGGGCGAGCTTGCGGTACGCCTTCTTGATCTCGGCCTCGGTGGCGTCCTTGGGGACGCCGAGAACCTTGTAGTAGTCCTTCTCGATGAAGTCCTTGGTACTCATCCTCGACGTCCCTCCTTCCTCGCCCCGCCGCCGGCGTCAGCCCTCGTCCGGGCCACCGCTCTCCTTGTCGTCGGCCGTCTCGGCCGAGTCCTCGGCCTTGACCGCCTGTGCGCCCGGCTGGGGTTCGGCCACGGCCACCCGCGCGGGGCGGATGGTGCGCTCGCCGATCCGGTACCCGGGCTGCAGGATCGCCACGCAGGTCGTCTCGGTGACGTCCGGCGCGTAACTGTGCATCAGGGCTTCGTGGATCGTCGGGTCGAAGGGCTCGCCCTCCTTGCCGAACTGCTGAAGGCCCATCTTCGCCGCGACGGTCTCCAGCGACTCCGCGACGGACTTGAATCCGCCGACGAGTTCGCCGTGCTCCCGGGCGCGGCCGATGTCGTCCAGCGTGGGCATGAGCTCGGTCAGGAGGTTCGCGATCGCGATCTCCTTGACCGCGATCCGGTCGCGCTCCACCCGACGGCGGTAGTTCTGATACTCCGCCTGGAGCCGCTGGAGGTCCGCCGTGCGCTCGCCGAGCGCCGTACGCACCTGGTCCAGCTGGGCCACCAGAGCGGTGGTGTGGTTCGCGTCCCCGGCCGGGGCCGCCGCCCCCTCCGCGGAGGGGGCGGCGGCCTTCGGCTCGGCGTCGTCAGAGGTCGCGCCGGAAGGGACGTCGGGCTTCTCCTCGAAGCCCGGGGTCTCCTCCGTCACGCGGCACCGTCCTTGCGCTCGTCGTCCACGATCTCGGCGTCCACGACGTCGTCGTCGGCCCTGCCCTCACCGGCACCGGCGGACGCGCCACCGGCGGCCTGCGCGGCCTGGGCGTCGGCGTACATGGCCTGGCCCAGCTTCTGGGAGACGGCGGCCACCTTCTCCGTGGCGGTACGGATCTCGGCGGTGTCCTCGCCCTTGAGCGCGGCCTTGAGCTCCTCGACCGACGCCTCGACCTCGGCCTTGATCTCGCCCGGGACCTTGTCCTCGTTGTCCTTGAGGAACTTCTCGGTCTGGTAGACGAGCTGCTCGCCCTGGTTGCGGGCCTCGGCCGCCTCGCGGCGGGCGTGGTCCTCCTCCGCGTACTTCTCGGCCTCCTGGCGCATGCGGTCGACCTCGTCCTTCGGCAGCGAGGAGCCGCCGGTGACGGTCATCTTCTGCTCCTTGCCGGTGCCGAGGTCCTTCGCCGTGACGTGCATGATGCCGTTGGCGTCGATGTCGAAGGCGACCTCGATCTGCGGGACACCACGCGGGGCCGGCGGCAGGCCGGTCAGCTCGAACATCCCGAGCTTCTTGTTGTACGCCGCGATCTCGCGCTCGCCCTGGTAGACCTGGATCTGCACGGACGGCTGGTTGTCCTCGGCGGTGGTGAAGATCTCGGACCGCTTGGTCGGGATCGTCGTGTTCCGCTCGATGAGCTTCGTCATGATGCCGCCCTTGGTCTCGATACCGAGGGACAGCGGGGTGACGTCGAGGAGCAGGACGTCCTTGACCTCGCCCTTGAGGACACCGGCCTGGAGCGCGGCGCCGATGGCGACGACCTCGTCCGGGTTCACACCCTTGTTGGCCTCGTTGCCGCCGGTCAGCTCCTTGACGAGCTCGGCGACGGCGGGCATACGGGTGGAGCCGCCGACGAGAACGACGTGGTCGATCTCGCCGAGCTGGATGCCGGCGTCCTTGATGACGTTGTGGAACGGGGTCTTGCAGCGCTCCAGCAGGTCGGCCGTCAGCTGCTGGAACTGAGCCCGGGTGAGCTTCTCGTCCAGGTGCAGCGGGCCCTCGGCGGAGGCGGTGATGTAGGGCAGGTTGATCGAGGTCTCGGTGGACGAGGACAGCTCGATCTTGGCCTTCTCGGCAGCCTCGCGCAGACGCTGGAGGGCCATCTTGTCCTTGGCGAGGTCCACGCCGTGACCGGACCTGAACTGCTGCACCAGGTAGTCGACGACACGCTGGTCCCAGTCGTCACCACCGAGGTGGTTGTCGCCGTTGGTGGCCTTCACCTCGACGACGCCGTCGCCGATCTCCAGGAGGGACACGTCGAAGGTGCCGCCACCGAGGTCGAAGACGAGGATCGTCTGGTCGTCCTTGTCGAGGCCGTACGCCAGCGCGGCCGCGGTGGGCTCGTTGACGATGCGAAGGACGTTGAGACCGGCGATCTCGCCGGCTTCCTTCGTCGCCTGGCGCTCGGAGTCGTTGAAGTACGCCGGGACGGTGATGACCGCGTCCGCGACCTTCTCGCCCAGGTACGCCTCGGCGTCACGCTTCAGCTTCTGCAGGATGAACGCGCTCATCTGCTGCGGGTTGAAGCTCTTGCCGTCGAGCTCGATCTTCCAGTCCGTGCCCATGTGGCGCTTGACGGACCGGATGGTCCGGTCCACGTTCGTGACCGCCTGGCGCTTGGCGACCTCGCCGACGAGCACCTCACCGTTCTTCGCGAAGGCGACGACGGACGGCGTGGTCCGGGCACCCTCGGCGTTGGTGATGACGGTGGGCTCGCCGCCCTCCAGAACGCTGACGACGGAGTTAGTCGTGCCCAGGTCGATGCCGACCGCACGTGCCATGGTGATTTCCTCCAGCTGACTTGAGTGGAACGGACTCAAGTGTGCACGAGACCCGGCCCGTGGTCAACAGAGCTGAGTCATGGCGACTCAACTCTTATCCGTTCCTTACGCGCAACTGGGGCCTGACCTGCGCCGACGCGGACCGTCGCGGGCCGCGCACAGAGAGGCGCAACACCCCGAGCACGCCGAGCAGCGCCGCTCCCGCCACCCAGAGCACGGCCTGCGCACCGATCCATCCGGTGTGCACCAGCACCCCGACGAGCACCGCCGAGAAGGCCCCGGCACCGAGCACCACGGTCGCCCCCTGCGCGGTGAGCCCGCGCCGCCGCAGCCGGTGGCCGAGATGGTCGGGCCCCCGGCGCAGCAGCGGCCGCCCGGCGATCCGGCGCGCCAGGACCACCAGGACGGCGTCGGCGCTCGCGATCGCCGTGAGCGCGAACAGCACCCCCGCGCTGGGCACGAGCCCGTACCCGGTCCGGGTGAGCAGCGCGGCCGAGGCGAGCACGAAGCCCGTGAACAGCGACCCGCAGGCACCGAGGCCGACCCGCGCGGGATGCCAGTTGTGCATGAGGAACCCGGTCAGCGCGGCGGCGAACACGCTGAGCAGCACCGCGAGCCCGTCCATGACCTCCGCGGCGGCGCAGGCGCCCACTCCGAAGGCGGTGACCACCCCGACGGTGCCCGCGAGCCCGTCGCCGTGGTCGAGCCCCCTGAAGGCGAGCGCCACCCAGACGACCCAGCCCACGGCGAGCAGCCCGCCGGGCACCCCCGTCTCGCCGTACGGCACCACGCAGGCCGCCGCCACCGCCGTACCGACGACCAGGAACCGCGTCTTCAGCCGCCACGCGTCACCGACCAGCCCGAGCGCGGCGACCGCGGCGCCCGCGACGAGCAGCCGGCCGACCCCGTCGCCCAGCCGGGCGACGCCCGTCCAGTCCCCCGCCGCCGCGACGGCGCAGGTGACGAGCACGACGGCCGCTCCCCCGAGCAGCGGCACCGGCCGCTGGCGCCGCCGGTCGACGATGCCGAGGCGGCGGGCGGGCGTTCGGAGCAGCGATGTGAGGAGGGCGGTGAGCAGCAGAGCGGCGGCGGCAGCGGCGATCCCGTAGAGCACGGATATAAATTAGAGGTAAATGTACCTATTTGGTACGAATAACACGATCGGATTCTGAGGCAACCCTCAGCGACACAGATCACCGAGCGGCTGGCTACAGTGCGGCGGAGGATGCGGGTAGTCTCAGACGGACTGCATAAGTTACCGCTTAGTAATCTCGCTCGAGAAACCCTCGCAGGCCCGAGGAGCCCCGAAATGCAACTCGCCGCGATCATCGTGTCGCTGGTCCTGACCGTGGTCGGCGTGGCGCTGCTGGCACGCGCCATCGGTCAGTTCGTCCGGTACTTCAAGCTGGGGCAGCCGGCCCCCGCCGGGAGTCGGACCGACAACCCCTACCAGCGCAGCGTGACGCTGGTCCGGGAGTTCCTCGGTCACACCCGGATGAACCGCTGGGGCATCGTCGGCGTGGCCCACTGGTTCGTGGCCGTCGGCTTCCTGACGCTGCCCCCGACCCTGGCGCAGGCCTTCGGACAGCTCTTCCAGGCCGACTGGACGCTGCCCCTCATCGGCGACTTCCTGCCGTTCGAGATGTACACCGAGTTCATCGGTGTGATGACCATCCTCGGCATCCTCGTCCTGATGGCGATCCGGCTGCTGAACCTGCCCTCGCGTCCGGGCCGCAAGTCCCGCTTCGCCGGCTCCAAGTCCGGACAGGCGTACTTCGTCGAGTACGTCATCCTCACCATCGGCCTGGCCATCTACACCCTGCGCGGCCTCGAGGGCGCCCTGCACCACGTCGAGAGCTACGAAGCCGGTTACTTCGCCTCGTACCCGCTGGTCCTGGCCTTCAAGGGCCTGAGCGTCACGACCCTCCAGAACCTGGTCTACCTGGTCGCCATGATCAAGATCAGCGTCTCCTTCATCTGGATGATCGTGGTGTCGCTGAACACCAACATGGGCGTCGCCTGGCACCGCTTTCTGGCGTTCCCGAACATCTGGTTCAAGCGGGACGCGAAGGGCGGGACGGCCCTGGGCGCCCTGCTGCCGATGACGTCGGGCGGCAAGCCGATCGACTTCACCGACCCCGGTGACGACGACGTGTTCGGTGTCTCCCAGGTCGAGCAGTTCTCCTGGAAGGGCCTGCTGGACTTCTCCACCTGCACCGAGTGCGGACGCTGCCAGTCGCAGTGCCCGGCCTGGAACACGGGCAAGCCGCTCTCCCCGAAGCTGCTGATCATGTCGCTGCGCGACCACGCGCACGCCAAGGCCCCCTACCTGCTGGCCGGCGGCGGCAAGACCATGGAGGGCGAGGAGAAGGCGTCGCAGGAGCAGCTGGCCGAGGTGCCCGCGGCGGCGCTGGCGGAGGCCGAGCGGCCCCTCATCGGCACGGCCGAGGAGAACGGCGTCATCGACCCCGACGTCCTGTGGTCCTGCACCACCTGCGGCGCCTGCGTCGAGCAGTGCCCGGTGGACATCGAGCACATCGACCACATCGTCGACATGCGCCGCTACCAGGTGATGATCGAGTCGTCCTTCCCGTCCGAGGCGGGCACGATGCTCAAGAACCTGGAGAAGAAGGGCAACCCCTGGGGCCTGGCCAAGAAGCAGCGCCTGGAGTGGACGAAGGAACTCGACTTCGAGGTGCCGGTCGTCGGCCGCGACATCGAGGACCTGACCGAGGTCGAGTACCTGTACTGGGTCGGCTGCGCGGGCGCCCTGGAGGACCGCGCGAAGAAGACCACGAAGGCGTTCGCCGAACTGCTGCACATCGCGGGCGTCAAGTTCGCGATCATGGGCGGTGACGAGAAGTGCACCGGCGACTCCGCCCGCCGCCTGGGCAACGAGCCCCTGTTCCAGGAGCTCGGCATGGAGAACGTCATGGCCCTGAACACGGCGTTCGGCGAGGAACTCGACGACGACGGCAAGGTCACCGAGGAGTCGCGCAAGCCGAGGTCGGCGAAGAAGATCGTCGCGACCTGCCCGCACTGCCTCAACACCATCGGCAACGAATACCCGCAGCTCGGCGGCGACTACGAGGTCATCCACCACACCCAGCTGCTCCAGCACCTGGTCGACGAGGGCAAGCTCGTCCCGGTCACGCCGGTCGAGGGCATCATCACCTACCACGACCCCTGCTACCTGGGCCGACACAACAAGATCTACACGCCGCCGCGCGAGATCATCGCCAGCGTCCCGGGCCTCAGGAACGAGGAGATGCACCGCCACAAGGAACGCGGCTTCTGCTGCGGCGCGGGCGGCGCGCGGATGTGGATGGAGGAGCGGATCGGCAAGCGCATCAACAACGAGCGCGTCGACGAGGCCCTCTCCCTCAACCCCGACATCGTCTCCACCGCCTGCCCGTTCTGCCTGGTCATGCTCACCGACTCGGTCAACGGCAAGAAGAACGAGGGCAAGGCCAAGGAGTCCATCCAGGTCGTGGACGTCGCCCAGCTCCTCCTGGACTCCGTCCGGACCCCGGTCGACGACGAGCCCCCGGCGGGCCAGTCGGAGTCGGAACACGAGCCGGAGCCGCAGCCGGTGAAGTGAGCCGGCCGTACGGCACCTTCCTGCGCCCTCCGACCCGCTCCTGGGTCGGGGGGCGCAGGCGTTTCCCGAGGCCGGCCGGGGGCGGGGGCGTCGGGGTGTGCGGCCTCGGGCGCCCCGGTCCGTTCGCGAGGCCCTTCGCGAGGCCGTTCCTGACCCTGTGATCCCGTACGCGAGACCCCTCCCGATCTCGTTCGCGAAACCGTTCGCGAAACGGTTCGCGATACGCAAGGCCCCCGCCCCCTCTCCGTCGCCGTCCTCCCCCTCCCGCCTCTGCCCGCGCGGAAGTCACCCCCTGACTCCCCTTAGGGGATGTCACAGCTCAGCAGCAAAGCCGGGCCCGAAAGCCCAGGCCCCGTACGTCATCGCGTGGGACCAGGTACGTTCGAAGGCGTGGCTGGATTCAGGATCGGACGCGGCGGCCGGGACAACCGTGCCCCGCAAGCGCGACCGCACAACCCTCCGTACGGGCAGGCGCCCCAGGGGCCGTCGTACGGCTACCCGTCGGCGCCTCAGCAGCCGTACCCGCAGCAACCGCAGTACCGGGGTGGCCAGCAGCCGCCGCACGGTGGCGGTGGCGGTGGCCAGTGGCCGCACGCGAACGGCGGCGGTCACGACGGGCGGCCCGGTGACGAGCCGGAGTACTTCGGCGGCGCCGATCCGTACGGCCAGGGACCGGGCGCCGCGCACGACCCGTACGCGGCGAACAACCCGGGGCACACCCAGGCCTTCGCGGTCGGCGACCAGGCGCCCTACAACCAGGGCGACACCTACCACGCGGGCTCAGCGGCCCCGTCGGCTCCGGTCGGGCCGCCCCTGCACTGGAAGGACCTGCTGAAGGGCATCGTGGCGGCCCCCGACCAGACCTTCCTGCGGATGCGCGACTACACGATGTGGGGCCCCGCCCTGATCGTGACGTTCCTCTACGGCCTGATCGCGGTCTTCGGCTTCGACGGCGCCCGCGAGGACGCCATCAACGCCACCCTCTCCAACGCCATCCCGATCGTCCTGACGACGGCCGTGGCGATGGTGATCAGCGCCTTCGTCCTGGGCGTGGTCACCCACACCGTGGCCCGCCAGCTCGGCGGCGACGGCGCGTGGCAGCCCACGGTCGGCCTGTCGATGCTGATCATGTCGCTGACGGACACGCCCCGCCTGGTCCTCGCGATGTTCTTCGGCGGCGACGCGACCTTCGTCCAGCTCGTGGGCTGGGCGACCTGGGTGGCGGCCGGTGCGCTGCTGACCCTGATGGTCCGCCGCTCCCACGACCTGCCCTGGCCGAAGGCGCTGGGCGCGTCGGCGATCCAGCTGATCGCCCTGCTGTCGATCGTGAAGCTGGGCACGTTCTAGAGCGGCACGAGCGCGTGAGTACCGCGAGTACCGCGAGTACCGCGCTGTGGCGCAAACGAAGATCCCCGGTCCATCAGGACCGGGGATCTTCTCGTGAGCGGCGGGTCAGAGAGCTTCCCGCGAGGGAGTGACCGGCTCACCCGGCTTACGTACGACGGGCAGGACACTCCACGGGAAGTTGATCCAGTCGTCGGTGCGCTTCCACACGTACTCGCACTTGACGAGGCTCTGCGACTTCTCGTAGATCACCGCGGAGCGCACCTCGGCCACGTGGTCGAGGCAGAAGTCGTACACGAGCTTGAGGGTCCTGCCCGTGTCGGCCACGTCGTCGGCGATCAGCACCTTCTTGTCGGTGAAGTCGATGACGTTCGGGACGGGCGCCAGCATCACCGGCATCTCGAGCGTCTGGCCCACACCCGTGTAGAACTCGACGTTCACGAGGTGCAGGTTCTTGCAGTCGAGGGCGTAGGCGAGGCCGCCGGCCACGAAGACGCCGCCTCGGGCGATGGACAGCACGATGTCGGGCTCGTACCCGTCGTCGGCGACCGCCTGCGCGAGCTCGCGCACGGCGACGCCGAACTGCTCGTAGGTGAGGTTCTCTCGTGTTCCCTCGGCGCTCATACCTGCGTCCTGTGGAAGTTGAGGTAGGACCGGGAGGCGGTCGGTCCACGCTGACCCTGGTAGCGGGACCCGTACCGCTCGCTGCCGTACGGGGACTCGGCCGGCGAGCTGAGCCGGAACATGCACAGCTGCCCGATCTTCATCCCCGGCCACAGCTTGATGGGAAGGGTCGCGAGATTGGAGAGCTCCAGCGTCACGTGCCCCGAGAAGCCGGGGTCGATGAAGCCGGCGGTGGAGTGCGTGACGAGCCCGAGGCGCCCGAGCGAGCTCTTGCCCTCCAGCCGGGACGCGAGGTCGTCGGGTAGCGAGATGACCTCGTACGTGCTGGCGAGCACGAACTCCCCGGGATGAAGAATGAACGGCTCGTCCCCCTCGGGCTCCACGAGCCGTGTGAGGTCGGCCTGCTCGACGGAGGGGTCGATGTGGGGGTACCGGTGGTTCTCGAACACGCGGAACAGTCGGTCGAGGCGCACGTCGATACTCGACGGCTGAACCATCGATTCGTCGTAGGGATCGATCCGTACTCGCCCGGCGTCGATCTCGGCCCGGATGTCCTTGTCTGAGAGAAGCACGCCCCGAGGATACGCAAGGCGCGCGGACCCACCACAATCGTGGCGTCTCCGCGCGCCTGTCACACGCTCCGACCCGGGGGCCCGGCGGGTGCGAGAACGATTCGCCGACCGCGGCCGGCCGCTCCCGCCCCCTCGCCCGTCACTGCCGCTGCGTCTGCTTCTCGAGACTCACGGGCACGACGCTACGGAGCCGCGCACACCGCGGACACCGGACGAGCCGCCCGGGACCGAGTCGCTCGGCCTGCTGCATCGGGAACGAAGTGGTGCTGAACACGTGCCCATCGGCACATCGGACGACGGTGCGCTCCATCAAGTCCTAGAGTCCCTTCCCCAAAGAGCCGCGTCTGGCTGGGATGCCCTGACGACGAAAGCCACATTACGGGATGAAAGGGACGACTCTCCAGGCGGCGCTCCGGCCCCGCCCGGACCCTCTCCCACACCCCCACCGTACGCCCCAACTCCCGCCCCCCGCAGCCCCGTCACTCCCCTGAGACGCGCGCGGGCCCCTCGGCTTCAGCGCCGGGGGCCTGCGATGAGGTAGAGTGAGCGAGCATTCGGACACCGGCTCAACCGGCGTCTTACGCGGGTGTAGTTTAATGGTAGAACATCAGCTTCCCAAGCTGAGAGCGCGAGTTCGATTCTCGTCACCCGCTCCACGACGAAGGCCCAGGTCATAGACCCGGGCCTTTTTGCTGTCCGCCGTGATCAGATGTCGCGTGCCAGATCCGTGCCAGAACGCTGGCCGTGCCCCTTCTCGGCGGCCGCGGCCCGAGCCTTACGGACGGTGGCGTCGAGGCCGGCGGCGACCTCTTCCTGTCGCTCGTCGTCGGAGTGCTGAGAGATCAGCGCCGCCTCCTCGGAGGACTGCCCGGCCCGCACCATGGTGTCCTTCAGGGTCGCACCGGAACGGGTGGACGAAGGGACGAGCGGTCGGCGGTGACGCTGCCCGTTCCGGCGTGAGCGCCAGGTGCCGCGTTTCGTCCCCCACACGCCAGTACCTCGTGGAAGTGACCACTCCCCCACGCTCGTTGGCGAACAGTCGATCGTCCCCGGCGGTGTCGAACTCCTCCACTGGCCCTTTCGCATGCTCACGGTCGCACCAGGTGAGGGCATCGTCGCCTGCGCACGCCAACTGCCATCGGTCCTCCGCTCACTGAGGCTCACGGGGCTCCGCGGTTCTTGGTTGATCCGGGCCGCATACGGCCCGTCACCCGAGGTCGCTACGATGCGCCGGGCCGCGCCCCAGGCGGCGCGGAAACTTTCCCGGAGGGGGATACCTGTGTTCGTGCTGTCCATCCTGCTGCTGATAGCCGCAGTGGTGCTCTTTCTCGTCGGCCGCGGCCGCACCACCCCAGGCTGGAAGCTCGGGGCGGCGCTCAGTGCCGTGGCGGGCGTGCTGGCAGGCACCTTCGCCTGCGTCCATGTCGTGAGCGCCTCCGAGGTCGGTGTGCCGGTGACCTTCGGCAAGATCGGCACGCCGCTGACCTCGGGCATCCACTTCAAGTCACCGTTCACCGACGTCACGGCCTTCTCCACCCGCCCGGTGGACCTCAACCTCAACAACAAGGACGTGGTCGAGGTTCGCTCCTCGCAGGGCGGTGTGCTGTACGTGGACGTCACCATCAAGTGGGCAGTGATGCCGACCAAGGCGGTCGAGCTGTACCGACTGGCGGGCAGCGAGGAAGCCGTCGAGGAGCGGCAGGTGGTTCCGGACAGCCGCGAGATCATCCGCAACGTCTTCGCGAAGCACACCAGTGAGGAGGGCTACGCCTCCGCACGCGAGCAGATCGGCTCGGAGATCGCCGACCTCATCAGGAAGCGCCTGGCACCGCGCGGGATCGACGTCACCTCCGTCAACCTGCGCAATGTGAGGCCATCGGAGAAGCTGCAGGGCCAGATCGACAAGAAGATCCAGCAGGAGCAGGCCACCGAGCGGACCACCGAGGCGGCGCGTACGGCCAAGGCGGAGGCGGAGCGCAAGCGGATCGAGGCGGAGGGCATCGCCCGCGCCAACAAGATCATCGAGAAGTCGCTGAGCGACAGGGTGCTGTACAACCAGTGTCTGGAGGCATACAAGGAAGCCGCGAAGGCCAACCCGGTGTACGCGGTGCCGTGCGGTACAGGCTCGAACGGCACGCCGGTCATCGTGGACAGCAGCAAGAACTGAGGCCGCCGCAGGCAGCGCTTGGGGATCGCGGGCAGGCCTCGCCGATAGCGCGGTAAGGCAGGAGTGCCGGCGTCCTCAGGCTGGAGCCGTCCTCGATCGGCGGGGGCGGCTTCGTCCTCTTCGGCACGGTGTACCTCGTGGTGCGATGGGTGCTTCTTGGTCCCTCATGACCAGTGCCCATCTGCACCGTCCGACTGCGGCCGGCCCATGGCGTCCGGCGGCTTCGTCCTCTCCTAGAGGGAGGACGACGGCCGGCGGCCCTGCCGTTCGCTGTGGAGGTGTACTCGTCGGCACGTCTGGTGGAGCTGGGCCGATCAGCCGGACAACCCAGTCAGGCCCGGGGTGGATCGAACTCCCCGGCGGTGTTCAGAACCGCGACGCGCCACGCGAGTTCGATTCTCGTCACCCGCTCCAGGCGAAACCCTCAGGTCCACGAGACCCGGGGGTTCTTTGTTGTCCGGACCGACGGGCGGGGTGCGCAGCATGTCGTCGAGCCCGGCCGCCACGTCCCGTTGCCGCTCGTCATCGGAATGCTGGTGGATCAACACCGCGGAAGATCCTCGCGCGTCCGACAGCGGCCCGGTTGGACCATTGCCCGCTGTCACCCGCGAGAGGAGAATCCCCGCTGATCGATGAGGAGATGTGATGCTCGGCTTCATGGAATGGTCCGTGGTAGCGCTGGGGTGCGTGCTGGTCCTCGCGAGTCTCGGCGGCTGGTGGTGGGAACGGACCAAGGTCCGGAAGGGAGCGAGTCCCGATCAGAGCAGGCGCTTCTTCGCAGCCTGGCTCCCCCTGCTCATGGGTGTGGAGTTGATCGGTGCCAAGGTGCCGCACCTGCTGCACGCGCCCTACTCCGTCGCCATGATCGTGGACGCTCTCAACTTCGTGCTGATCTTCACCGTGGCGGCCCTGGCCTTCTGGATGCTTCGGAAGCGTGGTCTGCGCACCCTCGGATGACGGCAACGGTCTCCGGGTCGGGAACACATCACCGCTCCGTACAGCAGCGAAGTACAGCAACCGACACCGGCCCAAGGCGTCGCCGCACAAGCCGTCCGCCGCTGTCAGGAAGCCTGGACCGAACACTCTCCGGCTTTGATGCCGATCAACTCGCACCTGACCGCGTCCTGCTCTCCCCCGGAAAGCCGCTGGACGACCTCCGCAGCCGAGCGCGTCCCGGCATCAAAACAGGTCGGGTTCTGCTTCACGACCACGGCCAGGATCTCGGTCTGCGCTGTGACCACTTGCCAGCGGTCATCTTCGCCCTGCACCTGCTTCTTGAGCTGATCGGAGCGCTTCGCGAATTCCCGCGTGGTCTGTTCGCACTTCACGGTCGCGCCGTTGTGACTGCCCGCGCCTATGGCGTACCCACCGCCCGCGAGCACAACTGCCGCCCCCGCACTCACCAGGGCGATCACTGATCGTCTCATGACGCGGGATGGTATCGGCCCAGGTCAGGGGAGGGAATGTCGGCCCCTTCCTCGGCAGTGCACATCACCGCCACAGGATCTGCGAGGTCCAGAACCGGGCCGTCTGTGAGCTCAGTTAGTGGGTGGGAGGCGGTGATCCATGCGCCTCGGCCGGCGTCGCGAGGCTCCGAAGTCGACCGGGCATCCCCGAGCCTGGCGTTGAAGTGATGGTTCCGGCGATGCCGTGCGAGCGGGCGGCCGATGGCGCACATCGGTATCGGGCCGAGAAGAGTGGCCGGTTTACCGAGGGGCGCACGATGTACAGAGTGAGTGCTGCGTCCGTCCCGGCCGGCGCGTGCGGAGGAGGAACGCCGTGGTGCGCTACGTTCACCATCAACGGGCCCGTGTGCCGCGAGACATCAACCTCGGCGCGGTCACCACGACGCCCGAGGCCTCCTGTCCGCGGTGACGGAGGAAGAGGTTCGCCGACGAGGTTGGGGAGCGATGGCCAGGAGACATACCCCGCTTGAGAGTCCGGCGTACGTCCTGCTGGTGATAGTCGGATGTGTCTGGACCGCCGCGAGCAGCGGGAGCTCCATCTACCTTCGGGTGCCGAGCGCACTTTTTGCAGTCTTCTGGAGCGCTCTGCTGATCGGTGACTTGGTCGAGCGCCGTCGGCAGCGCGCCTCGCACGCGCCTGACAGCGACGTCTGACGGGCTCCCGCTGCCTGTGCCCCAGCCGGAGCGGACGCCCGCGTCGGTGTGCGGGCGTCCTTTCTCCGTGACGGTGGTGGCGGGCTCAGCCGATGGCGTACGCGCGGTACACCGTCTGCACCGAGCGGCCCCCGGCGGAGTCGGTCACCTCGGAGCGCAGGGCGACGGCGCCTTGGGCCGGGTTGTGCACAGACGCCTGCCAGGTCGAGCCGACGTGCTTGACCGTCGCCGCCTTCCAGGTCTTGCCGCCGTCGGCGGAGGACCAGACCCGGACGGTCTTGGCGGTCACCTTGGTGAACTTCGCGTCAGGGTTCTGGGAGCCGCGTACGGCACTCACGTCGACCCTCGTGGTGCTGTTCGGTGCGGCCTGGTTGTGGGTGTTCAGCCCCGCGGGCAGGAAGCGGGTCAGGAAGACGGACGCGACGGCCGGCTTGGCCGGGTCGGCCTTGAAGCGCCAGTCGAGGGTGGTGCGCGACGACAGCATGTCGGCGGGGAAGGTGATGCCCGGACGGTAGCGACGCGCGTCGACGGTCAGGCGGTACCAGCCGGCCGAGGAGATGCGGGCGGAGAACGCGGAGTCGCCATCGCCCCAGTTGGTCAGGGTCTTCTTCTTGACGGTGGTGCTTCCCTTGGACAGGACCACCGTCTCCTTCGTCGGGTCGGCCCCGCTGATGCCCACGTCGGGGTCACCGATCAGGGCGTCCGGGATGAAGTAGACGGACTTCTGCCAGACCGTCGGCAGATAGTGCAGCGGGCTCCACACGGCCCGGCCGAAGGACTGGGTGGCGCTCTGCCCCGCCTTCAGCGTCCTGGCCTGAGGGAAACCGCCGCCCACGTGGTCGCCGTTGCTCGCGTGGATGTCGTCGCGCGGCTGCCAGGTCCCGGGAGTCACATGGGCGGTGGCGCTGTACGGTGCGTTGTCGTCGTGGACGCCGGCCATCAGGTCGGTCGTGCAGTCGTCGACCTTCGGCTGCGCCTGGAGCGCGGTGCTGTTCTGGCGGGCCATCTGCGTACCGCCGCGTACCGAGAAGCGCATCGTCGCCATGTTCGCCCGCTTGAACGACCCGCCGGGCGCGGCCGGGATGCCCGTGGTGTTCTTCACGGCGACATAGCTGTCGTTGCCCGACCACTGCGCCATGTACCCGAACTGCAGCAGCTTGGAGGAGTTCGGGATGGCGTAGAGGGCTCCCGCGTCGTTCCAGGCGTCCGCGCTGTAGGCGGAGGGCATGTTGCTGACGGCGGCGCACACCCGCGCGCTGATCCGCGCCGGGCCGGTCACGTCGGCGGGCGTGTCGAGCGACACCTTGACGGCCTTGCCCTTGCGCGCGTCGAGCGTCACCGACGTGCTGCCCGAGACCTTGACGACGATCGCGCCGACGGTGTCGGTGCTCCGACCGTCAGAGCGACTCTCGTAGATGTCGGTCATCGCGATGTAGCGCCCCGCCGGCAGGCTGATCCGCTTGCCGGACGTGACGCTGTAGCTCTGCCCGGACGGCACGGCGACGATGGTGACCGTCGTCGAGACCTTGCCGCCGCTCCGCCCCAGCGTGGTGACGGCCAGTGAGGCCGACGCCGCCTGCACGGAAGTGGCGGAGGCGACCAGCGGCACCAACGCGGCCACACCGACGAAAGCGAGCGTTCTTCGTCGCACCCTCATCACCCTCATCTATCCCCCCTCGAACCCCGAGGTCGGGCCATCCTAGCCATGTCACGGACATGGCCATGAAGGCGTGGCGATCGGCCGGAGGGTCGTCGGCGTCCGGTGTCCCACGTGCCTGCGCGGTGGTGGGTCAGGCCGGGGTGTCGGCGTCCCGCGTGGAGGCCGCGAACGCCTCGGGGCCCTGCTCCACCGCTGCCGGGTCCATCCACATGACCTGCCAGCCGTGGCCGTCGAGGTCGTAGAAGCTGCGTGAGTACATGAAGCCGTAGTCCTCGGCGCCATCCGCCTCGGAGCCGCCCGCCGCGAGTGCGGCGGCGCTGACCGTGTCGACCTCGTCGCGGGACGCCACGCTGAAGCAGTACAGCGCCAGCGTGTGGGTGGTCGGGTCGGCCATCGGCAGCTTCGCGAACTCCGCGAACTTCTCGCGGCTGAGCAGCATGACGAAGGCGTGCTCGCCGACCGGCATGCAGGCGGAGGTCTCGTCGGTGAACCGCGGGTTGAAGCCGAACCCGAGCTTGGCGAAGAACGCCTTGCTGAGTTCGAGGTCCGCCACGGGGATGTTCACGAACAGCATGCGGCCGGGCTGTGCGGGATTCGTCATGGTGGGTCTCCAGTCGGTGGCTCGGTGGCTTCATGCCTCGATGCCTCGATGCCTCGATGCCTCGGTGGCTCGGTGGCTCGGTGGCTCGGTGGCTCGATGGCTCGATGGCGTACGTACTGACAGACCGGCCCGGCGGGCGGAAATCATCGGTGTGCCGACGCCGGCTCCCCGCTTCACGCCCGCGGTCTTCGCCGACCAGGTGACCGGCACGGACGCGGTGGTCGCCGCGCTGCTCGCGACGGCCGGCGCGGTGACGGTGGCGACGTCGCCTTCCGTGCCGAACGGAGGACGTGGTGATCCGGTCGGGCTCTGTTCGGCTCCGTTGTCCGTGAACTTCCCCGGGATTGTCCGTGATCGGTAACGGACGGATCCCGTGGGTGCCGTCCTTCGTCCTGCCAAGTGGTCGCGAGGCGGCCGGTGGTCCACGGGGCATGGTGCGAAAGCGGGGCGGACATGGCGCGGCACGGCGGAGCGCGGGGTTGGTACGCGAAGGTGGTCGGGGCGGCACTCGGGGTGACGGTGCTCGCCGTCGGTGCCTCGGTGTGGACCGCGCAGGCCGACGCGGTGAGCGACCCGGCGCCGAAGGCGACCGCGACGGTCAGGCCGGGCGGTGACGTCAAGGCGGTCGCGTTGACCATCGCGCACGCCTCGGACAAGGGGCCGCGCGGCGTCAACATCACCATCGACGACGGTCCCGACCCCGTGTGGACCCCTCAAGTCCTGGACGTGCTGAGGGAGTACGGGGTGAAGGCCACGTTCTGCATGGTGGGGACGCAGGCTCAGGCCCACCCGGACCTCGTGAAGCAGGTGGTCGCGGCCGGGCACCGGCTGTGCGACCACACGGTGTCCCACGACACCGCCATGGACAAGAAGACCCCGGCCTACCGGTCACAGCAGATACTCGACGCCGAACGCATGATCACCGAGGCGTCCGGGGGCGTACGGCCGATGTACTACCGGGCCCCCGGCGGCGCCTTCACCCCCGACAGCCGCAAGCTCGCCGCTTCCCGGGGCATGCGCCCGCTCGGCTGGAACGTGGACACCAAGGACTTCGAGCGGCCGGGCACGGACGCCATCGTCGCCACCGTCGAGCGGGAACTCCCCAACGGGCCGACGCTCCTCTTCCACGACGCGGGGGGCGACCGCTCCCAGACCGTCGAAGCGCTGCGCCGCGTCCTGCCCTGGCTCAAGGAGCAGGGCTACTCCTTCGGGTTTCCCGTGCGCTGAGTCAGCGCGGTCGTACGGGGATCCGCGGTTCACCGAAGCACGTACCCGACACCGGGTGGGGCCGTCGCCCGCCGTCACCGGGGTGCGGCGGACGGCCTTGATCCCCGACGCGAAGTACCTCGTACGCGAGCCTCACCCGCAGCCGATGTGTTGCCGTGTCACGGCTGTGCCACCGCGGTGTCCTGAAGGCAAGACGGGCGTGACCTGCGGGCTCCGGGGTCCCTCATAGTCGGCACAGAGCGGGATACCGGCGCCCGGACACGGCCGGCTTCCCACCACCCGTCCCGGAAGGAAATTCCCGTGATGAACCGCCACCTGCGCAAGGCCGTCCTCGCCACCGCCGCGATCACCGCCGGGCTGCTGATGACGGCGTGCCAGAACGGCACCGACGACAGCTCGTCCGGCAGCGGCGGAGCCGGCGCGGCGGCGGTCGCGGAGAAGGCGTCGGACGCCAGGAACGCCAAGGGTGTCAGCGGCTCGTTCAAGAACGGCGAGGTCACCTATCTCGCCCCGGGCAAGTACATCGTGTCCGTACCGGGCGGGGACGACCAACAGTTCCTGGTGGCGGACGACACCGAGGTCTACGGCGTCGGCACGATATGCGGCGCGGCGGGGTCCAAGGTGGACGCGCCCTGCACGCTGGACCAGTTGGAGGCGGCCGCCAAGAAGGCCGCCGTGGGCGCCGACGTGGAGATGAAGAACGGCGTCGCGACCCTGGTGACCGAGCGACGGGCCGCCCGGGAGGACACCGGTTCCGGCTCCGACGCGGGGTCCGACTCCGGTTCCGGCTCCGACGCGGGGTCCGACTCCGGCTCCGGCTCCCCTGATTCCGTCATCGACGGGATCAACAAGGGCAAGGGCGTCAACGGCACCTGGTTCGGCAATGTCTCCTACCTGGCTCCCGGCAAGTACACGGTCTCCGACATGAAGGGCGTCGAGCAGCAGTTCCTCGTCGCCGAGGACACCGAGATCCGGGGGTACGACGACATCTGCGGTGACACGGACACGGGCGAGGGCGGCCAGGACGGCACCGAGTGCACCGAGGCCGAACTGGAGTCGGCCGCCAAGAAGGGCTTCAGCGCCGAGGTCGTGATCAGCAACGGCATCGCGACCAGCATCCGCGACGACCACTGAGCCGTCGCCCGCCCCACGAGGACCCCCGGATCGGTGACCCGGGGGTTCTCCGCTGTCCGGCCCGGTGGGCGGAGCGCGGTGCGGTGCGGCGGCCCGACGGGTGCCTTCGGGTCGCGGCCGGTCGGCGGCTTTGGCCGGGACCGGGGGAATTCGGTTTCAACCTTTACGGTGCGGCAGCGCTCTGAAGAGGGGTGACAGGGTAGGGCCCCTTGACCGGGCCCGGAGAGGAGAGCACATGCCGGACATCGGCCGAGGCTCCGAAGCGTCGCGGGGATCCCGCGCGCCGGCGGGCTTCGAAGCCTTCGCGCAGGCGAGTCAGAGACGGTTGTACCGGACCGCGTACCTGCTGTGCGGGGACCCGGACACGGCCCGGGACCTGACGCAGACCACGCTTGCCAAGATGTTCCAGCACTGGCGCACGGCGAGTGCCGCCGACCACGTCGAGGCCTACGCGAGGACCGTGCTGGCCCGCACCTACCTGGCCGAACGACGGGGTGGCCTGCGGGAGTTGCTGGCCCATTCCCGTCCCGGACCCCGGCCCTCGGCGGACCAGGCCGATCTGCGGGTGACGCTCATGTCGGCACTGGCCGAGTTGCCGCCCAGGGCCCGCGCCATGGTCGTGCTGCGGTACTGGGAGGACCAGAGCGTCGAGTCCGTCGCCGCGCTCTTGAAGTGCAGCGAGTCCACGGTCAAGAACCAGTGCTCACGTTCCCTGGCAAAGCTGCGCGCCCGGCTGGGCGAGGCCCACATCTACGCCACGGGGAGCTGAGGAACCGTCATGGAGGAAAACATCACCGAGGAAGCCCGCCACAGCGCTCTGCTCGTCAGGGACGCGATGGAAAGCGCAGCCGCGGAACTGCCCCCGTTGCACGACTTGGTGCCCGCCGCGGTCGCCCAGGGCCGACGCCGCAGGGCACGTGCCCGTCTCGCGATCGCCGCCGGGATCGCCTGTGCGGCCGGGGCCGTGGTCTTCGGCTCCCTGACGCTTTCCGTCGGGGGCTCACCCACGACGGTCCGTCCTGCCACGAGCGGCACACCCTCCCCACACGAGTCACCCGAACCGGACCACACACCGGAGCCCTACCGCACGCCGGTCCACATCGAACCCACGAGCGACGACGAACGGTCCATGGCCAACCTGCCCCCCACCGAGCAGGAACGGCGAGCGCGGTTCCAGCAACAGGCCGCTGTCCTCCTCGACAAACTGCTGCCGGACTCTGTCGGCCTGATCCGGCCGGTCGACCTCAACGTGTCGGAGTACCAGGGCCAAACCGAAGACGGGAAGGTGTTCACCGTCATCTTCTCCGTACGGCCCACCGGCGACAGCCCGGACCCGGGTCCCTGCCCCTCCGCCGTTCTTGCCGACAAGGGCGGAAGCTGTCAGCAGGCCATGCTGCCAGGCGGCATCAAGGCCACCTCGCTCCGCGTGCCCACCCCTTCGCCCGAGACCATGGCCACCTCGGTCCGTTTCCGCTACGGGCACAGTGACATCGGACTCGCCGTCTACCCGGACGGGAACGCCAAGGCCTCCGCCCCCGTCACCACTGACGAACTGCTCGCGGCTGTCGGCGACTCCCGCTTCCTCGACCTGGTGCGGTACGCCGACACGCACCCGATGCAGAAGAAGCAGACCACCACCGTGGGCGGCTGAGAGCGGGGCGTGCGTGCCGGTACCGCCCCACCCGTGCGGAGCGCGGGAGGGGCGGTACCGTGCGTCCGCGACTCCGGTCATCCGCGCGTCCGCGTGGTCCATCTCGTACGGCGCCGTGGCTAGGGAGCGGTCCCGCGCAGGCCGGCCCGGGCGAACTCGCGCATCCCCTCCTGGAATCCGACCCTTGCCTTCCAGCCCAGTTCGGCGTGCAGCCGGGACGGATCCGCGGTGATGTGGCGTACGTCGCCGAGGCGGTACTCGCCGGTGACGACGGGTTCGGGGCCGCCGTAGGCGCTCGCGAGGGTGCGTGCCATCTCGCCGACGGTGTGCGGTTCACCGCTGCCGGTGTTGTACGCGGTCAGCGTGCCCTCCCGGGGCGGTGCCGTGAGCGCGGCCACATTGGCCGCGGCCACGTCCCGCACGTGCACGAAGTCCCGGCGCTGGGCGCCGTCCTCGTAGACGCGCGGTGCCTCGCCGCGGGCGAGCGCGGAGCGGAAGAAGGAGGCGACGCCGGCGTACGGGGTGTCGCGCGGCATCCGGGGCCCGTACACGTTGTGGTAGCGCAGCGACACGGCCGAGCCGTCGGTCGCGCGGGCCCACGCGGCGGCCAGGTGTTCCTGGGCGAGCTTGGTGGTCGCGTACACGCTGCGCGGGTCCGCCGGCGCGTCCTCGCCGACCAGGCCCGGTGTCAGCGTGTCACCGCAGTGCGGGCACCGCGGTTCGAACCGCCCGGCCGCCAGGTCGGCGACGGCCCGCGGTCCCGGCCGCACCACCTCGTGCCGCGCGCACAGGTAGCGCCCCTCCCCGTAGACGACCATCGACCCGGCCAGCACGAGCCGCCGTACCCCCGCGTCGGCCATGGCCGTGAGCAGCACGGCGGTGCCGAGGTCGTTGCGGGAGACGTACTCCGCCGCGTCGGCGAAGCCGTCACCGAGCCCGACCAGCGCCGCCTGGTGGCACACGGCGTCCACCCCGGACAGCGCACGGGCGACCGCCGCCGCGTCGCGGACGTCCGCGTCCGGCGCCGCGCGCACGTCGAACACGACGGGCTCGTGCCCGTGTTCCGCCAGCGCCTCCACGACATGGGACCCGATGAACCCGGCACCGCCGGTGACCAGTACACGCATGGCTCGCACGCTAGGTCCCCGACCCGCGCCGCTCCATCGCCACGCCGGACACGTCACGGGTCCGTAAGACCCGCCGCGGCGAAGCCCCGGGCGGTCCTCAGAAGTCCTTGGCCGGCCAGTCGAGGATGCGGGCCCCGATGACGGCGGTCTGGAGCGTGTAACGGTGGGTCGGGGACGTCGGGTCGATGCCGGTGAGCTGGTGGATGCGGGCCAGCCGGTAGGTCAGGGCGCGCACGCTCAGGGACAGGCGCCGGGCTGCCTCGGCGGCGACGCAGCCGGAGTCGAAGTAGGCGGTGAGGGTGTCCAGCAGGGGCTGGGCGCCGCCGCGGGCGGTGGTGAGCGGGCTGAGGGTCTCGAGGACGAGGTCGGCCATGGCCTCCCGGTCACGGGTGAGCACCGGGTAGACCAGGAGGTCGGCGGCGCGCAGGACGGGGTCGTCGAGCTGGAGCCGCTCGGCCAGGTCGAGGGTGTTGAGCGCCTCCTCGTAGGAGTGGACGACTCCGCCCGCGCCGGGCCGGGCGCGGCCGATCGCGACCTGTCCGCCGTCCGTCGCCGCGTGCGCCTGCCGGGCGAAGTGGGTGAGCACCTCGTCCTGGTCGCCCGGCGCGACGCACAGCATCCGGCCGTCCTTCGTGGTGAACAGGATGCTGCGGGCCCCGAAGCGGGCCATGATCGCGTGCTCCACCCGGCGGGCGGCCGGGTCCCCTTCGTCGTACGCGACCGGTCCGCGGACGACGGCGACGGCGTACGTGTGGGAGAGGCGCAGGCCGAAGCGTTCGGCGCGCTCGGCGAGGCGGCCCAGGTCGCTGCGTCCGTAGAGCAGGTCGTCGATGAACTGGCGCCGGGCGGCCTCCTCCTGCCGTACGGCGACGCGCTGGGCGCGCTCGTAGCCCTCGACGAAGGCGTCGACGACCTGATGCATCGCCGCCAGGGCGCTGTCGGCCGAGCCGGGGGTGCCGGGCCAGGCGGCGCGGGTGGCGGCCAGATGCGCGCCGACCAGGGCGCGCAGTCCGTGGCCCGACACGGCGGCCCGCTCGCCCAGCGCGCGCCGTGACTCGACCTCGGCTCGGGTCAGACGGCGGCCGGTGGCCGCGGCGTCCGCCAGAAGCCGGGCGTAGCCGTCCAGATAGTGCTCGGGTATGTCGTGATCCGCCATCCCGCCCCCGTTTTCTTGACGCGCCGGCGACGTTTCCCTGACGCCGACCAGCCGGCAGACCCCAGTGAACACCGCCACGCTCTCCCGCCCGGACACCGGGACGGGGGAACGTCGGGGCGCGGGGGCGCGGGAGCACTCGGGGCGCCGGGGCGCGGGGACGCTGGCAGCCCGCGCTCTCAGCCGAGAGGTGCCCCGGCGCGGCGTCCGGCCCGTACGCTCCATCGGCCGTCGGCCCGGCTGAGTCGCACGGGATGGCCGAAGCACTCGCTGACCTGGTCGCTCGTGAGGACCTCGGCGGCGGGGCCGGAGGCCAGGCACCGCCCGTCGCGCAGCAGCAGCACATGGGTCGTCCCGGGGGGAAGTTCCTCCAGGTGGTGGGTGACCAGGACCGAGGCGAGCGCGGGGTAGGTGTGCTGCAACGCGTCGATCCGCTCGATGAGTTGCTCACGGCCGCCGACGTCGAGACCGGTGGCGGGCTCGTCGAGCAGCAGCAGCCGGGGGCTGGGCATCAGGGCCCGGGCGATCAGGGCACGGCCCCGCTCCCCCTGGGAGAGCGTCGGCCAGCGGGCCTCCCGCCGGTCGGCCAGACCCAGCAGACCGATCAACCGGTCGGCCGCCGCGCTCTGTTCGGGCGTCGGGCTCCAGCGCGGGACGCGCTCGACGGTGTTGGTCAGGCCGGTCAGGACGACGTCCCGGACCCTGAGGGGCGAGTTCGGCGCGTGCCGCGGGTCGACGTGACCGACGTGGGAGCGCAGTTGGCGCAGGTCGACCCGGCCCAGCCGGTGCCCCAGGACCTCCACCGTGCCGCGGGTGGGGTGGGCGAGGGCGCCGAGGAGACCGAGCAGGGTGCTCTTGCCCGCGCCGTTGGCGCCGAGCAGGGCCCAGTGCTCACCGGCCCGCACGGTGAGCGACACCTCGCGCAGGATCGGGTCGCCGTCGCGGACGACGTCCACGTCCGACACCCGCAGGACCGGAACCGTGTCCACGATCAGGCCCCGATCACGAGGGAGGAGGCCACATGGTGGCAGCGGCCCGGGGGAGTTGGCTTGCGCGGCGACATGCCGGGTACGGTAACCACCCGGGCACTCCTCAGACAACCTGAGGAGTCAGGGAAAGGCGGATCTCCGATGCCACTGGATGCCCTGCGTCCCTCCCCGCTGGTCGAGCAGGCCACCGAGCGGCTGCGCGCGCAGATCACGGGCGGCGACTGGACGGTGGGGACGAAACTGCCCGGCGAGACCACCCTGGCCAAGTCCCTCGGCGTGGGCCGGTCGACCGTCCGGGAGGCGCTGCGCGCGCTGGCCGGGGCCGGACTGGTGCGGGCGCGGCAGGGTTCGGGTGTCTTCGTCATAGCGACCCGGCCGGACGAGGACTGGTCCACCCGTCTGCGCCGGGCGGCCGTCACCGACGTCTACGAGGTCCGGATGCTCGTCGAGGTCGAGGCCGTCCGGCTGGCGGCCCAGCGGCGCACCGACGACGATCTCACGGCCCTGGACGCGGCCCTGGCCGGTCGCCGCGCCGCCGGGAGCGCGGGCGACGCCGAGTTCGTCGACGCCGACATCGCGCTGCACGCGGCCCTGGTCGCCGCCGCCCACAACCCGGTACTGACCGGGCTGTTCACCGAGTTCGTACCCGTGCTGCGGCGCGGCCTGACCGACCTCGTCGAGCTGCTGGGGCTGCGCGCGGACGATCCCCACCACGGCGACGCCACGCACGCCGAGCTGGTCGCCGCCGTCACCCGCAAGGACGCCGAGGCGGCGGGCCGCACCCTGCGGGAGGAACTCCGCCGCACCCTCGCCCAGCTCCACTCCTTGTGACAGGTCCGCGGGCGCGGCCATGACCCGTGACGGTGACCGCGGCCGCAGCCGCAGCCACCGTGTGGATCAGCCGAAGCGGCCCGCCACGTAGTCCGCGGTGCGCGGGTCCTCGGGGGTGCCGAAGATCTGCTCGGTCGGGCCGTGCTCGACGATCCCGCCCGGGGTGCCCTGTTCGGCGAGGAAGAAGGCGCACTGCCGGGAGACACGGGCCGCCTGCTGCATGTTGTGGGTGACGATCACGATGGTCACCTGGTCGGCGAGCTCGTGGATCGTCTCCTCGACGCGGCGGGTGGAGGTCGGGTCCAGCGCCGAGCAGGGCTCATCCATCAGCAGCACCCGGGGACGCACGGCGAGGGCCCGCGCGATGCACAGACGCTGCTGCTGACCGCCGGAGAGGGCGCCACCGGGCTGCCGCAGCCGGTCCCTGACCTCCTTCCACAGGCCGGCCCGGGTCAGGGACTCCTCGACCAGCTCGTCCTTCTCCCGGCGGGACACCCGCGTGCCCGTCAGCTTCAGGCCCGCCACCACGTTGTCGTAGATCGACATGACGGGGAACGGGTTCGGCTTCTGGAAGACCATGCCGATGCGCCGACGGGCGTCCGTCAGCCGCCGTCCCGGCCCGTAGATGTCGTCGCCCTCGAAGAGGACCTCGCCCGCCATCTGCGCCGCCGGGATCAGCTCGTGCATCCGGTTGAGCGTGCGCAGGAACGTCGACTTGCCGCAGCCCGAGGGGCCGATCAGGGCGGTGACCTGCCCGGCCGGCATGGTCAGGGAGACCTGCTCGAGGACCTTGCGGGTGCCGAACCAGGCCGAGACCGCGCGGGCCTCGAGCGTCGCGGGAGCCGGGGACGCCCCGGACAGCGGGGGCAGGACGACGGTGTCGGCGGGGGAGTTGAGCGTGTCGGTCACGGCGGGTACCTCGGTTCGCGAGTTCACGGTGGAGCTCGAAGGGCGGTCGGTCACAGGAGGTTGGGCAGGAGTTCGGTGGTGCGGGTGGCGACCTGGAGCCCCAGGACCGCGACGACCGGCGCGAAGACGATCCAGGTCTGCTGCCGGCCCCAGCGGTGCCACGCCCATACCGCGGCGACCGCGGCGGCCAGCAGCGCCTGGAGCCACATCACCAGCGCCCAGGGCACTCCGGCCGGGCGGGCCAGCGGCTGTTCGGCCGCCGGCAGCGTGCCGGACCGGATGACGGCCGCCGGCGTCTGGAAGGGCGCGGAGATCAGGTCGGCGTCCACGCGCAGCAGACCGTTCGGCATGTAGTGGGGGCCGGTGGCGGTGATCAGGACCAGTCGGCCCGCACCCGCGGCCACCGAGGCGGGCGCCGGGTCTCCGGCCCGCCGGGTGCCGATGACCTCGTACGTCGCCTTGCCCTGTCCGGTGACCACCGTGATCCTGTCGCCCTCGGCGAGCTCGGCCAGCCGCCCGAACGGGCCGCCGTACGCGTCGGCCCGGCCCAGCAGCACGCTGGTGCCGGACTGGCCCGGCAGGGGGGTGTCCCGGCGGTGTCCGGGTCCGTCGGTCATGACGGAGGAGTCGGTGCCCTCCAGGACGACCTGCTGGACACCGAGGGAGGGGATCTTCAGCAGCGCCATGGGCGTGCCCGGCGCGTGCAGATGACCCTCCTGGTCGGTCTGGGCGACGGGGGCGGTGCCCAGGGCGAGTTGGTTGCGCAGCTGGTCGAACGCGGCCTGCTGTGCGGAGTGTTCCTGTGCGCCGCTGAGCAGCAGCAGTTGCACGGTGATGCCGAGCAGCAGGGCGGCGACGCTCAGCAGACCGCCTCGGGCGAGGTGGCGGACGGCGGTGATGCTCCGCGCGCGCGGCAGGGCCTGGACCGGTGCGAGGGGTGTCTGTACGGCGACCGTCACGGGGCCCGCCTCCTTCGCTGGAAGTGTGCTGGAAGTGCTGGGTGTACGAGGTGCACAAGGTGTGCGAGACGCACGACGTGTACGAGGCGCACGACGTGTGCGGTGGTTCGTGGTGACGCCTGCCTGCCGGGGAGACCGCGGTGTCCGCGCTCTCCCCGGCAGGTCAGACGACGATCAACAGGGTGCTGATCAGGTGGACTTGATGGTGAAGTTCACACCGTTGCGGGTGTTCACCGTCGTCGAGCCCGCGTAGTACGCGTGCAGGGTGTGACGAGCGCGGCTCAGCTTCGGCAGGGTGATGGTCACCTTGCCGCCGCTCAGCGTGCCGGTGGCGATGACGCGGCTGCCCTCGTAGATGCGGACGGTGCCGCCCGGGGTCGTGCCGGTCGCGGCGACCCGGACGGTGACCTTGCCACGGGCGGTGTGCTTGACCGAGGTCGGCGCGGAGACGCTGACCGACGGCGTCGCCTTGGTGACCTTCAGCGACACGGACGCCGAGGAGGTGTTGAGCTTGGTGCTGCCGCCGAAGGAGACGGTCAGCGCGTGGGTGGCGACCTTGAGGTGGGCCGACAGGGTGACGGTCGCCTTGCCGGTGCTGCTCAGGGTGGCGGTGCCGAGGGTGGTGGCGCCCTCCTTGACCGTGACCTTGCCGGACGGGACGGACCCGTGCGTGCCGGTGACGGTGACGGAGACCTTGGGCGCCTTGCCGTAGGCGGTGGCGGCGACGCTGGCCTTCGTGGTGCTGGAGTAGCGGACCGCACCGGTCCAGGTGGCGCCCGCGCCCGTGCCGTTGAGGTTGGCGCCGGAGACGGTGGCCGTGTAGGTGCCGTTCGCCAGGTTGGTGAAGGAGTACGACGTGGTGGTGGCCGGGACGTCCTTGGTGGCCACGACGGCGCCGTCCGAGCCGGTCAGCGTGACCCGGTAGTCGGTGAGCGGCAGGCCGGTGGGGGCCGGAGCGGTCCAGTTGAGCTTGACGCTCGCGTCGCCGAGGGTGGCCTTCAGGACGGGCTTGGCCGGCACCGAGGTGTCGATGCCCGACTCCTCCAGGCCGCCGAGCTTGGCGTGCTTGGCCGGGTTGATCGAGCCGTTGTAGAGCTCGTTCACGAAGCCGAAGTCCGCGATGACCTTCTCGGCGGTGTCGGACGCCATCGCGGCGGTGTGGCTGCCGCTGGTGACGAAGACGTCGTAGAGGTCCTTGTCGAAGAAGATGCTGGTCGGGTCGATCGCGCGGGTCGGGACGACGTTGTAGACGTCGCGGCCGAAGGTCGCGTTCTCGTAGTAGCCGTTGACCGGGGCGAGGTTGCCGTTGACCGTCGTCACCGGGGTGGTGGGGCCGGTGTCACCGGGCAGCTGGACGCTGGCCAGGTGACCGCCGGCGGCGGCCGCCTGCTTGCTGTGGTCGGGGGCGACGTCGTTGTTCTGGGCGATCCAGCTGCCCACGGAGAACGGCACCAGCGCGCCGTCCTCGGTGATGACGTTGTCGGCCTGGTTCTCCTGGACCGTCGGGATGCTGGGGGAGATCGTGGCGTCGGTGAGGCCGATGGCGCCCAGGAAGAACTTGCGCGTGCCGGAGCCGGCCTGCGGGATCTTCGGGTGCACGGTCTGACCCTTGAACACGGTGGTCGTGCCGGCGTAGATGTCGTGCAGGTCGTCGACGGTCAGGTTGTCCAGGGCGGAGCCCTTGACCGCGACACCGACGGCGTCCCGGGCGAACGGGATGTAGGTCAGCGCGCTGCCGGAGGTGCTCGGACCACTGGAGGAGCGGGCGAAGTCGACCTGGCCCTTGATGGTGACACCGGAGCTGTCCGGGTACTTGTCGCCGGTCAGCGCCTGGCTCAGCGCCAGACGGCCCTTGCCGGAGCCGTTCGGGCGCAGGAAGGACGGGCCCGCCTGACGGGTCTGGATGGACGACGTGGTCGAGCCGGTCCCGGGCTCGATCGCGTCGTAGGAGGCGATGCCCGCGCCACTCTCGGACTTCACGGCCTTGTCGCTGTAGCTCGTGCCGTTCACCAAGTCACCGGCGAGGGCGTTGAGCACGTCCTGCGTGGTGTCGGAGCCCACGCCCACGAGCGTGCGGTAGGTGCCGGCGGGGGTGGGGTCGGCATACACCGGGCTCGCGAGAGCCAGGCCGCCGGCCACCACTGCTGCGGCGACCAGGGCCGCCGTAGAGCGCGTTCTGCGCATGGAGAATCTCCTGATGATTGTGCGACGGGGGCCACCCCACTGCTCGGACGGAGCCGAGAGCTCGGGGAGGATCTGGCAGGGTGGTACGAGCCGTCCGCCCCGACTGCCTTTCGGGGCGGGCGGCCGTCTGTGGGGAGCCCGTGCGGGCTCCGGGGTGTCACCGCGGCGGCAGGATCCTGCGCAGCCGTTCCGGCAGTGTGAGTTCCGGTACGAGGGTGACGGTGCGGCCTCCCGGCAGCGGCATCCGCAGCGGCAGCCGAAGCCGGCCGCCGCCCGCGAAGGGGGCGCCCAGGGCGGCGGCCGCACCGAGTGCGGCACCGACCGGGACGGCGTAGCGCAGGGAGTTCGCCGGGTCGGCCGGGGTGTTGCCGGCGGCCGTGGTCCGTACGGCCAGGCCACCGTCGTACGACGGCTTGCCGACGGGCGTGGCGCTCGTGCCGCCGTCCGTGCCGGACGTCGTGGTGCCGCCGTCCGTGCCGCCGCCGGTGTCCCCGCCGCCCGTGGCGCCGCCGGAACCGGACGTCCCGCCGTCGCCTCCGGTGTCGCCGGAGCCCGAGCCGGCCGGGGCGGTGTAGTCGGCCAGGGCGTCGGCGGCCTTCACCGCGTGCTGCCGCAGCGTCTTCGACAGCGGGGCGTAGCCGACCGGCAGGCGGCCCGGGTCGGCGCCGCTGACCTGGCCGGCGCCGGCCGCGTACCGCAGCAGTGCCGCGTAGTCCTGGCGGGCGTCGGCCTTCAGCGAGCCGGGCCGTACGGCCGCGTAGACGAGCTGGGACAGCGGGTAGGCGCCCTTGGCGGTGGCCTTGCCCGGGTCGATCTCCGGGGCGCCGGCCCCGGACGCGCTCGCCGCGGCGGCGGTCAGGGAGGCGGTGGAGGGGGCGACGAAGCGTCCCGCCGCGTTGCGCAGCCGGGCGGTCTGCAGCCCGTAGCGGGCGGCGGACGCCGCGTCGGTCACAGTGATCATGAACCGGGAACCGACCGTCTGCGGGCCGGGGCTCTTGAACGCGGGCGGGTTGGCCAGCGCGTCCCAGCTCGACTTCCACAGGGTGTCCGCGCGCCGGGTGTGCAGGGCTCCGGCGTGCAGGTCGTCCACGTACGGGTGGAAGTCGATCATGCACTGCTGGAGGGTGGCGTCGGTGCCCGGCGGGATCGTGCACCAGGGGTCGTTCTTCGGGTAGTCGTCGGTGTGCGCCGGGTCGAAGGCGGTGTGGGTGGGGTTCAGGTCCGCGTTGGTGGAGTAGTACGGGTTCACCCGCATGCCCCAGTCGTCGGACACCCCGGCGAGGAACTGCCGGGCGTCCGTGTCGGACAGGACCCACTGCCACAGCGCGCGGGCGGTGTCGGTGTGGCCGAGCGAGGTGACCAGGTCGGTGTCCGTGGCCGGGGTCTCGGCGACCGACAGATACGCGAACTGGGGGTTGAGCGCGATGAAGTCGGGGTCGCTCGCCAGGCCCGCCGGGTTGTTCTTGGCCCACCCGTACTTCTTGCTGGGCGTCCCGCCGATCACCGCGCCCCAGGGGGAGTTGCGGTACGACTCGGTGAGCAGCTTGGCGACCAGGCGGGGGCTCAGGTCGATCGATTCGACCTTGGTGCCGGCCTGCTTGCGGATGTCCTCGGGCGCCCCGGCGCGGGGCCTGCGTTCGATCGTGAAGCCGATGACGGTCCCGGACAGCGCGACCGGCGCGTAGGTGGTGGTGCCGGGCGGGGCGGTGGTGCCCTCGTCGGCGCCCAGGGCGCGGGTGGTGAAGGCCAGCCCGGTGGAGCCGTCCGAGGCGAGCCGGGCGCGGGTGTCGGGCTCGCCGTACTCGGTGTAGCCGAAGACCTTGCCGGTCGGGCACAGGGCCGCCTGCCAGCTGGTCATGGCGTCGGCGGCGAGCTCACTGCCGGTGGTGGGGCGCTCGTCGGAGCCCAGCGCGCAGTTGGTGCCGACCGAGTTGAAGTCGAGCTTGACCGCGATGCGGTTCTTCCAGTTGGTGGAGGAGACCGGGGAGCCCGCGTTGACGATGCTGTGGTCCGCGTACGGCTTGCCGTCGAGGTCGAGGTGGCCCTGCGGGACGATCACCAGCCAGCAGGAGCGGGGCTTGGTGACGCCACCGGTCTTGACCGGCATGCCGCAGCCGAGGTGCGGGGCCTCGTTGGCGGTCTGTACCTCGAAGTACTCCTTGCCGCTGCCGTCGGCGCTGGTGCGGGCGAAGTCGACCTCGTTGGTGGTGTTGCGGTTGAAGAAGGCGTTGTTCTGGGTTCCGCTGGTGATCAGCGTGCCGTCGACGGACTTGAAGGGGACCTCGCCGAGGCCGTTCACGCCGGCGGCGCCGTACCGGTCGTCCTGGCCGTAGTTGGTGGGGTCGGCGCTGTAGAAGACCTTGCGGGTGTCGTCGTACTCGTTGCCGGGCCAGCTGCCCCGGTCGGTGGTCGGGGAGGCGCCGTACTGGCACTGGGTGCGCGACGGGCCGGGGTTGGACGGCACGGTGCCGTCGTCGTCGCCCCAGCACTGCATGATCTGCACGAAGTCGGTGTTGAACAGCGTGCCCGCGAAGGTGCTCGGGGCGCCGTGTTCCCAACTCACGGTGATCGCCTGGCTGGTGAGCCGCTTGGTCTGGCTCACCGTGAACTTCATGTCCTTGAACTCGCCGCGTCCGGAGACGGTGACGGCGGAGGCCGGGGCGTCCGCGGCGGTGGCGCTGGGCGCCGACTGGGCGACGGCGAGTCCGGCGAGGGCGCCGACCGCGGCGCCGGCGACCACCCGGGCGAGGATGTTGCGCAGGCGCTTCATCGCGCACTCCCGTCGCCGACACGGTCGTCCGCGCCACGGGCGCCGGCGATCAGCCGGGACACCAGCGAGGGCAGCAGCACCAGACCGAGCACCAGGAACGCGGCCAGCAGCATCAGCGTCTGCGTGCTGGTCCAGCCGTGCTCGGCGGCCACGGTGACCGGCTGGGCGAGGGCGATCGTGTCGTCGACGGACGCGCCGCCGCCGGAACCGCCGGAGGAGTTGCCGCCGGGCGAGAGGGTCTGTCCGGTGTCGGGGTCGACGGACGCCTGTGCGCCGCCGGTCGTGCCACCCGCGCCGGTCGTACCGCCGTCGCTCCCGCCCGAGGCGCCGCCCGCGGCCGCGCCGCCGGAGGCCGAGCCGCCGGACGTGCCGCCCGAACCACCGCCGGTGCCGTTGGACTTGGCGCCACCGCTGCCCGAGGTGCAGGGCGCGGCGCCCTTCTTGTCACAGGCCTTCGGGTAGGGCGCGGTCTCGGCGAGCTTGTTGTGGCCGTCGGCGCTGAAGGTGGGGTTGTTGCAGCCCTTGAGATTGACGTTCTTCGTCTGCACGCCCGGGATCCGGCGGATCTGGTCGAAGCCCGCCTTCACCAGGTTGATCGGCAGCGGCGAGTAGCCGAGCTGGGGCGCCCGCTGCTGGCCCTGGCACATGAAGTAGTAGGAGAACGCGCCGAGCGTCTTGCCCTTGGCCTTGGTGAAGGTGCCCTGCACCTTCAGCGGCAGGATCATGTACGAGTAGCTGGACAGCGGATAGTTGCGCTTGTCGGAGTCGGTGTACACACCCTTGAGCTGCTGCGTGAGGTAGTCCGCGGAGCTCTTGTTGGTGTTGATCTTCGCCTTGAGCAGCGACACCGCGACGTTCCGCGGGGTGGGCTCGGTGTAGTAGCCCGCGTGGTTGAGGACCTTGGCGACCGGGTAGTGCGCGTTGAGCGCGTACGAGTAGTTGACGTACCCGATGGCGCCCTCACCGTAGTTCTGGGCCACGTATCCCGCCACGCCGAGGTCGCCGGACTGGGCGATCATGCCGGGCAGAGTCGGGTAGTTCGAGGTCTGTCCGCAGGCCTTGGCGCGGCCGACCTTGCCGCAGTAGGACTGCCACAGCGACTTGTGCTGGTCGGCCATCCACATCGTGAACTGGGCCGTGGAGCCGGAGCCGTCCGAGCGCACCACCGGGACGATGGTGCGGTGCGGCAGCTGTACCCCCGGGTTGTCGGCCTTGATCACCGGGTCGTCCCAGCTCTTGACCGCTCCGGTGAAGATCTTCGTGACGACGTCGCCGGAGAGCCGCAGGTTCGTCACCCGCTTGCCGTTGACCGTCAGGTGGTACATGAAGACGGTGCCGCCGGCCACGATCGGCATGTACGCGTACGATCCCGCGCCCGGCCGTTCGGCCGCCGAGCCGTCCGTCGGGTGGGTCTGGAACGGGATGTCGGAGACCGCGAAGTCGACGGTGCCGCTGAGGAACTGCCGGCGGCCGTCGGACGATCCGTTTCCGGCGTACGAGATCCGCATGCCGTACTGGTTGACGGCCCGGCGCCATTCGGCGACGGCGTTCTCCGCCCAGGTGGAACCCGCTCCGGAGATCGGCGTGTAGCTGTCGGCCGCGGCGGGCGCGGCCAGCGGGCCGGCCAGCAGCGCGACGAGCACGCCGAACACCGCGCCGAGGGTCGCCGACGCGCGCAGGCGCCGGAGTCGGGGGATGAAGTGGCTGAGCATCAGTCGGTCTCTCCGGTGTCCTCGACGGGGTTGTGTCCGGGGGCGGGAAGGGGCTTGGCGGGGGTGGCGCTGCTCGCGCCGTGGTCGCCGGCGTCGGCGGGCGCGGGGTCCTCGGGGGGCCGGGAGTCCTGGACGTCGGTGGCGTCCTCGACCTGCGGGGCGTCCTCGGCCTCTGCGGGGCGCTGCGACGGGAGCGTGTCCTCGACGGGGGGCGCGTCCTCGACGGGACGGGCGTCCTCGACGTGTACGGCCTGGTCCGATGCGGGCGCGTCCTTGAAGAGCGACAGCCCGGGCGCGTGCAGTTCGGCCATCCGGACGACGTCGCGGCGCGAGGCCCGGGCGGCCCGGCGAGCCTGGCGGCGGTTCTGCTGGCCGGGCCCGCGACCGCCGATGATCCGGGCGATCACGAACATGATCAGCACCAGCGCCATCAGCACCGTGGCCGCGCCGAACCCGCGGGAGATCATCGTGGGCTCGGGCGACTTGACGAAGTTGAAGACCGCGAGCGGCAGCGAGATCATCGGCCCGCTCGTCGGGTCCGCGTTCAGCCCGGCCGTGAAGCCCGCGGTGAGCAGGACCGGCGAGGTCTCGCCGATGCCTCGGGCGGTGCCGAGGATGACCGAGGTGGCGAGGCCGGAACGGGCCGTCGGCAGCACCACGTGCCACACCGTCCGCCAGCGCGGCGCGCCCAGCGCCTCCGCGGCCTCGTTCAGCGTGCCCGGCACCAGCCGCAGCACCACGTCCGCCGCCCGGATCACGATCGGCAGCATCATCACGCTGATCGCGAGGCCCGCCGCCAGACCGGACTTCTGCATGCCGAGGTTGAGGATGAACACGGCGAACACCGTCAGACCGGCCACGATCGACGGCAGCGCGGTCATCGCCTCGACGATGGTGCGCACCAGCCGGGAGAAGCGGCCCGGTATCTGGTTGAGGTAGACCGCGGTGGCGAGCCCGAGCGGGACGGTGATCACGAGAGCGATCGTGATCATGATGAGCGAGCCGAGCATCGCGTGGGTGATGCCGCCGTTGCTGAGCGGGTCCAGCGGGCCGGCCGCCTGCATGTCCTGGGTGAAGAAGTTGAGGTGCGGCAGGGCCTCGCGCCCGCGCCAGGCGGTGAACCCGACGACGAGGACGAGCGCCGAGAACAGCAGCAGTGCCACCGTCCACAGCACGACGGTCATCACGCGGTCCCATACGGCCTGGCGGTTCTCCTCCAGCCCGATGAGCACGGCGTAGATGAGGAGGGACGACAGGTACGCGACGACGGTGAAGCCCAACGCGCCTGACAGCGGGGCGAGTTCACCGAACAGCAGCTCGGTCACGCACAGCCCCGAGAGGGCGGCGCCCCACAGCGACAGGACCCCGGAGCGGGTGGCTCCGCCGACCCGCCGGGGCTGGTCCGGGAGTTCGACGGCCACGGGGGGCACGCCGGTACCGAGCGGGACCGCTGCGGCAGGCGTGAGCTGGGACTGTTCCACGATGGTCATGTCAGGCCTCTCAGACGTCGCTCTGGGCGCCGGAGCGGGAGCGGGCCGCGATGGAGGAGGCGGTGAAGTTGACCGCCAGGGTCAGCAGGAACAGCGTCAGGCCCGCCGCCATCAGCGCCGACATGCCGAAGGGCGACGAGTCGCCGTAGTGCAGGGCGATCAGCGAGGAGACCGAGTTGGAACCGGTCTGGAGGATGTGCGGCTGGATGACGAAGACCGGCGAGATGATCAGGTAGACGGCGATCGTCTCGCCGAGCGCCCGGCCGAGGCCCAGCATCGTGCCGCCGATGATGCCGCCCTTGCCGTACGGCAGGACGACCGCGCGGATCATCCCCCAACGGGTGGCGCCGAGCGCGTACGCGCCCTCGCGCTCGCCCGCCGGGGCCTGCGCGAACACCTCGCGCATCACCGAGCACTGGATCGGCGTGACCATCAGCGCGACGACGATTCCGGCGACGAAGGTGGAGGCGGTGTAGACGCTGTCGGTGGCGAGCGGGTCGCCGGGATGGGTGCCGTCCACGGTGAACAGTGGGATCCAGCCGAGCCAGTCGGAGAGCCACCGGGACAGTCCGATCACGTGTCCCTGGAGGAAGAACAGCCCCCAGAGCCCGTAGACCACCGAGGGGACGGCGGCCATCAGGTCGACCAGGGTGATGAGGGTGTAACGGAGCCGGCGCGGGGCCACGTCGGAGATGAACAGCGCGGTTCCGATGGCCAGCGGCACCGACAGGGCCACGGCCACGAGAGCGATGAGGAGCGTCCCGGTGATGATCGCCGCGATGCCGAACTGGTGGACGTCCGGCTGCCATTCCTCGGTGGTGAGGAAGGCCGGACCCATCACGCGCAGCGCCTGGAAGGCGTTCTGCAGCAGGAACAGGCCGACGCCCGCCATGAGGGCGAGCACCATGACGCCCGCGGCCGTCAACTGGAACCGGAAGATCCCGTCACCGAGTCCGCGCCCGGTGGCGGGCCGCCGGGGAACATCGTCCGCGACGCGCGGCACCACGGCCACGGGTCTGTCGGATTCGGCTCTGTCGGGCTCTTCCTGACCGGACTCCACGTACGTACGCCCCTCACCCGGAACTCACATCTCCCCATATGGCACCGATCGGCAGCCACGAGGGGAGAGTCAATGGCTGGATCCTGTCGTTCCGGCGCGTCGATTGTGGATGCTGAGTGAATGGTTCATGTCATTTGGGTGGTGGGCTTGTGGAGGCGTCCTTCGCTCCTGTCGCCTCCCCCCCGCTCTCCCCTGTGAGGGCGGGGGGAGGGGCTCACTACGATGGACGGTCGTCGAGACGCACGACGGGCGGGAGGCGTACGACGCGCCGGGTCAGGGAGGCAGCGTGGTGGAGCGACACGGGGACGACGGGGGCGGCGGTGGCAGGGGTGACCGCGGTGGCGGCCGCGACGAGGACGACAGGGTGCGGTCGGACGCCCCCGGACGCAGGCGCGGGCAGGGCGAGTTGGAGGCCCAGGTGCTTTCCGCGCTGCGGACGGCGCCGGAACCCGTACCGGCGGGCTGGGTACGCGAACGCCTCGGCGGCACCCTCGCCTACACCACCGTCATGACGATTCTGACCCGGCTTCAGGCCAAGGGCGCGGTCACCCGGGAGCGGGCGGGCCGGTCGTTCGCCTGGACGGCGGCCGCGGACGAGGCCGGGCTCGCCGCCCATCGCATGCGACGCGTCCTGGACAGCGAGTCCGACCGCGGCGCGGTACTGGCGAGTTTCGTCTCCGGCCTCCCGCCCGGCGACGAGGAACTGCTGCGCAGGCTGCTCCAGGAGACGGGGGACGCCGACCTCCACGCCGACCATGCCGGCCATGCCGACCGGGACGCCCAGGCCGCCCAAGACGCCCAGGACGCGCTCCGAGCCGAACGCCGGGACGACGACCGGGGCGGCCCGGGTGAGGGCCGGGCGGGCTGAGCCGTGGGTGTGTTCGTGTTCCTCCCGCTCGTCCTGCCGCTGACGGCGTGGCCGATCGCCCGCCTGGCCGAACACCGGCTGCATCCGCGCCTGGCGACCCGTCTGCTGGCCGCCGTCGCCGCGGTCCTGGGCCTGTGCAGCACCCTGTGCCTGGGGCTGCTCGCCATCGTCGGCACCGCCCAACTCCCCGGCAATCCCCTGCCGGACACCTGGGCCGATCCGGAGGTCCGCGCGGCCGTGCCGCACGACGAGGTGGTGGGCAAGGGCGCGGTGTGCGCGCTCGCGGCGGCGGCCCTCGCCTGCGCCATCCTGCTCGTACGCCACCACCGGGTGCGACGCCGTGCGCTGCGCGCGCTGCGGGGGCTGCCGGCCACCGAGGTCGCCGTCCTCCCGGACCGGCTGCCGTACGCCCACACGCTGCCCGGGCGGTCCCACGGACGCGGGCTCGCAGGCGTGTTCGGGCGTGTGCTCGGGCGGACACGTGAACCGGCCCGGGCACCGGCACGTGAACCGTCAAGGGCATCGGCACATGGGCGAGCACGTGGGCGGCCGGGCCGGGTCGTGGTCTCCACCGGGATGCTCGCCGGGCTCGACTCCCGCGAGCGGCGCGTGCTGTTCGCCCATGAACGCGCCCATCTCACCGGCCGCCACCACCGTCATCTGCTGCTGGCCGGACTGGCGGCCCGCGCGAACCCGTTCCTGCGACCGCTGGGCACCGCCGTCACCTACACCGTGGAGCGCTGGGCCGACGAGGAGGCGGCCGGGGCGGTCGGCGACCGTCGGGTGGCGGCCCGCGCGGTCGCCAAGGCGGGCCTCATGTCCCGCCCTTCGCCGGTCCCGACGCTGGCGTCCCTCGCCGCCGCGCCGGGTCCGGTGCCGCGCCGCGTCGCCGCCCTGCTCGGCCCGGCACCGGCCGCCCGCGCCTGGCCGCCCCTGTTCACCACCGTGGGCGTGGCCGCCTGGACCGCGGCCACCGGCGCCGCCCTGTCCGCGATGTCCTCGGCGGCCTCCGCGGTCACGATGTTCCTGATCCTCAAGGCGGCCACGCCCCTGTAGAACACCTCGGCCGAAGCGGTCGCCCAGTCCCCTAGTCCTCCGCGCCCTCGTCGTCTCCCTCGTCGTCGCCCTCGAAGAAGTCACCGATCTCGTCGACGACCTCGGCCGCGACCATCCCGCCGACCACTCCGACCGCCAGCCCCGCCGCACCGGCCGCGACCGCGGTGCCGACCCCGGGTCCGGAGTGGCGGCCGTCGTGATGGCGATGCTCGTCGTACCCGTGCCCGCCGGCGTACGGGTCCTGGTGGCCGTACGCCGTCCGCCGCTCGACGAGTTGCCGGATCCAGCCGTCGACCTCGGTGTTCCAGTCCCGGCCGTGGACGTCGCCGTGACCGACGCTGAAGACGTTCAGCGTGTCGTGGCCGCCGGAGAGGGGGCCGCCGCGCCCGTCGGCCTCCATGACCACCTCCATGCCCGCCGGACCGGCCAGGAAGGTCACCTCGATCTCGTTGACGGCGTGCGCGTACCGCGGCGCCGGAGTGAGCTCGATCTCCTGATAGAAGGGCAGCCGCTGGCCCGTACCGCCGATGCGCCCGTACTCGAGGTCCGCGGACCTGAAGCCGAAGCCCAGTTGCCCCAGCGCTTCGAGGACCGCCTCCTGCACGGGCAACGGCCGCACCGCGAGCGGGTCCAGGTCGCCCCTGTCCCTCGCCCCGGCCACGGCGACCTCGGTGCGCACCCCGAGCACGATGCCCAGCGGCTGCCCGTACAGCTCGCTGATCGGCGTCTCCCACGGCAGCGTCACCTCGAAGGGAACACCGCGCCGCTCCTCCTCACCGAGCCGGAACCCGCCGCCCACGGAGAACCGCTCGAAGACGACGAAGCCCTCGCTCTCACCGTCCTCGTGCTCGGTCTCGACCCGGGCCACGAGTTCCAGGGTGATGTGCTCGATGTCGACGGCAGCGTCGCCGCCCTGGACCCACACCTGCCCGGACAGCACACCGCCGGGCCGCACGGCGGCTTCGTCCACCACCGTGTCCACCGAGGGGCCGCCTACGCCGATGGCCCCGAGCAGCCGTTTGAACACCATGCCGGTGTCGCTCCTTCACTGATCGCACGTGTCGCTCCGCGGCCTGACACCGCTCGTGTCGGCCGCCACCAGCAGAACTACCCCACCAGGTAAAGAAGTTCCCAAGCCGGTCCGGACGAGCGGCGACGAGCCGCGGAGCGATGGAGTGGCAATGGAGTGGCGATCGAGCGGCGATCGAGCAGTATCGGAGAAGCGCCGGTCGCCGGAGCACGCCTAGCCTGGCTGCGAGGGCCGGCCCCTCGGCGAGGGCCGGTCGGGTGGACAGGAGACCGTCGCCGCGACGAGCGATCGCGCCGACGGAGGTCGACCGGACGTACCGTTCCGCCGGAGGGAGACCGCGAAGGCGGCCCCGCTCTCACAGATGGAGACACGATGAGCAAGGCCCGGAGGCCGGACACGCGGTCGCCTGAGCTGCACGGCGCCGACAGCCACGATCTGATCCGTGTGCACGGCGCGCGCGAGAACAACCTCAAGGACGTCAGCGTCGAGATCCCGAAGCGCCGGCTCACGGTGTTCACCGGTGTCTCCGGGTCGGGCAAGAGCTCGCTGGTGTTCGACACGATCGCCGCGGAGTCGCAGCGGCTGATCAACGAGACGTACAGCGCCTTCGTGCAGGGCTTCATGCCGACGCTGGCGCGGCCCGAGGTCGACGTGCTCGACGGCCTGACGACCGCGATCATCGTCGACCAGCAGCGGATCGGCGCCGACCCGCGCTCCACGGTCGGCACCGTCACCGACGCCAACGCGATGCTGCGCATCCTCTTCAGCCGGCTCGGGCAGCCGCACATCGGCTCGCCCAAGGCGTTCTCCTTCAACGTCGCCTCGATCAGCGGAGCGGGCGCGGTCACCGTGGAACGCGGCGGGCAGAAGGTGAAGGAGCGGCGCTCCTTCAGCATCACCGGCGGCATGTGCCCGCGCTGCGAGGGCCGGGGCTCGGTCACCGACATCGACCTCACCCAGCTCTACGACGAGTCCAAGTCGCTCAACGAGGACGCGCTCAGCATCCCGGGCTACAAGTCCGGCGGCTGGAACTACCGGCTGTACACCGAGTCGGGCCTCGTCGACCCGGACAAGCCGATCCGCAAGTACACGAAGAAGGAACTGCACGCCTTCCTGTACCTCGAACCGACCCGGATGAAGATCGCGGGCATCAACATGACCTACGAGGGGCTGATCCCGCGGGTCCAGAAGTCGATGCTCGCCAAGGACAAGGAGGCGATGCAGCCGCACATCAGGGCGTTCGTGGAGCGCGCGGTCACCTTCACCGTCTGCCCCGACTGCGAGGGCACCCGGCTCACCGAGGCGGCCCGCTCGTCGAAGATCGCCGGGATCAGCATCGCGGACGCCTGCGCGATGCAGATCAGCGACCTGGCCGCCTGGGTGCGCGCGCTGCACGAGTCGTCGGTGGCGCCGCTGCTCGCGTCCCTCCAGCAGACCCTGGAGTCGTTCGTGGAGATCGGCCTCGGCTATCTCTCGCTGGACCGGCCCGCGGGCACGCTGTCCGGTGGTGAGGCACAACGCGTCAAGATGATCCGCCACCTCGGCTCCTCGCTCACCGACGTCACGTACGTCTTCGACGAGCCCACCATCGGCCTGCACCCGCACGACATCCAGCGGATGAACGACCTGCTGCTGCGGCTGCGGGACAAGGGCAACACGGTGCTGGTCGTGGAGCACAAGCCGGAGACGATCGCGATCGCCGACCATGTCGTCGACCTCGGCCCCGGCGCCGGCGCGGCGGGCGGCACCGTGTGCTTCGAGGGCACCGTCGAGGGACTGCGGGCGGGCGGCACCGTCACCGGCCGGCACTTCGACGACCGGGCCTCCCTCAAGGAGTCGGTGCGCAAGCCCACCGGGACGCTGGAGATCCGCGGCGCGACGGCGCACAACCTCCAGGACGTCGACGTCGACATCCCGCTCGGCGTGCTCGCCGTCGTCACCGGTGTCGCCGGCTCCGGCAAGAGCTCGCTCGTGCACGGCTCGATCCCGGCCGACGCGCAGGTGGTCTCGGTCGACCAGACCCCGATCCGCGGCTCGCGGCGGAGCAACCCGGCGACGTACACGGGACTGCTCGAACCCATCCGCAAGGCGTTCGCCAAGGTCAACGGCGTCAAGCCCGCGCTGTTCAGTGCCAACTCCGAGGGCGCCTGCCCCACCTGCAACGGCGCCGGCGTCGTCTACACCGACCTGGCGATGATGGCGGGCGTCGCCACCACCTGCGAGGAGTGCGAGGGCAAGCGGTTCCAGGCGGCAGTGCTGGAGTACCACCTCGGTGGCCGTGACATCAGCGAGGTCCTCGCCATGTCGGTGACCGAGGCCGAGGAGTTCTTCGGCGGCGGCGAGGCACGCACACCGGCCGCCCACGCCATCCTCGACCGGCTCGTCGACGTCGGGCTCGGCTACCTCACCCTCGGACAGCCGCTCACCACGCTGTCCGGCGGCGAGCGGCAACGGCTCAAGCTGGCCACGCGCATGGGCGACAAGGGCGGCGTCTACGTCCTCGACGAGCCGACCACCGGCCTGCACCTCGCCGATGTCGAGCAGTTGCTCGGTCTGCTCGACCGCCTCGTGGACGCCGGCAAGTCGGTCATCGTCGTCGAACACCACCAGGCGGTCATGGCGCACGCCGACTGGATCATCGACCTCGGTCCCGGCGCGGGCCACGACGGCGGCCGGATCGTCTTCGAGGGCACACCGGCCGACCTCGTCGCCGCCCGCTCGACCCTCACCGGCGAACACCTCGCGGCCTACGTCCGCGCCTGACCGGCCCCGTTCACGGCATCCCCGGGACGGTGACCCCGGGGATGCCGACGGCACGGACACGAAGGCACGACCGCACGCAGGCACGACCGCACGCAGGTCCCGGACGAGCAGGCCCCGGACGAGCAGGATCCGGGAAGTGCGAGCATGGCGAGTGTGGCCAGGATGACGAGTGTGGCAAGTGTGGCGCAGGTCACGGGAAGTCGGCCTGGGGTGCCGGACAGCTCATTGAGGTGAGCACTCATCTGCGTACCCGGGTACGGGCCGGGGAATCGAGCGCGTTCGCGGAGCTCTTCGACAGCTACGCCCGCGCTGTCTACAACCATGCCTTCCGACTGACCGCCGACTGGTCGACGGCCGAGGATGTGATGGCGGCCACCTTCATGGAGGCGTGGCGGCTGCGCGAGCGGGTCGATCCCGAGGGCGGCTCCCTGCGGCCCTGGCTGCTGGGCATCGCCACCAACACGGCACGCAACCAGTACCGGAGCAACCGGCGCTACCGGGCGGCGGCCAACGCCGCCGCGGCGGCCGAACTCTCGGTGGCCGACCATGCCGACGAGGTCGCCGACCGGGTCGACGACCGGCGGCGGCTCGCGACGGCGCTCACCGCGCTGGCCGCGCTGCGTCGGCCGGAACGCGAGGTCATCACCCTCTGCCTGGGCGAGGGCCTGGACTACGAGGCCGCGGCGGAAGCCCTCGGGATCCCCGTCGGCACGGTCGCCTCCCGGCTCTCCCGGGCCCGCAAGAAGCTGCGCGCGCTGGCCGAGGCCGAAGCGGCGCGCCCTGCCGCCGCGACGGTCCGCCCGGCTCCCGGAACGGCGCCGAAAAAAGTGCGCGGGATCCGGGAAGGCGGCTTCGTCGCCCGACAGATAAGAGGCGATCACACCAACGCGATCCGGCCCGTGCAGGAAGGAAACCGATGAACGCGGACACGTCCCGGCAGAACCCGGCCGAGTGGGATGAGAGCGCAGAGCTCCTGTCCCGGACAGCGCGCGACCTGCCGACGGGTCGTCACCAGTTCCACAGGGAGCGTCTGATGGCCCAGATCCACGACACACAGCAGGCGGAGCGTACGGCGACGGCGGCCACCGCGCCGACCCGGCGACTGCGGCTGCCGCGCCCGGCGATCGCGCTGCCCGCCATGGCCGCCGTCCTGGCGGCGGCGGTCGTCACCGGGATCGTGACGTCCGGCGGGGGCGAGGACGGCGGTCTCGCCACCGGGCCGGCCATGACCACGCGGATCGGCACCGCGACCACCTCCGGCGTACCCCAGCTGCTCGACCAGATCTCGCTGGCGGCCGCCGACACGTCCCACCCGGTCGTCAAGCCCGGCCAGTACATCTACATCGAGTCCAAGGCCGCCGACACCTTCGTGCGGACCGACGACGACAAGAGCACCGTGGCCAGCCATGTCGTGCACCTCCGCCAGGTGTGGAAGTCGCCGGACGGCACCAAGGGCTGGCTGATCGACCCCGCGGTCAACGACAGCGCCGAGGGCGAGACCCTGAGCCTGCCCGACGAGCAGGGCAACACGCCCCAGGCGTTCCTGAACAATCCGTCGTACGACTACCTGACCAAGCTCACCACCGACCCCGACGAACTGCTGGCCAAGATCTACAAGGAGACGAAGGGGCACGGCAACTCCCCCGACCAGGAGGCGTTCACCACCATCGGGGACCTGCTCGGGGAGAGCTACCCGCCCGCCGAGCTCTACTCGGCGCTGTTCAAGGCCGCCGAGAAGATCCCCGGCGTGGTCGTCGTCCAGGACGCGGTGGACGCGGCGGGCCGGCACGGGGTGGCGGTGGCCCGGCTCGACGAGACCAGCGGCGAGCGCGAGGAATGGATCTTCGACCGGAAGACCCACGTCTACCTCGGCGAGCGCTCCGTCCAGATCCGGGAGAACAGCGGTGAGGACGCCCTGATCAAGCCGGGCACGGTGACCTTCACCAGCGCCATCCTGAACCGTGCCGTCGTCGACGGCATGAAGCAGACCCCGTCACAGGCCGGCTGACCGCCCAGGCCTCACCCACGACGGACGACGAACCCCCGGGTCCCCGACCCGGGGGTTTCACGTGAAACATGTCAGACCCGCACAAGGAGACGTCGGAAGGGGCGCTTGGCGAAACCCCTTCTGTTCGCGACCCGATGTGACACGGTGGCACGAAAGTGCTGTGGGGACGCTGTGGGGGGTGGGGGCATGCCGGAGCTCCGTAAGGGTGAGAACACGGCGATGAACTCGGGGCGCATCACCGTCGAGTTGCGCACCGTGGGAGATCCGGTCGACCTCAGCGGACTGCTCGTGGCCGCGGACGGCAAGGTCAGGTCCGACGACGACCTGGTCTTCTACAACCAGCCCTCCGCCGAGTCCGGTGCGGTCCGGCACCACGCGGCGGACGCCGAAGGTCCGGAGCGCGTCGAGGTGGATACGGCCGCTCTGCCGACGGAGGTGGATCGGATCGTCCTGGTCGGCAGTTGCGACCCCGACGATGCGACGCGCACCTTCCGTGACGTGAAAGAGGTGCTGGTACGTGCCGCCCAGCACGGAGGCGAGCCACTCAGCTTCCGCCCGCCCGCCCTCACCGACGGTGAACGCGCCGTACTCCTGGTGGAGCTGTACCGCCGGGGCCCGGTATGGAAGCTCCGTGCCATCGGCCAGGGCTACGCCGACGGTCTGGCCGGCCTCGCAACCGACTTCGGGATCCAGGTGGAGCACCCCCAGGACCCCTCCGCGGCCCACCCGTCCGACACAGAAGACGTCACGTCCGCACCCGGCACCACGACAACGGCGGACCCCAGGCCGGTCACCGCAACGGCCCCCGAGCCCGTCACGACGGTGTCCCCCACCGTGAGCGGGACGAACCTGCGCAAGCCCCCACTCGGCAAGATCAGCTTGGACAAGGGCAGCCAGGTCTCGATGGGCCTGGACAAGAACGACCGGGAGTTGGTGGTCACAGCCTCCCTGGAGTGGGACGGCGGAAGCGCGCAGCGTCGCAAGCGCGGCGCCGACCTCGACCTGTACGCCCTGTTCGTGCCCGCCAGGAAAGCCCTGCGTGGAAAGACGGCACCCGGGACTGCCGTCAAGTCCGGCCACGTCGCTCAGGGCGAGCCGCTGCGGCCCGAAGCGGCACCCGCTCAAGCCGCGGCAACGGCGAAGAAGGGCAAGGGTGCCGACGTCGTCTACTACAAGCGCCTCGGCTCGGTGAAGAACCACCCCTACATTCGCCTCGACGGGGATTCACGGGTGCCGGGCCGTGAATCCCTCCGTATCGTTCGCCCCGACCAGCAGGGCTACGTGCTCCTCTGCGCGTACTCCGCGGTCAGCAACGGCTTCGGCTCCTTCCGCAGCTTCGGTGCGAAGGTCGTTCTCACCGACGGGCGAGGCTCCACCGTCACCGTCCCGCTCTTCGAGAACACCAAGACCCGCTACTGGGTGGCGATCGCCCTCGTCGACTTCACCGCGGACGACGGGGCGGAGATCCGCCATGTCGAGGCCTACAGCGCCCGTATGACCGAACGGCGCCCGGTCCTCCATCCGGACGGAGCCATCGAGATGAACGCGGGACCGGTGGAATTCAAGAGGCGTTGACCGACGTCTCGGTCCGGTCCACTGTGCGCGACGACGACGGCCGACAGGGCATACGCCCGCGCAGACGCCCCAGTTCCGCCGAGGTGATGGCCGACCCGTCCACCTGACACCGGCGAGGGCCCCGCACTCCGCCCGCCCGCCCGGGTCTATGCCCGGGCCGCAGGCAGGGTCACCTCGAAGCGGCAGCCGCCCGGGATGTTGCGTACGGCGGCCCGGCCCTGGTGCGCCTCGACGATGCCGCGGACGATGGCGAGGCCGAGGCCCGCGCCGGCCGGCGGGGTCCGCGCGTGCGTGCCGCGCCAGCCGGTGTCGAAGACGCGCGGGAGGTCCTCCTCGGGGATGCCGCCGCAGCCGTCCGTGACGGACAGGACCACGCCGTCGGGCGACCGCTCGGCCGCCACCGCGACCGTGCCGTCGGCCGGTGTCCGGCGGATCGCGTTGACGAGCAGATTCCCCAGGACCCGGCTCATCTCCCGGCCGTCCACCTCCACCGGCACCGGTTCGACGCGGTCGCCGACGAGCCGTACGCCGTGTTCCCGGGCGAGCGGGTCGACTCCCGCGAGGGCGTCGTCGACGAGGTCGTACAGCGACATACGGGACGTGGACAGGGCGAGGGCGCCGGCGTGGATGCGGGACAGCTCGAACAGGTCGCCGACCATGTCGTTGAGCCGCTCGACCTCGGTGCGGATCTGGCGCAGATAGCGGTCCGGGTCGGCGGCGACCCCGTCCTCCAGCGCCTCGGACATCGCGCGCAGGCCCGCCAACGGGGTGCGCAGGTCGTGCGAGATCCAGGCGACGAGTTCCCGCCGGGAGGACTCCAGGGCCCGTTCCCGGTCGCGGGACTCGGCGAGCTTCGCGCTGGTCGCGGCCAGTTCGCGGCTGAGCGCGTCGAGTTCGGCGGTGGCCGCGCCGACGGGAGCGGCGAAGTCGCCGCCGTCGCCGAAGGACCGGGCGGCGAGCGTGAGCGCGCGGCTGCGGGCGACCACCCAGCGGCCCAGCAGCAGGGCCGTCGCGAAGGACACGACCGCCGCCATCGCGACGACCGTCGTCACCACGGTCAGGTCGTGCCCGGACAGGAACATCGCCCAGGCCACGGCCAGCGTCCCGGCGAGCATCGCGGTCACCGCCACGGCGGCGACGACGGCGAGCGACGCGGTCAGCGACCGTCGCCGGATCAGCCACAGCACGGCCGCGCCGAGCACCCCGGCCGCACCGGCCCCGAGAAAGGCGAACAGAGCGATCAACAGGATGTCGCGCACGCTCAGACCTCCCTCACACCCGAGGCGACGGGCGCGAACCCGGCGCCGGTGCCGCCGTCGGCCGGGACCACCGTCTCCACCGCCGTCTCGCCTGCGGTCTCCACCGCCGTCCCCACCGCCGTCTCGACAGCCGTCTCCTCGAAGCGGTAGCCCACGCCCCACACCGTCTGGATCAGCCGGGGCCGGGCCGGATCGTGCTCGATCTTGCCGCGCAGCCGCCGGACGTGGACCGTGACGGTCGAGAGATCGCCGAAGTCCCAGCCCCAGACCTCGCGCATCAGGTCCTCCCGGCCGAACGCCCGGCCGGGGTGGCGCAGGAAGAAGACGAGCAGGTCGAACTCGCGCAGGGTGAGGGCGAGTTCGACGCCGTTCTTGGTGGCGCGCCGGGCGGCCGGGTCCGCGGTCAGACCGGCCGTGCCCACCGTGCGCACCTCGGCGACCGGCCCGGCGGGCCGGGTGCGGCGCAGCACCGACTCCACCCGCAGCACCAGCTCCCGGGGGCTGAACGGCTTCGTCACGTAGTCGTCCGCGCCCACCTCCAGGCCCAGGATCCGGTCGTCCTCGTCGCCCCGCGCGGTGAGCATGATGACCGGCACGGGGTCGCGCTCCCGGATCCGCCGGCAGACCTCCAGGCCGTCGATGCCGGGCAGCATCAGGTCCAGCACCACCAGGTCGGGCCGGTGCGCGGCGGCTCGGGCCAGTGCGGACGGTCCGTCCCCGGCGCGGTCCACGACGTATCCGGCGCGGTCGAGATAGCCGGAGACGACCTCGGCGACGGTGGGATCGTCATCGACGACCAGGACCCTGGCTCCCCGGGCCCGCGTCGGCTCGTACGGCTGTTGTTCCATTCCGACAGCCTCGCACCGCGCCGCCGCCGGCGTCCCCCGCCGCCTCCGACGTCCGTGTTTCGTAAGAAGCCGGCGCCCGATATGCGGCTTTCCCGTCCGTAGGGTGACGAGCGTGACGACCTTTCACCCCCCAGCCGACGTCGATGTGGTCCTCCCCTGCCTGAACGAGGCCGGTGCCCTGCCCTGGGTGCTGGGCCGTATCCCGGCCGGCTGGCGTGCCCTCGTCGTGGACAACGGCTCCACGGACGGCTCGGCCGAACTCGCCCGCGGACTCGGCGCGAGCGTCGTGCACGAGCCGCGCCGCGGCTTCGGCGCCGCCTGCCACGCGGGACTGACCGCCGCCACCGCCGACATCGTGTGCTTCTGCGACTGCGACGCCTCGCTCGACCCGTCGCTGCTCGTGCCGTTCGTCCACGAGGTCCGCGCGGGCGAGGCCGACCTCGTGCTCGGGCGGCGCCGCCCGAGCGGCCGGGGCAGCTGGCCCGCGCACGCCCGGGCCGGCAACCTCGCCCTGGCGCGGATGCTGCGCCGCCGCACCGGCCTGCGCCTGCGCGACCTCGGCCCCCTGCGGGCCGCCCGCCGCGTCCCCCTGCTCGGCCTCGGCCTCACCGACCGCCGCAGCGGCTACCCCCTCCAGATGGTGGTCCGGGCCGCCGACGCGGGCTGGCGCGTCACCGAACACGACGTGCCCTACCTGCCGCGTACCGGCGCCTCGAAGGTGACCGGCACCTGGCGCGGCACCTGGCAGGCGGTCCGGGACATGAGCCGCGTCCTGGCCGAGCCGCCGCTGCCCCGCCCGGACGGACCCCCGGCCCCGGACCGCGCCGCGTCCGGCCCCCTCTCCTCTCCTCAAGGAGGAAACCCCCAGTGACCACCCTTCTCGTCATCGCCAAGGAGCCGCTGCCGGGGCGGGTGAAGACCCGGCTCACGCCGCCGTTCACACCCCGGGAGGCCGCGCAGCTCGCCGAGGCGGCCCTCGTGGACACCCTGCGCGCCGTGGCGGCGACGCCCGCGCGGCGCCGCGTGCTGGTCCTGGAGGGGCGGCCGGGTCCGTGGCTGCCGCCCGGGTTCGACGTCGTGGCGCAGTGCGCGGGCGGCCTCGACGAGCGGCTGGCCGCGGCCTTCGCCGGCTGCGCCGGCCCGGCCCTGCTGATCGGCATGGACACCCCCCAGGTGACCCCCGAGCTGCTCACCGTCGACTTCACCGACTGCGGCGCCTGCTTCGGACCGGCCGAGGACGGCGGTTTCTGGGCGCTGGGCCTCGCCGACCCCGACCCCGCTCTGCTGCGCGGGGTGCCGATGTCGACGCCTACGACCGGCGCCGTACAGCGCGAACGGCTCGTCGCGGCGGGACTGCGGGTACGTGATCTGCCGTCGCTGCGGGACGTGGACACCGCCCGGGACGCCCAGGCCGTCGCCGCGTCGGCGCCCGGCAGCCGTTTCGCCGCGGAGCTGGCCCGGCTCGAGGCGGTCACCGGCCGATGAGCACCTCACGCGCACACGCACGCTCACGCTCACGCGAGACGGCGCCCTCGGCGGCCACCGCGACCGCCGAGGGGGCCGGTCCGGGGCGTGGGCCGCTCGGCCTGCTCGCCGACGCGCCGCCCTCCTGGGGTGCCGCCGCCTACGCCGACGCCCTGAACGCCGGTCACGGCCCCCTCTTCCTGCGCCGCACCGACGGTTGGCTGCTGCCGCTGGAGGTGGAGCGCTGGTGCGCGGAGGCGGACGCGGCGGACCTGGCGGTGGTGGAACGCTGCGAGGGGACCGTCCTGGACGTCGGATGCGGGCCCGGCCGGCTGGTGGCCGCCCTGAGCGGCCGCGGCCGCCCGGCTCTCGGCATCGACGTCAGCGAGGCAGCCGTCGACCGCACCGTCCGCCTCGGCGGGCGGGCGCTGCGCCGCTCCGTCTTCGAACCGCTCCCCGGCGAGGGCCGCTGGGGCACCGTCCTGCTCCTGGACGGCAACCTCGGCATCGGCGGCGACCCCGGGGCGCTCCTCGGCCGGGTCGCCCAACTCGTCACCCCTGGCGGCTTGTTGATCGCGGAGACGGTACCGGTGGACGTCGACGAGCGCGCCGACGTCCGGATCGTCCCGCTCTCCGGCGCCCACGGCGGCGACCCCTTCCCCTGGGCCCGCCTCGGCACCCGGGCGCTGCTGCGGCACGCGGCACGGGCGGGCTGGCACGCCGAGGGTCAGTGGACCGCGGGGGGCCGCTCCTTCGCCGTCCTGCGCAGCCGCAGCACCAGCAGCAGCGCCGAACAGCCGAACAGTACGGCCGTGATCAGCAGCCAGCGGGCCGCGAAGCCGACGTCCGGCCGGCCGGTGGCGGACGCGTAGCGCTCCGACACCTGCCCGCTGATCAGCGGGAACCACACGAGCAGCAGCAGGCCGGAGAGGACGGCGGGCACCCGTACGTAACCGACGTGGGCGCGAGCGCGGCCCGCCGCCCCGGCCAGGGCTCGGTCCGCCAGCGTGTACAGCGGCAGCAGCACCAGGTCGTGCAGCAGCGCCGCGCCGACGAACCACAGCGCCACCTGGAACCAGTCGCCCGCGAGCAGCCGCGCCCCCGCGTACCCGGCGAGCGCGAACGAGCAGGCGAGCAGCAGCAGTCGCAGCGGACCGCCGACCGTGAACCGGGCAGGTCGCGGGGCGGGCATCACAGGTCTCCGAACGTCATCCGGGCCACCCACTTGGTGGCGAGCACACCGGGGGCCGCGGGCACGATGATCCGTGCCGGGTAGCCGTGGTCGGGGGTCAGGTCCTCGCCGTTGACGAACAGGGCGAGGAGCGAGAGCGGGTCGCCCACCTGGCCGGCGCTCAGGGCGGCCCGGCGGAAGGCGCCGTGCCGCTGGAGGGACTCCACGAGCACGTCCGGCGGGTCGTCGTACCCGACGAGCGCGGCGAGATCCCGCAGCCGCACGCCCCGCCACCACTGGTCGGCCGTCGACCACCCCTCCACGCAGGCGATCGGCAACGACGAGCTGTGCAGCGGGAGTGCCAGCAGATCCGCACGGCTCAGCCGGACCGGGCCGCCGCGGCCCGCGACGACCAGTCGCCAGACGTCGCCGCTCGTCTCGCGCGCGTCGATGCCCGCGTACCCGGCCGTCTTGTTGATCCCGAAGCCGCCGGGACCGCCGCCCGGTTCGCCACCGCCGTGCGGCGCGAGGAGGGCGGTCTCCCGCAGCGGACCGCCGACGCTCTGTCCGACCGTCGTGGCGAACAGCAGCAGGGACCCGCCGCCCACCAACTCCAGGGCCCCGCGCCGGGACACGGTGGGCGCGGCGGGATCCGGGGCGGCCAGACTGCTCTCCCCGGCCCCCTGCCCCGCATCCTTCTCGTCCTTCTCGTCCTTCTCCTCCCTCTCTTCCTCTTCCTCCCCGTCACGCAGCCCGCGCAGATTGCGGAGCGCCGCGGGCGTCTTCAGCACGGCGTGCGCGACGAAGGCGGCGAAGAACACCCAGGCCCCGTAGAAGTGCAGGGGATAGAACGAACCGGGGAAGACGTAGTCGAGCTGGATGTTGAGCACTCCGGTGGTGAACTCGAAGAGCGCGCCGCCCACCAGCAGGAGCAGCGACAACCGCTCCAGCGCGTGGGCGAGGGAGCGGGCGGGCGGCAGCGCGAACAGCCTGGGCACGACCGACCACAGCTTCGCCAGGAGTACGGGGACGAGCGTGATGCCGAGCGTGACGTGCGTGCCCTGGGTGAACCGGTACAGCCAGACCGGGCCGGTCGGCCAGGAGAACAGGTAGAAGCCCAGGATCCCCTTGTCCGGGGTCTGGTCGTTCACCGGCGACAGATCCGGGTTGTAGGCGGCGTACGACAGCAGCCCCGTCACGAACAGCACCGTGATCCCGCCGAGCAGGACGATGCCCAGCACGGAGGTGAACCAGGGGCCGCGCACGGAACTGCGCCAGAAACGCGGCGATGAGGGGAACCGTCGGTCGAGCCGTAGGTCGCGCATGTTCCGACGGTAGGCCGGGACCGGGCCCCGGGACGGCACGCGACTCATGACGAAACGCTGACGTCCCGGCCGGGTACGGCCACGTGGGCCGCCGTTCGCCCTAGCGTTCCCGGCGTGATCCCCGCTCACCCACGCGCTCCGCGCGCCGCCCTGGCCGCCGTCCTCCTCGTCGTGGCGGCCGTCCTGATCGGCCGCCACATCCAGCAGGCCCACCACACGCTGTTCGTCGACTGGCCGCCGCTGTTCGCCTCCTGGGACCCGCACGTCGGGCCGGGCACCCCGGCCGCCGTCGCGATCGCCGTCGCGGTGGTGGCGTACGGGCCGGCGGTGGCCGCCCGGCTGCGCTGGCGGGCGCTGCTCGTCACGGCCTGGGGCACGGCACTGGCCTGGACGTGGTCGCTCGCCCTCGTGGACGGCTGGCGGCGGGGCGTCGCGGACCGCCTCACCACGCGCAACGAGTACCTGCGGGTCATCGACCGCTTCCAGGACATCCCGGCCGCCCTGCGCGACTTCGACCACCACATCCTGAGCGGCGACCCCGCCCCCTGGCCCGCGCACATCGCCGGGCACCCGCCGGGCGCGACGGTGACCTTCGTCCTGCTCGACCGGATCGGTCTGGGCGGCGGGGGCTGGGCCGGAACCTGGTGCATCACCGTCGGCACCTCGGCGTGCGTGGCGGTGCTGGTGGCGGTACGGGTGCTGGCCGACGAGTCCCTCGCCCGGCGGGCGGCGCCGTTCCTCGTCATGGCACCGGCGGCGGTGTGGGTGGGTGCCTCGGCCGACGGGTACTTCTCGGCGGTCGCCGCCTGGTCGGTGGCGCTGCTCGCGCTCGCCGTGACCGGACACCGGACCCGGTTCTGCGCGTTCGGCGCGGGCCTGCTGTTCGGCCTGACCTGCTATCTCTCGTACGGGCTGACGCTGTTCGCGCTGATCGGCGCGAGCGTGCTGGTGGTGACGCGCGACCGGGTCCGGTCCTGGGGCCGGCCGCTGCCCGCGCTGTCCCTCCTCGCCGGACTCGCCGTCGTCCCCCTCGTGTTCACCCTGGCCGGCTTCGACTGGTGGGAGGCCTACCACCTGCTGGTCAGGCGCTACTACGAAGGAGTCGGCGGCACCCGGCCGTACGGCTACTGGGTGTGGGCGAACCTGGCCTGCACCGTGGTCGTCGTCGGCCTCGCGACGGCGGCGGGCCTGGACCGGGCCGGCGTCACGCTCCTGCGCCTGCGGCGCGGCTCCCGGCAGCGGCCGGACGTCCCCGACGCCGCCGGGGGCCGCCTCGCCGTGCTCGTGCTGTCCGCCCTGCTCGCGCTGCTCGTCGCCGACCTGTCCGGGATGAGCAAGGCGGAGACGGAACGCATCTGGCTGCCGTTCGCGCTGTGGCTGCTCCCGGCCTGTGCCTTCCTCACCCGCCCGCGTGGCTGGCTCGCCGCGCAGGCCGTCCTCGCCCTGCTCGTCAACCACCTGCTGCTGACCGGCTGGTGACGGCGGACGGGCCGCCGCCGTGACCGGGCCGGGGCGGCCCGGACCTCAGCGCACCCGGCGGTGGTGTCTGCCACCCCGGTGGAGCCGCAGCGCCCCGTAGACGAGGTCGACGGCCAGGACGAGGGCGCCGATGACCAGCAGATAGAAAAGACCGTGCACGGCGAACCCGATGATGCCCAGGACGATCGCCACGATGATCAGGAGCAGGAACAGCCTCATCCGACCTCCTCGGACCGCGTGCGGCCCTCCCGGTTGCGGTCCTCGGGTCAGCGGCGGGCGAGGCGCCGTTCGCCTCCGGCCCCCGCGCTGTACTCCAGTCCGTAGTGCGTGAAGACGGCCGGCTCGTCCTCGGCGGCCAGCACGCCGTCGGTGTCGATCGAGGGAGCCTGCTTGACCAGGTTCTTGGGGTGGACGACCTTCAGATAGCCCGGACCCACGGTGGCGCCGACGAGCGGGACGAAGACCAGACGGCGGCGGGTGGGCAGGCCCATGGTGACCGTCGCGAAGAAGGGTGCGTCGGTCGCGGTGTCCACGTAGACCGACTCCAGGGTGCCCAGCTTGTGGTCCTTCGGGTCGACCACGTCGTGTCCACGCCACTCGCGGATGTCGTCCGCCTCGAACATCTCTGACCTCCCAGCTCCGGGGTGCCCTTCTATCGTGCCCCCGATGCCGGATTTCAGAGCAGCGGACGACTACGCCGTCCGGACGGCCCCGCCACGCCAGGCGCGCGGCGGCCACGGCCCGGCCGTCGGGGACGCGGTGTCCCTCGTGTGTCCGGGCGCGGCGCTCCAACGTGCCGGGGCCCGGAATAATTCCCGGCCGGAATGAGCCGAACGGGGCACCGCGAGAACGAAACGTACCGAAGTCGGCAACGACCGTGGGCGCGGCCGCCGGCGCCGCGCATTAACCGGACGGCGGAGGAATCCGGGATGCCCGGTAATAACAAACGACTCGGGTCCGCACCCGAAGGTGCGGACCCGAGTCGTGAATTATGTGTGCGCGTGTCAGGCGGGAACGATGTTCTCGGCCTGCGGGCCCTTCTGGCCCTGCGTCACGTCGAAGCTCACCTTCTGGCCTTCCTGAAGCTCACGGAAGCCCTGGGTGGCGATGTTCGAGTAGTGGGCGAAGACGTCGGCGCCGCCGCCGTCCTGCTCGATGAAGCCGAAGCCCTTTTCCGCGTTGAACCACTTCACGGTGCCAGTAGCCATGTCAATTCTCCTTACGGGACACTACCCGGAGGTCCGCACTGTGCGAACCCCACGCCGCTGTGATGATTGCCCCGTCCGGAAGAACCGGCCACTTTTTGGGAACCACAACTGCAACTGCCGTCAACCGTAGCACGGGAGCGGTGAACGGCCAGGTGACATTGCCGCGACATACCCCATCGGGCGATGAACTCTTCCCGGCAATTGTCCGAATATCTATTTCCGCGGCCACAGATACGCGTCTGTGCCGCCGTCAGGCCGTCAGGCCGTCAGGTCACCGGCCGCTCCCAGCGCCGCCCGCAGGTCCCTGCGGCTGCGGATGCCGAGCTTGCGGTAGGCACTCGTCAGATGGGTCTCGACGGTACGCCGGGCCACATGCAGCAGGTCGGCTATCTCCAGGTTCGTGCGGCCCTCGGCGGCCAGTTCGGCGATCCGGCGCTCGCTGCCGGTGAGCGAGCCGGAGCCGGTGAGCGCCGCGGCGGGACGCCGGCCACCGCCCGCCCGCAGTGCCTCCTGCGCGTGCGCGCGCAGGCGTACGGCGCCCAGCCGTTCGGCCCGTTCGGCGGCCTCCCGCAGACAGTCCCGGCCGCGCGCCCGCTCCCCGGCGGTGACGAGCTGCCGCCCCTGCGCGAGCAGCGCGGAGACCAACTCGACGCCGTCCGGGGACTCCCGCAGGACGTCGACGGCGTCCCGCGCCAGTTCGAGGCCGCGCCGCCCGCCGGTCGCCAGGCCCAGCACGCGCAGCGCCCGGCCCACCGTGCGCGGGGTGTCCCACACCCGCGCGAGCCGCAGCTCCTCCGTCGCCAGCGCCAGCGCCTCCCGAGGGTCGCCCAGCGCCAGCCGGCACTCCGCCGCCGCCGACCGCCACGGCGTGACGACCGGACTGACCACCGCGCGCGCCGACTGCCGCCGGCCGCATTCGAGGAAGTCGTGCAGGGCGCTCGCGGGGTCCCCCTCGGCGAGGCGCAGCACACCCCGCGCGTGCAGGAAGCGGTTCAGCTCCCAGGAGTCCGGCGCCTCCCGCAGGTCGAGGCCGTCCGCGAGCCGCCGCGCCTCCTCGACGCGGCCGGTCTCGACCAGGGCGATCAGGACGTGCGCGTCCTCGTTGGACGGACCGGCGCCGTACGCCGGGGTGGCCCGCGCGAGGCGGCCGGGGCGGTCGGACCGGTCCGCTCCGTCGGCGCGGTGGGCCCCGGCAGCCCGGTCGGCCCGGTCGGCCAGGAGCCGGCCGTACGCTCCGCGGGCGGCGAGGACGTCGGTCCGTACGTCCAGCAGCGCCTGCTCCATCGGATGCAGCAGGGAGAGGCGCTGCCCGGCCAGACCCCGTTCGACGAGCCGTTGCGCCTCGTCGAGTTCGTCGGCCCACTGCGCGACGGCGGCGGCCGTGCCCAGCAGGAAGGGCTCGGCCAGCGGATCGGCGGGCTCCGCCAGCAGTGCCCGCAGCCGCCGCATCGCCGCCCGGGCCGAGCTGGCCCCGGCCGAGGCCGCGTACCGCACCAGCAGGGCCTGTCCGGTGACGCCGACGAGTTCCGGGGAGCGGTCGGCGGTGTCGCTCAGCCACCGGTACGCCTCCTGACGCTCCGTCTCGTCCCGGTCCGACAGCAGGGTGGAGGCGGTCTGCACGGTACGGACGAGGTCGGGGTGCGCGGTCAGCCCGCTCTCCAGCCGGCGCAGCACCTCCACGGCCGTGCGGACCTCGCCCCGGCCGGTCAGCGCCGTACCGAGGGCGAGGGCCGTACGCACCTGGTCGCGCGGTTCGGCCGGCAGGTGCAACGCCTCGGCCAGGCGCGGGATGCCCGCACCGGCGTCGGCTTCCGCGTACTCCAGCGAGCCCAGTTCGGTGAGCAGCCGCTGGCGCAGATCGTCCGGCAGCGGCTCGTCCAGGGCGCGGCGGAGGTAGCCGACGGCGTCCCCGGGCCGGCCCTCGCGCACGGCGACGGTCACGGCGTCCTGGAGCACGCGCAGCGCCCACGGCAGGCCGACGGGCGAACTGCCCAGCAGCTGCCCGGCCACCGCCTCCACCCGGTCGCCGCGCCGCAGCATCGCCCGCGCCGCCGACCGGTGGACCGCCTGCCGGCGCCCGGCAGGCCAGCCGGTGAGCACCGCGTCGCGCAGCAGCGGATGCGCGTACCGCGGACGTCCGGCGGAGTCCGGCCGCAGCAGGCCGAGCCGGGTCATCGCGGTGAGCCAGCCGGTCACCCGCGCGGGGTCGGCCCCGGCCGTCTCGGCGAGCAGCGCGGCCAGGCCGTCGGCGGGTTCCGGCCGACGCGTCTGTTCCAGGGCGGCCAGGACCCGTGCCACCTCGGCCGTGGCGGGTCCGGCGCTGTCCAGCCACCAGGAGACGGCCGCCGGGTACGCCCCCGGGTACAGCGCGGCGCACGTCCGCGGGACGGCGGCCGGGGGCGGGGCGCCGCCCAGGTCGTCCAGCAGGGCGCGCAGCAGCAGCGGGCTGCCGGCCCCGGCCCGTACACAGTCCGCGGTCCAGGCGGCCGGGGCCGTGGGGAAGGCGGCGCGCACCAGGTGTGCCGACGCCTCGTCGGTGAGCGGGGACAGGGTGTGCGGATGGACGAGGGGCGCGGAGAGGGCGTGGGTGAGGCCCGCCGGCCGGGGGTCGATGTCGTACTGGCTGCGCTCGGTGGCCACCAGCAGGACCGGTAATCGGTCGACGTGGCGGGCCGCCTCGACCAGCCAGCGGCGCGAGGGGCCGTCGGCGAGGTGGACGTCGTCCACGGCCATCAGCACCGGGGACCGCTCCGCGTACGAGCGCAGCAGGCGCCACAGCCGGGCCGCGCTGCCCCGGTCGTCCGCGCCGGGCGCCACGTCGAGGTCCGCGAACTCCGGTACGGGACCGAGGAGGTGGAGGACCGTGGACAGCGGGACGACGGTGTCCTCGGGGGAGCAGCGCACCCGCAGCACGCGCAGCCCGCGGTCGGCCGCCCGCGCGGCGGCGGCCTCCAGCACCGCGGTGCGGCCGGTGCCCGTGGCCCCGCGCAGCAGGACGAGCCGGCCGCTGCCGGAGACGGCGCGTTCGATCTCGGACGAGAGCAGGCTGTGCGCGTCGTCGCGTTCACGCAGCGGTCCGGTCATGGCTGCCTCCTGTGGTGGATGGGGCGCACCCGGTAGGAAGGACGCGGCGGCGGGGGTCGTGGTGACGTGACGTGACGCGTCGCACGCGTGACGTGCGGACGCGGGGGCCGTACGGGGGCTCGCACGGCCGCGCGCGGGCGGCGCTGTGGCGCGGCTCACGGCGGGCGCCGACCGTGGTCCCGGTCCGCGCCAGGATCGGTGCGCACCGCGCTGACCTGCTGTGATACCGGGTTGCGGCGGCCTTCGTGGGGGCGCTGGCGGCGCTGGTCTCGTGGTCCGCCTCGTGGTGTTCCACGATTGCGCACGCCCCATAGGTCGCAGAAGTGTGGAGTACGCCCTTCAGCCACCGGCCACCGTCGGACGAGGGCCCGTGAACATGGGGGAAACGCTTGCTCAGCTCACTCGCGACGACAGACGGCGACACCGCCGGCGGCGGACGCCGGATTCCGGTCGTGGTGACCGCCCCGGACCCGATCTCCCGCGAGGGCGCGGTCAGCCAGCTGCGCCGGCATCCGCGGATCGAACTCCGCGAGGAGTCCGGCCCCGGCACGGTGGCCCTGCTGATCGAGGACACCCTCGACGAGGCCGCGCTGACCCGGCTGCGCCGCCTCCTGCGCGGCGAGGGTGTCCGTGCCGTGCTCGTCGTGGGCGTGATCCGCGAGAACGAACTGCTCGACGTCATCGAGTGCGGTGTCGGGGCCATCGTCTGGCGCCGTGAGGCCACCGCGCACCGGCTGGCGCAGGCGGTCGTCGCCGCCGCGCGCGGCGACGGCGATCTGCCCTCCGACCTGCTCGGCCGGCTCATCAGCCAGGTGGGAACCCTGCACCGGGGCGCGGCGGGCCGGCCCGGGGCGCCTTCGCTGGGGCTCGCGCCCCGGGAGGTGGACGTCCTGCGGATGGTCGCCGAGGGCCTCGACACCGGAGAAATCGCCAGCAAGCTGTCCTACTCCGAACGCACCGTCAAGAACGTGATGCACGGCCTCACCACACGGCTGCATCTGCGCAACCGTGCGCACGCCGTCGCCTATGCCCTGCGGGAAGGCTACATCTGACCGAACGGGCAATCGAAGGCGGACACGCGGGCAGCACGCCTGCCCGGCCGCCGACCCCGGCGCGCCTGCGGTCCGCGCGGCGCAGCGGGCACGATCGACAGCGGGCGGCGGCGAGCGGCGCCGACCGGCGGCACGGCAGGGCGGGAGCACGACGGTGATCCACGAGGTGGACGAGGTCCTCAAGGGCCTGATCGGCGGCGGCGCGCTGGCCGGCTCCGGCATCGACGTGTCCTTCGAGGCGCCCACCCGCGACTGGGCGGCCCGGCGCAACGCCCCGGTGGTCAACACCTACTTGTACGACATCCGCGAGGACGTGCACCGTCGCCAGCGCGGGCAGATGTCCGTGCGCGACGACCGGGACGTGGTGGTCCGCCGCCGTCAACCGCCCCGCTGGTTCCGGCTGTCGTACCTGGTCACCGCCTGGACCAAGACCCCGCAGGACGAACACCGGCTGCTGTCGGCGGTGTTGGCGACGCTCCTGCCGCGCGAACTGCTGGCCGCGGACGAACTGCCCGGTTCCCTCGGTGCGTTGGGTCTCGCCGTGCCGCTGACGGTGGCGGGCATCCAGTCCGAGTCCCGTTCCCTCGCCGAGATCTGGTCCGCGCTGGGCGGCGAACTCAAGCCCTCCCTGGACCTGGTGGTGACCGCGCCCTTCCCCGCCTTCCCGGAGTACGACGCCGGGCCGCCGGTCACGGAGGGCGCCGCGGTCCGCGTGCACGGCATGGACGGCACCCCGCCCGAGTCCGCGGAACGCGCCCACCGCCCCCACCAGCTGGCCGCGGCCCGCGCCGCCCGCCGGAAGCCCCCGGCCCAGCCGTGACCGCCCCGGACCCGGGGACCCGTCCCGACGAGGGCGCCCACGACCCGTCCCGTCCGCTGGCCGAACGGCTCGGCGGGCTGCGCGAACGGGTCGCCGAGCTGGTCGAGCAGCGGTCCGCCGGGGACCCCACCGCCGGGGACCCGCTGCGCGGCCTGTACGTGTCCGAGGAAGCCGTACGGCATCTGCTGCGCACCGGCACCACACCCGCGCCCGAGCCCGCCGGGCAGGGCACCGGCACCGGCCGGGCCGCGGTCGGGCCCGGCGACCGGCTGGCCGCGCTGGCCGCCCGGCTCGAGCTGTCCGCACCGGACACCGCGATCCTGCTCGTCGCCCTCGCCCCGGACCTCGACCGCTCCTTCGAGCCGCTCTACGGCTACCTCAACGACGACGTCGGCAGACGCCGGGCCACCATCGGGCTCGCCCTCGACCTGTGCGGCCTGCCCGCGCACCGGGCCGCCGGACGCGCCCGGTTCCACCCTTCGGCGCCGCTGCGCGCGCTCGGCCTGCTGGAGGTGGAGGAGCCCGAACGCCCCTTCCTCAGCCGTTCGTTGCGAGTGCCAGACCGGCTGGCCGGACATCTGCTCGGCGACGACACCCCGGACGCCGCTCTCCTCGGACTGCTGCGTCCGCTGCCCGAGCCCCCGGCCGCCCGGGAGGCGGCCGAGGAGGACTTCGTGCGCCGGCTGGCCGGCCTGCTGCGCGGCGGTCCGCTCACCGGCTATCTGCGCGAGCACCGGGAGGGCGACGGCCTCGCCGTGATCACGGCGGCCCTGCGCCTGGCGGGCGTCGAGGCGCTGCGCTTCGCGGGCCCGCGGGAACACGTGCCCGATCTGCTGCGCGAGGCCCGGCTCGGCGGCCGCGCCGTCGTCCTGTCCGGCCTGCCGGAACAACCGGGCCCCCTGGTCGAAGCGCTGGTCACGGAGTCGGCGGACGTCACCGTCCTGCTGACGGACCCCCGCCCCTACGACCCGCACTGGTGCGTGCGCGACCCGCTGGTCCTGGAGGCACCGCGCCGCCGGGCGGGCGGCGCTTCCGTCTGGTCGGCGGCGCTGGGCCCGCGGTCCGCCGGATTCGACCTGGCCACCGCCGTGGCCCCCTACCGGCTCGGCGCCGACCAGGTCCGGCGGGCGGCGCACGGCGCGCTCTCCCTCGCCGCCTTCGAGGGCACCGGCCTGACCGCGGACCATGTGCGGCTGGCCGCCCGGCAGCAGTCGGCCTCCGGCCTGGAACGGCACGCCCGGCGGATCCGGCCCGCGGTCGGCTGGCCCGACCTGGTGCTGCCCGAGCGGCCGCTGGCCCAGCTGCACGAACTCGCCCTGCGGGCCCGCCACCGCGACCGGGTGCTCGGCGACTGGCGGCTCAGCGCGGGCGGCGGCCGCGGCCGGGGGGTCCTCGGCCTGTTCGCGGGCGAGTCCGGCACCGGCAAGACCCTGTCCGCCGAGGTCGTCGCCGCCGAACTGGGCCTCGATCTGTACGTCGTGCAGCTCTCGTCGATCGTCGACAAGTACGTCGGCGAGACCGAGAAGAACCTCGAACGCATCTTCACCGAGGCCGACCGCACGGACGCCGTGCTCCTCTTCGACGAGGCCGACGCGGTCTTCGGCAAGCGCTCGGAGGTCAAGGACGCCCACGACCGGTACGCCAACATGGAGAGCGCCTATCTGCTCCAGCGGCTGGAGTCGTTCGACGGCATCGCGCTGCTGACCACCAACCTGCGCGGCAACATCGACGAGGCGTTCACCCGGCGCCTGGACCTGGTCGTCGACTTCCCGTTCCCGGACGCCGGGCAGCGCCTGGCGCTGTGGCGGCACGGGCTGTCCCACGTCCCGTGCGCCGACGGCGTCGACCCGGGGCCACCGGCCCGGCAGTTCGAGCTGGCCGGCGGCTCGATCCGCAGCGCGGTGGTCACCGCCGCCTACCTCGCCGCGGGTCGGGGCGAACCGGTCGGCGGGGAGGACCTGATGGAGGGCGCCCGCCGCGAGTACCGCAAGGCCGGCCGGCTGGTCCCGGGCGAGGCGGGCTGGTAGCGGGCGAGGCCGCTCTCCCGTGGGCAGGATCCTCGGGGAGCCTCACACGGTGAGGCGGAACGCCTCCAGCTGGTGGCCCTGTTCCATGGGGCTGCCGGCGTACATCCACTTGCCGGGCTGGGTGCAGCCCAGGCCCATCCAGCCCCGGTCCGCCACATGGGTGTTCTGGCAGACGGAGCCGTCGACCACGCTGATGGTGAAGCCCTGGAGCGGCGAGTCCGCCTCCTTGAGGCTGCCGAGGTACATGTCGATCCCGTCGGCCGCCGACGACCACTTCGTCTTCCAGCCGCCGACCGCGTAGGCGCCGTTGCCCGTCGTGCCCTTGGTCCCGGACACCGCGATGTCGATCGCCTTGATCGGCAGGCCCTTGCCCACCGTGCCGGCCTCGGCGCCGTCGCACACCGGGTCCTGCCAGCCGTGGTCCGCCACATAGGCGCGGTAGCAGATGTGCCGGCCGGCGCTGCGGGCGGCGAGCTTCTGCACCGCCGTGGCCGCGGTCACCACCGGCGGCTTCTTCGGCGCGGGGGCTCCACCGCCACCGCCGCCACCGCCGCCGCCCTCGGCCTTGGTCTCGGCCGGCGCCGGGGGCGCGCTCACGGGTTCCTGCGCGGGCGTCGCCGGCGGGGTCGTGGCCACGGCCGTGGGGCTGGGCGGCGGGAGGGTGCTGACGGCCGCCTCCTGGAGTTTCTCCGTGGCCGCGGTACGCACCTGCGGCTTGTAGGCGAGCCAGATCATCACGAACGCGATGGCCAGTGCCAGCGTCATGCCGAGGGCGGTGGCCAGCCAGCGCGGCAGGAACCCGCGCTGCACGAAGGTGCCTTCCACCTCCATCCCCGGGGCCCCCGACCGCCGTACCGCCACCGTGTACGGCTGCTCCTCCTTGGAGCCGAACCAGATGATCCGCCGGGGGCGCAGCGTCGCGTTCACGAACACCGCCCGGCCCGGCTCGATCTGGACACTGCCGGGCTGGATCTCGTACGACAGCCGGTCACCGGTGTCGCTCCCGCTCAGTGACGCGGTGACCTTGGTGTTGCCGAGGTTGTCCACCGCGAGCCTCGGCCGCCCGCGGAAGCGGCCCTTCACGGTCGGCGGGACGAGTTCGGCCCGCACCTCGCTGAACGGCGTGACCGTCAGGTTCCCCTCGGGGACCGTGACCGCCTCGGGATGCTCGGTCGGCGTGATCCGCACCGCGTACGGGTTCGGGCCCGCCGTGGCGTCCGGCGTGCGCGGCGGCGCGAACGTCAGCTCCACCGTGCCCGTCGTCCCCGGATACAGCCGCAGCGTCTGCGGCTCGACTCTCGTCCAGGGCGCGATCGCGCCCACCGGTTCGAAGCGGTACTCGTCGACGACGTCACCGGTGTTGCGCACCCGCAGCCGTACGCGCGTGCTCGCGCCCGGATCGACGGTGGCGGAGGCGGGTTCGAGGGAGGTCCACAGGCTCACGGAACGGACGCTAGTCGCGGTGCGCGGGCCGGGTCAGGAGTCGCGGGGGTACGGTCGCTGCCTGAACGGGCACTCGTGGGTGCGCCGCCCGGCCCCGGGCACGCCGGGTCTCCTGTTCCCGGGCTTCCGGTTCCGGGTCCCCGGCGCTCGCGTCACGTGGTCAGCGGCCGGCCTCCGCCGGCACCGGACCGCTCTCCTCGTCGCTGCTGTTGGAGGCCGGCGAGTCGGAGTCGGTGTCGTAGGCCCAGGTCGCCGCGCAGACCTCGCCGCCGCAGTCCACGAGCGTGGCGTGGGTACCGCCCGCCGCGGTGGCGATCCGGTCGATCTCGGCGGCCAGGGGCGCGACCTGACCGTGCGCGTAGTTGTCGAGGTCGATGTTGGCGGCCTTGCTCGGCCAATAGGGGCCGGGCTTCAGGGAGGTGCCCTGGTAGAGGGACAGGTAGCAGGCCATGCAGGGGCGCTTCACGCCGGCGATGCGCTGCGGTGTGACGCTGCCCTCCGGGGCGGAGGCGTAGATGCGGCGCTCGGCGTGCAGACCGTCCTTGGCGCCGTCCACCCGCTCCGGCACGGCCACCGGGCCGCTGAGCGCCTCGACGATCTCCCAGAACGCCTGCGGGATCGTCCCGATGTCGTCCTTGCGCAGAATGCGGCGGTTCAGCTTGTTCCTGTGCCGCTGCTCGCGGTCCGTGCTCGCGGTGATCCGCTCCACCATGGCCGCGACGAACTCCTTGCCGGACTCCTTGCCCGCTTGCAGATCGCGCAGCACCTCGTTGGCGGCGTTCCGGTTGGAGGAGATGTACAGGCGGACCTGTTCCTGGATATCGGCGCCGTCCACCTGCATGGCGTCCGGGTCGGTCTCCGTCTGCCCCCTGGACACCGCCGCCTGGACCTCCTCGGGCTGCTTGTCCTGGAGGTAGTTCAGGGCGACGGTGGAGATCCAGCGCAGTGCCTGCCTGGTGCGTTCGTCGTCCGTGTAGGTACGGGACCTGCGCAGATTGTCGGTGCCGGCGTACAGCTGGTCCCGGGCCGTGCCCCTCAGCTTGTCCGGCTGCGCGTGGTCCGGCGCGTCCGCCGACGGGACCGGCTTGTGCAGGGTGAGGCTCTGTGCCCCGCCGTGCGACACCCAGCCCAGATGGGTGAGTTGCGCGGCGAGCTCCGCGGCCACGGTCGCCGCCTTCGGGGCGCGCTTGGCCCGGCCCTTGCCGCTCGCGGAGGACTTGCTCTTGGACACCCGCCCGCTGCTCTGCGAGGCCGACGACGGGGACCGTTGCACGGCCGGTGCGCGGGCCGCCTCGGCCGCCCGGCCGACGGACACCTCGTGACCGCCCGGGACCTCGTGGTCGTACCGCACCCCGTGGTCGTGCGCGAGCCGCCGCTCCGTCCCACCCGCCGTCGCCGTTCGCTGGATCGGTGCCGGTCCGCTCATCACCCGTCGGGCGTTGTCCACCGCGTGCCGTTCGCCGGAGTCCGCCGGGTCGGAGACGTTCAGGCCCGAGCCGTTGTCCCGGCCGGGCACCGGACCGGCCTGCTGGTCCAGGTAGTGGGTCAGCTCGTGCGCCCAGTCCTCCTTGGACATCCCGCCGCCGTCGACCACGTGCGTGCCGGAGGTGTACGCCTTGGCCCGGATCTCCAGGGCGGAGCGCTGCGCGACCGCGTCGGAGTGGACGCGCACGCCGCTGAAGTCCGCGCCTTGGAAGCGGGCTTCCATCTCGTTCTGCAGCGACCCGTCCATCGGCTGCCCGGGGGAGCGCAGCACCTCGTGCACCAGGGAGCGGCGCTGCACCGCCGGCTGGTGACCGCACCCGGCGTCGTGCTGGTGACGTTCCTCCTCCACCGCCCGCGACACCGCCGCGTTGCCCGCCGTGCGCTGAAGCGCCAGCAGCGCGGCGGCGGGCCCGGCGAGCGCGGGCCGTGCGCCCGTACGGGCGGGCGCCGACCGGCCGGTGCCGCGGTCGTTGTCGTTGTCCTGCGCGCGCACGGGCGCTCCCCTCGGCGGGTGGATACACGTCGGCCGACCAGCGTGCCGGGACAGGCCGCAGCGGGGGAAGGGACTCGGGGGCAGTTCCGGGGGCAACGCGTGCGCCGTGCCCCTGAGGGCAACGGGAATGCCCCCGGTACGGCACCGCAGGACATTTCGGCCGGCGCCCCGCGCGCGTGACGGTGGGAGACGACCTGACTCGTACCCCGAGGAGAGCAGAGCATGCCGTCCTACCTGTCGCCCGGTGTATACGTCGAGGAGGTGGCCAGCGGCTCGCGTCCGATCGAGGGGGTGGGTACCTCGGTGGCGGCCTTCGTCGGGCTCGCGCCGACCGGCCCGCTGAACGAGCCGACCCTGGTGACCAACTGGACGCAGTACGTGGCGGCCTTCGGTGACTTCACGGCCGGGTACTACCTGGCGCACTCCGTCTACGGCTTCTTCAACAACGGCGGCTCCGCGGCGTACGTCGTCCGTGTCGGCGGCGCGCCCGCCGGTGTCTCCGGCGAGGACGCCTCACCCGGTGCGGTGACCGGCTCGGCCACGCCGGCCGAACTGCCCGCCGGTGAGCCGAAGCAGCTCGGCACGTTCACCGTCACGGCCACCGCGGCCGGCCGGGCGGGCCCCCTGACCGTGGAGGTCGCCGACGCGGAGGGCGAGGGTCCGGCGGAGCGGTTCAGGCTGGTCGTCAAGGACGGCGACAAGGCCGTCGAGACGTTCGACGTGAGCGCCAAGAAGGGCAGCCGCGGCTACGTCGTCACCCAGGTCAAGGAGCGTTCCCAGCTCATCGCCGTGACCGAGGCGGCCCCGGCGGCGCAGCTGGCCCGCCCGGACAACCAGACGGTGACCCTGACCGCGCCGGCCGCCGCGCCCGCCGTACCGCCCGCCGGCGGGACCTCGGCCGCGCAGCCCGGCCCGGCGCAGTACCTCGGCGACAGCGCCGACCGCACCGGGTTCGGCGGCCTGGAGGCCGTCGACGAGGTGTCCATGGTGGCCGTGCCCGACCTGATGGCCGCCTACCAGCGCGGCGCGATCGACCTGGAGGCCGTCAAGGCGGTCCAGCTCGGTCTGATCGCGCACTGCGAGCTGATGGGCGACCGGGTCGCGGTCATCGACCCGCCGCCCGGTCTGAACGCCCGCCAGATCCGTGTCTGGCGCCAGGAGACGGCCGGTTACGACTCCAAGTACGCGGCCCTCTACTACCCCTGGATCAAGGCCTTCGACCCGGCCTCCGGCCAGTCCCGGCTGATTCCGCCGAGCGGCCACGTCGCCGGGGTCTGGGCGCGCAACGACTCCGAGCGCGGGGTGCACAAGGCACCCGCCAACGAGGTCGTGCGCGGCGCGGTCGACCTGGAGATCCAGATCACCCGCGGTGAGCAGGACCTGCTGAACCCCATCGGGGTCAACTGCATCCGCGCCTTCCCGGGCCGCGGCATCCGCGTCTGGGGCGCCCGCACCCTGGCCTCCGACCCGGCCTGGCGCTATCTGAACGTCCGCCGGTACTTCAACTACCTGGAGGAGTCGATCCTGATCGGCACCCAGTGGGTGGTGTTCGAGCCGAACGACCACGCGCTGTGGGCCCGCATCCGGCGCAACGTCTCGGCCTTCCTGGTCAACGAGTGGCGCAACGGCGCCCTCTTCGGCGCCCGGCCCGAGGAGGCGTTCTACGTCAAGTGCGACGAGGAGACCAACCCGCAGGAGTCGGTCGACGTCGGCCGGGTCGTCTGCGAGATCGGCATCGCGCCGGTCAAGCCGGCCGAGTTCGTGATCTTCCGGCTGGCCCAGTTCTCCAGCGGCAGCGGGGAGCTGGAGGAGTAGGCCGCGGCGCCGGCTTCAGCGTAGGCAGTCAAGAACCCTCAGAAGGACAGCGAACACATGAGTCTCCAGCCGGGTGACGCCCTCACCTCACATAATTTCGGCCTCCAGATCGACGGCGTGATGGTCGAGTACCTCGCCGAGGTCAGCGGCCTCAGCCTGGAACAGGACGTCATCGAGTACCAGCAGGTCTCCGCGCAGGGCAAGCCGGTCACCAAGAAGCTGCCGGGCGTGAAGAAGGCGGGCACCTGCACGGTCGTGCGCGGTATGACGCAGTCCGCCGCGTTCAACCAGTGGATCACCGAGTCGATCAACGGCGTGATGGGCACCGCCCGCAAGAACGCCACGATCATGGTGATGGACTACCAGAACAACCCGGTCAAGCGGTACAACATGCGCAACGCCTGGTGCAGCAAGATCGACACCAGCACGGTGAAGGCCGGCGAGGCCGCGGCGCTGACCGAGACCGTGACGATCACGTTCGAAGAACTGGTCATCGAGTAATGCGGCGTTCGGCTGTACGGGCGGCGGCACCGGTGGGCGAGGAGCGGGAGACCGCTCCGGTCCCCGCCGCCGCGCCGGCGCCGGCGCCCGCGCCCGCACCGGTCGCGCAGCGCCTTCAGACGGAGTTCCCCTTCGAACTGCCGCGCGGCTACGTCGACGAGTCGGGCACGGTCCACCGCCACGGTGTGATGCGGCTGGCGACGGCCCGCGACGAGCTGGTGCCGCTGCGGGACATCCGGGTCCAGGAGAACCCCGCTTATCTGTCGGTGGTGCTGCTGGGCCGGGTCATCACCCGGCTGGGCACGCTGGCCCTGGTGCACGACGGGATCGTGGAGAACATGTTCGCCTCCGACCTGGCGTTCCTCCAGGACTTCTACCGCCAGGTCAACGCCGAGGGCCACACCCGTGCCTCGGTGCGGTGCCCGCACTGCTCGGAGCCCTTCGAGGTGGAACTCGGCGGGAGCCGCCTGGGGGAATCGTGACGTACGCGACCGACCGGCTGCACGAGGAGATCGCGTACGTCGCCTTCCACTTCCACTGGAGCCTGGCGGAGATCCTGGACCTGGAACACCACGACCGGCGCCGTTTCGCGGACCGGATCGCGTCCTTGGTGACGCGGGGCGGGGCGGAGGGCTGAGGCATGGGGTTCCTGGAACGACTGCGGGGCGGCGGACGGCCGGGCACCACGGCGGGCGGGACGTCACGCGTCGACGAGGCGGGGCGCGTCGACGAGGCGGGGCGCGTCGACGAGGCGTCCGGTGCCGCCGCGTCGGGGGCGGGCGGGGCGTCGGGTGCCGGTCGGGCGTCCATGGCCGGGGCCGTCCCGCGGGCGGCGGGCTGGCCCGGACTGCCGCCCATCCAGCGGGTGTCCGCCGCCTCCGCGTCGGCGGGCGTGGCGGACCCGGGGTTCGGGGGACGGCTGGCCACCTGGCAGAACCCCACCCTCACCGGCACCCTGTCGCACGCCGTCCTCGACGGCGCCCCGGGCGGACTGGTGGGTACCGTGCTCTCCTCGACCGGGTCCCCGGCCTGGGGCCTCGAACAGCCCTCCCGCACCCTGCCGTCGGCCACACCGGAGCCCGCTCCGGCGCCGCCGACGACGGCACCCGTCCCGGCCGCGCGCGGGATCCGCGTCTCCCCGGTCCAGCCCCGCCCGGCCGCTCCGGCCCCGCTGACGCGGTCGGCCGGGGCCCCGGTGCAGCGCCGCGTCCTGCCCGCGCGGGCGGCGAGCGACGGGGGCGGCGGCACGGCGGACCAGGCTCCTCGCGGAGGCCGGGACACCGACGGCGGCAGCTCCGGCGGCGCGGAGCCTGCCGCGGCCCCCGCCGGGCCACAAGCGCCTGCCGTGCAGCGGACGGCGGCGCTGGCCGGCCGGGAAGGCGCACCGAGCCACTCCGGCGGGTCCGCACCACCCGCCGGTACCGCCGGGCCGGAGAGCGTACGGCGTACGGTCGCCCCCGGGCCGTCCGCTCCCCCGCCCCCGGGGCAGAGCGCACCGGCCCCACCCCGGAGGGTCCAGCAGGTGGGCCCGCCCCGGCCGGGACTCGGCGCGCCCCTCGGCGCAGCCGCCGACCCAGCCGCCGGCACCCCGCTCGGCGCACCCTTCGGGCACGTTTCCGGCGCGGACCGGTCCGCGCCGGGCGGGACGGCCGGGACCCGTCCTGCCACCGTCCAGCGGACCGCGCACTCCGCGGGGGAGCCGGGCGGCGCGGCGCCGTCCGGTATGCCCGCGGCCCTCGGCCAGGCCTCCCACTCCGTTCCGCCGCACGCGACGTCCGCGCCGGGCACGAAGCGGCCCGCGCCCGGGGCATCGCCCGGACACGGTTCCGGCGCGGACCGGCAGGCGACGGCCGCGAGACCGCCGGCCGACGCCCCGCGCGGGGCCGACCCCGCCGGGGAGACGGGCGGCACGACGCCGCCCCACGGGTCCGCACCCACCGGCCTGTCCGCCATCTCCCCCTCGCACCGGCGGACTTCCGAGCCGAGCGGCAGGCGTCCCGCACTCGGCGCCCCCCTCGGACCCGCCGGAGCGGACCGGCCCACGACGACCGGGACACCTGCGATCGGAGTCCAGCGGAGCGTCAACACCCCGGCCCAGCAGTCGACTTTTGGGCCGAACACCCAGCGGCCCACACTCGACGCGCCTCCCGGACCCCTCGCCGACGCGGACCGGCCCACGACGGCCGGGACACCTTCGGCCGGCGTCCAGCGGGCTGCCAACACCCCGGTCCAGCAGCCGACTTCCGGGCCAAGGACCCAGCGGCCCACGCTCGACGCACCTCCCGGACCCCTCGCCCACGCGGACCGGCCCACTGCGGCCGGGACACCTGCGACCGGCGCCCAGCGGGCCTCCAACACCCCGGTCCAGCAGCCGACTTCCGGGCCAAGGACCCAGCGGCCCACGCTCGACGCACCTCCCGGACCCCTCGCCCACGCGGACCGGCCCACTGCGGCCGGGACACCTGCGACCGGCGCCCAGCGGGCCTCCAACACCCCCGCACACCAGCCGACTTCCCCGCCGAACGCACAGCGGCCCGCACTCGGCGCACCCCGGCGGCAGACGCCCGTGCCGGTCCAACGCGGTGCCGTCGCGGCTCCCGGCGCGTCCTCGCCGTCACCGTCCGCCGAGCGGCCGACGCGCCGCCCGCTGCTCGGAGCGCCGCTCCCCGCGCGCCCCGTGGACGCGACTCCGCTGCTCGCCCGGCCGAGCACGGCCCACCCGACGTCCCCCGCTTCCCGGACGACCCCGGTATCCCGCCCCACCGGCCCACACGCCACGGCCCCCGGCCCCGCTGACCAAAGCCCTGCCGGGCAAAGTCCTGGTGGTCAGAGCCCTGCCGGTCAAGGCCCTTCCACCGCCTTGCAGCCGATCACCGCGCCGCGCGCGGCCGTCTCCGCACCGGCCACCGCGCAGACGCCCCACGGTCAGCGCGTGACACCCTCGGGCCCGACCACCGCCACGCCCCGAGGCGCCCAGCCGTCCGTGCGAAGCGCCATGCCCCTGGGCACCGGCACCCCCGCGACCGCGCCGCCGCCGAGCGTCGCCCCGCGCGCCGCCGCCCCCGGTGCCGTCCCGTCCGGCCCCACCACCAACGCCTCGGCCACGCCCCCGATCACCCGGACCCCCGTGCAACGCGCCACGCCCTCATCCACCAGCGCGTCAGCCCCCGCCCTACCCGCACTCGCCCCACCCCTCACGCAGCGCTCCGCCCCCTCGGAAACCGTCCCGGCCGCGCTCCCGGTCGTCCGACCCCACGCGCGGAGCGCCACCACCCCCGGCCCGCCGCCCGTACCGCCCACCGCCCCCCGCCTCGCGCGCCCCGCTCAGCCCCCCGTACGACGCGGCACCCTCTCCGGCCCGTCGCAGGCCTCGCCGACATCCGCGCCCCACGTGTCTCCGGCGCCCCCTGTAATCCCCGTGCCCCCCTCAGTCCCTCCCCCTGGTCAGCGCACCACCGCGCCAGGCTCCCGCCCCGGCGGCGGCACCGCGCCCGCCTCGCCTCCGCACCCCACAGCCCTCGCCCCGGCGACGCCCGGCCCGGAGCGGCGGCTCGGCGCCGGGTCGGCCGGGGAGACGTCTCCTCGGATGCCCGCGTCCGGCCGCCCCCTGACCCCCGCCAGGGCGCTCACCCCGTTCGTGCCGCGGCCCGAAATGCCTGCCGTCCAGCGCCTCCAGAGCACGTCGGCGGCCGTACCACCGCCTCGCACCACGCCCGCCGCGCGGCCGCACCGCCCACACCACCCGGCCGCACCCACACCGGCACAGGCACAGGCACAGGCAGAGGCAGAGACACCGGGTCGGGCACCCACCGGCACCCCCGCCCTCCTCACCCCCCTCGTCCAGCGCACCCCACTGCCACCCCACCCCGCGCCCCCGCAACCGACCGCGCCACCGACGCCGACGCCCGTGCCCAGGACACCCCCGGCCCTGCCCGCCGCCGTGCAGCGCACCCCATCGGCACACGGGGGCTCCGGCAGCGGTGCCCGGTCCGGGCCGGGCGAGGCGCCCCCGCCGTACTCCGGGAGCGGGCCCCCGCCCGCCTACGAGGAGGTCCCGAGGGGCGCATTCGACCCCCGGGCGCTGACCGACTTCCAGCTCGACGAGCTGACGCACCGGCTGACCGGCCGGATCACCCGGCTGCTGCGCACCGAGCTACGCCTCGACCGGGAACGGGTCGGCAGACTCCGCGACCCCCGCCACTGACCCCCGCGGACCCACCGCACCGGACCCCACCGCCTCGGACCGCACCGCGCCGGACCCACCGCGGCGGACGACCCCGCCAGATACTCCGCCCCGCCACCCCGTCTCCAGAAAGGCCAGGCCGACTCGATGTCCCGCGATCTCGACCCGGGCTCCACCATCTTCTTCACCCTGACCATCGACGGGGAGAGCCTCGGTTACTTCAACGGGTGCGAGGGGCTGTCGTCCACCGTGGAGATCGAACGCCGCCAGGAGGGCGGGAACAACGGGTTCGTCTGGCAGCTGCCGTCCCGGGTGACGTTCTCCACGATCCGGCTGACCCGCCCGCTCACCCCGGACACCACGAAGGTCGCCAAGTGGATCTCGTCCGTGACCACCGGCGTGACCCGGCCGACCGCGCAGATCGCGGCGCTGCGCGCGGACGGCTCCGAGGTCGCCCGGTGGGGGCTGATCGACGTCCTGCCGGTCAGCTGGCAGGGGCCCTCCCTCGATCCGGCCAGTCCGGGCGTCGCCAACGAGGTCCTGGAGATCACCCACCACGGCTTCACCGACTGAGCGGGGCGAAAGGGCGGAGGGACAGGAAACATGGCCAAGGGCAGCAAGGGCGGGGCGGGCAGGAGTCTGGTCCGCGCCACACTCGCGATCCACGAGCCGCCGGTCGGTTCGAGCACCACGCCGGGCGGGCTGATCAGGTCGTTCGGGTTCGACTTCAACCCGGCGCAGCTGTCGCTGGGGCGCCGCGCCCAGTGGAAGGTGACGCCGACGGCGGCCGTGCGGGACGGCTCCGTACCGGAGTTCATGGGGCCCGAGCCGCGTGAGCTCACCGTGGAGATCTTCCTCGACTCCTCCACCGCGCCGGGCAGCAACACCGTGCTGAAGAAGGTGGAGTCGCTGCTGGAGTGCTGCGAGGTCACCACGAAGAGCATCGCGGCGAAACAGCCGTCGCCGCCCTGGGTGGTCTTCCAGTGGGGGTCGTTCTCCACGGCCCGCTTCACCTCCTACGTCAGCAGCGTCGAAGTGAACTACTCGCTGTTCGGCACGACCGGTGTCCCGATCCGCGCCACCTGCCAGGTGCGGCTGCACGAGATCCCCAGCCGGACCAAGGGGCAGAACCCGACCTCGGGCGCGCTGACCGCGCAGCGCGTGCACCGGGTGGTGGCGGGCGACTCGCTCCAGTCGCTGGCCTGGCGGGAGTACGGCGAGGCGTCCGCGTGGCGGGCGATCGCCGAGGCCAACGGCATCGACGACCCCACCCGCCTGCCCACCGGTGTCGAACTGGTGCTGCCCGCCGCCGAGGAGGTGCGTTTCTGATGGTGCAGTCCGCCTACTCCAGCGTCATCCAGGTCACCCTGGGCGGCAGCCCGCTGCCGCCCGACTTCGCCCCGCTGCTGGTGGACGGCTGGGTCGACCAGGGCCTCGGGGTGCCCGCCGCGTTCCGGCTGACCTTCCGCGACCCCTACCGGCAGCTCCTCGGCAAGCTCGGCGTGACGTTCGGGACCCCGGTGGTGCTCGCGCCGGTCGCCGACGGCAAGGGCGCCGCCGACCCGTTGCTGACCGGGGAGGTGTGCGGTCTGGAGGCCGACTACGACGGCACCGGCACGTTCACCGTCATCCGCGGCTACGACCACGGGCACCGCCTGATGCGCCGGCGCCGGGTGGCGGCGTACCGCAACCAGAGCGCCTCCGACATCGTCCGCAAGCTCGCCGGCGAGGACGGCGTACGGATCGGCCGGATCCAGTCGACGAGGACGGTGTACGAGTTCATCAGCCAGGCCAACGTCACCGACTGGGACTTCCTCGCGCGGCTCGCCGACGAGAACGAGATGGTGATGTCCATCGACTCGAAGGGGAAGTTCCAGTTCGTCCGGCCGGACCCCGCGTCCGGCGCCCCGCCGGTCAGCACACCCGGCGAGAAGAGCCCGTTCGTGCTGGAGGCCGGCACCGACATCCTGCGGCTGCGGGCCGCGGTGACCGCCGCCGAGCAGGTCGGCTCGGTCGAGGCACGCGGCTGGGACGTCACCACGAAGAAGCAGCTCACCGCGACCGCGCCCGCCCTCGACAACCCCGGCATCAGCATCGGGACCACGCCCGGCGCGGCGGCCGGCAAGTTCAAGGCCGCCCGGCTGGTCGACGCGCAGACGCCGTACGACCGGCAGTCGGAGGTGAAGTTCGCCGCCGAGTCCCTCGCCGACGACGTCACCTCGTCGTTCGCCGAACTGGAGGTCGTCGCGCGCGGCACGCCGAAGCTGCGGCCGGGCCTGCCCGTCACCCTCGCCGACGTCGGCGCACCCTTCGAGGGCAAGTACACCGCCACCTCCGTACGGCACGTCTTCGGAGACGGCAAGCACTACGAGGCGTGGGTCACCGTCAGCGGACGCCAGTGGCGCTCGCTGTACGGGCTGGCCTCCGGCGGCGGCGCCGACAACGGACTGCGGCTGCCCGGCACGGCCAACGCCCTGGTCACCGACATCCTGGACCCGCTCAAGCAGGGCCGGGTCAAACTCCGGTTCCCGTGGCTGGACGACACCTATGTCAGCGACTGGACGCGGGTGGTCCAGTGGGGCGGCAAGGACGGCGGCTCGATCTTCCCGCTGGACGTCGACGACGAGGTCCTGGTCGCCTTCGACCGGGGCGCCCTCGACCACCCGTACGTCATCGGCGGTCTCTACAACGGCAAGGACCGGCCGACGCCGGTGAAGGACGTGCCGCTGCACGACGGGGCCCGCCGCCGCGCGGTCCGGCACACGCTGTCCGACCGGGACGGCAACCGCGTGGACCTGCTCAGCCAGACGACCGGCGGCCGCAAGCAGGGCGTACGGGTGGCCTCCGGCGACGACCGGCTCGTCATCAACCTCGACCGGACGAAGACCGAGATCACCGTCGACAGCAAGGGCGCGGTCAGCATCACGGGCACCAGGTCGGTCTCCGTGGAGGCGGGCACGGACCTGACGCTCAGCGCGGGCCGGCGGCTCACCATCAAGAGCGGCGGACCGCTCAGCATCGAGGGCCGCGGCATCGTCAACGTCAAGTCGCTGGCCGGCGCGGTCAGCGTGGACGCCATGGGCGCCCTCAACCTCAAGGCGGTCGGCGCCGCGAGCCTCAGCGCGGGCGGCAGCGTCCAGGTCAACTCCATCGCCAACGTGGGCATCCGCGCCGTCACCGTCCCGCTCATGGGCGTGGTCACCATCAACGGGAAGCCGGTGCCGATGTGACCGTCCCGCAGCGTACGGAAGGGCCGGTGGGCGTCTGATGGCCGAACAGTTCGTGGGATCCGGGTGGGCGTTCCCGCTGCGCATCGGGCCCACCGGAGGCATCGCGCTGGTCAGCGGCGAACGCGAGGTCGAGGAGGCCGTCCGGCTGGTGCTGGCGACCGCGCCGGGCGAGCGGCCGATGCGCCCGGAGTTCGGGTGCGCCATCCACGACCTGGTGTTCGCCCCGGTCAACGAGGCCACCGCGGGCCGCATCCAGCACGAGGTGTACACCAGCCTCGACCGCTGGGAGCCCCGTATCGAGGTCGACGACGTGGAGGTCACCGCGGGCGCCGAGCAGGGCGTGCTGTACATCGACGTCCGCTACTCGATCCGCGGCACCAACAACCCGCGCAGCCTCGTCTTCCCCTTCTACGTCATCCCGTCCCACGAGGAGCCGGGCGGTTCCGCCTCCGACGGCGTCCCCGGCACCTCCCCCGAAAGCGACCGCTGATGGCCCTGCCCTCCCCCGACCTCGACGACCGCCGCTTCCAGCAGTTCGTCGACGACGCCAAGCGCTACATCCAGCAGCGCGCGCCCGAGTGGACCGACCACAACGTGTCCGACCCCGGCGTCACCCTCGTCGAGACCGTCGCGCACATGGCCGACCAGATCGTCTACCGGCTCAACCGGGTGCCGGACAAGAACCATCTGGCGTTCCTGGACCTGGTCGGCATCACCCTGTTCCCGCCCTCGGCGGCCCGGACGGACGTCACGTTCTGGCTGTCGGCGCCGCAGGAGGAGCCCGTGCTGCTGCCGGTGGGCACCGAGGTCGCCACCGTGCGCACCGAGAGCGAGGAGGCGGTGGTCTTCGCCACCGAACGCCGGCTGTCCGTCGTGCCCTGCTCGCTGCGCCACCTGGTGGTGCAGCACGAGGGCGACGCGGTCACCGACCGGACCACCGACCTCGCCGAGGGCAAGGACCTGATGTGCTTCGCGGAGGCACCGCGGCCCGGCGACTGCGTGCTGTTCGGGCTGACCGCGGCCGTACCGCACTGCGCGGTGGCGCTGGAGCTGGACAGCCGGGTGGACGGTGTCGGCGTCGACCCGCGCCAGCCGCCGCTGGTGTGGGAGGCGTGGACGGAGGACGGCTGGCGCGGCTGCGAGGTCGACCGGGACGGCACGGGCGGCCTCAACCGGCCCGGCGAGGTCGTGCTGCACGTGCCCGGCGGACACGTGCTGTCCCGCTCCGGCGGCCAGGAGGCGGGCTGGCTGCGCTGCCGGGTCACCGAGCCGCTGCCGGGCCAGCCCTTCTACACCACCTCGCCGACCGTGCGCTCCGCCGACGCGTTCACGGTCGGCGGCACCGCCCCGGCCCTGCACGCCGAGACCGTGTACGACGAGGCGCTGGGCGAGTCCACCGGCCTGCCGGGCCAGCGGCTGCGGCTCGCGCACGCGCCGGTCGTCGGCGACACCCCGCCGCTCCTCCTGCAGAGCGCGGAGCGCGACGGCTGGGTGGACTGGCAGGTCGTCCCGCACTTCGCCGCCTCCGGCCCGGACGACCGGCACCTGACCCTCGACGCCACCACCGGCGAGATCGCCTTCGGCCCGTCCGTACGGGAACCCGACGGCACCCTGCGCCAGTACGGCGCCGTCGCCCCCAAGGGCGCCGTGCTGCGCGCCCGCCGCTACCGCGTCGGCGGCGGCCGCGCGGGCAACGTGGCCCGCGGCGCCGTCCGGGTGCTGCGCACCTCCGTCCCGTACGTCTCCGAGGTCGTCAACCGCGAGGCCGCGCGCGGCGGGGTCGAGGGCGAGACGGTGCAGGAGGCGAAGGCCCGCGCGCCGATCACGCTGCGCGCCCAGGAGCGTGCGGTGACCCTGCGCGACTACGAGGAGCTCGCCCGCCGGGCCGCTCCGGAGACCGCCCGCATCACCTGCCTGGAGGGCGACGAGAGCGAGCACGGCGCCTACGCGGTCCGGGTCCTGGTCGTCCCGCAGGCGGTCCCGGACCCGGGCGGCCGGCTGCGCTTCGAGCAACTCGTGCCGGGGGACGCCCTGCTGGACCGCATCACCCGTCATCTGGACGAACGCCGCCTGATCGGGACCCGGCTGGCGGTCGGGCCGCCGTACTACCAGGGCGTCACCGTGGTGGCCACCGTGCACGCCTTCCGCGGTGTGGACGCCGACCGGGTGCGCCGGCAGGCCCATGACGCCCTCTACCGTCACCTCGACCCGCTGACCGGCGGCGCGGACGGGCGGGGCTGGCCGTTCGGGCGGCCCGTGCAGTCGGGCGAGGTCTTCGCGGTGCTGCAACGGGTGCCGGGCGTGGAACTCGTCGACCAGGTCACCCTGCACCCCGCCGACCCGCTGACGGGCAAGCGGGGCGACGCGACCGACCGGATCGACCTCGACGCCCCGTCGCTCGTCTTCTCCTTCGACCACCGCGTCCGGGTGATCGGGGACGGCGCGTGAGGGGCTCCGTCGACGGGCTCGGCTCGTCCGCCCCGATCGGGATGATGCTGCCCGCCGTGTTCGCCGACGACGACCTCGCGCAGCGTTTCGTCGCCGGGCTCGACGAGGTGATCGCCCCGATCCTGAACGTCCTCGACTGTCTGCCCGCCTACTTCGACCCGGCGCTGGCCCCGGTCGACTTCACCCGCTGGCTGGCCGGCTGGGTCGGCGCCGAGACCGACGGCACCGAACCGGAGGCGCGGCTGCGGGCCGCCGTGGCCGCCGCCGCGTATCTGCACCGGGTGCGGGGGACCCGGCGCGGGCTGGCCGAGGCCGTGCGGCTGGCCTTCGGCGTCGAGCCGGAGATCTCCGAGAGCGGCGCGGCCGCCTGGAGCGCCGCTCCGCTCGGCCCGGTCCCCGGTGACCCGCGGCCCCGTCTGCACGTCACGGTCCGGCTGCCCGACCCGGGACCCGCGGACGAACACCGGCTGGACGCCCTCGTGGCGGCCGCCCGCCCCGCCCACATGCCCTACACGGTCAAGGTGACCGTCGCCGAAAGGACCCCGGAGAGATGACCACCCAGAACTGCGCCGAGTGCGGCACCCGGGCGGAACCGGGCCAGTCGTTCTGCGACGCGTGCGGTGCCGTACTGAGCTGGACGGACCGGGCGCCGGCCCGCACCGCGGCGGGCAGCGCGGCGGCGGACGACGGCGGGGCCTCACCGACCGGTTTCGAGGGGGCGGCGGGGCGCGGCGGATCCGTGGGCGGTCACGGCTCCACCCTCCCGCCCGCCGAGGCACGGCCCCACGGCGGCCCCCGCCGGCACCCGGCCGCCGGGACGGCGACGGACGCGGACGCGGACGCGGCCCAGGGGGACGTCTCCGCGGCGCCGGGCGCGGGCGACACGGCCGGTGACACTCCGGGCGCGGCCGACGCGTCGGGCCCGGGCGACCCAGGCATACGGCCCACTCCTCCCACCGGCCCCACCACCCCCGCACCCGCACCCGCACCCGCACCGGACGAGACCGCCCCCACCGAGCCCCTGCCCCCGGCCGCCGCCCTGGGGGACACGATGGCCGCCCGGGCCCGCTCCCTCCTGGTCCCCGTGGCCGACCCGGAGGACCGGCCCGCCGCCGTCCCGTCGGTCGCCCCGGTGCTGCCGGGCCGGCCGGACGCGGACCGGCCCCAGGTGCGCGCCCCCGGGCCCCCGCTCGGCGACGAGAACGGCGTGCCCTGCCCCTGGTGCGCCACCCCCAACCGGCCCGACCGGCACTTCTGCGCCCGCTGCGCGATGCCGATGGCCAGGGACGACCGGGCGCCGGAGCTCCACCGCCCCTGGTGGCGCCGCCTGCTGAACCCCGGCAGCCGGGACACCCCGTGGGCCGGCGACCGCCCCCGGCTGCGCCGCACCTTCGACCGCGTCCTGACCTGGGTGGTGGCCGCCGTCGTCCTCACCCTGCTGGTGCTCGCCGGTGTCCACGCACCGGCCGCCGTGCAGGCCACCCGCGACCACTTCGCCAAGCGCGCCCCGGTCGCCCCGGACCGGATCCAGGCCTCACGCTCCTACCAGGGGCACCAGCCGCAGCTCGCCTTCGACAAGATCAACAACACCTGGTGGGGTCCGGGTGTCTCGCAGTCGGGCGAGGGCCAGTGGATCGAGGCCACCTTCGACGAGCCGACCCGGCTCCTCGACCTGATCATCACGCCGGGCGTCTCCATCCGCCCCGACCAGCTCAGCCAGTCGGCACTGCCGCACCGCCTCAAGGCGACGATCACCACGAAGGACGGGAGGACCACGACCCGGGAACTCACCCTGGACCAGGCCGCGGGCGGCCAGCGCCGTGCCTTCCGGATCGGCGGGGTGACCAAGGTCCGCTTCACCGTCGAGTCGGCCTACGCGGTCTCCGCGAGCAAGCAGATCTCCATCGCCGAGATCGAGTTCTTCGGCCCGTCGAGCGCCAACTCCTCCTGAGGACGCCCAGGGCCCCTCACCGGGCCCACTCCTCCACGAGCGGCCCGAACACGACCGCATCGCCCCACGGCGACCCACCTCGACCCACCTCGACGGCGCCGCCGTACACCGAGACAGAACGGCACAAAGCACCCGCACCGGGGCGGGTGGATACTCTGTTGTGGCGGCAGTAAGGTTTGGATTTCAGTGGCGGTAGGTTTCTAGCGACGAAGGTGCCATGCCCGCCGAGAACTCCCCCGGCATCGACAACCTCGACGACGACGGCTACCCCGCGTACACCATGGGGCGGGCCGCCGCGGCGCTCGGTACCACCCCGGCCTTCCTGCGGGCCCTCGGCGAGGCCAAGCTGATCACCCCGCTCCGCTCGAACGGGGGGCACCGCCGCTACACCCGCTACCAGCTGCGCATCGCCGCCCGCGCCCGTGAGCTCGTCGACCAGGGGACCCCCATCGAGGCCGCCTGCCGGATCATCATCCTCGAGGACCAGCTCGACGAGGCCCTCCGCCTGAACGAGGCGATGCGCCGCCGGGCCGGCGACAGCACGGCCGCCGAGGAAGCCCCCTGACAAGGGGCAGATATCTATACCGGCGACTGTAGAAATACCCTCGCGCCCCGCACGCAAATCACCATGGGCAGTGTGCCCCGACCTGTGCTAACGTGATAGCAGTTGCAGTTTTGGTTACCAGAGACTTCGAGTGCTCTCCCGACCTTCCGTCGACGAGCACTCTTTTTGTTTGCCATCGTTGCGACTCCGGATCTGCAAGGTGCGGATTCCGGGCACTGCCCCAAGGGAGATTCAATATGGCATCTGGCACCGTGAAGTGGTTCAACGCGGAAAAGGGTTTTGGCTTCATCGAGCAGGACGGTGGCGGCGCTGACGTGTTCGCCCACTACTCGAACATCGCCACCTCCGGCTTCCGTGAGCTTCAGGAGGGCCAGAAGGTGAACTTCGACGTCACGCAGGGCCAGAAGGGCCCGCAGGCCGAGAACATCACTCCCGCCTGACGCTGACGCGTACTACGTGGCTGGGGCCCGCACTTTTGGGTGCGGGCCCCAGCTCATTGCATTTTCTACGGCTCATTCTTGCGAATCCTCGTACGGCTCGACGCCGACGACCGGAATTCCTCGATACGTGCCGCATCGAGGAGGGTTCTGAATGGACCGCACAGCTCGCAAGAAATACAGCTCCACCCGCTCCCGCGGCGCTTCTTCCCGTTCGGCCGGCCCCGCCGCCCGGAATGGGCAGCGAAACGGCCACAAGGGCCGCGGCGCCGCTTCCCCGGCACGTCCCGCGGAGTTCGCGCTCCCGGTCACCCGCACCGAGGCACTGCCCGCGGTCGAGGCGTTCGCCGAGCTCGACATGCCCGAACGCCTGCTGACCGCGCTCGGCACCGAGGGCGTCACCGTGCCGTTCCCGATCCAGGCGGCGACGCTGCCGAACTCGCTGGCCGGCCGGGACGTCCTGGGCCGTGGCCGCACGGGCTCGGGCAAGACGCTCGCCTTCGGTCTCGCCCTGCTGGCCCGTACCAACGGACAGCGGGCCGAATCCCGGCAGCCGCTCGCCCTGATCCTGGTCCCCACCCGGGAACTGGCCCAGCAGGTCACCGACGCGCTCACCCCGTACGCCCGCGCGCTGCGGCTGCGGCTCGCCACGGTCGTCGGCGGCATGTCGATCGGCCGTCAGGCCAGCGCCCTGCGCGGCGGAGCCGAGGTCGTCGTCGCGACGCCGGGCCGCCTCAAGGACCTCATCGACCGGGGCGACTGCACCCTGGACCAGGTCGCCATCACCGTCCTCGACGAGGCCGACCAGATGGCCGACATGGGCTTCATGCCCCAGGTCACCGCCCTGCTCGACCAGGTCCGTCCCGGGGGCCAGCGGATGCTGTTCTCGGCCACCCTGGACCGTAACGTCGACCTTCTGGTGCGCCGTTACCTCGACGACCCGGTGGTCCACTCGGTCGACCCGTCCGCGGGCGCCGTCACCACGATGGAGCACCACGTGCTGCACGTGGACGAGGCCGACAAGCACGCCACGACCACGGAGATCGCCGCCCGCGACGGACGAGTGATCATGTTCCTGGACACCAAGCACGCGGCGGACCGGCTGGCCAAGAAGCTGCTGGCCGTCGGCGTCCGCGCGGCGGCCCTGCACGGAGGCAAGTCCCAGCCCCAGCGCACCCGCACCCTGGCCCAGTTCAAGGACGGCCATGTGACGGTGCTGGTGGCCACCAACGTCGCCGCCCGCGGCATCCACGTCGACAACCTCGACCTCGTCGTCAACGTCGACCCGCCCAGCGACCACAAGGACTACCTGCACCGCGGCGGCCGTACGGCCCGCGCGGGCGAGTCCGGCACCGTCGTCACGCTGGTGCTGCCCAGCCAGCGCCGCGCCATGACGCGCCTGATGGTGGACGCCGGGATCACCCCGCAGACCACCAAGGTCCACTCGGGCGAGGCCGAACTGAGCCGCATCACCGGTGCCCAGGCCCCCTCGGGCGTGCCCGTCACGCTGGCGCCCCCGGTCGTCGAGCGCCCGCAGGGCGGGGGAACCTCCCGCCGCAGCGGATCGGCGAGCGGGAACGGCAACGGAAGCGGAAACGGCAGCCGGAGCAGCCGTGGACGCGGCCGGCCGGGCCAGGCCCGCCGCCGTTCGTCCTCCTCCGCCACCGCCCAGGGCGGCGGTCGCCCGTCCGGCCAGGGCAGCGGTCGCCCGTCCGCTCAGGGCGGCGGTCGCTCCTCCACCCAGGGCACCGGTCGCTGACCCGGCCGAACCGACCTCGGTACGACCCCGTAGATCAGTCCGTTTCGGCGTTTCCCCTTCAATCCAGCGGAGGCATCATGCGCTGCGTCATCGCCCGATTCCCGTTCGACCTGGTCAAGAGCGAAGTGGAACAGTCGATGCAGGGCATCCAGCCCGAACCTGTCGCGGGGGTGGTGTCCGTGACCATCGGCGACCGCGTGTACCCGGTCAAGCAGGTCGGCGAAGTGATCACGAAGCAGGACCGCCGGGACTTCACCGCGGCCGAGGTGCAGCGGGCGCTGGTCCGGCTCGGCTTCACCTGCCACTCGGCGACCGTACAACTGGGCTGAGTCACGCTCCGGCCGCCTCGGGCCGGCCCCTCCGGTACGTCCGGAGCGGCCGGCCCGTCGCTGTTCACGCGTCGTTTCGTCCCGGTCGATCCCGGCCCGTTGGACTAGGCTCCTCACCCATGTCACACCCTGATGATCTGCTTGTCGGCCTTGCCGCGATGGTGGAGTCGGAACACAGCAGTCGTATGTCGCTCACGGTGGTGGTCCCGGGCGCCGTCATCACGGGCCGGCTGGCCCCCGAGTCCCTGTGGAACGAGCGGGTCGCGGAGGTCCTGCGGGACTCCGAGCACCTCGCCCACTTCTCCTCGGCCTTCACCCCGTCCGACGCCGAGGGCGCCGAGCGTCCGCCGCGCCCCGGACGGCCCACCCACCTGCACTTCCATGTCGCGCGCATCCTTCAGGGCAGCTTCGGCATCCCCGACTCGGGCGGTATGTACCGCGTGGCGCTGGCCGACGTGAGCGCCTGGACCATCGGGGACATGGGCTACTCGGACCAGTAGCCGTTCCCCGCGCCCCCCGACGGACGCGTCCCCCCGCAGGCCCTGTCGCCGGTGTCGGTCAGGGCCTCAGCAGCAGTACCCGGCACGGGGCCTGCGGGAGGGTCCCGTACCCGTCCGCCTCCAGGCAGCGCCAGCCCCAGGAGCGCAGCGCGTCGAGGGTGACCAGGTCCGAACGGCGGACCAGGGTGATGCCGAGCGTGGCGGCGTGGTCGGTGAGCAGCCGTCTCTGGAGCCGCCGGGCGAGGTTCCAGTCCCGGTTCTGGTAGTGCGTACGCACCCGGGGCGGGACGAGGATCTCGGCGACGGTGAACAGCCGCCCGGCCGCGGCGAGCCGGAGAAGTCCCTCCGGGAGACCTCCGCGAAGGCTCTCCCGCCACAGGTGGTCCCCGCCCACGGAGAAGCCGTAGGCGCAGGCCACCAGGGCGGGGTTCTCGGCGATCAGCAGGGCGAAACCCGGTCGCCGCAGATCGGCCGCGAGCCGGCGCGGGAAGAGGACGCGGGCCAGGTCCCCCTCCCGGAAGTCACCGCCCGAGGTCCGCGCGTACAGGTCGCCCAGTTCCGCCAGCCGGTCCTCGACCTGGAGCCGGCTCAGCGGCCGGACGCGTTCCCCCTCCCGGGGCGACTCGCCCCGTTCCCGCCACGTCGGACGGGCGCGGGGTTCGGTCGGGTGGACGGTCATGGAGGCGATCCCTGCCCCGGGTGCGGACGTCCCGCCCCGGCATCGTCGATCGCCGAGAACGGCACCTGCTTCGTGGCCGGTGCGCGAGTAACCCTCGGTCCCTTCACGGTACTCCGGCGCCGTCGGCCCGGATCCGGCCCCGTCGCGCCCGGTTCCGCGCGGATCCCGGGCGGGAAAGCGCGGGAGTACGGTGGAGGGGAGGTGACGCCATGCACTGGTGGCCGGTCCGTATCGGGGGCGTCGACGGCATCCCGGACGTACCCGAAGACCCGATGAGCGGACTCGCCGAGGTCCGCATCATTGCCGCGCATCCCGACGTGGCGCGGCGGGTCGCCTCGCTCCTGCGCGAGAACTTCCGCTGCGACGAGCCCCGCAGCTATCCCACGGGGCTGGACGGGCGAGGCACCCTGCTCCATATGACGGTGGACACCGGGCACGTCGGCGGGGAACCGCCCGCCGAGTCGCCCTGGCTGGTCACCAGCCGTTCCCAGGCCCGGCGCGTGCACACCGACGAGCCGCCCGGACAGGCGCGGGACTGACCCGGACCGGCCCCTTCGCCGTCGTCGCGGCGGTGTGTCGCGGGAGGCAGGTGCTGTCATCGGGGCGAAGGGGACGATACATCTGCAAGCGTGACATTCGACATCGCGCGAAAACATCTCTTTCCACGGCTGCGCACGGCCCTCTCCCGCACCGTGCCCGCCGCGCTGCTGACCGTCGGGGCCTCGGGGTGCGGCGGAGTCGGCGTGTGGGGCTCGGGCGGGCCGCAGGGCGGCTCCGCGGTCGTGCGGGTACCGCAGGACGCCCCCACCCTCCAGAGCGCCGTCGACCAGGTCCGGGCGGGCGGCCTGGTGCTGGTCTCCCCAGGCGTCTACCAGGAGAGCGTCACCGTGGCCAAGCCGCGCGTGGTGCTGCGCGGCACCCGGCGCTCGACGGTGGTCGTGGACGGGGAGTTCCGGCGCCCCAACGGCATCACCGTCACCGGCGCCGGCTCGGTCGTCGAGAACCTCACCGTGCGCAACCACCTCGCCGACGGGGTGCTGTTCACCGGGGTCACCGACGAAGGGCTACGGACCGGCCGCGGGGGCGGCGCGGCCTACGCGCCGCTGGACACCGTCAAGTTCCCCCCGCTGAACGGCTTCCGGGCCTCGTACGTCACCGCGTACAACAACGCCCTGTACGGCATCCACGCCTTCGACGCCCGCGCCGGGGTCATCGAGCACTCCTACGCCTCCGGGCAGGGCGCCGCCGGCATCCACGTCGGCCGGTGCCGCCCCTGCGACACGGTGGTACGGCACAACCAGGTCGAGCACAACGCGGTCGGCGTGGAGGTCACCAACGCCTCCGAGCGGCTGTACGTGCTGGGCAACCGCGCCTCCCGCAACCGCGTCGGGCTCGCCCTCGGCTCCGACGACACCGAGGCGCTCGGCCCGCAGCACGGGGCGGTCGTCGCGGGCAACGCCCTGACCGACAACAACGACGCCGAGAGTCCCGAACAGGCCGACGGCGGCTTCGGCATCGGCGTCGACGCGGGCGGCGGGCGCGGTGACGTCGTCGAGCGCAACCTCGTCACCGGCAACCTGGCGGCCGGGGTGCTGCTGAGCGACGTCCAGGGCTACCCGGCCCGCGAGAACACCGTGCGCGACAACCGCGTCGCAGGCAACGGGACCGATCTGGTGCTCGGCACCGGCGCCCCGGCGGGCAACTGCTTCAGCGGCAACGGGGAGTCCACGACCAGCCCGGAGCGGCTGCCGAGCGGGACCCGCTGCGGTGAACCCCCGCTCGCGGAGGCCGACACCGGGCTGCTGCGCGAACCGCTCGGCCGCGCACGGCCCGTCCAGGCACCCCCGGGCGTCTCCTTCCAGGACGTCCCGTACCCGCCGCCCCAGCCCGACCTGCCCCGTGCCCCCACCGCCCCACCCGTCCCGGCGGTCGGCCTGCCGGGCCGGATCACCCCGGAGAGCTTCGCCCTGCCGGTCTCGGCCCAGGCCGTACCGAGCCACTGATCACGCCCGTACCACGGCGCCACTGATCCCGCCCGGACCACGGCGGTCGGGCCCGCGCTTCACCGGTTCGGGTGTCCGTGGCCCGGAGCGGCCCGACGAGGCGCGGGCATGGGCCATCATGACCCCGTTCATCAGGAACCCGTCGGCAGAAAGGCGCCCTCGTGGCCTTGGGCGGGATGTACCGCAGGCCGCTGCTCGGTCTGGCCGTCGTCGCGTTGCTGGCCACGCTGAGCGTGCTGGCCCGGCCCGCCGACGTCCCCCCGCGGGCACCGTCCGCCGCCCCGGCCACGGCCGGACCGCCGCCCGCCTTCGGCGCGTACGTCGGCTACGGCTCCGACGGCGTGCGCCGGGTCGCGCAGCTCGAGGCGTGGCTCGGGGGGACGTCGGCGCCGCGGGTCGGGCACGTGTACCTGCCGGGGGACCGCTGGAGCAACATCGAGGGCGCCCCCGGCTATCTGGAGCTGTGGGCGGACTGGCGCAGGGCCCGCCCGGACCGCCTGTTCGTGCTCAACGTGCCGATGCTGGAGCGGACCGAGGCGCACCTGCCCGACGCCACGGTCCGTACCGAGCTGCGGCGCGGCGCCGCGGGGCAGTACGACGGGCACTTCCGCGCCCTGGCCGAGCGGCTGGTCCGGCTCGGCGTGCCGGACACGGTCGTCGTGCTCGGCTGGGAGATGAACGGCGTCACCTACACCCACCGCTGCGGGCCCGACCCGGCCGCGTGGCGGCGGTACTGGAGGAGTGCCGTCACCGCGATGCGGTCCGTGCCCGGAGGGCGCTTGCGCTTCGACTTCACCCCCAGCCGGGGCCGCGACGCCGTCCCCTGGACCCGCTGCTACCCGGGTGACGACGTCGTCGACATCATCGGCATGGACGCCTACGACCAGCCCCGCGGGATGTCCTTCTCCCAGCAGGTGACGGAGCCCTACGGCCTGCGCGAGCAGGTGCGGTTCGCGCGGGCGCACGGCAAGCCCGTCTCGTATCCCGAGTGGGGGCTGTACCGCAACGGCGACAACCCCGCGTACATGCGCGGCATGCTCGACTGGTTCGCCCGGCAGCGGCCGCTCTACCAGACCATCAGCGACTACTGCCCGCACGGGGTGTGGCGCTGCCCCGGCAATCCCGGGGCGGCGGCCGTCTACCGCGCGCGGCTGGGAGCGCCGGACCGCCCGCGCTGACCCGGCGCGGTGTCACATCCGTACGCCGTTCCGTCACATCCGTACGCCGTGCCGTCGCAGCCAGGTCAGCGGGGGCACCGCGGAGCCCAGGTACGGGGTGACCCGCACCTCGAAGTGCAGATGCGGGCCGGTGGCGTTGCCGGTGGCGCCGGAGGCTCCGACGCGCTGGCCCGCGACGACCTTCTGGCCGGGCCGTACGTTGATGCGGGACAGGTGCGCGTACTGGGTGAAGTAGCCGTCGCGGTGCCGGATCACGACCTGGTTGCCGAATCCGTCCCCGCAGGTGGCGAAGGCGACCGTGCCGGGGCCGACGGCGTACACCGCGGTGCCGGTGGGGACGGCGAAGTCCTGGCCGGTGTGCCGGTGCCGCCAGTGACCGCCCTCGGCCGCGTACCCGGCGGACAGCCGGTAGTCGCTGGTCGGTGTCCGCCAGCGGGACGGGGCGGAAAGGGGCTTCCCGCTGAGCCGGCCCAGCGCGCAGTCGGCCGTGGGCCCGGCCATACCGGGCTGGGCCGCCTCCAGCGACCGCCACAGCTTCCTGCGGATGTCGGCACGGCGGCGCTCGGCCGCGCGCAGTTCGGTGACCGCCTCGTCGAGGGCGGCGCGCGCGGCCCGGGGATCGGCATCGGCGGCCGACGGGTCGCTCGCCGCGGAGTACGCGCTCGTGGACGACGCCGGGTTCGCGGCCTCCTCGTCCCCGCCGGTGCCGGTCCCGGCGCCCCGCCCCGGCGACTCCTCTTCCGGGTCCTGCGCCTCCTTCGCCCGCGTGCGCAGGCGGGTCACCTCGTCCCGTAGCCGGTCGGCACGTTCCCGGGCCTTCTCGTGGGCCGCGGTCTGCCGGGCCGCGGAGAGCAGCAGCCGGTCGAACGCGTCCAGGGACCGGCCGGGGCCGACCGGCCCGGGGCGGCCGTCGTCGGCGGGGCCGGACACCCGGCCGCCGGCGTTCGGGGCGAACGGAAGAAGCGCGGCCAGCAGCGCGGCCAGGGCCACGCCGGCGCGGAGCAGGAGTCGTCGGGGGCGGTCTCGTCGCATTGTCCGATCGTCGGGCGCCCGGCGGCCGTGTCCGGCGAGGCGGCGGCGCACCCGCCCCAGGTTCCGCCCAACGGCGGCGGTCCGGGCCACCCGTACGGTCCAACCCCCGTGGTGGCGTCACCCGTCCGGGTGGAGGGTCGAAGGACGACGGCAAGCACGGGAACGACCAGACGAGACGAGGTACGGCCATGACCCAGCAGTCTCAGCCGACGTGGGACAGCACGCACCGCACATCCGCCCCGAGCACCGCGGCGAACACCGGCTGGGTCACCGGCGGGGTCGCCTTCGCGGGTGTCCTGATGCTGCTGAACGGTGTCCTGGCCATCTTCGAGGGCATCTCCGCGATCGCGAAGGACGACGTCTACACCCTGGTCGACGACTACGTCTACAAGATCAATCTCACCGGCTGGGGCTGGATCCTGCTGATCGTGGGCGTCGTGGGCGTCATCGTGGGCGCGGGCGTCCTCAAGGGCGCCGCGTGGGCGCGGGCCGCGGGTATCGCGCTGGCCGCCCTGAGCATCATCTTCCACTTCATGTTCCTGCCCTACCAGCCGATCTGGTCGGTCATCGTGATCGCCATCGACGTCTTCGTGATCTGGGCACTCGCCGCGTACCAGCCGAAGGGACGGAGCCGGACCGCCTGAGCCGAGGCCGGACGGGCGGGACCGACCGGACCACGGGACGGAACGCGGCGCACGCATCGACGCATCGCGCCCATCGGCACATCGCACGCGGCGCACCCATCGACACATCGCACGCTGGAGGAGACATGGCCGGTCACCGGGCGCGCCGGGTCACGGGCGCGGTACTGACAGCGGTCCTGGCCACCGCGCTGGCCGGCTGTTCCGACGACGCCGGCACGTCGTCGACGACGAGCAGGGCCGCCTCCGCCCTGGAGTCGGCGGGCGCCCGGGCCACGGCCGCGATCTCGTCGATCGCCGCGCAGGCCTCGGAGGCGATCGCGTCGGCGACGGCGGAGGCGGGACGCAGGCTCGACGAGGTCAAGGACGGCATCGACGTCAAGGACGACGTACGCCTCGAGGATCCGGCCACCGACGCCGACGGCCGCACCACGGTCGGGTTCACGGTGCGCAACACCACGGACTCCGCCAAGTCCTTCGCCGTCCAGGTCGTCTTCAGGAACTCCGGCGGCGGACTGCTCGACACGGTCGTCGTCACCGTCTCCGACGTGGCGGCCGGCGGGTCCGGCAGCGGCACCGCGCGCAGCACCCACAAGCTGTCCGGCGAGGTGCGCGCGGAGGTCGGCAAGGCGCTGCGGTACTGATCGGCCGGTCAGGCCATCCAGAAGAAGACGGCCGTCATCCGCTTGTCCGCCGCCGTCGTACCGGCGTAACCGGTCGCGCTGTGCACGAGGTTGGCGTTGTACAGCAGCAGCCGGTTGTACCGGTGCGCCACCCGTACGTCCTCCTCGAAGGCGTCGGGCGCGACGAACCGGGTGCCGAGCGCGTCGACGAGGTTGTTGTGCGGGGCCTGGACGACGTTGCCGCCGAGCCGGCCGCCCGGCAGCGACTGCCGGTAGAAACTGGTACCGCAGTCCTTCGGGACAACGGGGTTGAGGTACAGCACGGCGGCGTACCGGCACAACGCCCGGGAGTCGGTGTGCGGCCGGGGCGTGCTCTCGCCCTCCCCGACCATCTGCACGCAGTTGTGGTCGAGGGTGCCGCCGCCGGGCGCCCGCTGCACCCACAGTTCCTTCGCCCCGGTCGCCGTACGCACCAGCCGTTCCACCCGGGCCAGTTCAGCGGGCTCCAGGCCGGGCACGGTCCGCATCCCCGGCCAGGTCTGCGAGGTGTACGGGTATCCCTTGACCCAGTCGTCCTTGGCGAGGCACCGCTCGCGCACGGCGTCGACGTCGGGCAGGACGTCGTCCAGTACCCAGTAGTCGCGGCCCTCGGTGGGCTTGCGGTAGGGGAGGACGGGGAGCGTGGTGGGGACGCGCCGGGGCTGTGGGGGCATGCGGCCGAATGTAGGCCGGGGGCCCGTCTGGACTCTCCCGCGAACCGGTCTGGACTCTCCCGTGAACCGGTCAACACTTCGTCAACGGCGACCGCCCCGACATGCCGTCGAACCGATCATCTTTGCCATCTCTTTACCTCACCTAGAGGTTGTCACCGGCCCCGCGTCCGTACTGAAGTGCGTCCGACCCGTTCTCCGCCCTGCCGGCGGTGGACATCCCCGACCGGGCAGGAGGCACGGTGCGCTTTTCGCGGAACACCATGGGAACCGTCTTCGTAGGCGGTGCCCTGAGCTTGACACTCGCCGCGCTGGCATACCCCTCGATGCTGGGTCTCAGTACGGTGTCGAGCTCGCCCACACGGGTCATCGCCCAGACCCAGTGGGGACCGTTGACGGAGTCGGACCGGGACTTCGTGGTCAAGGTGCGCGCGGCGGGCCTGTGGGAGTACCCGGTCGGCCAGATCGGCTTGCAGAAGGGCCAGTCGAAGGCGGTGCTCACCGCGAGTCAGCACCTGATCGACGGGCACGCGGCGCTGGACACCACCTGCCGGAAGATCGCCCCGATGCTGAACATCGCGCTGCCCAACGTGGCGAGCCCGCAGCAGCAGGGGTTCGTCAACCAGTTGAGCGCGGACACCGGCAAGCAGTTCGACGTCGACTTCGCCAACATCCTGCGCATCACCCACGGCTCGATCTTCAACACCGTGGCCAAGATCCGCTCGACGACGAAGAACACGCTGGTGCGCGCCCTGGCCGACCAGGCCAACAACACGGTCCTGGACCACATCACGGTCATGGAGAAGACCGGCCTGGTCGACTTCGACCAGGCCCTCTTCCAGCAGACCACCCCGCCGAAGCTGCCCGCCGACGACATGACCCCGCCGCCTCCGGCCGTCGGACAGCCGGAGGTGATCCTCACCCCGCCGCCGAACGCCACCTCCACCCCGGTCGCCCTGCCCACGGGCGGCTGAGCCGCGCGCCGGGGCACGCGCCCGGCGCTACGCCAGCCACACGGTGGTGTCCGGACCCAGCGCCCGTCCGTCGTCCGCCAGGGGCGCGCTGCTCAGCAGCGTCTCCCCGGGCGGCAGCGGCACGGGCGCGTCCGTCAGGTTGGTGACACACCGCCACCCCCCGGAGCGCGCGAAGGCCAGCACCCCGGGCGGGGTGTCCCGGATCCAGGTCAGGTCCTCGCCCTCCAGCAGCTTGCGGCGCAGCCTCAGGGCCGTGCGGTACAGCTCCAGGGTCGAGCCCGCCACCCCGTCCTGGGCGGCGACGGCGTACGCCGCGAAGGACGTCGGCTGCGGCAGCCAGGCGCCGCCCGCCCCGAAGCCGTACGACGGACCCGTCGTCGTCCACGGCAGCGGTACCCGGCATCCGTCACGGCCCTTGCGGACGTGTCCCGTCTGCTCCCAGACGGGGTCCTGGAGCACCTCGAAGGGCAGGTCGGCGACCTCCGGCAGGCCGAGTTCCTCCCCCTGGTAGAGGTACGACGACCCGGGCAGCGCCAGCATCAGCAGGGTCGCCGCCCGGGCCCGGCGCGGCCCGGTGTCCGGGTCGACGGCGGGTGCGTGGCCGCCCGCGAGCAGCCAGGTGTTCTCGTCGGTGCCCGGCGGGAGCGCCAGCCGCGAGGCGTGCCGTACGACGTCGTGGTTGGACAGCACCCAGGTGGCGGAGGCGCCGACCGCGTGGGCCGTGGCGAGCGAGCCGGTGATGACCGCGCGCAGTTCGTCCGCGTCCCACCCGGTCTGGAGGTACTCGAAGTTGAAGGCCTGGCCCAGTTCGTCCGGGCGGGCGTACAGCGCGCGCCGGGCGCCCGGCACCCAGGCCTCGGCGACCGCCGTGCGGGGCGGCGCGTAAGCGTCGAAGATCGTGCGCCAGTCGCGGTAGACCTCGTGGACCTCGTCGCGGTCGTAGTACGGGTGGCTGCCGGGCGGCAGGCGGTCGAGGGCCTCCTCGCCGGTCGCGCCGACGGCTCCGACGTCCCGCAGCGGCTCGGTGAGGTCCTTGGTGAGCGCGTGCGCGACATCGACCCGGAAGCCGTCGACCCCCCGGTCGGACCAGAACCGCAGGGTGGTGCGGAAGTCGGCGCGGACCTCGTCGTGCCCCCAGTTCAGGTCGGGCTGCTCGGCGGCGAACAGGTGCAGGTACCACTGCCCGTCCGGCACCCGCCGCCACGCGCTGCCACCGAAGACGGACTGCCAGTCGGTGGGCGGGAGTTCGCCGTGCGCGCCGCGCCCGTCGTGGAAGACGTACCGCCCGCGGGCGGTGGATCCGGGGCCGGCGCGCAGCGCCTCCTGGAACCACGGGTGCAGGTGCGAGGTGTGGTTGGGCACGATGTCGACGATCACCTTCAGGCCCAGCCGGTGCGCCTCGGCCACCAGGGCGTCGAAGTCGTCCAGGGTGCCCAGGCGCGGGTCGACGTCGCGGTGGTCGGCGACGTCGTAGCCGCCGTCGGCGAGTTCGGAAGGGTAGAAGGGGCTGAGCCAGAGGGCGTCGACCCCGAGGGCGGCGAGATGGCCCAAGCGGTCGGTGACGCCCCGGAGGTCGCCGAGCCCGTCCCCGTCGGCGTCGGCGAAGCTGCGGGGGTAGACCTGGTAGACGACGGCCTGGCGCCACCAGTCGGGGTTCCTGGAGGAGAGGTCGGGCAGTTCGGGCACGCGGTCTCCCTTGCGAGCTTACGGGCTTACGGGCTTACGGGCGTGGTCGGGCGACACCCGGAAGCCTGTCCACCTTGCCCGGAAAGCGAACGTTCACACCGCCCGGAAGAAGCCATTCCTTGTGTGGTGGAAATGTGACGAAGCCTGAACGGCCTTTGTGTAGGCCCAGGTTGACAGTGTTCCGGGCCGACATCCACGATGGGCTCACGCTGTGGCGCATGTGACCAATGAGCCCAGTGTTTCTTCAGTTCCCGATCCTTCGGCTACTGAGTCATGACCCCATGCACACGCCAAGAATGGGATACGCATGTCCATAGCGAGACACATCGCCGCGCGCCGCCTGCTGGGGACGGGCGCCGCGGCGCTCGCCCTCTGTGCCGCCTCCGTCGCCTCCGCCTCCGGCGCCTGGGCCCACGGCACGCCCGGCGGCGACGGGTGGAAGCACGGCGGCACCTACAAGCCCGGTACCGGCGCGGGCAAGGAGACCGGGACCGACCGCTGCCAGTTCTCCCTCGACGGCTCGAACTTCTACGACTCCGTCCGGGTCGACGACCAGAACCTCAAGCCCACCGCGGACGGCAAGGTCCACATCACGGTCCGCACCGCCGGTGACGCGTCCACCTGCACGGCCTCCCTCGCGTCCTACCTCGCCCACGGCGCCACCTTCCGCACCTCCGGCGAGCAGGTCTTCACCGACTTCGACACGGTGACCGTCAAGCCGGGCGCGTCCGACACCCTCGACATCGCCGTGCCCGACGCGGGCTGCTTCGCGCAGATCGACCTCTACCGCGGCGCGGTCAGGTTCGACGGCAAGGTGGACGCCAAGGACGGCTTCGAGCACGGCGAACTGCCCAAGGGCCCGGACCGACCGGTCATCAAGGACAAGCTGATCGCGGCCTGGAACGGCGGCACGAAGGACTGCACCACCACCGAGTCCGAGCCGCCGGCCCCCTCGACCCCGGCCGCCTCCACCCCGCCGGCCACCCCGCCCGCGGACGAGACGACCCCGCCGGCCACCGAGACCACCCCGGCCCCGTCCGAGCCGGCCGACACCCCGGTCGCGTCCGCGTCGACCACCGCCCCGGCCACCACGCCGAACGGCGACGGCGACGACCTCGCCGAGACCGGCGGCGGCAGCGGCACCGGCGTCATCGTCGGCGGCGCCGCCGCCCTCCTGGCGGGTGGCGCGGCGATCGTCATGGCGACGAAGCGCCGCCGCACCGCGCGTTCCTGACCCTCCCGGACCCACCACGAGCGCCCCGGCCCCGCAGCACGAGGGGCCGGGGCGTCCGTGCGCCCGCCCCGGCCCCGGCCCGCCATGGGCCGGGTCGCCGCGGCCGGACGGGCTCGCCACCTACCGCCGGGCGGGCTCGCTACTGCCGGGCGCCTTCCACGGCGGTCAGCCACAGCCGCGCGTACCGCGCCACGTCGACGTCCAACGCCACGTCCACCAGGGCCTGTTCACGCGCGCCCTCGTGGATCTCGGACTCGCCGGCACGCAGCCGGCGGTCGACGATCGTCTGACCGCGGGACGGGCCGGGAGCGAGGCAGACCTCGACGGGCAGCAGTCGTGTGCTGATCCCGCCCGGGTCGGCGACCGCGCAGACCGCGCCCGCGTCCCCGAGCCCACCGGCCGGGTCGTCCCCGTCCGTGCCGTCCGTGCCGTCGGGGTCGGGTCCCGACGGCCGGTGGGCCAGCAGGTCGCCGGCCAGCCGGGCGCCCGGCTCCGTACTGGCGCGCAACCGCCGTACGTCGGCCCCGGGCACGACGACCCGCTGGAACACGTCCAGGCCGTACATGGTGATCGGCACCCCGGCGGTCAGCAGCACGGCCGCCGCCTCCGGGTCGTGCCAGACGTTGAACTCGGCGACCGGCGTGGCGTTGCCGGTGGCCACCGCGCCGCCCATGAACACGATCCGCTCGATGTTGCGGGTCACCTCGGGATGCGTGCGCAGCAGCAGCGCGATGTTCGTCAGCGGTGCCGTCGGGATCAGCGTGACCGGGCTCGGCGCGGCGAGGATCTCGCGGCGCAGCAGCGTCACCGCGTCCACGTCGGCCGGTGCCCGGGTGGGCGCGGGCAGGCCCAGGTCGCCCATGCCGTCCGCCCCGTGCACGTGCCGCGCGGTGCGCACCCGCTCGACCAGCGGGCGCCGCGCGCCACGCGCCACCGGGATGTCGGGGGCGCCCGCCCGCTCCAGCACCGTCAGGGTGTTGCGCACCACGCCGTCCACGTCGGTGTTCCCGGCCACGCAGGTCACCGCGCGCAGGTCGATCCCGGGGTGGCGCACCGCGAACAGCAGGGCCAGCGCGTCGTCGACGCCGGTGTCGCAGTCGATGATCACGGGGACGGTCCCGTTCGGCATCAAGGCTCCTCTCACCGGGCCCGCACAGACCCACCGGACCGACCCTACGCAGCCTCCCCGCCGCACCGACCCCCTGCCCCGGCCCCCGCCCACCGCCCAGCGGAGCGGCCGGCCGCGCGGGCGGGTGTCACGCCCGGTACGCGGCGTCGGGTTCCCCGGCGGGCGGCCGCGCTCCCGGACCCCGGGTCCCCGGGTCCGCCTCACCCGTACGGCCCGCCGCGCTGGTGCCCCCGTACCCCCGGTGTTGCCGTGAGAGGACGGCCCCTCGTCGCACCCCAGGAGGCATCCCGATGTCCCGCGCCCGCACCGCCCTCGCCTCCGCCCTCTGCGCCGCCACGCTGCTGTCGACGTCCGGCTGTCTCAGCGCGGACGAGGGTGCGCCCCACGCCCCGATCATCGCCCCCTCCTCCGCGGCCTCCCCCGCGCCCTCCGCGCACGCCTCCGGCGCCTCCTCCGCCCTCACCGACGCCCAGGCCGCGGCCGCCCTCATCACGGACACCGACCTGGGCGGCCCCTGGATCCCGACGATCGGCGTGGCGACCTGGCGGGACGGCCTGCTGAAGGCGACGACCGCCGCGGCCGGGTGCCAGCGGCTGCTGGACTCGCTCTACGCCGACGAACTCCTCGGCGCCCCGGCCCGCGCGGTGACCGGCCTCGACGACACCGACAACGGGGCGCAGCTGCGCTACCAGGTCTCCGCCCAGCCGCAGGCAGCCGTGACCGAGGCGCTGGCCTGGCTGAAGACCGTGCCGCAACAGTGCGCGCGGTTCACGGCCACGACGACGACCGGCGCCGTGCTGGACGTCCAGGCCTACGACGCGCCGCTGCCCGAGGTCGGCGACGCCCGGCAGGGCCTGCGGGTGACGGTGACCGCGGTGACCGGGCCGCAGGGCGAGACGCTCGACGCCGACCCCATCACCCTCTCCCTGGACGTGGCCGTCGTCCGGGTCGGCGAGGACGCGTTCGCGCTCACCAACGGCGGCATGGGCGACGTGCCGAACGACGCCACGCAGGCGGCCGTGCAGCTCGGCGCCCAGCGCCTGGCGGAGGTCCGCAGGCAGGGCCGGGCCCAGGTCTGACGCCCACCGCCTCCCGTACGGCTCAGAGCGGCGGCTGCGCGGGCGCCGGTCCCAGCGTCGTCGTGCCGGGCGCCGTGCGGTGTCCGAGCCCCGTCCGGTACGCGTCGAGGGCCGCCTCCACCCGCCCGGTGCGGCGCAGCAGATCGCCGAGCATCCGGCACAGGTCGGCCAGGTCGCCGGCGGCTCCGGCCCGCTCCAGCAGGCTCAGGGCGCGCACATAGTGCTCCTCGGCCGCCTCGGTGTCGCGGGCGTCCTCGGCGATGATGCCGAGCAGCCGGTGCGCCCCCGCCGCGTGCACAGCGCCGCGCTCCGGCGAGAGGTCGCCGAGGACGTCCCGCAGCAGGGCGGCGGCCTCCTCGGACTTGCCTCGTCGGTGCAGGACGTCGGCGAGCTCGACGGCGACCTGACTGCTGTAGAGGGCGGCGCGCTTGGCGGCGAGCATGGCCAGCGCCTCGCGCAGCTCGCCCTCCGCCCGCTCCATGTCGCCGTTCTGCGCGGAGACATAGCCGCGCATCCAGTGGCAGTTGGCGAGCTCGGTCCTGATCTGCAGCTGCCGGTAGAGCTCGGCGGCCTTGACCAGCGAGGCGTCGGCCTCGGCGATCCGGCCCTCGGCGAGCAGGGTGCGGGCCACCGACCGGTGCATCCGGGCGACCAGCGCGGGATCGCCGACCTGGGGTGCGAGGGCGAGGGCGAACTCGGCGGCCTGCGCGGCGCGCGCGTGGGCGCCCATGTCCATGTAGGGCCCGATGGCGGAGGCGTACAGCAGGAGCAGCGCGTCGGGATCGTGCAGTCCGCCGCGGTTGAGCTCGTCGAGGGTGGACTCCAGCAGGTAGACGGCGTAGCGGAGTTCACCGGCCAGGTAGTGCGAGAGGGCCCGGCCGCGCAGCGCCGGAACGCGCGCGGGCAGCGGGTCCTCGGCGAGGCACGCCTCCGCCCGCTCGAAGTGCTCCCTGGCGCTGACCAGGTCGCCGGTCTCGATCCCGCACTCGCCGAGTCCGAGCAGCGCGGTCGCCTGCACCTCGGCCAGCCCCTGCGCCTCCGCCTCCCCGAGCAGGACGGAGTAGCTCCGCGCCGCCTCCTCCGCGTCGCCGGTGGCCAGGGTGCGCTGGGCCTCGGTCAGCCGCAGCCGCAGGTCGGTGACGAGCCGGGCCGAACGCCCGGTGGCCAGCTCCCCGAAGTCCACGCCGAGCCGCTCGGCGATGTGCCGCAACGCCTCGTCGGAGGGCCGCACCCGGCCTGCCTCCAGCGTGGAGATGTAGGCAGGGGTGTATGTCGGCTCGGCCAACTGTCGCTGTGTCAGTCCCTGTTCACTGCGCAGCCGTTGCACCCTGCGCCCGATGACCTCGGGCTCGTCTCTGTCGCCCACGCGCCGACTGCTCCCAACTGACCCTGGACCTCTTGCCGTTCGACCATGACACGCCCTAGGTTAAACCGCGAATTAAACATGCTTAACACTTCACTGTCATCGTTGCGAGGTCGCCGTGCAGGGACGCACATCCGCGCGATACACCAGGGGCTTCGTCGCAGCCGTGCTCGCCACGGTGGCCCTGATCCTCGCGGCGAACGCGGGACCGGCGCGGGCCGGGGACGAACGGCCGCGGGTGGTCAGGCCGCCCGCGGGCGCGCCCGCCGCACCGCTCCCGCCCTTCTCACCAGCCTCTTACTGACCAGTTCACCCTGATGTCAGGACCGTGACCTAATCTGCGCATTCTGATTCCACTTTCGTTCCGGGGGGTTCGAAACACCGTGCGCAGACGCACTCTTCCGGTCGCGACGGCACTCGCCGTCCTCTTCGGCTCCGTCGCGCTGATCGCGACCGGGGCGGGGTCGGCAGCGGCCGACTCCACCACTCTCCTGCCCCTGAGGTCGACCGGCGACATGGTCGTCGACGGGGTCCACCACCGGGTCTTCGTCAGTGACCCGACCAGCGGTCAGGTCGTCGTGACCGACTACGCGGGCACGGTCGTCGCGACCGTCGGCTCGCTGCCCGGAGTCCGCGGCCTCGAACTGTCCGCCGACTCCGCCACCCTCTACGCGGCCGTGGGCGACGCCGACGCGATCGTGGCCATCGACACCGCGACCGCGACCGAGGCCCACCGCTGGTCCACCGGCACCGCGGACCCGCAGTACCTCGCCCAGGCCGGCGGCAAGCTGTGGTTCGGCTACGGCGGCGCCACCAAGGGCAACATCGGCTCGCTCGACCTCACCGGCGCCGACCCGGTCGTCCACCTCGCCCAGGCCCCGGTCAACTCCTGGTACTCCGCGCCGATCCTGGAGGCCTCCGCCGCCGCCCCGGACACGCTCGTCGCGGGCGCGGAGAGCCAGAGCCCGGTCGTCCTCGCGGTGTACGACGTCTCCTCGGGCGCCCCGACGCAGACCGCGTACGCCTTCGACCCGGGCGACACCGGCGGCGGCAACCTCATGGACATGGCGGTCACGCCGGACGGCAAGGACGTGGTCACCGCCAGCGGCGCCCCGTACTACCAGGCCGTCTACAAGCTCACGGACCTGTCCAAGGACGGCAAGTACGTCACGACCACGTACCCGAACGCGGTGGACATCGCCCCGAACGGCGACATCGCGGCGGGCACCAGCTCCTGGTACGAGCCGGACGTCCACGTCTTCAAGCCGGGCACCTCCCTGCCGCTGCGCGAGTACGAGTTCGGCAGCAGCACCGGCGGCGGCGCCTCCGACACCCTCGCCGCGCGGGGTCTGGCCTGGGCGCCGGACGGCAGCAAGCTGTTCGCGGTGTCCCGCGACGACGCGGACGCCTACTCGCTGCGCGTCTACGGCAACCCCACCAAAGCGGCCACCACGCTGACGGCCGACGCGCCGGCCAGCGGCACCCGCGGCAAGGCGCTGACCGTCACCGGCAAGCTGACGCTCACGCCCTCCGCGATCCCCGCGGGCACCGAGGTCGCCGTCACCCGCACCGACGACGAGACCCCGGCCGGCAAGGCGCTCGGCACGGCCACGGTCGCCGCCGACGGCTCGTACTCCCTCACCGACACCCCGCCGGCCGGCGGCACGGTGAAGTACACCGCCACCTACGCGGGCGACGCCGACCACGCCGACGCGAGCGCCTCGGACTCCGTGTCCGTCGCCAGGACCGCGGCCACGGTGACACTCGACAACGCGGGCAAGGTGTACGCCTACAACGGCGCCGTGACGTTCACCGCGCACCTCGGCACCACCTACAAGAACCGCACGGTGGAGATCTGGGCCGACCCCTACGGCTCCGACAAGCCCGACGCCCTGGTCAGAAAGGGCACGGTCGACTCCAAGGGCAACCTCACCGCCGCCCTCCACCTGACCCGCGACACCAAGGTCACCGCGAAGTTCACGGGCGACACGCGCTACGCGGCGAAGTCGGTCACCTCCACCGTCTACACCAAGGTGCAGGTCTCGTCGTCCCTCAGCGGCGCCTACCGCACCGCACGGGCGTGGAACGAGACGTACGCCTACTTCCACCGGTCCAAGGACCCCGTCGTCAACACCACGATGACGGCGTACAAGGGCCGCAAGTACCAGCTGGAGATCCAGGAGTTCTACAAGAACGCCTGGCACACCACGTACCACGAGTACTGGGCGCTCGCCTCCAACGGCAAGGACTCGGTCGTCCTGACCGGCACCCCGCCCACCGGTGTCCGCTACCGGGCGCGCGCCGACTACGTCGACACCACGTCCGGTGACAACGTCAACGCGACGACGTACGGCGGCTGGAAGTACTTCACCTTCACCAAGTGATGCCGCGGGCGCGGGGGTTCCGGTCGTTCTGGTCCCTTCACCCCTGCGCCTGCAACTGGTGCAGCTGCCGCTGCACATGACCCAGCGCACCCTCGCGCCGGCCGGGCACCCGGCCGCGCAACTCCGCGAGCGCGGGCCCCAGTTCCCGGGCCCGCGCCGTGTCGCGGATGCGCCCCCACTGGTGGTGCGCCCGGTCGACGGCCGCCTCCACCGCCGGGGCGTCCGGCGCCTGCCCGGCCGCCAGCCGGCTCCCGGCCACCATGAGCCACGTACGGCAGCTGCGCTCCGCGTCCCCCGCGAACATCGCCAGGTCCGCCCGGACCTCGGCCCAGTGCAGGGCGTCGTCGGAGGCCGCCCCCCGTGCCAGCACGGCGGCCTGCTCCCAGCGCGCGGCGAGCGCGTCGGCCTCGGCGTGCCTGCCGGACTGCACGGCGGCCGTGATGGAGACGTGCGGATCACCGGTCACCGGCGCGTGCGCCGTCAGCACGACACCGCCCGGCTCGCCCTCGCCGGTCAGCCTCGCCCACGCCTGCCGGTGCAGCTCCTCCAGCGCCGGCCGGTGCCCGCTGCGCAGAATCGTCGCGACCGCCTTCATGTACGTCGGCGCCGCCACCGCCCGCCGTGCCGGCGGCGGCGCGATCCGCCCGTAGACGGCGAGGTTGGGCCCGCAGTCGAGCGGCGCGGTGCGCAGGTGCTCCCAGGTCTCCGCGTCCGCGTGCAGGTCGAGCACGAGCGTCGTCGCGCCGGGCGGGCGCAGCCGCAGCTCCTCCCGGAACCAGTGCCAGGGGAACGCCGTGTAGCGCACGGTCGCCGGGGTGGTGCGCGCCAGCGCCAGATGGGGCAGGCGCTGACGGCGGTCGAGCTGGAGCTGTCCGGTCACGAACACGGTCAGCGGCCCGGGGGCCGCGGCGGCCGCGCGCAGCCGGGTGAGCACCGCCTGCGGCTCCAGCGGATCGGCCAGCTCGACGACGTTCGCGGTGTCCGCCCCCGCCAGCACGGCGGGCGGCACGGCCGCGAGCACGGGGAGCACGGACGCCGCGTCCACCAGACATCCCTTGCCCACGGGCGAGGCCGCGAGCAGCAGCACGGTTCCGGGCATGGTCCCTCCCCCTGTCGATCACCTACGGCAGCACCGTAACCGCTGCGGCTGCAAAGGGGGGTGTCAGGACGGCGAACGTCCCCGTCCCGTGGTGTCGTCGTCCGTCGTGCGCGGGCGTACGGCGAAGACCGTCGTGTCGTCGACGAGGCGCCCCCCGCTGTGCCGCAGGGTGCCGTCCCGGACGAGGGCGACCAGGCGGGCGGGGCCGGCGGTGCGCGGGTCCGCGGCCACCGCGCGGGTCACCTCGTCGACGAGCGGATAGAACACCCCGGCCGCGTTCCGGGCCTCGGTCACTCCGTCGGTGAACAGCAGCAGGGTCTCACCGGCCGCCAGCGGCACCCGGCGCACCGTCGGCCCGCGACCGCCGGCGAGGTCCCGCAGACCCAGCGGCAGCCCGTCCCCGTCCGGCAGGGCCCGCACGCCCGCGGGCCCGACGGCCAGCGGAGCCTCGTGGCCGAAGACGGCCATCTCCACCACCAGGGGCCCGGCCACCGGGAAGCCGAGCAGCACGGCGGTGGCGAACCGGTCGGCGTCGTCCCGGCCGAGGGCCACCGTGCGCCCCCGGTGGCGCAGCATCCGCGTCTCCAGGTGCGCGGCCACCGTCGCGAGGTCGGCCTCGTGGTACCCCGCCTCCCGGAACGTGCCCAGCAGCGCGGCCGCCACCTCCACCGCGTACAGCCCCTTGCCCTGCACGTCGCCGATCAGCACCCGGGTGCCGTACGGTCCCGGCTGGATGTCGTAGAAGTCGCCGCCGACCCTGGCCTCGATGTCGGCCGCGAGGTAGGCGGCCGCGTGCTCCAGGCCGCCCCAGCCCGGCGGCAGCGGGCGCAGCACGGTCCGCCGGGTGGTCTCGGCGATGTGCATCATGTGCAGCATCCGCCGCTCGCCCCGGATCCGGATCACGCAGGCCAGGACGGCGAGGATGCCGCCCGTGACGACGAGGATCAGATCGGGCACACCGGTCTGGTACTGGTGCGGCCAGGCGCTGTCCACGACGAGGTACGTCACGACCGCGAGCACCGCGAACACGGCCGTGGCCCACACCCCGCAGATCGCGGCGGCGATGCCGGGCACGAGCACGATCCAGGAGATGGTCCGGAACTCCCCGCCGGTCCTGAAGTCGGCCACCGCGATACCGACGAGCAGCACCAGCGGCGGCAGCCAGGCGACACTGTGCCCGCGCACACGCAGCAGTTCGGGCCGGTCCACCCCGTCCCGCCGCCCCGCCCGGGGATGGCGGACGGGTACACGCCGACGTCGGGCACCGTCCCTCACGGTGCCCAGCGAAACATGGGGGTGGGCCCGCTGCATCTCCGCCGACTTGCCGACGCCCCTCCCCAGGTGTGCCCTGGTAGCGGGGGCGACGAGAGAGAGGAGCGCTCTCATGGCTCAAGCGGCACCCGCGCAGGGAACGCGCGGAACCCCGGACATCCTCGGTGCGCGGGCGCACCAGATGGCGAACTGGGCCGTGCCCGTCGCACTCGGGCTCGTCTACGGCTACTGGGCCGCGGCCAACCGGCGCGGCGGCGGATCCATCACGGGTTGGAACCTCCTGTTCGGCTTCGTGACCGTGATCGCCTTCATCGCGCTGTACATGGGTGTGCGCGCGCTCGCCCCGCACATGAAGCGCGAGGTGCACGCCCTGCTGTGGACGGCCTTCGCGGGCGGCGCGTTCGGCTTCCTGTACAGCCAGACCGGCGCGAGCGTCCTGCGCGCCGTCGGCATGTCGCTGGCGGTCTCGGTGGCCGTGTTCGCCGTGCTGTTCTACCGCTACTACACGCACGAGGACGCGGAGGGCCGTCGCCTGTGACGCCCCTGGACGGCGTGTGGGCCCCGGCTGCCGCCGGGGCCCACACGTTTCCCTCGTCCCTGCGCTCACCGGGCGACGGGGGCGAAGCCGTCCGGCTCCGTCCGGCGTCCCCGTTCGGCTCGACCTGTGCGCCCATCCGCAGTCACCCCGCTCGCGCACCGGGCCCGCGGCGCCTTCCCTGGAAGCGTGTCCCCACGACTCCGTGCCGCCCTGTCCGCCGCGCTGATCGCGCTGGCGTGCCTCCTGGCACCGTTCGGCACGCTCGCGGCCTGGGCGGCGTACGGACTCGCGGACACGGGCCGGTACGTCACCGCGATGGCACCGCTCGCCGCCGACCCGGACGTGCGCGAGGCGGTGGCGGACACCGTCGGTGACGGCATCATGCGCGAGGTCGACCGGCGGGGGAGCGCGGTGCGTCCGCTCCGGGGCACGGTGGCCCCCTTCGTGCACGACGCGGTGCGCTCGTTCACCCGCACCGACGCCTTCCGCGCGGCCTGGGACGAGGGCAACCGGGCCACCCACGACGCCGTCCTGCGCGCCCTGCGGGGCGAGCGCGACCGGATCGTCACCGTCGACCTCGCCCCGGTCACCGCCCAGGTCAAACACCGTCTGGCCGTCGAGCACATGCCGCTCGCCAACCGCATCCCGGTCCAGCACACCGAGGTCGCCGTGCTCGCGGCCGAGGACCTGGGCCGGCTCCGAAAGGGGTACGGCGTGCTCGAGGTCGCCGGCTTCTGGCTCCCCGTCGCCGCCTGCGCCTTCGCCGTCGCCGGCATCGCCCTCGCCGTCCGCCGCCGCCGCGCGGTCACCGCGGTCGCCCTCGGTACGGCCGTCGGCGGCGCCCTGCTGATCCTCGCGGTCGCCGTCGGCCGCCGGCTGACCCTGGCCGACCTGCCCGACGAGGTCTCCCACCCGGCCGTCGGCGCGGTCTACGACGCCCTCACCTCCACCCTCCGCACGGCCGCGTGGCTCCTGCTGGCCCTGGGGCTGACGGTGGCGGCCGCCGCCCGGCTCGCCCGCCTCCTGCGCGCCCGGCGCCGGCGCGCCTCGGAGGCGGCCGCCCCGGCCCACCCCGGCGAGCCGACCCGCGCCCGGGTCTGACAATCTTCGCGCCCCGGCCGCCGTCCTCGAGGGAGGATCCGGACATCGACCCTCGAACGACTCGACGGGAGGCCGGGATATGGACACCGCGACCGCGCAGTGGGCCACCGGCGGTGCCACGCCCGCACGGCGCCACCGGCGGCGACGGTTCGGCATCGGCTGCGCCGGGCCGCCGCTCGCCGCGGTGAGCGCGGTCGTCGGATGCCGGCTCGCCGACAGCGACGGGATCACACCGGTGCCCCAGCTGCTCGCCTTCCTGCCCTGGCTGCTCGTCCCCACCGTGGCCGCACTGCTGCCCGCGCTGCTCGGCCGGTGGTGGACCGGCCTGGTCTGGGGCGCCGTCCTGCTCGGGCTGCTGGGGTGGTGCATCGAGCCGTACGGGAGCACCGGCGCGCCCGGCGGCGCCCCCGTCGTCTCGTTGCGGGTGCTGACCTCGAACGTGGAGTTCGGGCAGGCGACCGGCGCGCTCGTCGGAGCCGTCCGGCGCGAGCGGCCCGACGTGGTGTTCGTGCAGGAGTGCGAGTACACCTGCCAGGCGACGCTGAACGACACCTTCGGCTCCCGCTACCCCTACCGGCAGGCCGTCGAGGCGGACGGCTCCACGGGATCGATCCTCCTCAGCCGCTTCCCCCTCCGGGGCACCGGCGGGGTCACCGGCACGATGGGCATGCCCGGTGCCGTCGCCGACGTGAGCGGCCACGCCGTACGCCTCCAGCTCGCCCACCCGATGCCGCCGCTCCCCGGCCAACTCGGCCTCTGGCGCCGCGAACTGGGCCGACTGCGCGACTTCGCCGCCGCCGGCGGCGGAACACCCACCGTCCTGGCCGGCGACTTCAACGCCTCCCAGGACCACGCCGCCTTCCGCCGCATCCTCGACACCGGCCTGCGCGACGCCGCCCGCCTGGCCGGCGCCGGCCGCACCCCCAGCTGGCCGGCCGCCACCACCCCGGCCGTCGGCGCCCAGATCGACCACGTCCTCGTGTCCGCGGACTTCTCCGCGGACCGCGCCCGATTCCTCGGCCTCCCCGACACCGACCACCGCGCGCTGCTCGTCGACATCACCCTCCACCAGGCCTGACGCACGGGCGGGCGCCCATAATGAGCGCATGTCCCGAGAGTTCCCCATCGGCCTCACCCCGCCCGACTGGCTGGTCCGGAACCTCCAACCGCAGTACGCCCCCGCCAACCGCTCCGCCGCCGTCCGCGCCGCGGTCGCGATGTCCCTCCCGCTGGCCGTGGGACTCGCGCTCGGACAGCCCGCCTACGGCGCCCTCGCCTCCATGGGCGCCCTGTCCGGCGTCATCAGCGACACCGAGGACGCCTACCGCATGCGGATCCTCAACATCGCGATCCCCCAGCTGTTCGGCGCCGTCGGCATCACGCTGGGCACCTTCGTCCACGGCCACGGCTGGCTCACCGTCGCCACCGTCACCGGCCTCGCGCTCGTCTCCGGGATGATCTCGACGATCGGCGCCGTGGCCTCCGTGTCGGGCCTGCTCCTGCTCCTCAACTCGGTGGTGGGCGCGGGCCTGCCCCTCCCCGGCGACTGGCGGCTGGCCCCGGCCCTGATGACCGGCGGTGGCCTGCTCGTCCTGCTGCTGGCCCTGCTCACCTGGCCGATGCGCTCCGGGGTGCCCGAGCGCGGCGCGGTCGCCGGCACGTATCGCGACGTCGCCGCCCTGCTCGCCGCGAGCGGCAGCGCCGTACCCGGCGAGTACGACACGGCCCGGCATGCCGTCACCCGGTCGCTGAACCAGTCGTACGACGTCGTCCTCGCCCGCCGCACCCGCCAACACGGCCACAGCCCCGAACTCACCCGCCTGGTGGCCCAGCTGAACGCCATGACCCCGGTCGTCGAGGCCGCCCCGGCCGCCCACCAGAGCGGCGGGACCCTCCCGCCGGAGGTGCCCCGGGCCGTCCTGCGCCTCGCCCGGGCGGTGGAGACGGGCCGCACCGGACCGATCGCGCTCGGTCTCCCCGTCCCGACCGACGAGACCGGCCGGGCCATCGAGCACGCCCTGCGTCACGCCGCCGAGGTCGTCGCCGCTCCGGACGCGGACCCGCGCGGCGCCGACGACCGACTCGGCCGGCCCGCCGCCCTGCGCGTCCGCGCCACCCGGGCCGCCCGCAACGTCGCGCTCTCCGCCGCGTCCTGGCGCTACGGCCTGCGGCTCGCGCTGTGCATCGGCCTCGCCCAGGTACTGGTGTCGGTCGTCCCGGTCGCCCGCTCCTACTGGGTCGCCCTCACCATCACCTTCGTCCTCAAGCCCGACTTCGGCTCCGTCTTCTCCCGGGCGCTGCTGCGCGCGCTGGGCACGGTGGCCGGACTGGGGGTCGCGGCGGCGGTCCTGGCGGAGGTGCCGCGCGGCTGGTGGGACGTACCGACGATGATGCTGCTGGCGCCGCTGATCCCGCTCCTCACCCCGCGCGGGTACGGCTATCAGACGGCGGCCATCACCCCGGTGATCCTGCTCCTCTCCGACATCCTCAACCACCTGGGCACGGCTCTCCTCCTGCCCCGGCTGACGGACTCGCTGATGGGCTGCGCGATCGCGCTGGTGGCCGGATACCTGCTGTGGCCGGAGAGCTGGCACACCCGCGTCGGCGACCGGCTGGCGGACGCGGTCGCCGACACCGCCGCCTATGTCGAGTGCGCCTTCCGCGACAGCACCGACCCCGCCGCCGGCGCCCGGATGCGCCGCCGTCTCTACCGCGACCTGTCCGTCGTCCGTACGGAGTTCCAGCGCGCGCTGACCGAACCGCCGCCCACCGGCCGCCGCGCCGCGGCCTGGTGGCCGCTGGTCGTCGCCGTGGAACGCATCGTGGACGCGACGACGGCGGCACGGGTCCGCGTCGCGCACGGCAGCGCGCCGCCGTCACCGGCCGAGGTGTCCCAGGTCGCGCGGCAACTGCGGGAATTGTCCGAGGGCGTCCGGGAAGCGGAGACCCTGGTCGCGGTCCGCACGGACCTCGCCGGACCGCAGGACAGCGTCCTGGAGGGACTGCGCCAGGAAGTGGCGGCGGCCCGGGCGATCGCGACCCCGCATTGAGCGCAAGGTACGTTCTGCCTCGGCCACGATGGGGTGCGGTAGGCGCGAATCCGCCCCTGCCCAAGATCGCCAACAGTGGCCGCTAACCTTACGTGTCCGTCCTGGCCAGGGATTGACGGGCATCAACTCACGCGAAGGGTTGCGCGCATGGGCATTCTGAACCTCCTGCGGAACGCATTCGGTCGGACACGCAAAGATCGTGCCGCCGAGGCAGAGGGTGCGGAACGGATTCCTTCGCAGGAGACTGTCCCCGCCCAGGAACCACACCGGGAAACCACGGCGACCGCCCAGGTCCCCGAACCCCGCACCCCGTCCGAACAGGACGAACACGACCTGGTGTCGGCGGCCTTCGACAACGTGACGGTCCCCAGGCAAACCGCCCCGAACCCCACGGAAACGGCCCCCCTGGAGGAGAAGACACCGGAGCCGAAGCCGGTCACCGAGGCCGAGGTCGAGCCGGTGGCCGAGACGGAGACGGTCGCCGAGGCCGAACCGGTCACCGAGGCGGAGACGACTGCCCAGTCCGAAGCGGAGACGGTGGCCGAGGCTGACACGGTGACCGAGCCCGAGGCCGAGGCCGCGCCGGCACCCGAGGCTGAGGCTGAGCCCGAGGCTGAGGCTGAGGTGGCGTCGGAGCCGGTGGCTGAGGCAGAGCCGCAGGCCGAGGTCGTGGCCGAAACGGTGGCCGAGACCGAGCCGGAGGCCGCGACCACGGCGGAACCTGCCGCCGAGGAGCCGACCGCCGACACCACACCCGAACTGGAGCCCGAGCCCACGGCTGAGCAGCCGCAGGCGGAGGGATCCGCCACCGAAGAGCCCGCCGCCGAGGTCACCCCCGAGGCGGAGGCGGAGACCGCTCCCGAACCGGTGGCCGAAGCGGAGCCGGAGACGGAGCCGGTGGCGGCCGTCGCCGCCTCGGAGCCGGAGTCCGTGACCGAGACCGTGAGCGAGCCCGACCCCGAGCCCGTGACGGAGACCGAGCCCGTGGCCGAGACTCCGGAGCCGGTCGCGGCGGCCGTCGCCCCGCAGCCGGAGCCCGTGTCCGAGCCCTCGGCAGACATCGCGCCGGAGCCGGAGACGGAGACGACAGAGGCGGAGACGGAGGCCGAGCCCTCGGCCGACGCCGAGCCCGTGGTCGCCGTCGTTCCGGCGGCAGCGCCGGAGACCGACCCCGTGGTCGCCGACGGCGAAGCCGAGGTCACCGCACCTCACCTCGCCACCGCCCACAGAGCGGCCACGGCCGCCCTCGCGAAGAGCGGCCTCACCGGCACCCGAGCGAGGCTCTACCTCGTACTCGACCGCTCCGCCTCCATGCGTCCGTACTACAAGGACGGCTCCGCCCAGGCCCTCGCCGACCAGACCCTCGCCCTCGCGGCGGCCCTCGGCGGCGGCGCCGACCCCACGGTCCACGTCGTCTTCTTCTCCACGGAAGTGGACGGCACCGCCGACCTCACCCTCACCGACCCCGAGAACAAGATCGACGAGCTGCACGCCTCCCTCGGCCGCATGGGCCGTACCAGCTACCACGCGGCCGTGCAGGAGATCGTCACCCACTACGAGAAGTCCGGCACGACGGACCCCGCCCTCGTCGTCTTCCAGACCGACGGCGCCCCCGACGCCAAGACCCCCGCGACCCAGTCCCTCACGGACGCCGCGAAGAGCCACCCCGCCCTGTTCTTCTCCTTCGTGGCCTTCGGCGACCCGGAGAACAAGGCGTTCGACTACCTCCGCAAGCTGAAGGCCGCCAACGCGTCCTTCTTCCACGCGGGCGCGACCCCGCGCGAGCTCACGGACACCGAGCTGTACGAAGGCGTACTGGCCACCTGGCGCCCGTAGCCCCATGAGCCCGGAGCACCGGCCGCCCGCTTCCCACCCTGTAAAACGGGAAGCGGGCGGCCTACCCATGTCGGCTACGATTTCAAGGTTCACAGACGACCACAGAACCACGATCGTCACTCCGCGTAGCGACTTGGGAGCAGCCCGCGATGGCTCGACACCTCATCACCAGCGCCCTTCCGTACATCAACGGGATCAAGCACCTGGGCAACATGGTGGGGTCCATGCTCCCGGCGGACGTGTACTCCCGCTACCTCCGCCAGCGCGGCCACGACGTCCTCTACATCTGCGCGACGGACGAGCACGGCACCCCGGCCGAACTCGCGGCGAAGGAGCAGGGCCTCCCGGTCGACGAGTTCTGCGCGCAGGCGCACGACGCGCAGAAGGCGGTCTACGACGGCTTCGCGCTGTCCTTCGACTACTTCGGCCGCAGCTCGTCCGCCGAGAACCGCGAGATCACACAGCACTTCGCCCGCAAGCTGAACGAGAACGGCTTCATCGAGGAGCGGGCGATCCGCCAGGTGTACTCCCCGACCGACGGCCGCTTCCTGCCGGACCGCTATGTCGAGGGCACCTGCCCGCACTGCGGCTACGACAAGGCGCGCGGCGACCAGTGCGAGAACTGCACCCGCGTCCTGGACCCGACGGACCTGATCGACCCGCGCTCCGCGATCTCCGGCTCGACGGACCTGGAGGTCCGCGAGACGAAGCACCTCTTCCTGCTCCAGTCCAAGCTCCAGCACGAGGTCGAGGCCTGGGTCTCGCGCCACGAGGACGACTGGCCGCAGCTGGCCTCCTCCATCGCCCGCAAGTGGCTGACCGAGGGCCTGCACGACCGCGCGATCACCCGTGACCTGGAGTGGGGCGTCCCCGTCCCGGCGGACACCTGGCCCGAACTGGCGGCGGAGGGCAAGGTCTTCTACGTCTGGTTCGACGCCCCGATCGAGTACATCGGCGCGACCAAGGAGTGGGCGGCCGCCGCGCGGGACACCGACCAGGAGGCCCGCGACTGGAAGTCCTGGTGGTACGACGTCGACACCGACGTCCGCTACACGGAGTTCATGGCGAAGGACAACGTCCCGTTCCACACCGTCATGTTCCCCGCCACCGAGCTGGGCGTGCGCGAGCCCTGGAAGAAGGTCGACTACGTCAAGGCCTTCAACTGGCTGACGTACTACGGCGGAAAGTTCTCCACCTCCCAGAAGCGGGGCGTCTTCACCGACCAGGCGCTGGCCATCCTCCCGGCGGACTACTGGCGGTACTTCCTGATCGCCAACGCCCCGGAGTCGGACGACTCGTCCTTCACCTGGGAGCACTTCACGGCCACGGTGAACAAGGACCTGGCCGACACCCTGGGCAACTTCGTCAACCGGGTGCTGTCCTTCTCCAAGAAGCGCTTCGGCGAGGAGGTCCCGGCGGGCGCCCAGGCCGGCGAGGCGGAGACCAGGCTCGGCGAGGAGATCGCGGGTCTGCTGGCCGAGTACGAGACCCAGATGGAGGCCCTCCAGTTCCGCAAGGCCGCCGCCGCCCTGCGTGCGCTGTGGTCGGCGGGCAACTCCTACCTGGAGGAGAAGGCCCCCTGGCTGGAGATCAAGACGGACAAGGACGGCGCTGCCCTCACGCTGCGCACGGCGATGAACCTGATCCACCTCTACTCGGTGGTCTCGGAGCCGTTCATCCCGTCGTCGGCGGCGACGATGCGCGCGGCCTTCTCTCTCCCGGACGACACGGCGGCCTGGGTCACCGAGGCCGAGGCGAAGTCCCTCACCGCGGTCCCGGCCGGCACCCCGTTCACGGTCCCGCCGGTGCTGTTCGCCAAGCTCACGGACGAGGACCTGGAGACGTACAAGGAGCGCTTCGGCGGCGACCCCGCCTGACCCGCTCACCGAACGCGTGACCGGACGCCTCGCCTCACGGTCCGCCCGGCCCTGATCCGCCGTCCGGCGGCGTGCCCAGGGCCCGGCGGGCCATGAGGGTGACGACCACCGCGCCGACCAGCCCCGTGACGCCGATGACGGCACCGGGGCGCAGCCAGACGCCCAGGGCGCCGAAGGCGGCGATGCCGACGCCCTGGACCGTCATCAGGCCGCTGCTCTGGACCGTGAACAGCCGCCCCCGGCCGGCGGGTTCACTCGCGTCGAGGATCAGCGGGTCGAGTCCCTGGTTGCAGGCCATGCCCGCGCCGGAGAGCGCCAGCAGGGCCGCCGCGACGGGCACGGACGGGGTCAGCAGGAATCCCGCCAGGGGCAGCTGGGACAGCAGCACCAGCGGGGTGACCAGACGGCGCCGGGTGGCCGCCCGCAGTCGTACGAGGGTGAGATCGCCGGCGACCGTGCCGACGGCGTACCCGGTGAACAGGGCGCCCGCCGAGGTCGCCGCGGCACCCGTCTGCGCCGTGTACGCCACGGCGAGCCCGTCGCCCACCGCGGAGAAGCCGGGAACGGCCCAGGTCAGCAGGATCAGCCGGCGCAGCGAGCGGTGTGCCGGCGGCCGGCGCGGCCCCTCGCCCGAACCGCGCACCACGCGGACGAGGGACGTCCCGCCGTCCGGTGCGCCGGCCGGGGTGCGCAGGCCGATGAGCGCGGCCGAGACGAGGAAGCTGACGGCGTCGGCGGCCAGCAGCCACAGCGGGCCGACCGCGGCGACCGCGACGCTGCCCAGGGCGAAGCCGGAGACGACTGCGGTCTGGCTGATCGTGCGCAGCAGCGAACGGCCGGTGGGGAACGTCTTCGCGTCGAGGAGATACGCCAGGCTCGCGGCCCTCGCGCCCTGGAAGAGGGGTGCGACGAAGCCGGTGACCAGCAGCAGCCCGAGCAGGGCCGGAATCGGCAGGCCGGGGAGCAGCATGGCGGCGACACAGACGCCGCTGAGCAGGTCGCAGGCGACCAGTACGGGCCGGGGCGGGAAGCGGTCGGCGAGCGCCGACAGGACGATGCCGCCGAGGGCGTAGGGCAGGAAGGAACAGACCAGGACCAGCGCGGAGAGCAGCGCGGACCCGGTGCGCTCGAACACCAGGATCGACAGCGCGACCTCGGCGGCCAGGGTGCCCGCCATGGACACCGCGTGCGCGGCGAAGACCGCGGGCATCCCCGGCACCCGCAGCACCGCCCGTATCCCGGTCGGCGGCGAGGAGGGGATCGTGGCGGTCATGGAGTCGCTCACCGGCTCTCGCCCGCGTCCCGCCGGGCACGGGACGAGGAGACGGGCACTTGGCCCGGGCCCGGCGGGACCGTTGTACGGATGGGTCCTGCCTGTGTGCTGCTACGGGTTTCAGTGGTTGTGGCGCATGACGCTCACCCCTTTCCTCCGTGGACGGGTCGTGCGGACTCGCTCCGCTTTCGGACCTGTCTCACCGGTCCGGCTGAGCCTCGCGGAGCGACATCTCCAGACGGTGCAGTCCGTGCTCGGTCACGTTGGGCCGGGGTTCCGGCTCGGTGACGAGGAGGGCGTCCGGGTAGCGGGTGCCGAGGACGCCGAAGGTGTGGCGGGCCACCTGGAGGGCGACCTGGGCGCCCAGGCAGGCGTGCGGTCCCCGGCCGAAGGAGAGATGCCGGTTGGGCGTCCGGTCCCATCGCAGGGTGTCGGGGTCCTCGAACACGGCGGGGTCCCGGTTCGCCGCGCCGAGGAACATCGACACGATCTCGCCCCTGCGGATCTTCCGCTCCCCGAGCACGGTGTTCCGTACACAGGCCCGGCTCTCGACGTGCACGGGGCCCGCGTATCTGACGAGTTCGTTGACGGCCTTGTCCGTGTCGACCGGGACGCGCCGGCCCGGCGGGATGCGCAGCAGGGTGAGCAGACCGATCGCGAGGAAGCGGCCGGCCGTCTGGAAGCCCGCCTGGAGCACGACTCGCAGCGAGTTCAGCAGGACGTCGTGGTCGATGCCCGCGTCCGGCGCCCCGACCCTGACATGGGCGGTGAACCCGGGCGGCAGCTCGGTGTCGAGCCAGCGGCCGACCAGCTCCGTGAGCCGGGCGCGGACGGCGACACCGGGCTCGTAGCACCCGGGGCGCAGGCTGGCGTCCATGCCGTCGACGATGGTGTTCGACAGCGGTACGAACCACCGGGTGTCCGGCTGCGGCACCCCGAGCAGCTGGGTGACCACCCGCAGGGTCAGCGGTTCGGCGACCTCGGCCACGAAGTCGAAGGTGTCCTGTCCGGCCACACCGGCCAGCAGCGTGTCGAGCGTGGTGCGGACCGTGCGGTCCAGCAGGTCCTGGTCCACCGCCTTGAAGCCCTCGAGGAGCAGGTGCCGGATGCGGGTGTGCTCGGGCGGGTCGAGGGTCTGCAGGCTCAGCAGGGCGGGCGGGGTGTCCTCGCCGACGCGCCGCCAGTCCTGGCAGAAGGTCTCGGCGTCCCGCAGCGCGGTGAGCGACTCCCTGGTAGCCGGTGATCAGCCACGCGTCGATCTCGGAGTCCCACAGGACGGGAGCCTGCGCGTTCCACCGCCGGTAGACCGGGTGGGGATCGAGCAGGTGGTGCGGTTCGAGCAGACTGCGGATGCCGGGCTCGGTCACGCTCTTCCCCTTCCGCCATGTGTCCGGGGTGACCGGTGCAGAACAGTGCCGGGTGGTGCACGTGAGCAGAGGCGACGCTAGCGACCGTGCCGGACGGGGACGAGCCGTCGCGCGCCGCGTGACGCACTGTGCGAGCTGCCACCCGGCACTGCGTCAGTTTCAGTTCGTGGCGGACGGACTGGCCGACGCGCTCGGCCGCAGTGGGGCGTCCTGGCCGTCGTGGGTGGCGCCCGGATCGACGCCCACCGTGAGCGACCCGCGGACGCCCTCGCCGATGTCCCGCCGGGCGTACCGCAGCCCGAGCAGGCCGCCCTGGGCGCCACTCCGGTCGTAGATGGTGTCCTCGGTGAGCGTGGTGCGCTCGGTGGTGTTGGCCGAGTACGGCGCCACCTCGGCGGCGGCGAGGACGGACTCCTCGTCGAAGAAGAACTGGCCGGTGTGGCAGGTGTGTCCGCCCTCGTAGCCGGCGTCGGTCCACGCGCCGTCCACGTGCACCTTGACGTGGATGTGGACGCAGCGGCCCCGGTACCAGCCAGGGAAGACCGTCCTGAAGGTGACGTGCCCGTGCCGGTCGGTGCGCCAGGTGCCGCGCAGGTAGCGCGAGTCGTCGGTGGGTTCCTGGTGGCCGCCGCCCCCGCCGCCGGGGCCGCCCGAGGGCGGTGCACCGGTGGGCGGTTCGCCGGTGGGCGCGGGGCCGCCTCCGCCGCTGCCCTGGTCCTCGTAGCCGGAGTAGACGCCCGAGGCGTCGCAGTGCCAGATGTCGACGGCTGCGTCGGGGACCGGCCGGCAGGTCTCGGAGTCGATCACCTTGAGGGCGAGCAGCAGCGGAATGCCCTCGCGGTCCTCGGTGATGTCCCGGCGGATCCTGTCCGCATCGATGTAGTACGGGCCTTCCACGGCCTCGGAGGTCAGCCGGTAGCAGACCTCACCGTCACCGGTACCGCGCTCGCCGCTCTCACCGGCGGACGCGTTCACCGCGAACGCGCCGCCCAGACCGACCGCGGCAACGGCTCCGGTCCCCCCGACGACCACCTCGCGGCGCGTCAGTCCTCTTGCGTACGTGTGCCCTTGGGGCTCCTGTTTCGCTGTCATGCGCCGGGAAGCTAGGGCGTGAGCCTGTCAGCGACCTGAGAAAAGGACGCCCTTTCCCCCACCCGCGAAAGAGGGGCCGGAAATCGCCGCCGGATGCCGCCGCGACTTGCGCCCTGTCGGCATCCCCGGGCAGCTACGGATCCCCGCCCGGCCATGGACGGCCCCCTTGCCCCGATATATGTTGCGGGGATCTTGTATTGAGGGGGGCCATCCATGGCACTGTTCGGCAACGCGCACACCATCGACCCGGGCCAGGCCCAGCAGGACTTCGCACGTCTGCTGGGGCCGGGCGAGCAGGTGCACGCCGCGTACCTGCTGATCCGCGACACCATCCTGTTCACCGACCGCCGCCTGATCCTGGTCGACAAGCAGGGCATCACCGGCAAGAAGGTGGAGTACCACTCCGTCCCGTACCGCAGCATCACCCACTTCGCGGTCGAGACCGCCGGCACGTTCGACCTCGACGCGGAGCTGAAGATCTGGATCTCCGGCTCGGCGACCCCGATCGAGAAGACGTTCACCAAGGGCGTGGACATCTACGAAGTCCAGGCGATCCTGACGCAGTTCGTGGCGAAGTAGCACCATCGCGGAGTGCGTAGGTGCCCAACTGGGGACCGGGGTGCGAATGTCGCCACAGGACATACGTATGGTTCTCGCCATGGCAGTCCCTGAGGTCATTCCGATCGCCTACGAGCCGCACGGCCGTACCCAGGCCGTCGGCCGCTATGCGGACGGACAGTTCCTGGCGTCGGTCACCTACGCGTTCCCCGAGGGGTTCCGTCCCGACGACGGCTGGGAGGAGCACAAACGCCTCTATTCGGCGTTGCACCTCTTCGACGCCGACGGCCGGTACCGAGACTCGGAGATCTGGTGCGCCGGCACCTGGGCCGAGCAGCAACAGGCGCCGCACGGCGCCGACTCGGTGCTCGCGCGCGCCCGGGCCCATCTCGCGACCATGCTCCGGAGCCTGCCCCGGCGCACCTACACGGACATCGCGATACGCCCCTTCCGGCTGACCCTCGACGGCGTCCTCTTCGGCCTTGTGACGGGCGACGACGAGGACGACCCCTGGGCCGAGCTCTACCCGGACCACCTCGGCTTCGGCGCGCCCTGGGACGGCCGGTACGACACCTAGGAGTGCCTGGTCCCGTCGCACGACCGGCCCGCACCGGACGGAGAAGGGGCCGGAGATCGATACCGATCTCCGGCCCCTTCTCGAAAACCCACCCGTCCGGGACGGGCCCGTCTACTTCGGCTGCGGCTTGCGCACCGAGAGGTGCAGTTCGCGCAGCCGGGTCTCCTCCAGCTCCGTCGGCGCGCCCATCATCAGGTCCTGGGCGTTGCCGTTGAGCGGGAAGGAGATCGTCTCGCGGATGTTGGGCTCGTCCGCGAGGAGCATGACGATGCGGTCGACGCCGGGGGCGATGCCGCCGTGCGGCGGGGCGCCGAAGCGGAAGGCGCGGAGCATGCCCGCGAACTTGTCCTCGACGGTCTCACGGTCGTAGCCCGCGATCTCGAAGGCCTTGAGCATGATGTCCGGCTCGTGGTTCCGGATGGCGCCGGAGGACAGCTCCACGCCGTTGCAGACGATGTCGTACTGCCAGCCCAGGATGTCCAGCGGGTCCTGGGTCTCCAGGGCCTCCAGGCCGCCCTGCGGCATCGAGAAGGGGTTGTGCGAGAAGTCGATCGCGCCGGTCTCCTCGTCCTTCTCGTACATCGGGAAGTCGACGATCCAGCAGAAGCGGAAGACGTTCTCCTCGAAGTGGCCGGCCCGCTTGGCGGCCTCGACCCGCACCGCGCCCATGATCTTGGAGACCTCGTCGAACTCGCCCGCGCCGAAGAACACGGCGTGCCCGGCCGCCAGCGAGAGGCGCTTGGTCAGCTCGGCGACGTTCTCCTCGGTCAGGAACTTCGCGATCGGACCCGTCAGCGAGCCGTCCTCGGCGACCCGGACCCAGGCCAGGCCCTTCGCGCCCAGTGTCACGGCGAAGTCGCCCAGCTGGTCGAAGAACTTGCGCGGCTGGGCCGAGACGTCCGGCACCGGCAGGGCGCGCACGTGCTTGCCCGCGAACGCCTTGAACTCCGAGCCCTCGAAGACATCGGTGATGTCGACCAGTTCCAGCTGGGCGCGCAGGTCCGGCTTGTCGGAGCCGTACTTCAGCATCGCCTCGCGGAACGGGATGCGCGGGAACGGCGAGGTGACGTGACGGCCGTTGCCGAACTCCTCGAACAGCTCGGTCATGAGCTTCTCGATGGGCTGGAAGACGTCCTCCTGCTCGACGAAGGACATCTCCACGTCGAGCTGGTAGAACTCGCCCGGCGAACGGTCCGCGCGGGCGTCCTCGTCACGGAAGCAGGGCGCGATCTGGAAGTACCGGTCGAAGCCGGAGATCATCAGCAACTGCTTGAACTGCTGCGGCGCCTGCGGGAGCGCGTAGAACTTGCCGGGGTTCAGCCGGGACGGGACGACGAAGTCGCGGGCACCCTCGGGGGAGGTGGCGCTCAGGATCGGGGTCGCCATCTCGTTGAAGCCCAGCGCCGTCATCTTGTGACGGATCGCCGAGATGACCGCCGTACGCAGCATGATGTTGCGGTGCATGCGCTCGCGACGCAGGTCCAGGAAGCGGTACTCCAGCCGCCGCTCCTCGTTGACCCCGTCCTCCGCGTTGATCGTGAAGGGCAGCGGCTGCGCGGCGCCGAGCAGTTCGACCTCGCCGACCTCGACCTCGACCTCACCGGTCGGAAGCTCCGGGTTCACGTTGTCGGTGCCACGGGAGACGACCTTGCCGTCGACGCGGACCGTCGACTCCTTGGTCACCTTGTCGAGGGCCTCGTAGGCGGGCGTGCCGGGGCGGGCCACGAGCTGCGTGATGCCGTAGTGGTCGCGCAGATCGATGAAGAGGATGCCGCCCAGGTCGCGCCGATTGTGCAGCCAGCCGCTCAGCCGGACGTCGGTGCCGACGTCAGAGGCGCGGAGCTCGCCGCAGGTGTGGGACCTGTACCGATGCATCGTCGTTCATCCAGCCTTCGCGGATCGGGGTCGTGTTTCACGTGAAACAACGTGCCCCAAGCCTACCGGCCACCCTGAGAGCGCCTCCCCACCATTAACACGGCGGCGCCCGGGCCTCACCGCGCGTCTTCGGTGGCACGCTCCGATCACCTGTCCATAAAGTGGGGCAATGCGCACTGGTGAACCCCTGCCCGCCGTGGGGGAGGTCCTCGCCGCCCTCGCGACCGGGATATGGCACTGGGACACCGCGACCGGACTCGTCACCGTCGACGCGGAGGCGGCACGGCTGCTCGGGCTGCCCGCCGAGCCGGCCGCGCTCACCGAGGCCCAGGCGCGAGCCCGGTTCCATCCGGTCGACTGGAACGAGATCACCGGCGTGGTCCAGCTCGCCGTCTCCGAGGGCACCCTCGCCGAGGTACGCATCCGGATCATGGACGAGCGGGGCCGGATCGTCCGCACCGTGCGCAGCCGCTCCAAGCCGAGCTACGACCCGCTGCGGCGGTCGTTCGAGCTGATCGGCACCCTCCAGGAGGTCACCGAGCCCTCGCCCGGCACAGCGGCCGGGCGCAGCGCGGTCACCGGCGACTGGCGGCGTTCCCGGGAGGCGTTCCTGCTGGACGCGGGCCGGGCACTGGCCGAGGCGCGGTCGACGGAGGAGGTGCTGCGGGTCGCGGCCACCCTGTCGATGCCGGGCTTCTCTCCGGACGGTCTCGCGGTCTTCGGCGTGGAGGGCGACCGGCTGACGGTCATCGGCCACCACGGGCAGCCGGCGGGCGACGAGGCCCCGTTCTCCCACCTGCCGCTGACCACGGACTACCCGGCCGCGGAGGTCGTCCGCACCGGCCGCGCCGTGTACCTGTCCTCCCCCGAGCAGTACCGGGAGCGTTACCCCCTCACCTGGCCGCTCGCCGAGCGCTTCGGCCGCCATTCCTGGGCCTTCCTGCCGCTGAGCGTCGGCGGCAGCACGATGGGCGCCTGGATGGCGGCCTTCCTCTACCCGGTCGCGTTCACCCCCGACGAGCGGTCCGTGCTGACCACGGTGGCCCGGATGCTCGCGCAGGCCCTGTCCCGGGCCGGTACGGCCGAGTCGGAGCGGGAACTGACCGACGGGCTCCAGCGGTCGATGCTGCCCACGCTGGGCCCCGAGATCCCCGGCATGGACCTCGCCGCCCGCTACGTCCCGACCGGCGGCGGCCTCCAGGTCGGCGGCGACTGGTACGACATGATCCCGCTGCCCAACGGGCACTTCGCCCTGGTCATCGGCGATGTACAGGGCCACGACGTGCGGGCGGCGGGCCTGATGGGCCAGCTCAGGACCGCCCTGCGGGCGTACGCGTCCGAGGGTCACCGCCCCGACGCCGTACTGTCCCGCGCCTCCCGCTTCTTCTACGGTCTGACCCACGCCGACGACGACCCGGCCGGCCTGCGCTTCGCGACCTGTCTGTACGTCGAGGTCGACCCCGTGACCGGGGTCCTGGAGACCGCCCGGGCCGGCCATCTGGACCCGGCGATCCGGATGGCGGACGGGACGGTGCTGGTGCGTTCCACGGCCGGCGGGCTGCCCCTCGGCGTCGACCCGGACTCCGACTACCCGACCACCCGGCTCGCCCTGGAACCCGGCGAGACGATGATGCTCTGCACGGACGGCCTGCTGGAGACCGGCGGCCATGACCTGGACACGGGCTGGAAGCGCCTTCGCGCGACGCTGGAGGACCACACCGGTGATCTGGAGGGGCTCGCCGACGCGCTCGTCCAGGCCGTGCTCGGCCCCTCCTCCCACCACACCACCGGGTCGCTGTCCGACCGGCGCGAGGACGACGTCGCCGTCCTGCTGCTGGGCCGGCACGCGGACACCCGCGGTGGCGGGGACACCGTCGCGGTACGGCCGTCGGTGCGCCGCACGATGCTCACGGTCACCCAGGTCGAACCCGAGCGGATCGCGGAGGGCCGACGGCATCTGCGCGAGCTGCTGCACGACTGGGCCTGCGCGGAGCAGGTGGACTCGGCGGTGCTGCTCGTCTCCGAGATGCTCACCAACGTCCTCGTGCACACCGACACCGACGCCCTGCTGGTCGCCGAGGTGACCGGCCGTGCGGGCGAGCGGCGGATGCGGGTGGAGGTCACCGACGCGGGCGACGACCTCCCGCACAAGCGCAGGCCCGGCGAACTGGCCTCCTCCGGCCGCGGCCTGGTCCTCGTCGAACTGCTGGCGGACGCGTGGGGGGTGACGCCGCGCGGCGAGGGCAAGAGCATCTGGTTCGAACTCCACGAGCCGCACACCACCGAGCCCGCGCCGGAGGAGCGGGAGGAACAAGGCGACCAGGGGGAGCGGCGGAGCCGAGAGGCCTGAGGAGAGCTGGGAGGACGGGGAGAGCAAGGAGAACGGGGGGAACGGGGCTGAGGGGGCCGTAGGAGCCGCGGGGAGCGGTGTCACGCGTCCGACGGCTCGGGGGTGGGCGGCGGCGGCGCGTAACGCGTGCGCAGCTCGTGCAGCACGCCGAAGGCGGCCGCCGTCAGCGGCACCGCCAGCAGCATGCCCAGGATGCCGGCCACGGACGCGCCCGCGGTGATCGCCAGCATGACCACCGCCGGATGCATCTGCACGGTCCGGCTCTGGATCACCGGCTGGAGCACGTGTCCCTCCAGCACCTGCACCGCCAGCACCACCCCCAGCGCCCACAGCGCGATGACGAAGCCCCGGTCGGCGAGCGCGACCAGCACGGCCACCGAGCCGGACAGAAAGGCGCCGAGGTAGGGGATGTAGGCGGTGACGAAGACGAGCGCGCCGAGCCCGACCGCTCCGGGCACCCGCAGGACCAGCAGCCCGACGGTGATGCAGACCGCGTCGATCAGCGCGATGAGGGTCGTCCCGCGCATGAACCCCTCGACGGCGGCGAAAGCGCGCCGCGCCATCGCCTCCACGACGTCGGCGGTGCCGCGCGGCGCGAGCGACCTGAGCACGTCCGAGGTCCGGTGGGAGTCCCGCAGGAAGAAGAAGACGAGCAGCAGGGCCAGTACCGCCACGGCGATGCTCTCGCCGACGACGCTGACCCCGCTGATGACGTTGGAGACGGCGGTCCCGCCGAACTTGCGCAGCAGGTCCTTGCTGTTGGTGGCGAGGTCGTCCAGCGAGGTCCCGGCGGCCCCGAAGTGGTCGGCGACCCCGCGCGCCGCAGTCTTGAGCGAGGCGATGATCTCGTCCCCGGTGTCGATGAGCGCCGCGACGACGATGTACACGGCCCCGCCGACCAGGGCCACCACGGCGACGCAGGTGACCGCGGCGGCCACGGACCGGTTGACCCCGGCCGTCACCAGCCGGCGGAACAGGGGGCCGAGCAGCGCGGTTCCCAGCAGGGCGAGCAGCACCGGCGTCACGGCCGTGCGGAACTCGGCGCACAGCCGGATCCCCACGTAGCCGACTCCGGCGGCGAGCAGGACGACGGCGCACCACGCGGCGAGCCGGCGGGCGGGATCGGGGAGGAGATGCACCCCTCCACCCGATCACGTGCCGGGCGGGCCGTCCTCTCGGCACGGCCCGCCCGGGTGACGGAGTGTCAGGCCTTCGGCCCGCGCTCGGTCATTCCGTGCACCGCCGGGACGGTCCCCAGGCGGCCCTTCTGGAAGTCCTCGAAAGCCTGCTGGAGTTCCTTCTGGGTGTTCATCACGAACGGGCCGTAGTGGGCCATGGGCTCACGGATGGGCTGCCCGCCGAGGAGGACGACCTCGAGGTCCGGCGTGTGCGCGTCCTGCTTCTCGTCCGCGCGGACGGTCAGCGAGGAGCCCGCGCCGAACACCGCGGTCTGGCCCAGGTGGATCGGCCGGCGGTCGACGCCGACCGTGCCGCGGCCCGCCATCACGTACGCGAGGCCGTTGAAGTCCTCGCGCCACGGCAGGGTGAGCTCGGCGCCCGGCGCGACCGTCGCGTGGATCATCGTGATCGGCGTGTGCGTGACACCGGGCCCCTGGTGGCCGTCCAGCTCACCGGCGATGACCCGCACCAGCGCGCCGCCGTCGGGGGTGGAGAGCAGCTGCACGTTGCCGCCGCGGATGTCCTGGTAGCGCGGGGCCATCATCTTGTCCTTGGCCGGCAGGTTCACCCACAGCTGGAGGCCGTGGAAGAGACCGCCGGACATGACGAGCGCCTCCGGCGGAGCCTCGATGTGCAGCAGACCCGAGCCCGCGGTCATCCACTGGGTGTCGCCGTCGGTGATGGTGCCACCACCGCCGTTGGAGTCCTGGTGGTCGAAGATGCCGTCGATGATGTACGTCACGGTCTCGAAGCCACGGTGCGGGTGCCACGGGGTGCCCTTGGGCTCGCCCGGCGCGTACTCCACCTCGCCCATCTGGTCCATCATGATGAACGGATCCAGGTGGCGGTAGTTGATCCCGGCGAACGCACGGCGCACCGGGAAGCCCTCACCCTCGAAACCGCTCGGCGCGGTCGTGACGGCGAGCACGGGGCGGGCCACCGCGTCGGCGGGAGCGGTCACACGGGGCAGCGTCAACGGGTTCTCGACGGTCACTGCAGGCATGTCGGTACCTCCTCTTGTACACCCAGGTTAGTTGAGCGTTGAACTTTCTGCCACCCCTAACGGAGAAAGCCCGGAGGGAATTCCCTCCGGGCTCACACCGCGGGAAGCGAGAACGAGGTCGGTCGGTCGGCGGATCGGCAGGCCGGTCGGCGGGTCTGCCGGGTCGGCCGCATCGGCTGGGGCGGCCAGGTCGGTCACTCTCGGGGACAACGGCGGGCAGTGGACAGCGAGACGGTCAGCCGTACATGCGACGCATCGCGAATTCGACCATCTGCTCGACGGCCTTCGCGTCGAAGACCATCCGGTGCTCGCCCTCCATGTCGACGACGAAGCCGTAGCCGGTCGGCAGCAGGTCGATCACCTCGGCGCCGGTGATCACGAAGTACTTGGACTCCTTGCCCGCGTACCGCCGCAGCTCCTTGAGCGAGGTGAACATCGGGATCACCGGCTGCTGGGTGTTGTGCAGCGCGAGGAAACCCGGGTTGTCACCGCGCGGGCAGTAGACCTTCGAGGTCGCGAAGACCTGCTGGAAGTCCTCCGCGGCGAGCTGTCCGGTGGTGAAGGCCCGGACGGCGTCCGCCAGGGACGGGGGGGACGGTTCCGGATAGAGCGGCGGCTGCTGGCCGTAACCGCCGACACCGCCGGGCATCTGCTGCTGCGGCGTGGCGTACCCCTGCTGGGCACCCGCGCTCTGGTCGTAGCCGTACATGCCCCAAAGAGTAACGAGTCACAGATGACCCAATCGGGGTTGCTTCTTATTACCGACGGGTAGCATCATCGGAGCTACTTGTTGGTACGTGAAACAGTCGCGAGGAGACACCGCCTCGCCGATCCCTCTACGGAGCCGTCGCCATGGGGCACTACAAGTCGAATCTTCGCGACATCGAGTTCAACCTCTTCGAGGTGCTCGGCCGCGACAAGCTGTACGGCAGCGGCCCGTTCGAGGAGATGGACACCGAGACCGCGAAGAGCGTCCTCGAAGAGCTGACCCGCCTCGCGGAGAACGAGCTGGCGGAGTCCTTCGCGGACGCCGACCGCAACCCGCCGGTCTTCGACCCGGAGACGAACACCGCTCCGGTCCCGGCGTCCTTCAAGAAGAGCTACAAGGCCTTCATGGAGTCGGAGTACTGGCGGCTGGGCCTGCCCGAGGAGATCGGCGGCACCACCGCCCCGCCGTCCCTGATCTGGTCGTACGCCGAACTGATCCTCGGCGCGAACCCGGCCGTGTGGATGTACTGCTCCGGCCCGGCCTTCGCCGGCATCCTCTTCGACGAGGGCACCGAGGAGCAGAAGCGGATCGCGCGGCTCGCCGTCGAGCGGACCTGGGGCTCCACCATGGTGCTGACCGAGCCGGACGCCGGCTCGGACGTCGGCGCCGGACGCACCAAGGCGGTCCAGCAGGAGGACGGCTCCTGGCACATCGAGGGCGTGAAGCGGTTCATCACCTCCGGTGAGCACGACATGGAGGAGAACATCCTCCACTACGTCCTCGCCCGGCCGGAGGGCGCCGGTCCCGGCACCAAGGGCCTGTCCCTCTTCCTCGTCCCGAAGTACCTCTTCGACTTCGAGACCGGCGAGCTCGGCGAGCGCAACGGCGTCTACGCCACCAACGTCGAGCACAAGATGGGCCTGAAGGCCTCCAACACCTGCGAGATGACCTTCGGCGACCGCCACCCCGCCAAGGGCTGGCTGATCGGCGACAAGCACGACGGCATCCGCCAGATGTTCCGCATCATCGAGTTCGCGCGGATGATGGTCGGCACGAAGGCCATCTCGACCCTGTCGACGGGCTACCTCAACGCCCTGGAGTACGCCAAGGAGCGCGTCCAGGGCCCCGACCTGGCGAACTTCATGGACAAGGCCGCGCCGAAGGTCAGCATCACCCACCACCCGGACGTGCGCCGCTCGCTGATGACGCAGAAGGCGTACGCGGAGGGCATGCGCGCGCTGGTGCTGTACACCGCCTCCGTCCAGGACGCGATCGCGGTCAAGGAGGCGGGCGGCGAGGACGCCTCCACCGAGCACGCGCTCAACGACCTGCTCCTGCCGATCGTCAAGGGCTACGGCTCCGAGAAGGGCTACGAGCAGCTCGCCCAGTCGCTCCAGACGTTCGGCGGCTCCGGGTTCCTCCAGGAGTACCCGATCGAGCAGTACATCCGCGACGCCAAGATCGACACCCTCTACGAGGGCACCACCGCGATCCAGGGCCAGGACTTCTTCTTCCGGAAGATCGTCCGCAACCAGGGCGCGGCGCTGAACTCCCTCGCCGAGGACATCAAGAAGTTCCTGGAGCTCGGCACCGGCGGCGAGAACCTGGCGGGAGCCCGCGAGCACCTCGCCAAGGCGGCCGTCGAGCTGGAGGCCATCGTCGGCCTGATGCTGACCGACCTCGCCTCGACCGAGCAGGACGTCAAGAACATCTACAAGGTGGGCCTCAACACCACCCGCCTGCTGCTCGCCTCCGGTGACGTGATCGTCGGCTATCTGCTGCTCAAGGGCGCGGCCGTCGCCGCCGAGAAGCTCCAGACGGCGTCCAGCAAGGACAAGGCCTTCTACACCGGCAAGATCGCGGCGGCGAAGTTCTTCGCGGCCAACGTCCTGCCTGGCGTCACCCTGGCCCGCAAGGTGGCCTCCGACGTCGACCTGGACCTGATGGAGCTGGACGAGGACGCCTTCTAGTCCGTTTCCGTCGCTTCCCGCCGCTTCCCGGCGGTAGCGGGCAACCCGGAAACAGCCTCCACACAGCCCTTACGAGGGCCCGCTCCCAGTGATGGGGAGCGGGCCCTCGTACGTCGTTAAGGTGAACCCCATGAGCGAACCCTCCCGCTTCGACCGCGGCCACACCGACGACCTCATGTCCTTCCTGACGGCCGGCCCGTCGCCGTACCACGCGGTGGCGAACGCCGCCGAGCGGCTGGAGAAGGCCGGTTTCCGCCAGGTCTCGGAGACGGACGCCTGGGACGGGACGAGCGGCGGCAAGTACGTGCTGCGCGGCGGTGCGATCGTGGCCTGGTTCGTCCCCGAGGGCGCCGCACCGCACACCCCCTTCCGGATCATCGGCGCCCACACCGACTCGCCCAACCTGCGGGTCAAGCCGCTGCCCGACACCGGCGCGCACGGCTGGCGGCAGGTGGCGGTGGAGATCTACGGCGGGCCGCTGCTGAACTCCTGGCTCGACCGCGACCTGGGCCTGGCGGGCCGGCTGACGCTGCGGGACGGTTCGACGCGCCTGGTCGACATCGCCCGGCCGCTGCTGCGCGTGCCGCAGCTCGCCATCCACCTCGACCGCGCGGTCAACTCCGAGGGCCTCAAGCTCGACAAGCAGCGCCACCTCCAGCCCATCTGGGGCCTGGGCGACGACGTCCGCGACGGCGACCTGATCGCCTTCCTGGAGGAGGAGTCGGGGCTCGCGGCGGGCGAGGTGACCGGCTGGGACCTGATGGTGCACTCGGTGGAGCCGCCCGCCTACCTGGGCCGGCACGAGGAGCTGCTGGCCGGCCCCCGGATGGACAACCTGCTGTCGGTGCACGCCGGTACGGCGGCGCTGGCGGCCGCGGCGGCCACGGAGGACCTGCCGCACATCCCCGTCCTCGCCGCCTTCGACCACGAGGAGAACGGCTCGCAGTCCGACACGGGCGCGGACGGCCCGCTGCTGGGCAGCGTGCTGGAGCGTTCGGTGTTCGCGCGCGGAGGGTCCTACGAGGACCGGGCCCGCGCCTTCGCCGGCACCGTCTGCCTGTCCTCCGACACGGGGCACGCGGTCCACCCCAACTACGCGGAGCGGCACGACCCGACGCATCACCCGCGCGTCAACGGCGGCCCCATCCTCAAGGTCAACGTCAACAACCGCTACGCGACGGACGGTACGGGCCGCGCGGTGTTCGCCGCCGCCTGCGAGAAGGCGGGCGTGCCCTTCCAGTCCTTCGTCTCCAACAACTCCATGCCGTGCGGCACGACCATCGGGCCGATCACCGCGGCCCGCCACGGCATCCGGACCGTCGACATCGGCGTGGCCATCCTGTCGATGCACAGCGCGCGGGAGTTGTGCGGCGCGGACGACCCGCACCTGCTGGCGAACGCGCTGCTGGCGTTCCTGGAGGGATAGCAACGAGCGCCCATGGCATGGGTGTTGTCCGCCGGGGTACCCGCACCCACGGGGCCGGATCGACCGGTCCGGACAGGGAGGCGACACTCATGGGCCTCGGCGGATGCATCATCCTCATCGCCGTGGGAGCCATTCTCACGTTCGCGACCGACTGGCACATGGAGGGGGTCAACCTCGACCTGGTCGGGATCATCCTCATGCTCGTCGGACTGATCGGCGTGGCGACGTTCAGCGGTATCGCCAAGCGCCGGCGGGTCGTCGTACCGCCCACGACGACGACCGTCGTCGAGGGGGAGCGGCACCCGCGTCGGGACGGCTACTCCGACGGATACGGCGTCTGACGCGCCCCTCCACGACGGAGGCGCGGCTGCGGGAGCGGCCGTGACGGCCGCGGCCGGGGTGGCTCCGTCGGAGCCCGCGCCCCGGCCGCGGCCGTCGCATCACCACGGCCACGGCCACCACATGTCACATCAGACGTCCGACGCCGCCGTCTCCTCTTCCCCTTCTCCCGCTTCCCCTTCTTCGTCCATGCCCGCCAGGACCAGCGGCAGCCGGTTCGCCCCGCCCTCGGTGAGGCGGACCGGGACGCCCCAGTCCTGCTGGTGGACGTGACAGGCCGGATACTCGTTCGCCGGGTCGTCGTCGCAGGACGCGGCCATCGCGGACACGTGCAGGACGCCCTCCCCGACCGCCGGGTCGAGCTCAAGGGTGCGGGAGAGGTCCGTGTCCGCGCCCTCCCCCGCCAGCAGCAGTCCGGGCGGGGTGGAGGAGACCAGCAGGCGGGTGGACGGGCCGTAGCGGGTGTCCAGCTTCTGGCCCGCCGGCGCCTGGAAGATCACGTCGAGCCGCAGCTTCCCGGGCCCCACCTCGGTCGCCGCGCGCTGGGTGCGGTGGGCGACGGACTCCACCCGTACCGCCTCCTCCGGCAGCCGCAGCCGGGTCAGCCGGTGCCGGGCCGACTCGACGACCACGATGTCCCCGCCGACCAGCACGGCGTCGCTCGGCTCCCGCAGATCCGTGGCCAGCGTGGTCACCTCGCCGGTCGCGGGGTCGTAGCGGCGCAGCGCGTGGTTGTAGGTGTCGGAGACCGCGACCGATCCGTCGGGCAGCGCGGTCACGCCCAGCGGGTGCTGGAACAGGGCCTGCTCAGCGGCTCCGTCCCGGTGCCCGAAGTCGAACAGGCCGGTGCCCACGGCGGTGTGGACGGCGCCGTCGAGGTCGACCCAGCGCAGCGCGGACGTCTCGGAGTCGGCGATCCAGAGGCGCTCGGGGGTGGCCTCCAGCCCGGAGGGCTGGGCGAACCAGGCCTCGGCGCCCGGCCCGTCGACGAGCCCCTCGTTGGTCGTCCCGGCGGTGACGGAGACGGTCCCGGTGGCGGGGTCGTACGCCCACAGCTGGTGCACACCCGCCATCGCGATCCACACCCTGCCGCCGAACACGGCCACGTCCCAAGGCGAGGACAGGTCGACCTCACGGGCCGGTCCCGAGGTGGGCGAGCCCTGCCACCACTGGCGGCCGGTTCCGGCCAGGGTCGTCACCTCACCGGTGGACAGGTCCAGCCGCCGCAGGGCGTGGTTGACGGTGTCCGCGACGATCACGTCCCCGTCCAGCAGCGCCAGACCCTGCGGCTCGTTGAAGGCCGCCGCCCGCGCCGTACCGTCCGCGAACCCGCGCGCGCCGGACCCGATCCGCCGTACGACCGTCTCGCCGTCCTCGGCCAGCTCCACCAGCTGGTGCCGGGTCGTGTCGCTCACCAGGAACGTCCCGGACGGCAGCAGCAGCGCCTTGCCGGGGAAGCGCAGCACCGTCGGCTCGGGCTCCGGCGCCACGTACGGGCCGTCGCCGCGCCGCAGGGTGCCCTTCGCCTCGTGCTCCGCCTCCAGCTCCTCGACCAGCCGCGCGATGGCGTGCGCGTGCCCCTCACCGGCGTGCTGCGCGACGACGTACCCCTCGGGGTCGATCACCACGAGCGTCGGCCACGCCCGCACCGCGTACTGCTTCCAGGTGGCGAGTTCCGGGTCGTCGAGCACGGGGTGCTCCACGCCGTACCGCTCCACCGCGTCCACCACCGCCTGGTGCTCTGCCTCGTGCACGAACTTCGGCGAGTGCACGCCGATGATCACCACGGTGTCCCGGTGCTTCTCCTCCAGCTCCCGCAGCTCGTCGAGGACATGGAGGCAGTTGATGCAGCAAAAGGTCCAAAAATCCAGGATGACAACGCGGCCTCGCAGGTCGGCGAGGGTGTACTGGTGGTCACCCGTGTTCAGCCAGCCGCCCTTGCCGATCAGCTCGGGGGCACGGACACGGGCACGTCGGGGCGCGGAGTCGTTCATGCATCAAGCATGCATCACGGGCGCGGTGTGCCGGTCGGCTCAGTCGGTCGGCCTAGCGGCGGGCGTCTCCGTGCGGCCCGTGGGGAAGCGGTACGGCATGAGATTCCTCGTGCGCGACCGGCTGCTCGGCTTCGGCGACGACTACTGGATCGAGGACGACCGCGGCAACAAGGTGTTCCTCGTCGACGGCAAGGCGATGCGGGTGCGCGACACCTTCGAGCTGAAGGACACCCGCGGCCGGGTCCTCGTCGACATCCACCGGAAGATGTTCACGCTGCGGGACACGATGGTGATCGAACGGGACGGCGAGCCGCTCGCGACGATCCGACGCAAGCGGCTGTCGCTGCTGCGCAACCACCACCGGGTGACGCTCGTGGACGGCACGGAGCTGGACGTCAGCGGCAAGATCCTGGACCGCGAGTTCGCCGTCGAGTACGACGGCGAACTGCTGGCCGTCGTCTCCCGGCGGTGGCTGCACGTGCGTGAGACGTACGGCGTCGACGTCGTACGGGAGGACGCGGATCCGGCGCTGCTGATCGCGGTGGGGGTGTGCGTGATCCACCTGGCGGAGAAGGAGAGGGAGAAGGAGAAAGAGGGGGACGAGGACTGAGCGGAGGCGCCGCTCCTCGGCATTCCGCTCGGTGGCGGGGCTGCCCCGGCTCCTCAGCGGCGGGGGGTCGGGAGGCCCAGTACGCGGTCCTTGAGCGCGGGGAACTTCTCCCGGGTCGTGGCGACCTCGGCGGGGTCGAACTCCACGGTGAGGATCTCCTCGTCGGGACCCGCCTCCGCGAGGACCTCGCCCCACGGGTCGACCACGATCGAGTGACCCGCCTGCGGAACCAGCGCATGCGTCCCGGCGGTTCCACACGCGAGGACGAACGCCTGGTTCTCCACCGCCCGCGCCCGGGCCAGCAGCGTCCAGTGCGCGCGCCGGCGCTCCGGCCAGCCGGCCGGGAGCAGGAGGAGCTCGGCGCCGGCGTCGACGAGCCCGCGGAAGAGTTCGGGGAAACGGAGGTCGTAGCAGGTGGCGAGACCGGCCGTGGTCCCGGGCAGCCGCGCCGTCACGAGTTCCGTGCCCGCGCCCATCAGCACCGCCTCGCCCTGGTCGAAGCCGAAGCGGTGGATCTTGCGATAGGCGGCGGCCAGGTCGCCGGAGGGGGAGAAGAGGAGTGAGGTGTTGTACAGCGGCCCCAGCGGGTCACGCTCCGGAATCGAACCGGCGTGCAGCCACACACCGGCATCGCTCGCGGCCTTCGCCATCGCCTCGTAGGTCGGCCCTTCGAGCGGCTCCGCCTCGGCGGCGAACCGCTCGTAGGCGAAGGCTCCCGTCGTCCACAGCTCGGGCAGCATCACGAGGTCGGCGACACCGGCTTGATCCCGTACCAGAGCGGCCGCGCGGGCCCGGCGGGATTCGACCGATTCGCCCTCGTCCACGGTGATCTGGATCAAAGAGGCGCGCACACTACCACCGTCCTGGCATTCGAGTCGTCCACACGGGCCTACGATCGTCACACGAAAGCACTGCCGGGGTGCCTCACAGCAGCGTAACTTAGCGTTCCAAGACACCCGCCGACAGCCACCTCCCGCTGGCAAAGCCGCCGCAATCCACCCGTGTACCGACCGCCGAGGGGTCCCGTTCCGTGAGTCTGCATCCCACCCTCCAGCCCTACGCCGACGCCTGGACCCACTCCATCGAAGCGATATCCGAGCTGGTACAGCCGCTTGTGGAGGGCGAGTGGAACCGGCGGACCCCGTGCCCCGGCTGGTCGATCCGCGACATCGTCTCCCACGTCATCGGGCTCGACTGCGAGATGCTGGGCGACCCGCGCCCCATCCACACCCTCCCGCGCGACCTCTACCACGTCACCAATGAGCACCAGCGGTACATGGAGATGCAGGTCGACGTCCGCCGCCACCACACGGCACCGGAGATGACGTCGGAGCTGGAGTACACGGTCATCCGCCGCAACCGCCAGCTGCGCAACGAGTCCCGCGACCCCGGCACGAAGGTACGCGGCCACCTCAGCACCGAGGTCACCCTGGAGGAGTCCATGCGCACCCACGCGTTCATGGTGTGGGCGCACGAGCAGGACCTCCGTGCCGCTCTCGGCCGTCCGGGCAACCTCGACTCCCCCGGCGCGCACATCGCCCGCGACGTCCTGCTCGGCGAACTCCCCGAGGTCGTGGCCGGGAAGGCGCAGGCGCCGCGCAGTTCGGCGGTGGTCTTCGACGTCCACGGCCCGGTCGAGTTCCTGCGCACGATCCGCGTCGACATCCAGGGCCGAGGCACCCTGGAGACGGCTCCCGCCCTCGGCCCCGCGGCCACTCTCACCCTCGACTGGGAGACCTACGTCCGCCTGGCCTGCGGCCGGGTGACGGCGGAGGCGGTCAGCGACCGGGTGAAGGCGGAGGGGGATCCCGAACTCACGGGCGCGATCCTGCGCAACTTCACGGTGACGCGGTAGCACTTCGCGGTGGCTGCTCCGCGGTGACGCGGTAGCCGCCTTCGCGGTAGCTGCTTCGTGGTGGTGCGGTAGCTGCCTCGCGGTGGCTGCTTCGCTGTGACGCGGCGGCTGCTTCGCGGTGGTCGCGTGGCCCGGGTGGGCCGAGACGTCGGCCGGCTCAGGCCGGAACGTGCACCGTCTCCACCCGGGACGCCACGAGCCGCTCGCGTTCCCGCCGGGCCGCCCGCTTGCGCAGCCGCAGGATCTGGCTGATCCCGAGAGCCTGAAGGACGAACACGGCGGAGAAGGCGACGCTGTAGTCGTCCCCGGTGGCGTCCAGCAGCACGCCCACCGCGAACAGGGTCGTCATCGAGGCGATGAAACCCCCCATGTTCGTGATGCCGGACGCGGTCCCCTGCCGCTCCGGCGGATTCGCGGGCCGCGCGAAGTCGAAGCCGAGCATCGACGCGGGCCCGCACGCGCCCAGCACCGCGCACAGCACGATCAGCAGCCACATCGGTGCCCGCGCCCCGGGCCACGCGAGCGTCACCGCCCAGATCGTGGCGGTCGCCCCCACCGTCCCCAGCGCCAGCGGCAGCCGGGCCTCGTGATGCCGGGCCACGATCTGGCCGTAGACCAGGCCGACCACCATGTTGCACAGCACGACCAGGGTGAGCAGTTCCCCGGCCGTGGACCGGTCGAGGCCCTGTGCCTCGACCAGGAACGGCATCCCCCACAGCAGCAGGAACACCATCGCAGGGAACTGGGTGGTGAAGTGCACCCACAGCCCCAGTCGGGTCCCGGGCTCCCGCCAGGACGCGGCGATCTGACGGCGGACGTAGGCCGCGCCCTGGTGCGGGAACGGCTCCGGCTCGCTCCCCTCGGGATGGTCCTTGAGGAACAGCAGCAGCAGGACGAGCACCACGACCCCGGCGAACGAGCTGCCCGCGAACGCCGCCGTCCAGCCGACGCTGTGCAGCAGCCGGGCCAGCACCAGCGTCGACACCAGGTTGCCCGCCATGCCGGCCAGACCGGCGAGCTGCGCGACCAGCGGGCCGCGCCGTGCCGGGAACCAGCGCGTGCCGAGCCGCAGCACGCTGATGAACGTCATCGCGTCACCGCAGCCGAGCAGCGCCCGCGACGCGAGCGCCGTGCCGTACGACGGGGAGAACGCGAAGCCCAGCTGGCCGGCCGTGAACAGGACGACCCCGATGGTCAGCACCTTCTTGGTACCGAGCCGGTCCACCAGGAGTCCCACGGGTATCTGCATGCCCGCGTACACCAGCAGTTGGAGGATGGAGAAGGTGGACAGGGCCGAGGCGCCCACGTGGAAGCGGTCGGCGGCGTCGAGTCCGGCCACCCCGAGGGACGTACGGAAGATGACGGCGACGAAGTAGACCGAGACGCCGATGGACCAGACGGCGACGGCCCGGCGGCCGCCGGGCGGGTCGCCGGGGAGGGCGGTCGCCGTCTTGGCGCCGCCGCTCATCGGACCTCACCCCGGGCCAGGTGGGAGAACCAGCCGACGTGCCGGTGGACGACGGCGACGGCCGCCTCCGCGTCGCCCGCGCGCAGCGCGCCGAGGATCTCCTCGTGCTCGGCGAGGGTCTTGGCGATCCGGTCGGGATGGGAGTGCATCACCGCCACCCCCATCCGCAACTGGCGGTCGCGGAGCTGGTCGTAGAGACGGGAGAGGATCTCGTTGCCGCCGCTGCGGACGATCTCGGCGTGGAATTGTCGGTCGGTGACGGCGGCGGCGGACAGGTCGCCGGCGGCCGCCTGCTCCTTCTGCCGGGCGAGGAGTTCCTCCAGCCGTTCGACGAGTCCGGCCGGGGCGGGCACCGCCTTGCGGGCCGCGTGCTCCTCGACCAGCAGCCGGGTCTCCACCACATCCGCGATCTCCTGCGCGGAGACGGGCAGGACCAGCGCGCCCTTCTTCGGGTAGAGCTTGATCAGCCCCTCGACCTCCAGCCGCAGCAGCGCCTCGCGCACCGGCGTCCGCGAGACCCCGACGGCGTCGGCGAGCTCGCCCTCCGTGAGCAGGATCCCGCCCTCGTAACGACGCTCCAGTACGGCCTGTTTGACGTGTGTGTAGACACGGTCGGCAGCGGCAGGTGGTTTCACGGCCAGACTCATGGCCACAGGATAGATACAACACGTACCCATGAGGGGTTCGTTCCAGCATGCGGACGGCGACGGAGCGCCCACCCGCACCGTTTCACCCGTACGGAAAATCTCTCACGGCATCCGCGCAACCATCTGTGCTACTTACGTGTCACACACATGCGGCTGCATTAGCTTTCCCCCACAACTCAGCCGCACACCAGGGGCATTCAACGTATTCGGGGTATCTCAGTTGATAAAGGGCATTAAGGGCATTCGCCTCCGCCGCGCCGCAGCCGTCGCCGTCACCACCGGCGCTGTGCTGGCCACCGGAGCCCTCACCGCGGGACCCGCGCAGGCGGTCACCGCGCCCACCATCGTGGCCAAGACCGGCTATGTGATGAACAACGCGAACGGCGCGCAGCTCTACAACAAGGGCATGGACACCAAGCTGTCCACCGGCTCCACCACGAAGATCATGACCGCGAAGGTCGTGCTCTCCCAGGCGAACCTGAACCTGGACACCAAGGTCACCATCCAGAAGGCGTACAGCGACTACATCGTCGCCAAGGGCGCCTCGTCCGCCCACCTGATCGTCGGCGACAAGGTCACCGTCCGTCAGCTGCTCTACGGGCTGATGCTGCCGTCCGGCTGCGACGCCGCGTACGCGCTGGCCGACAAGTACGGCAGCGGTTCGACGCGGGCCGCGCGCGTGAAGTCGTTCCTCGGCAAGATGAACAGCACCGCGAAGAGCCTCGGCATGACGAGGACCCACTTCGACTCGTTCGACGGCATCGGCAACGGCGCCAACTACTCGACGGCGAAGGACCTGACGAAGCTCGCCAGCAGCGCGATGAAGAACGCCACGTTCCGCACGGTCGTCAAGACCAAGTCGTACAAGGCGAAGACCATCACCAGGACCGGCAGCACCCGCACCATGGCGGCCTGGACCAACACGAACACCCTGCTCAGCAGCTACAGCGGCGCCATCGGCGTCAAGACCGGCTCCGGCGCCGAGGCGAAGTACTGCCTCGTCTTCGCCGCGACCCGGGGCGGCAAGACCGTCATCGGCACGGTGCTCGCCGACACGAACGCGACGCAGCGCGCCACGGACGCGACGAAGCTCCTCAACTACGGCTTCGCGCGCCTGGCCTGACCCGCACGACACACCCTGAAGGGGACCCGCCGCTCCCAGCGGCGCGTCCCCTTCGGTGTGTCCGGGGCCGCCTCCTTCACGTCCCGGCCCGCCTTCCTCGCAGCCCAGCCCCGTTTCACTCGCAATGGTGAACATCATTGCGCCGGCTGGCATATTCGATTTCCTCCGCCCTACGTTCCGCAGCGGAGGTGGTTCACATGACCGAACCAAGCAAGCAGCCCGACACGGGCGAGCAGTACGACGCGATCGACGTCGGAGACTTCGTGTACGCGGCCACGGGAGACCGTGTGCGAAGGCTGACCATGACGGACGGAAGCCACTGGTTCCCGGCCGTGGACGTCTGCAAGAAACTGGGGTACACCACCCCTCACAAAGCGCTCCTCGACCATGTCCCGGATGCGCATCGAGACAATCTCGAGACAGTGACTGGAAGTCACAGTCTCAGCATTCCCGCAGGTCGGAGCTGGCGCCGAGACTTACAGATGATCGACCTCCAGGGTCTGATCCTGCTCGTGAACGGCTGCACCAAGCCCGCCTGCGCGCCCTTCAAGCAGTGGTGCGCCGAAGTGATCGAGACCGTCCAGCGGGAGGGGTCGTACGCCCTGGAGAAGGCCGAAGTGCAGCCGGCCGCCCCGGGCGCCGCGATCGCGTACGCCATGCCGGAGCAGGTCGCCGAGGCGATCGTCCGGCTCGAGGAGCGCAACCTCCAGGCGGACGAGCAACTCGCCGTCGCCCAGCACGAGTCGCTCGCCCTGCAACGGGCCATGGTCCGGGCCATGGAACGCATCGCCGACCGGCTGGACGTCCTCGCCCTGGACCGTCCGGCGCCCGCCGCCGTCTCCCCCACGGACCCGGTCACGGACCCGACCACGGAGTCCGTGCTGGCCGACTGGCGGCAGCGGCTGTCCGTGACATCGGACGTGTGGGCGGTGGCGGTGGTCATCGTCCCGATGCTGGTCGAGACCGGTGAACTGTCCCAGCCGCTCGACGTCATCGCGGCCCGTACGGGGCTGTCCGTGCACCGGGTCAACGAGTGCCTGCGCATGCTGCGCAAGCACGCCTGCATCCACTCCCGGGGCGGCACCGAGGACGGGGCGCCGATCTACGTGCTCAACCGCCCCTGACCGGTGCCGGAAAGGCGGACGAAGAGACAGCGGGAAAGACGGAAGGGGCCGGCCGCAAGACAACCTTGCGGCCGGCCCCTTCCGTCATGAGCCTGTGAGCCTATCCGGGCGCGATGGTTCTCACGCCCAGGTGATGAGCTTCTTCGGCTGCTCCAGGATCGCCGCCACGTCCGCCAGCACCTTCGAGCCCAGCTCCCCGTCGACGAGACGGTGGTCGAAGCTCAGCGCCAGCGTGGTGACCTGACGGGGCTTCACCTTGCCCTTGTGGACCCACGGCTGGAGCTTGATCGCGCCGATCGCGAGGATCGCCGACTCACCGGGGTTGAGGATCGGCGTGCCGGTGTCGACGCCGAAGACGCCGACGTTGGTGATCGTCACCGTGCCGCCCTGCATCGCCGTCGGCGAGGTCCTGCCCTCGCGCGCCGTCGACACCAGTTCGCCCAGCGCCTCGGCGAGCTGCGGCAGCGTCCTGGTGTGCGCGTCCTTGATGTTGGGCACGATCAGACCGCGCGGGGTCGCCGCCGCGATGCCCAGGTTGACGTAGTGCTTCTGGACGATCTCCTGGTTGGCCTCGTCCCAGGACGCGTTGACGTCCGGGTTGCGCTTGATGGCGACCAGCAGGGCCTTGGCGATCAGCAGGAGCGGGTTGACCCGCAGACCCTGCATGTCCTTGTCCTGCTTCAGCTCCTCGACGAGCCGCATCGTGCGCGTCACGTCGACCGTCACGAACTCCGTGACGTGCGGCGCGGTGAACGCCGAACCGATCATGGCCTGGGCGGTGGCCTTGCGGACACCCTTGACCGGGATACGGGTCTCGCGCGCGCCGTCGTATGCCGCGACCGGCGCCGGACTCTGCGCGGGAGCCGGGACCGGAGCCGGAGCGGCCACCGGCAGGGGCGCCGGCTGTACGGGAGCCGCCGCCGCGTGCACGTCCTCACGCGTGATGATGCCGTCCGGGCCGGACGCCACCACCCGCGCCAGGTCCACGCCCAGGTCCTTCGCCAGCTTGCGCACCGGAGGCTTCGCCAGCGGACGCTGTTCCACGGTGGCGGGCGTGGCGGCCGGACCGCCATGGCCGTTCAGCTCGCCCTGGATCGCCGCCGACGCCTCCTGCGCCGGGATCTCCGCGCCCTTGCGGGGGCGGCGTTTGGTGGAGGACGTGGCCACGCCGTAGCCGACGAGGACCGGCTGGCGGGCCGGTGCCTTCGGCTCGTCGCGCGGCTCCTCCTGCCGCGGCGCGGCGGGCGCGGCCTCCTCGGCGGGCGCGGCACCGCCCGCGACGTCCACCGTGATGATCGCGGTGCCCACGTCCACCGTGGTGCCCTCGGAAAAGCGCAGCTCGCGGACCACTCCGTCGTAGGGGATGGGGAGTTCGACGGCCGCCTTGGCGGTCTCGACCTCGCACACCACCTGGCCGTCGGTCACCGTGTCCCCGGGCTGGACGTACCACTTGAGGATCTCGGCCTCGGTGAGTCCCTCGCCCACGTCGGGCATCTTGAACTCACGCACGGACGCTTCGGTCATCGTCGTCACGACCCTCTCCTCAGTACGCCAGGGCACGGTCGACGGCGTCGAGTACCCGGTCCAGGCCCGGCAGGTACTCCTCCTCCAGGCGGGCGGGCGGGTACGGGGCGTGGTAGCCGCCGACCCTGAGCACCGGGGCCTCCAGGTGGTAGAAGCAGCGCTCCGTGATGCGGGCGGCGATCTCCGCGCCCGAGCCGAAGAACACCGGCGCCTCGTGGACGACGACCAGCCGGCGGGTCTTCTCCACCGACGTCTGGATCGAGTCGAAGTCCAGCGGGGAGACCGAGCGCAGGTCCAGGATCTCCAGGGACCTGCCCTCCTCGGCGGCCGCGTCGGCGACCTCCTGGCAGAGCTTCACCATCGGGCCGTAGGCGGCGAGGGTGAGGTCGGTGCCCTCGCGGACCACGCGGGCCTTGTGCAGCGGGCCGGGGATCGCCTCGGTGTTCACCTCGCCCTTGTCCCAGTAGCGCCGCTTGGGCTCGAAGAAGATCACCGGGTCGTCGCTCTGGATCGCCTGCTGCATCATCCAGTAGGCGTCGGCCGGGTTCGACGGGGAGACGATCTTCAGGCCTGACACGTGCGCGAACAGCGCCTCGGGGGACTCGGAGTGGTGCTCGACCGCGCCGATGCCGCCGCCGTACGGGATCCGCACGACGACCGGGAGCTTGACCTTGCCCAGCGAGCGGGCGTGCATCTTCGCGAGCTGCGTGACGATCTGGTCGTACGCCGGGAAGACGAAGCCGTCGAACTGGATCTCCACCACCGGGCGGTAGCCGCGCAGGGCGAGGCCGATGGCCGTGCCGACGATGCCGGACTCCGCGAGCGGGGTGTCGATGACGCGGCTCTCGCCGAAGTCCTTCTGCAGGCCGTCGGTCACCCGGAAGACACCGCCGAGCTTGCCGACGTCCTCGCCCATGATGAGGACCTTGGGGTCGGACTCCAGGGCGCGGCGCAGCGACTCGTTGATCGCCTTGGCGATCGCCATGCTGGTGGACGTCACGGTCTCCGCCATGTCACTTGCCCCCTTCTGCGTCCGCGAACGACGCCTGGTAGGCGGCGAACTGGGCCCGTTCCTCGTCGACGAGCGCGTGCCCGTCCGCGTACACGTTCTCGAAGATGGCGAAGTGGTCCGGGTCGGGCATGGCGCGGACCGCTTCGCGCACTCGCCTGCCCAACGTCTCGCTCTCCGCTTCGAGTTCCGCGAAGAATGCCTCGTCCGCGTGGTGTGCGGACTCCAGGTGCGCGCGCAGCCGCAGGATCGGGTCCTTCGCCTCCCACGCCTCGCGCTCCTCGTCGGCCCGGTACTTGGTCGGGTCGTCCGAGGTGGTGTGCGCTCCCATGCGGTACGTGTACGCCTCGACCAGCGTCGGGCCGTCGCCGCTGCGGGCCCGCTCCAGCGCCCACTTGGTGACCGCGAGGCAGGCCAGGACGTCGTTGCCGTCGACGCGCACGCCCGGGAAGCCGTAGCCCTGGGCGCGCTGGTAGAGCGGCACCCGGGTCTGCTTCTCGGTCGGCTCGGAGATCGCCCACTGGTTGTTCTGGCAGAAGAACACGACCGGGGCGTTGTAGACCGCGGAGAAGGTGAAGGACTCCGCGACATCGCCCTGGCTGGAGGCGCCGTCACCGAAGTACGCGATCACCGCGCTGTCCGCGCCGTCCATGGCCACGCCCATCGCGTAGCCCGTGGCGTGCAGCGTCTGGGAGCCGATGACGATCGTGTAGAGGTGGAAGTTGTTGCTGTTCGGGTCCCAGCCACCGTTGTTCACACCGCGGAACATGCCGAGCAGGTTGGTCGGGTCGACCCCGCGGCACCAGGCGACGCCGTGCTCGCGGTAGGTCGGGAAGACGTAGTCGTCGTCGCGCAGGGCCCGGCCGGAGCCGATCTGGGCGGCCTCCTGGCCGAGCAGCGAGGCCCACAGGCCCAGCTCGCCCTGGCGTTGCAGGGCGGTGGCCTCGGCGTCGAAGCGCCGGGTGAGCACCATGTCGCGGTACAGACCGCGAAGCTCGTCCGGCGTCACATCGGCTACGTACTTGTCGTACTCGGCGTTCTTGACGCGCTTGCCCTCGGGCGTCAGCAACTGGACGAGTTCGGGCCCGGCACCCGAGGTGCCCGACGTCTTGCTGGCGCTGGCGCGCTTGGTACCGGCGCTGCGTCGCGGTTTGCGCGCGGCAGTGCTCTCCACGGTCACGTGTGCTCCTCCGTCGGTCCGGCCCCCGGGGTTGCCGGTAGGCCAGTGCGGCTCACCTGTTCCGGTACCCGTGCACGGGGTGGGTGCCACTCGACCGGGAACAGGCGTGACAGGTGCCCCGGCGAGCGCCCTGCAACAGTCACGTTACCCAGTGCTCCACATTTCTGTGAAACCCCTCCTGACCTGCGATTTTGCTTGGATTTCCAAGTAAATCGGAAAGGACGGGAAGGCTGCTGGTCACAGCCTTGCAGGAGGCCGGAGCAACGGCACGTTATCCCGGTCACCCAGGTCACGGGAAGAGCTGATGTGGGAAACTGATCCAGTGCGCGAAACAGGAAAAATCCGGGTTTTCCTTCTCGACGACCACGAGATCGTACGTCGGGGCGTCCACGAGATGCTCTCCGTGGAGGACGACATCGAGGTGGTCGGCGAGGCCGGTACGGCGGCCGAGGCACTGGCGCGGATTCCGGCCACGCGTCCCGATGTGGCGGTGCTCGACGTACGTCTGCCGGACGGCAGCGGCGTGGAGGTGTGCCGGGAGGTGCGCTCCCGGGACGACTCGGTCAGGTGTCTGATGCTCACCTCGTTCGCGGACGACGAGGCCCTCTTCGACGCGATCATGGCGGGCGCCTCCGGCTACGTCCTGAAGGCCATCCGGGGCAATGAGCTGCTGACCGCCGTCCGGGACGTCGCCGCCGGAAAGTCGCTGCTCGACCCGGTGGCCACCGCGCGCGTGCTGGAGCGGCTGCGCGAGGGCGTCCGCGCCCGGTCCGACGACCGGCTCGCCCACCTCACCGAGCAGGAGCGACGGATCCTCGACCTGATCGGCGAGGGTCTCACCAACCGGCAGATCGGCGAACGGCTGCACCTCGCCGAGAAGACGATCAAGAATTACGTCTCGGGTCTGCTGTCCAAGCTCGGTATGCAGCGGCGTTCCCAGGCGGCCGCCTATGTGGCGCGCATGCAGGCCGAGAACCGCTGAGAAGCACTTCTCGCGAACTCAGGTGTTCCGATCAGAGGACTTTCGTCCTTCCCCTTCGGGGCCGCAGCCTCTAGGAGCGCGCTTCTCGTTCGCGGACAGTGGAGACATGCCGACCGACGTGGAGCGCGCCCTCGCCCTGCTCGGCCGCAGCCCCTACGGCCGGGTGGCGGCGAGCCTGCGCGCGCTGCCCTTCCTGGCCACCACCCGGCACGTCGTCGCCGACGGACGCCTGCTGGTGCGCCTGCACGGCGGCCACGGCTACCACCGCGCATGCGCCGGACAGATCGTCGCGTACGGAGCGGACGGAGCGGTCGGCGCGGTGGACCGGGCCGGCCCGGTCGCGGCGGGGGCGGCCGGTGCGGCGGGACGGTGGTCCGTCCAGGTCGTCGGCGTGTGCGCGGCGATCGAGCCGACCGCCGCCGAGCGCGACCTCTTCGGCCCCCCACCGGACCTCGTGGACGGCGAACCGTACGAGCCGGTCTATCTGTGCGTGATCCCTCAGCTGGTGACGGTTCATAGCTGGTGACGGTTCGTAGCGGGTGGCGGTTCGACGGCGGTGACGGTTCGTAGTCGGTGACGGTTCACTTCCCCGTCTACGGTCCTCCGCGCCACTTCGAGCACACTATGTGACCACTAGCGACTATCCATGACTTACTGTGACAACGCCCAGCTCACGGGCCCGTCCGGTGCCCTAGCATCTGCCGCGTGCCGCGCCCTTCCGTACCACCCCCCGCGCCCTACGCGCCCCCGTTGAGCGCCCTGCTCCGCCAGTACGCCGCCGGATCCCCCCTCGCCTGTCGGCCCGTCGACCAGGGGCTGCTGAACCGCGGTTACCGCCTGTGCACCACACGCGGCCGCTACTTCCTCAAGCACCACTTCGACCCCGACACCGCCGACCCCGCCGCGATCGAACGCCGGCACCGGGCCACCCAGCGGCTGGCCGCCCTAGGCGTACCCGTGGCGCCGCCGCTGACCGGCCGCGACGGCCGCACCGTCGCCGTCGTGGGCGGCCACGCCTACGCCCTGCACCCGTGGATCGACGGCCGCCACCGTCACGGCGGCCAGCTCACCCCCGGGCAGTGCGCCCGCCTGGGCGCCCTCCTGGGCGCCGTGCACGCCTGTCTGGAGCGCGTGATGCCCCCCAAGGGGCGCACCCGCCCCGCCACGAGCCCCCACCCCGTGGAGAGCGCCGATCCGGACTCCACGTTCGCCCTGATCGACGACCTGCTCGCCCGGGTCCGCCGGCACCGCCCCGCCGACTCCTTCGACGAACTGGCCCGCCACCGGCTGCTCGAACGCCGTGCCCTGCTGGAACGGCACGCGGACCGGCGGCCCCCGCGCGGGGCCTCGGTCGGCTGGGTGCACGGCGACTTCCACCCGTTCAACCTGCTCTACAAGGGCGACGCCCCGGCGGCGATCGTCGACTGGGACCGGCTGGGCGTGCAGCCACGCGCCGAGGAGGCCGTACGCGCCGCCGCGATCTTCTTCGTGCGCCCCGTCGGCGTCCTCGACCTGCCGAAGGTGCGGGCGTACGCGCGCGCGTACCGGCGCGCGGCCGGGGCGACGCCCTTAGAGCTCGCGGCCGCGGTGCATCGCGTCTGGTGGGAGCGTCTGAACGACTTCTGGATGCTGCGCTGGCACTACGAGCGCGGCGACACCCGCGCGGATCCCCAGTTCCCCGCGGCCTCCGCGCTCGCGGTGTGGTGGACGCGGGAGTACGACGCGGTGTGCGAGGCGTTCGCGGGGTGAGGGCCCCCGGCCGCCAGGCCAGGCCGGGGCGAGGCGGTGAAACGCCACGCGCGCGTGGTGCCCGGTCCACGGGTCCACGCGCGCGTGCTGGTGACGTCGGGCCGGCCGGGGCCGTCAGGGACCGCCCACCACTCCGTCCGTGAGACCGCCGTCGTCCCCGCCGTCGTCGGTCGGGTCCGTCGAGGCGGACGGCACCGACGCCGAGTTCGACGGCTCGTTCGACGGGTCCCCGCTGGTCGGCTCGTCGGTCGGCTCGTACGAGGGCTTGGTGGGGATCTCGGACGGTGAGAACGACGGCGTGGACGACGGGGTGTACTCCGACCCCGATCCCTGGCCGCTGTCGTCCGTCGAGGTGTCCGTCGTCTCGTCGGTGGCCTCGTCGCTCGGGCTCTCGCTGGTCTGCTCGTCCGTGGCGGAGTGCGAGGTGGCCGGTGACTCGGTGGTGCCGGAGCCGCCACCGCCACCGCCGCCGTTGTTCAGCGCCAGGGCGACGCCCGCCGCGATGGCGATCACCGCGAGGACCGCGAGGATCCACAGCTTGCCGCGGCCACTGCCCCGGTTGCCGTGCCCCTCGAAACCGCCGTCGTCACCGCCGCCGTACCCGGAGGGCAGGATCGGCTGCGGGATCTGCGTGGTGCCGGCGCCGGAGTGCGGCAGCGCGGTCGTGCTCGCGAACCCGGCGGGCGCGGCGCGGCGAGTGTCGTGGGTCTGCACGGGGCCGGTGTTCCAGGTGCCTGTGTGGCTGCCCTGGTCGTACAGCATCTGCAGGCCGTACTGGACCAGGCCGCGCATCTCCTCGGCCGTCTGGAACCGGTCGTCGGGGTCCTTGGCGAGCGACCGCATGACGAGTCCGTCGAGCTCCGGCGGCGAGACCGCGGCGGCCTCGGACGGCGGCGTCGGAATGTCCTGGACGTGCTGGTAGACCACCGACAGCGGGGTCTCACCGGTGAAGGGGGGCCGCAGCGCGAGCAGTTCGTACAGCAGGCAGCCCGTCGCGTACAGGTCGGAGCGGTAGTCCACCGCCTTGCCGAGGGCCTGCTCGGGGGAGAGGTACTGCGGGGTGCCCATGACCATGCCGGTCTGCGTCATCGTCGTCGACGCCCCGTGCAGGGCGCGGGCGATGCCGAAGTCCATCACCTTCACGGCGCCGTTGTGGGTGATGATCACGTTCGCCGGCTTGATGTCACGGTGCACGATGCCGTGCTGGTGCGAGTAGGCGAGCGCCTCCAGGACACCGGAGACGATGATCAGGGCCTGCTCGGGCCCCGGGGCCTCGGCGTTGAGCAGCAGATCGCGGATGGTGCGGCCCTCGACCAGCTCCATCACGATGTACGGCACCGACTGGCCGCCCACGACGTCCTCGCCGGAGTCGTACACGGCGACGATCGCGTGGTGGTTCAGTCCGGCCACCGACTGGGCCTCGCGCGTGAAGCGGGCCTTGGACACGGGGTCCTCGGCCAGGTCGGCACGCAGCAGCTTGACGGCGACGGTGCGCCCGAGACGTACGTCCTCGGCCGCGAACACCTCGGCCATGCCGCCCCGGCCGAGTCTGTGGGTCAGCCGGTACCGGCCGTCCCCTACCAGCCCGCCGTTACCCCACGCTTCCGGCGCATCTGACATTCCGCCGCCAGTCGCCTCGGGGTCGGACGGGCCCTGAGCGCGCTGCTGTGCCATCAGTCCTCGCCGTCGTTTCTGCCCGCGGTGCGCGCGGTGTTGTCACGGTCTCCGTCGGCCACGCTACAGCCTCCGCGCAAGCCTCCGATCCGGGGCGACCCCCGCGACCGACGCCGGACGGGCCGGTCGTCGAAGCCCTGGCACGGACTGTCGTGCAAATTGTGTGTACCGGCGGTAGGGCACCTGTAACGCTTGCGCGACGCTTCTTTCGCGTACGGTCACGGATCGGGCACCGAGCTTGACGTGTCAGTGCCCTCCGGCAGACTTGGCCGGGAGTGGGACATTCGATCAACGAAGGTCACGGCGCCTGACGGCCGTGAAGGCCGTGACGGCTATGGGGGACAGCGGACATGAGTCAGGACGGGGCGTACGGCCGGTATGCGGGGCGGGCCCTCGCCGGCGGCCGCTATCAGCTGCGCGACGTGCTCGGCGAGGGCGGCATGGCCTCGGTGCACCTGGCCTACGACGCCGTGCTCGACCGCCAGGTGGCGGTCAAGACCCTGCACACCGAGCTGGGCCGGGAGCAGGCCTTCCGCGAGCGGTTCCGCCGCGAGGCCCAGGCCGTGGCCAAGCTCACCCACACCAACATCGTCTCCGTCTTCGACACCGGCGAGGACGACGTCGACGGCACGACGACGCCGTACATCGTCATGGAGTACGTCGAAGGCCGCCCGCTCGGCTCGGTCCTCGACGACGACGTACGGGCGCTGGGCGCGATGCCCGCCGACAAGGCCCTGAAGATCACCGCGGACGTGCTCGCCGCACTGGAGATCAGCCACGAGATGGGGCTGGTCCACCGCGACATCAAGCCGGGCAACGTGATGATGACCAAGCGCGGCGTCGTCAAGGTGATGGACTTCGGCATCGCCCGCGCCATGCAGTCCGGCGTCACCTCCATGACGCAGACCGGCATGGTCGTCGGCACCCCGCAGTACCTCTCCCCCGAGCAGGCCCTGGGCCGGGGCGTGGACGCGCGCAGCGACCTCTACTCGGTCGGCATCATGCTGTTCCAGCTGGTCACCGGGCGGCTGCCGTTCGAGGCGGACTCGCCGCTGGCGATCGCCTACGCGCATGTGCAGGAGCAGCCGGTGGCCGCGTCCTCGATCAACCGCGCGCTGCCGCCCGCGGTGGACGCGCTGATCGCCCGCGCGCTGAAGAAGAACCCGAACGAGCGTTTCCCGACCGCCGTCGCCATGCGGGACGAGTGCCTGCGGGTGGCGGCCTCCTTCCAGCCGGCCACCCCGAACATCGTGCCCGGTGCCCACACGTCGAGCGGCGCGGGCGTCGGCTCCGCGGTCTTCCCGCCGGTCGACCAGTCGGCTCCGGCGCCGACGGGCCCGGTACAGACGCCGTACCAGCCGACACCCCGAGGTCCGTACGACAACCCGACACCGCCCGCGCCCGCCTACGGCACCCCGGCTCCGTCCTCGCCCGCCTACGGCTACCCGCAGCAGACGCACCAGGGGCACCCGGGTGGGTACGCGACGCCGGGGCCGACCGCGTACAGCCCGCAGCACGGCCAGTCGACGCCACCGCCGTACCACCTCACCCCGCCGACCACGGCCACCTCCGCGTCCGCGGGCGGCGGCAGGGGCAACAGGCGGGTGGTGATCGGCTCGATCGTCGTCTCCCTCGTCGCGGTGGGCGGCCTGATCGTGGCCCTGTCGCTGAACGGCGGGGGTGGCAACGGCGGACAAGGCGGCGGCCCGAGCACCACGCCTGCCGCCACGAGTGACCGCAAGGCGGAGGGCTATCGCGGCCCGGACACCTCGAAGACGGTCGAGACGACCGAATGCACCGAGCCGAGCGAGTCGTACGACAACCCGGACAAGATCCGGCTCCCGGACTTCCGGTTCAAGTACATCCGGTCGGTGAAGGCCTGCGCCCAGGCCGCGGGCTGGCAGATCGACACCAAGGACGTCGACGAGAACACCTACGGCCAGGGCGCGGTCATCGACCAGTTCCCGGCGGCCGGTACGGACGTCGACCCGAGGGACGTGACGATCCAGCTCAACGTGTCCTCGGGGAACCCGTCGTCCCCCTGAGCCGCGTCCATGGCATGAGGAAGGGGCCCGGCGGTGTTCGCCGGGCCCCTTCTGGTCCGAGTTGTTCGCTGCCTGGGTCCTGCCCGCGCGGGTACGGCCCGCCCGGGTCCTACAGGTACGGACCGCCCGAGCGGCCGCCCGCGCGGGGGTCCTCGATGCCGCCCTCGTGGGCCACGCCCGGCGGGAGGGCGCGGCGCATCTGCTCCAGCTGGGCGCGTGCCGCCATCTGCTGGGCGAACAGCGTGGTCTGGATGCCGTGGAAGAGGCCCTCCAGCCAGCCGACCAGCTGGGCCTGCGCGATACGCAGTTCCGCGTCGCTCGGAGTCGCCTCGTCCGCGAACGGCAGCGAGAGCCGCTCCAGCTCCTCGACCAGCTCCGGAGCGAGGCCGTCCTCCAGCTCCTTCACCGAACTCGCGTGGATCTCCTTGAGCCGGACCCGGCTCGCCTCGTCCAGGGGAGCCGCACGCACCTCCTCGAGCAGCTGCTTGATCATGCTGCCGATGCGCATGACCTTCGCGGGCTGCTCCACCATCTCCGTGACCGGAATCTCACGCGATTCGTCGTCCGCGTCCATGCCACCGAGTGCCATGCCGTCCTGGCCCACGACCAGGATTCTCTGGGCGTTCTCCGGCGACCCTTCGTTGCTCGGCATCTCCATGCCGCCATTCTCTCGCACCCGCACAGCTCATCATCTCCCTCCCTCGGCGGAACCCGGAATGCCGGGATCGCTCCCCCGTGTGACGCTGATTGTCCTGATCTTGGCAAGCTGAACGACTGGGCACCGGGAGGGGGTCACCGACGTGACTCCATGGCGGTACGTGTTGTGCACGCTGAGCGCGTGCGGGCTGCTGGGCCTGTCCGGCGGGATCTCCGTCGGGGCCGGTCCGGCGTACGGGGTCCCCGTGGGGGCCGGACCGGCGTACGGGGTACCCGTCGTCGGGTCCTACGGGACCTCGCCCGCCCCGAGTTCCTCCGCGCCCGCGGTTCCGTCCCCTTCCCCCTCCGCGTCCAAGACGGCCGTGTCCGCGTCGAAGACCGAGTCCGGGGCCACGTCGCCCGCCGCGTCGGCTTCCGCCTCGCTCTCGGCCTCCGCGTCCGCCTCCGCCTCCGCGTCGCCCACCGAACCCGACCGGGCCGGCAGCCTGGCGGGGGAGGGACGGCAGCGGCCCGGGCGGCAGGAGGACGTCGCGACGCAGGTCCAGGGGGAGGGCACGGACGAGGATCCGGCCGATCCGGACGGCACGGACCCGCGCGAGAACGCGGACGAGGACAGCCGGAGCGACACCGACGGCACGGACGCCGGCCAGGCCACCCGGACGCCGGGCCAGGACGGTCTGGCGCCCGCCACGCCCACCGACGAGCCCGGCCGCCAGACCGTCGCACGTCCCCAGAGCTCGGCCGAGCCCGTCCTGCAGATCCTGCCCCTGGGCAGCGGACTGGTCCTGATCGGCCTCGGCTTCGGCCTCGCCTTCCTGGGCCTGCGCCTGCGGCGCGGTTAGGGCCCGCCGCCCGGATCGGTCCGAACGTCCCGATCCGGGCGCAGAAACCTAGCCCTGCGGGGCGATCAGCAGGACCTTTCCGATGTGGCCGCTCTCCTCCAGGACCCGGTGGGCGTCGGCCGCCTCGTGCATCGGGATCTCGCGATCCACCACGGGGCGTACGCGGCCGGTGCCGAACAGCGGCCAGACGTGTTCGCGGACGGCCGCCACGATGGCGGTCTTCTCGGACAGCGGACGGGCCCGCAGCGAGGTCGCGCTGATCGCGGCGCGCTTGCCGAGCAGCGTGGCGATGTCCAGCTCGCCCTTGGCACCGCCCTGGAGGCCGATGATCGCGAGCCGGCCGTTGACGGCGAGCGCCTGGACGTTGCGGTCCAGGTACTTGGCGCCCATGTTGTCGAGGATCACGTCGGCACCCGCGCCGTCGGTGGCCTGCCGGATCTCGGCGACGAAGTCCTGCTCCCGGTAGTTGATCAGGACGTCCGCCCCGAGCTCCGCGCAGTTCTCCAGCTTCTCCTTGGTGCCGGCGGTGACCGCGACCCTGGCGCCGACGGCCCTGGCGAGCTGGATCGCCATGGTGCCGATGCCGCTGGAACCGCCGTGCACGAGCAGCGTCTCGCTCGGACGGAGGTGGGCGATCATGAAGACGTTCGACCAGACCGTGCAGACCACCTCGGGCAGCGCCGCCGCCTGCCGGAGATCGACGCCCTCGGGCACGGGCAGCAGCTGACCGGCCGGGACGACGACCTTCTCGGCGTAGCCGCCGCCCGCGAGCAGCGCGCACACCTCGTCGCCGACCTTCCAGCCGGAGACGCCGGCGCCGATCGCGGCGACCCGGCCGGAGCACTCCAGACCGGGGTAGGGCGACGCCCCCGGCGGCGGGTTGTAGAAGCCCTGCCGTTGCATGATGTCGGCGCGGTTGACGGCGCTGGCCACCACCTCGACCAGGACCTCGCCCTCGCCGGGTACCGGATCGGGGACCTCGGCCCACACCAGCACGTCGGGTCCGCCTGCTTCAGGAATCGTGATCGCATGCATGAGAGTGACGCTACTCCGGCCGCGTCCCCGTGCCGCGACGCACACCGCGGCCGGGCGGGGCCGGAAGGGGAAGAGGGCGTTCAGGCCGGGGGAAGCGGCGGGACGCCGGACCCGCCGGGCGTCTCCCGGGTGCCGTCCGGCGCGACCCGGACGATCGTGATCAATCGGTCGGTCGGCTCCAGGACCCCGATGGCCGGATCGTCGTACCCGAGGTTGCGGTGCCCCCGTACGACGCTCACCACCAGGTCGTCGGTCTCGCGCGGGCCGCGGCCCACCTCGGCCTTGGTGACGGGCCGTTCGACCAGGTCGAGCCCGGCGCCCTGTTGGATCAGGTCCTCCATGACCCGGCCGGCCGCGGGACTGAGCACGGACAGGCCCAGCAACCGGCCGGCCGCACCGGCGCTGGTGATGACCTCGTCGGCACCGGACTGCCGCAGCAGCGGGGCGTTCTCCTCCTCGCGCACCGCGGCCACGATCTTCGCCCGGCCGTTGAGCTGCCGGGCCGTGAGCGCCACGAGGACGGCCGTGTCGTCGCGCTGGGTGGCGATGATGATCCGCCCCGCCCGCTGCACCTCGGCCCGCCGCAGCACCTCACCGCGCGTCGCGTCGCCGACGATCCCCTCGTAGCCCTCGGCCGTCGCCGCTTCGACCACGGCCGCGCTCGGGTCGACGACGACGACCTGGTCCTTCTTCAGCCCGCTCGAGCAGACGGCCCGGATCGCCGACCGGCCCTTCGTGCCGAAACCGACGACGACGGTGTGGTCACGCACGGTGGACCTCCGATGCTGATGTGCTTCGATGAGCGTGCCGTGGCGGACGTGTTGCTTCGTGCCGCGTACGCCCGCGTCAGCAACCATGGTGCCGACTGTCCGGATCAACCATGGTGCCGACTGTCCGGATCACCGCCACAGGGGGCACGCGATGAACGACAAGGGACAACCGCCGCACAAGACCCGCAGGTTCTCCCTGCTGCGCTCCGTCTGGTACCGGACACGCACCGAGGCCCGCGACGACGCCGAGGCGGGCCGGGCCATCGCCATGCCGACCCAGACCGCCACGCCTCCGCTGCAACAGGTGCTGCGGCGGCTGGCCCTGGCCCTGCTGGTCCTGGCCGCCACCACGCTGATCGTCTACGCCGACCACGACGGCTACCGCGACAGCGCCGACGGTTCCCTCGACTTCCTCGACGCCGCGTACTACGCCACGGTCACGCTCTCCACCACCGGCTACGGCGACATCACCCCCGTCAGCGACGCGGCCCGGCTCATCAACATCCTGGTCATCACGCCCCTGCGTGTGCTGTTCCTGATCATCCTGGTCGGCACCACCCTCGAAGTCCTCACCGAGCGCACCCGCCAGCAGGTCCGCATCCACCGGTGGCGCGGCCGGATCCGGGACCACGTGGTGGTCATCGGCTACGGGACCAAGGGCCGGCACGCCGTCGAGACCCTGGTCGGCCAGGGCATCGCCAAGGACCGGATCGTCGTGGTGGACGCCCAGCGCAAGGCCGCGGATCTGGCCGGCGACAACGGACTGGTCTCCGTGACCGGGGACGCCACCCGCTCCGACACCCTCCTCAAGGCCGAGACCCAGAACGCCTCCCGGGTGATCGTCGCCCCGCAGCGGGACGACACGGCCGCCCTGGTCACCCTCACCGCCCGGCAGCTGAACCGGCGCGCCACGATCGTCGCCGCCGCCCGGGAGGACGAGAACGTGCCCCTGCTCAAGCAGAGCGGAGCGGACACGGTCATCACCAGCTCCAGCTCCGCGGGCCGGCTGCTCGGGGTGTCCATGGTGAGCCCGTCGGCGGCCCGGACCCTGGAGAACCTCATGACCCGCGGCAGCGGACTGGACCTCAACGAGCGCCCGGTCGCGGCCGACGAGGTGGGCCACGCCCCGCGCGAGTGCGGGGACCTGGTCGTCGCCATCGTCCGGGACGGGCAGCTGCTGGACTACACCGATCCCCGGCTGTCGAGCCTGCGCGCGGGGGACCGGGTCATCGCGGTGAGCCGGGCCGTGCCCGGCGCCGAGTCCTGACGGGACCGCGAAGGGGATGTTTCACGTGAAACACACCCCGATGCCGGCTGTCGCCCACGGCAGGTCGAGCAGTTCCGTCTCCTGACCCGGCCGCACACCGCCCGGCGGTACGACCGCGAGGGCGTCGGCCATGGCGATGCCCCGCAGCATGGCCGGTCCGTCGTAGTGCAGCGGCAGAGCGCGATCACCGCGCAGCACGACGGGAATGAGCCGGGTGTCGTACGGATGCCCGGGGACCTCCTCCTGGAGCGGCAGGACGTACGGCTCCGGGGCGGGGTGGGCGGCGAGCGCCCGCAGCAGGGGCTCGGCGAGGGTGAGCAGGCCGGAGACGGCCGCGAGGGGGTTGCCGGGCAGGCCGACGAGGTGCTGGTCCTCCTTGGTGCGGGCCAGCAGCATGGGGTGCCCCGGGCGCACCTTGACGCCGTCGACCAGCAGGTCGGCGCCGATCCGGCCGAGCGTGGGGTGGACATGGTCGACGGGTCCTCCGGCGGTGCCGCCGGTGGTGACGATCAAGTCCGCGTCGGACGTCGTGACCGCCTTGTGCAGGGCCTTCGCGTCGTCGCCGAGGCGACGGACGGCGATCACCTCGGCGCCCAGGGCACGCAGCCAGGAGGGCAGCATCGGTCCCAGCGCGTCGCGGATCAGACCGTCGTGCGGCAGGCCCGCGGTGAGCAGTTCGTCGCCGAGGACGAGCACCACGACCCGTGGCCGGGGGACGGCGGTGAGCGTGTCGTACCCGGCGGCCGAGGCCAGACCGAGCACGGCCGGGGTCACCAGGGTGCCGACGGGGAGCAGTTGGTCACCGCTGCGGCACTCCTGGCCGCGCGGGCGGATGTCCTGTCCGTGCGCGATCTCGCGGGTCGCGTGCAGCCGGGCCTTGTCGTCCGTGCGGCCGTGCTCGCTGCGCAGCACCGCGGTGGTGTCCGACGGGACGCGGGCGCCGGTGGCGATCCGGACGGCCTCGCCGTCGGCGAGGGAGCCGGACTCCGCGTGTCCCGCGAGGACCCCCTCGTCCCGTACGTCCCAGGGGCCGGGTCCCGCGACCGCCCAGCCGTCCATCGCCGAGGTGTCGAAGGAGGGGAGGTCGGTGAGCGCGCTGAGCGGGGCGGCCAGGACAAGGCCGAGGGCTTTGTCGAGGGACACGGAGACGGGGGTGCGTCGCGTGGGCGCGGTGCCGCTCCGGCCGGCTCCCGCGAGGCCCTGGAGGCGGCCGGCGCGTGCGGCGATCGTGCGTGCCTCGCGCCAGGGGGTGGCCTTGTGGTGGCGGGCCGGGGGCCCGGTGCGGTGACGGGGGTCCGGTGCAGGGGAGGTGCCGTGGCGTTCCTCGTCCGCCTTCGGGGAGTTGGAGGGGACCGGGACGCCCGGGGCGGGGCCCTTGTTGTCGTTCACGAGAGCGAGCACCTCCTCGACGTCGAGGTCCTCGGCGGCCGGGCCGCTCCCCGCGCCCCGACCGGCACGGGTGCCACCGGCGGTCATCCCGCGTCCGGACGGGTTCCGGATCCCGGGGCCGGATCGGCGGGCTCGGCCTCGGCGGGCTCAGCGGCTTCGGCGGGCTCGGTCTCGTCGCCGGCCTCCTGCGCCCAGCGCAGCGCCAGGGCCGCGGCCTTGCGAGCGGCCTCCGCCACGTCCTCGGGTCCGCCCCGGGCCTGTGCGGCCGCGTAGCCGACGAGGAAGGTGGTCAGCGGTGCCGCGGGCCGCGCCACGCCGTGGGCGGCGTCCCGGGCGACGTCGAGCAGCAGATGGGTGTCGACGTCGAGGTCGACGCCCAACTCGGCCTTGACTGCGGAAATCCATTCGTCCAACACGTGCCCATGCTCCCTGATACGTGCCCTGGCGGCGGCGATGTCGTCCCAGGTGTCGCAGTCGAAGGAGGCGACGGGGTCCGGGACGCGGGTGAGGTCGAGACCGGCGGTGAGCCGGCGCAGCGGCAGCCCGGCGAGGCCGCCGTGGCCGTCGGTGAGCGCCGCCAGGCCGTGACGCAGGGCCCCGGCGCGGTAGGCGGCCACCAGGGGCTGGTCGCGGCCGTCGGCGTCGGTGAGCAGCGCGCCGTCCGCGCCGCTGGAGCGCAGGGCGCTCAGCAGCCGCCGTACCGTCCCCGCGGCGAGGAACGGCAGGTCGGCGGAGAGCACCACGACGTGGTCCGCCGTGGTTTGCGAGAGCCCGGCGTCGAGCGCGGCGACGGGCCCCGCGCCGGGCGGGTCCTCCCGCGCCCACAGCACGGGCCGGGCGGTGGGGCGTGGGGCGGCCACGACGACCGTCGTCCGGGCGTCGGCGCAGGCGCCGAGCACCCGGTCGAGCAGCGCCCGCCCGCCCACGCGCACACCGGGCTTGTCCGCGCCGCCGAGCCGCCGGGCGCCCCCGCCGGCGAGGACGACGGCGTCGTACGCCGTGCCGTCGCCGGGGGTGCCCGGGGCTCCGGAGGGCTCGTGGTCGGTCACGCTCCGAGTATGCGCGCCGCCGCGATCACAGGGAACGCAGCAGCACCGCCGGCTGTTCCACGCAGTCCGCCACGTACCGGAGGAAACCGCCCGCCGTGCCGCCGTCGCACACCCGGTGGTCGAAGGTGAGCGAGAGCTGGACGACCTGCCGTACGGCCAACTCGCCCTCGTGCACCCAGGGCTTGGGGATGATGCGGCCGACACCGAGCATGGCCGCCTCGGGGTGGTTGACGATCGGTGTGGAGCCGTCGACGCCGAACACCCCGTAGTTGTTCAGCGTGAAGGTCCCGCCGGTGAGGTCCCCGGGGGTCAGCGTTCCGGTCCGGGCCGCTTCGGTCAGCCGCGCGAACTCCGCGGTCAGCCCCTCCGCGTCGCGTGTGTGCGCGTCCCGGACGACGGGCACGACCAGCCCGCGTTCGGTCTGCGCGGCGAAGCCGAGGTGCACCTGGTCGAGCCGGACGATCTCCCTGGCGTCCATGTCGACGGTGGAGTTGAGCTCCGGGAATCGCGCGAGGGCCGCGGCGCAGATGCGGGCCAGCAGCGCGATGAGGGAGATCTTCGGGCCGCCCGCCGCGTTCATGGCGGTCCGGGCCCGCATGAGTTCCGTCGCGTCGGCGTCGACCCAGCAGGTCGCGTCCGGGATCTCCCGTCGGCTGCGGGACAGCTTGTCGGCGACGGCGCCGCGGATGCCCTTGAGCGGGATGCGGGTGCCACCGGGCGTGGAGAACGCCGTGGGAGCGGCCGGTGCGGGGGCCGTGGTCCGTGCCGTGTGCGTGCGCCGCGGTTCGGCGGCGGACTCGGCCGGCCGCCGTCGCGCGGTGGCGGCCTGCAGCGCGTACTCGACGTCCGCCCGCAGGATCAGCCCGTCGGGGCCTGATCCGGTCAAACTCCGCAGATCCAGCCCGTTCTCCCGCGCGAGCCGGCGCACGAGCGGCGAGATGACGGGGACGGGCCCGTCGACGAGTGCCAAAGCGCCGGACGGCGCGACAGCGGCCGACCCGTCCGCCACCGACGCGTTCGCGGCGGACGCGCGGACGGAGGAGGCCTTCGCGACGGGGGCCTTCGCCCGCACGGCAGCCGCCGGCTCGGAAACCGGGCGCCCGGAGGTCGCGGTGCCCCCGGAAGAAGCGGGTCCCGAAGAAGCGAGACCGGAAGAAGCCGGACCGGAAGAGGCCGGACCGGAAGAGGCCGGACCGGTCGCGGGCCGCACCCTGCGGCGTCGCGCCGGAGCCGCTCCCGTCCCGTATCCGACCAGCACGTTGCCGGAACCCGTGCCCTCGTCGTCGGCGGCGGGTTCGCCCACCGCGACCGTCAGCAGCGGTGCCCCGACGGGCAGTTCCGCGCCCTCCTCGCCGAAGCGGGCGGTAACCACACCGCCGTAGGGGCAGGGCACCTCGACCATCGCCTTGGCCGTCTCGACCTCGACGACCGGCTGGTCGATGGCGACCACGTCACCGACCCTCACGAGCCAGCGCACGATCTCCGCCTCGGTGAGTCCCTCGCCGAGGTCGGGAAGCCTGAACTCCAGCACCTGTGCCATCAGTTGTCCGCCTCCCACTGAAGACGCGCCACGGCGTCCAGGATCCGGTCCACACCGGGCAGGTGGTGGCGCTCCAGCATCGGCGCCGGATACGGGATGTCGAACCCGGCGACCCGCAGCACCGGCGCCTCCAGGTGGTGGAAGCAGCGCTCCGTGACCCGGGCCGCGATCTCCCCACCTGGGCCGCCGAACCCGCCCGACTCGTGCACGACGACCGCGCGTCCGGTCCGGCGCACCGAGGCGCAGACCGTCTCGTCGTCGAACGGCACCAGGGAGCGCAGGTCGACGACCTCCAGGTCCCAGCCCTCGGCCCGGGCCGCCTCGGCGGCTTCGAGGCAGACGGGCACCGAGGGGCCGTAGGTGATGAGCGTGGCGCTGCGGCCCGGGCGGCGCACCACCGCGCGGCCGATCGGCTCGACGGTCCGCGGCTCGTCGGGGTTCCAGGAGTCCTTCGACCAGTACAGACGCTTGGGTTCGAGGAAGATCACCGGGTCGTCGGAGGCGATGGACGCGCGCAGCAGCCCGTAGGCGTCGGCGACGGTCGCGGGCGTGACGACATGGAGCCCCGGAGTCGCCATGTAGTACGCCTCGGAGGAGTCGCTGTGGTGCTCGACACCGCCGATGCCGCCGCCGTAGGGGACGCGGACGGTGATCGGCAGCGGCATCGCGCCGCCCGTGCGGTTGCGCATGCGGGCGACATGGCTGATGAGCTGCTCGAACGCCGGGTAGGCGAAGGCGTCGAACTGCATCTCGACGACCGGCCGCAGCCCGTACATCGCCATGCCGACGGCCGTGCCGAGGATGCCCGCCTCGGCGAGCGGGGTGTCCGTGCAGCGGCTCTCGCCGAATTCCGCCGCGAGCCCGTCGGTGACGCGGAACACGCCGCCGAGGGTGCCGACGTCCTCACCCATGACATGCACCGCGGGGTCGGCGGTCATGGCGTCGCGCAGGGCTCGGTTGAGGGCCTGCGCCATGGTGGCCGGCTTGACGGCGACCGTGGTCATCGAAGGGTGCCTTCCTGGTCGTCGTGCTCGGCCTCCAGCTCGGCGCGCAGCAGGGCGCGCTGCTCGCGCAGCTGCGGGGTGGGCTCCGCGTAGACGTGGGCGAACAGGTCCATGGGGTCGAGCACCGGGTCCTGGTTCATGCGCTCACGCAGGTCGGCGGCCATCGCCTCGGCGTCCTCGCGCGCGGCCCGGATGCCGTCCTCGTCGAGCAGGCCGCGCTCGGTCAGCTCGCGCTCCAGCAGTTCGACCGGGTCGTGCGCCCGCCAGGCCTCGACCTCGTCGGCGCCGCGGTAGCGGGTCGCGTCGTCGGCGTTGGTGTGGGCGTCGATGCGATAGGTGATCGCCTCGACCAGCGTGGGACCGCCGCCCGCGCGCGCGTGCCGTACGGCCTCGCCCAGGACCTCGTGCACCGCGGCCGCGTCGTTGCCGTCGACCAGGCGGCCCGGCATGCCGTACCCGACGGCCTTGTGGGCCAGGGAGGGCGCGGCGGTCTGCTTGGCGAGCGGGACGGAGATCGCGAAACCGTTGTTCTGGACGAGGAAGACGACCGGGGCCTGCCAGACGGCGGCGAAGTTCAGCGCCTCGTGGAAGTCGCCCTCGCTGGTGCCGCCGTCGCCGACCATGGCGAGCGCGACCACGTCGTCGCCCTTGAGGCGGGCGGCGTGCGCGAGGCCGACGGCGTGCGGGAGCTGGGTGGCGAGGGGCGTGCTCAGGGGCGCGACGCGGTGCTCGTAGGGGTCGTAGCCGGTGTGCCGGTCGCCGCGCAGCAGGGTGAGCGCCTGGACCGGGTCCACGCCACGGGCGATGACGGCGAGCGTGTCGCGGTAGCTGGGGAAGAGCCAGTCGCGCTCCTCCAGGACGAGGGCGGCGGCGACCTCGCTCGCCTCCTGCCCGGTGGTGGAGGGGTAGACGGCGAGGCGGCCCTGCTTGGTGAGGGCGGTGGCCTGCGCGTTGTAGCGGCGCCCGCGCACCACCTGCGTGTACAGCCGCCGCAGCAGCTCCGGGTCGGCCTTCGCGGCGGCCGGCGTGCCGAGCACGCGGTGCGGCTCCGCGTCGGGCAGCAGCGGCGCGGGGTCGGTCCGGGGCTGCCAGGCGGGCGGCGGCGTCGGCCGGTACCCGTCCCGCTGCTCCATCACCGTCATGACGGCACCTCCTCGTGGGAGTGGCTACGGGAGCCGGGTCGGATGTGACCCGTCTCACCTACCGATTGTTCGGTCGTCGGCACATTTTGGCTACATGCGCCCTCAGGCTGTGGACAAACGGTTCTCCACAACCTGAGATGTACGCAGTACGTCCATGAGGGAGAGGCGGGGGGACATGCCACCTGAACAAATGGCCGAGCGCCCGGACGGCGGTACCGCCCCGGCGCCCCCTCGCCCCGACGGTGGCGGCGCCCCCTCGCCGCCTCGCCCGCTGGACGCCATCGATCAGGACATCCTGCAGATACTCCAGGCCGACGGCCGCGCGTCGATACGGTCGGTCGCCGAGCGGGTGCACGTCTCGCGCGCGAACGCCTACGCGCGGATCAACCGCCTCGTCGAGGACGGTGTCATCCGTGGCTTCGGGGCCCGCGTGGACCATGAACGCGCGGGCCAGGGCACCTCCGCGTACATCACGCTGAAGATCGTGCAGAACTCCTGGCGCACGGTGCGCGAGCAGCTCAGACAGCTGCCCGGCGCCTCCCACATCGCCCTGGTCGGCGGCGACTTCGACGTCCTGCTCCTGGTGCACATGCCCGACAACAGGGCGCTGCGCGAAGTGGTGCTCACCCGGCTCCAGGCCATCCCCGAGGTGCTCAGCACGCGCACCCTGCTGGTGTTCGAGGAGGAGGACCTGGAGCCCCAGGGGTGACGCACGCGCCCCGGCGTCACTCGCCCCGGCGCAGACCCCCGAAGACCAGCCGTACCACGGCGTCGGCCACATCGGCCTCGGCCGTCGCCCCGCCTCCCGGCCGGTACCACTCCACGACCGAGTTGATCATCCCGAAGACCAGCCGGGTCGCGAGCCGCACCTCCACGTCGGCGCGCACGTCACCGTCGGCGGCCGCCGCCCTCAGCAGGTCGGCGACCCGGTGGTCGAAGTCGCGGCGGCGCTCCAGGGCCCACCGCTCGGTGCCGGTGTTGCCGCGCACCCGCAGCAGCAGCGTCACGTAGGGCAGGTCGGTTATCAGCACCTCGACCATGCGCCGTACGACGTACTCCAGGCGCTCGACGGACCGCCCCACGCGCGCGTGCTCCTCGTCGAGGATCCCGAAGAGCTCGTCCAGCGCCCGGCTCACGGCCCGCCGCAGCAGTTCCTCCTTGCCGGTGACGTGGTGGTAGATCGACGACTTGGAGATGCCGGCCGCCTTGGACAGGTGCTCCATGGACGTGCCGTCGTAGCCACGCTCGTTGAAGACCCGGACCGCGACGGACAGCAGCGTCTGCGGCGTGTACGTGTCGCGTCTGGCGGTGGTCATGGGGTGCCCTCCCGCTTGTCGGTGGCGTACGCGTGGCGGTAGAGCGCCAGGGACGGCGCGTAGCGGCCGCAGGGGTCACGCAGGTGCAGGTCGTCGAGGAGGGAGTGGGCCCAGGTGCGGCCGAGCCTGCGGCTCCATTCGAAGGGCCCGAGCGGGTAGTTGACCCCCAGGCGCATCGCGGTGTCGACGTCCTCCTCGGTGGCCACGCCCTTGCCCACGGCGTCGTGCGCCAGGTCGACGATCCGGGCCACCGTACGGGCGACGATCATGCCGGGCACGTCACCGATGACGCTGACGTCCTTGCCGAGCGCCTGGAAGAGGCCGGTCGCCTCGGCGAGGGTCGCCGAGGCGGTGTCCTGGGAGGCCGACAGGGCGATGCGGGTGGCCCGGCGGTAGTCGAGGGCGAGGTCGAAGTAGACGACGTCCCGGAACTCCACGGAGGTCTGGCCGTCGGCGAGCGCCAGCTGGCCGCCGCCGGGCAGCACCAGGCGGGTGCCGTGGTCCTCCTCCTCCTCGCGGACCGGGATGCCCGCCTCCCGGATCAGCGCGAGCAGCTCCGCCGCGGGGCCCAGGTCGCCCTCGGCGGTCACGTACGCGGGCGGCTGCGCCTTCTCCGCGGTGTGCGGCTCGGCGCGCTCGGCGCCGTCCCGGTGGTCGTACCAGCCCTGTCCGGTCTTGCGGCCGAGCCGGCCCGACTCGACCAGCCGGCGCTGCGCGAGCGAGGGGGTGAAGCGCACGTCCTGGAAGAAGGACTGCCACACGGAGTGCGTGACGGACTCGTTGACGTCCTGCCCGATCAGGTCGGTCAGCTCGAACGCGCCCATCCGGAAGCCGCCCGACTCGCGCAGGATCGCGTCGATGGTGGCGGGGTCGGCGCCCTGGGCCTCGTAGACCGCGAAGGCCTCGGCGTAGAAGGGCCGCGCGATGCGGTTGACGATGAAGCCGGGGGTGTCCGCGCAGGCGACCGGCGTCTTGCCCCAGGCCCGGGCCGTCTCGTACACGCGCGTGGCCGAGGTGACGTCGGTGGCGAACCCGGAGACGACCTCGACCAGCGGCAGCAGCGGCGCCGGGTTGAAGAAGTGCAGGCCGACGAAGCGGCCGGGGTTGCGCAGCGCGCCGCCGATCGCGGTCACCGACAGCGAGGAGGTGTTGGTGGCGAGCAGACAGTCCTCGCCGACGATGCCCTCCAGCTCGCGCAGCAGCTCCTGTTTGACGTCCAGCCGCTCCAGGACGGCCTCGACGACGAGCGCGCAGTCGGCGAGCTCGGTGAGCTCGCGTGCGGGGTGCAGCCGGGCGCGGGCCGCGTCCCGGTCGGCGGCGGTGAGGCGTTCCTTCGCGACGAGCCGGTCGAGGCGGGCACCGATCGCTTCGGCCGCATCCTGGGCGCGTCCGGGGGCGGCGTCGTACAGCCGTACGGAGTGGCCCGCGACCAGCGCGACCTGGGCGATGCCCTGGCCCATGGTGCCGGCGCCGACGACGGCCACGGGGCTGTTGAGGTCGATTGCTGTCATGTGCGCGATCCTCCCGCACGGGGTTTTCCACAGATGCGGCGGACCCCCTTGTCCCGACCGATCGTTCGGTTACTCTAACTCTGACCGGCTGTTCCTGCCCATGTTTCTGCCCAGGTCATGAGCTCGACGAAGAGCTCTGACAACGAGTTCTTGAGACGAGGAGTGGTCCCGCATGGCCGCCGAATCGACCGCCCACGAGCTGATCGCCAAGCACCGGCCCACCCTCGACCAGGCGCTCGAGGCGATCCGCACCCGCGCGTACTGGTCCCCGCACCCCGAGCACCCCAAGGCCTACGGCGAGAACGGCAGCCTGGACGCGGCGGCGGGCAAGGCCGCCTTCGACGCCGTCCTGAACACCCGGCTCGACCTGGGCCAGCCCGGCACGGACGACTGGGTGGGCGGCGAGGTCTCCCCGTACGGCGTCGAGCTGGGCGTGACCTACCCGCACGCCGACGTGGACGTCCTGCTGCCCGCCATGAAGGCCGGCCAGCGGGCCTGGCGGGACGCGGGCCCGCAGCTGCGGGCCGTGGTCTGCCTGGAGATCCTCAAGCGGATCAGCGACCGGACGCACGAGTTCGCGCACGCGGTCATGCACACCAGCGGCCAGGCCTTCATGATGGCGCTCCAGGCGGGCGGCCCGCACGCGCAGGACCGCGGCCTGGAGGCGGTGGCGTACGCGTACGCGGAGCAGGTCCGCACCCCCGACACCGCGGAGTGGACGAAGCCGCAGGGCAAGCGCGACCCGCTCGCGCTCACCAAGCGGTTCACCCCGGTCCCGCGCGGCATCGCCCTGATGATCGGCTGCAACACCTTCCCGACGTGGAACGGCTATCCGGGCCTGTTCGCGTCCCTCGCCACCGGCAACGCGGTCCTGGTCAAGCCCCACCCGCGCGCGGTGCTGCCGCTCGCGCTCACCGTCCAGGTCGCGCGCCAGGTACTCACCGAGGCCGGCTTCGACCCGAACCTGGTGGCGCTGGCCGCCGAGCGGCCCGGCGAGGGCATCGCCAAGACCCTGGCCACCCGCCCCGAGATCCGGATCATCGACTACACCGGCTCCACGGCGTTCGGCGACTGGCTGGAGGCCAACGCCCGCCAGGCGCAGGTCTACACGGAGAAGGCCGGCGTCAACACGGTCCTCGTCGAGTCCACCGGCGACTACCAGGGGATGCTCTCCAACCTGGCGTTCTCGCTGTCGCTGTACAGCGGCCAGATGTGCACGACCCCGCAGAACCTGCTCATCCCCCGCGACGGCATCCGCACCGACGAGGGTCCCAGGACCTTCGACGAGGTGGTCGCCGACCTCGCCCGGGCCGTGGACGGCCTCCTCGGTGACGACGCGCGCGCCAACGCCCTGCTCGGCGCCATCGTCAACCCGGACGTCAAGGCCCGTCTGGAGGCGGCCGCGGGGCTGGGCGAAGTCGCCCTCGTCTCACGGCAGATCGACCACCCGGACTTCCCCGAAGCGGTCGTACGCACCCCCGTGATCGTCAAGCTGGACGGCGCCAAGCCGGACGCCGAGGCCGCGTACATGAACGAGTGCTTCGGCCCCGTCTCCTTCGCCGTCGCCGTCGACTCGGCGTCGGACGCGGTGGAGCTGCTGCGCCGCACGATCCGCGAGAAGGGCGCGATGACGGTGGGCGCGTACACCACCGACGACGACTTCGAGCAGGCCGTTCAGGAGGTCTGCCTGGAGGAGGCCGCCCAGCTCTCCCTGAACCTCACCGGCGGGGTGTACGTCAACCAGACGGCCGCCTTCTCCGACTTCCACGGCTCGGGCGGCAACCCCGCGGCCAACGCGGCGCTGACCGACGGCGCGTTCGTCGCGAACCGCTTCCGGGTGGTGGAGGTCCGACGGGAGGCGTAGGCCCCCTCGTCCCCTCTCGTCCAGGGGTGCGGCCGGCGGCCGCGGTGGGGCGCCCGCTCAGCGGGCGCCGCTCGCGCCGCCGGTGACACTCCAGTGGTAGAGCGCCATGGCCACACTGGTCGCGAGGTTGTAGCTGGAGACCTGGGGCCGCATCGGCAGCGCCAGCAGGTGATCGGCCCGCGCGCGCAGGCCGGCGGAGAGCCCGCTGCGCTCCGAGCCGAAGGCGAGCACCGCGTCGTCCGGCAGCTTCAGCCCCCGGATGTCCTCGCCCTCCGGGTCGAGGGCGAACAGCGGACCGGGGGGCAGCTCCGCCACGGTCAGCCGCTCCACGGCGGTCGCGAAGTGCAGCCCCGCCCCGCCGCGCACGACGGTGGGATGCCACGGGTCGAGCGTCCCGGTGGTGACCACGCCGGTCGCCCCGAAGCCCGCGGCCAGCCGGATCACGGCCCCCGCGTTGCCCAGGTTGCGCGGATCGTCGAGGACGACCACGGGCGCGCGGCGGGGCGTACGGGCCAGCGCCCGCAGGTTCGCGTCCCGGGAGGGCCGGACGGCCAGGGCGGCCACGGCGGTGGGATGCGCGCGCGGCACGAGCGACGCATACGTCGGCTCCGGGACCTCCGCCAGCAGCGCGTCCAGCCTGTCCCGTACGTCGGGGGCGAGTTCCGCGGCCAGTGCGAGCGTCGCCCGCCGGTCGGCGGTGACCGCCACGGGCACCTCGGCCCCGAACCGCACCGCGTGCTTGAGGGCGTGGAAGCCGTCGAGCAGCACGGCGGTGCCGGCGAGCCGGCGCCAGACACCCAGCGGATCGGACCCGGCACCCCCGGGGTCGGGAGCGGCGCTCACGGGGTCGCGATCGGTCATGCCGAGAAGCCTACGTGGGCGCGCTCGGGGTTCTCAGGGCCCTTGGAGCCCTCGGATCCCTTGGAGCCGCCACCGTTGGGGCCGTTCTCGGGGCTCCCGACCTGCTCCACGTCCTCCACCTTCTCCACGTCCTCCACGTCCCCGGCACCGCGTCGGTCGCGCTGGCCCGGCACGCCGGGCCGGCCACCGCGCGGGAAGAGCCGTCCCCGCGCGCGTGCCGCCCAGCCGCCCACCAGGCACAGGAACGTCGTCGGCAGGAAGACCGAGTCCGCGGCGATCATCGCCAGGGAGAAGAACGGCAGTCCGAGCACCACGGCGATCACCGCGTGCTCGGTCATCATCAGCACCAGCAGGACGTTCTTGACCCGCCGGTTGAACAGCGTGAACGGGAAGGCGACCTGCACGAGCACCGTTCCGTACGTCACGACCATCAGGATCGTGCCGCTGGACGACATCAGGTCGGCGAGCGCGGGCCACGGCGAGAAGTAGTCCAGGTGCAGCGGGTAGTAGACCGCGGTGCCGTCCTGCCAGCGCGAGCCCTGGATCTTGTACCAGCCGGCCGTCGCGTAGATCAGACAGGCCTCGGTCATGATCACCAACAGGGCGCCGTTGTGCACGATGTTGGCGATGACGTCGAGCAGGATCCGGGGCTCGGCGGACTTCGTGCGCCGCCCCACCGCCCACCACAGCGCCGACCCCAGCCACACCGCCCACAGCAGCACCGGCACGGTCGGGTCGCCGTCGAGCCGCCCGGCGGCGGTCACCCCGACCAGCACCGCCCCGAGAACCGCCCACAGCAGCGGGCCGGTCCGGTCCGACACCCGCTCGCCCCGCGCGCGTGCCTCCCGCGCCGACCGGGCGCGGCGCTCGTCCAGCGACCACACCTGGCCGCAGCGCGTGAGCACCAGGTAGAACGACATCAGGTGCAGGACGTTGTCGCCGCCGTCCCCCATGAACACGCTGCGGTTCTGCAACGACAGCACGCCGACCATGAAGAGCACGGACATCGCGCGGGTGCGCCAGCCCAGCAGGAGCAGCGCGCTCGACAGCAGGGCGAGCGCGTAGACGATCTCGAACCAGACCTGGCCGTCCGTCCACATCAGCGTCGTGAAGGCGCCGTTGAGGCCGGTCAGCTGGCGGGCGAGATCCCAGTCCCACGGACCGTCGGGACCGTACAACTCCTGGCGGTGGGGGAACTCGCGCAACAGGAACAGCAGCCAGGTGGCGCTGAAGCCGATACGGATCACGGCTGTCTGGTACGGGCCGAGGGCGGACTCGGTGACGCGGGCGATGCCGCCGGACACCGACAGGGAGAATCGGTTCACTTCGCGGCCCCCTCGGCCTCGTCAGCCGGGACGGTCCACCAGGGCAGCACCCGGTACACCGGCTTCAGCGAGATCTGCTCGCCGCTCCACTCGGGCGGACGCACGTTGGTGGTGCTGCTGCGGACCTGGACGCTTTCGAGGACACCGCCCGCTCCGGCCGCCCCGTCCTCGGCCAGCCGCCGCACCACGATGTGGCGCAGATACGTCTCGGAGAGCGTGCCGCGCATCCCCACCGGCCGGTTGTCGGCGCCGTGCGTGGCCGCGAAGAAGTCCCACGAGCGGCGCAGTTCGTTCTGGTCGACGTGGCTGGGCAGCAGGTTGCCGTCGATGACCCGGCCGTCCTCCGCGGACAGGTCGTACCAGCCGGTGGTCCGGAGCCCGCCGCCCGGCGTCTTGATCTCGGCCCGGACCTGGACCGCGATGTTCTGCTGGAGCGGGTTGGGCGCGAAGAGCTTCCAGTTCTGCTCGAACTCCGGGTAGATCCACTCCTCGATCGCCTTGCCGTGCTTCTTGGTGATCGTGTTCGACGGCGCGACGTGCAGGAACACCATGCCGATGTGCACGCACACGGTGACCGCGACGATCGCGAGCGCGAGGGCGGCGCCGATCTGGTAGCGGGGGGAGAGGGCGGCGACGCCGGTACGGGGCTCGGCCGTCTCACCGCCCTGACCGGGGGCGGTGTCCGGGACATCCGGCCCACCCGACTCGTCCGACGCATCGAACTCATCAGACGTATCGGATGTATCAGACGTATCGAATGCATCCGATATATCCGTTTCACCTGATACATCCGGCTTGTTGGACGCTCCCGGCTCGCCCGGTTCGGCGGGCGCCTCCGGCTCGGGGCCGACCCCCGCCGCGCGGGTCTCGTCGGCGCCCTGCGTGGCCACCCCGGTCCCGCGCGCAGGTGGGATGCCCGGCCCGGCCGGGGCGTTCCCGCCTCCGCCGGCCGCGTCAGTTCCGCCGTACGCGTCCATTCCGCCCCGTTTCCCGATGCTGTCCGTCTTGCGGCCCCCGGCCGAGGGGCACCGTACCGCCCACGCGCACGGCCCCACCGGGGTCGCACGGGAACGTTACTCAGGCCCGCCCGCCCGGCACAGCCCCGACAGTCGGCCATCGACCCCGGCCGCCGCTCGTTCGCCGGTGGCCCCGGCCCCCGGCTCTCCGCCGGTCGGACCTCGCCGGAGGCGTCCCATCTCACCATGGGCGCCGCCCTGCTCCACCCCCGGGCGCTCGCCCGCCGCCCGGAGCGGCTGACACCTTACGACGGCCACCTCACGCCCGGCCCCCGAGCGACCGGGCGACCGGACCGGACGGGCCAACCGGGCCGGACGGACACAGCGGGCCAGGGCGGACAAGGTGACCGAACGAACAGAACGAGCCGAGCGGACCGAGCGCGCCTCCGGCGATCGGCCGGCGCCGCGCTCCGCACCGGGCGGACCGTTCCCTTCTTCTAGAACCTGTTCTATCTTGACGCTCCGTCAGAGCAGACCGTCGGCCGGTCCGTGGCCGGGGTGCGTGTGGAACGTGGGAGGACAGGACCATGGACTTCACCTTCACCGAGGAGCAGCAGGCGGCGGCCGAAGCGGCACGGGGGGTGTTCGCCGGCGTCGCGCCCGACGGGGTGCCCAGCCCCGCGCTCGCCCGGGGCGCCGCCGTCGCCGACGACTTCGACCGGGCGCTGTGGGCCAGGCTGGCCGACGCGGACCTGCTGAGCCTGCTGCTCGACCCCGAGTACGGCGGGGCCGGGCTGGACGCCGTCGCGCTGTGTCTGGCGCTGCGCGAGTCGGCGAAGGTGCTGGCCCGGGTGCCGCTGCTGGAGAGCTGCGCGGCCGCGGCCGCCGTACAGGCCTACGGCGGGCGGGAATCGCGGGCCGGGCTGCTCACGGCGGCCGGGCGGGGCGAGGTCGTCCTGACCGTCGCCGCCCACGGCCGCACCGGCCACGATCCGGCCGAACTCGCCGTGACCGCCCGCCGCGACGGTGACGCCTGGATCCTCGACGGGGTGCAGACGGCGGTGCCGTGGGCGCACACCGCGGACTACACGCTCGTCCCCGCACACGTCCCCGCCGACTATCCGGTCACCCCCACCACCACGGACCACACGGCGGAACCCGCCTCCGCCCACCTGTCCACGCCCACCGGGGCCGACCGCACCGTCCTCGCCCTGGTCCCCCGCGGCCACGCGTCGGTCGTGTTCGCCGAGCAGGTCTCCACCACCGGCGAGCGGCTCGCCGAGCTACGGCTGGAGTCCGCGCGCATCGCGGCCCGTGACGTCATCGACGCCGACGGCGCCTGGGAGTGGCTGCGCCTGCTGCTGACCACGGGAACCTGCGCCCTCGCGCTCGGACTGGGCGAGAACGTACTGCGGATGACCAGCGAGTACACCGGCGAACGGAAACAGTTCGGCTTCCCCGTGGCCACCTTCCAGGCTGTCGCCGTGCAGGCCGCCGACCGCTACATCGACCTGCGTGCGATGGAGGTCACGCTGTGGCAGGCCGCCTGGCGGCTCGCCTCCGGGACCCGGGGCGCGCTGCCCGCCTCCGGTGACGTCGCCGTCGCCAAGATCTGGGCGGCGGAGGGCGTACGGCGGATCGTGCAGACGGCTCAGCACCTGCACGGCGGCTTCGGCGCCGACGTCGACTACCCGCTGCACCGGTACCACGCCTGGGCCAAGCACCTGGAGCTCTCGCTCGGTCCGGCCGCCGCCCACGAGGAGGCCCTGGGCGACCTGCTGGCGGCCCACCCGCTCGGCTGAGCCTCCCGGCCACCGCCCCGACGACTGCCCGGTGAGCCCGCGACCGCCAGACCCTTTCCGACGCGCGTGCCACACCCCGCAAAACCGGAATGATCCGAACGACGAGCTCCGGACAATCCGAGCGACAGGCCCAGGACCCGATCCGAAGGGCAGGCCTTGGACCCGAAAGGCAGGCCTAAGACCCGGAGGGCAGGCTTCAGACGACCTGTCCGGGTCGGCCCTCGTCCGTCACGACGGGCCGACCCGCGGCCGCCCACACCTGCATGCCGCCGTCGATGTTCACGGCGTCGATGCCCTGCTGGACCAGGTACATCGTGACCTGCGCCGAACGCCCGCCGGAACGGCAGATCACATGGACGCGGCCGTCCTGCGGCGCGGCCTCGGTCAGCTCGCCGTAGCGGGCCACGAACTCGCTCATGGGGATGTGCAGTGCCCCGCCGGCGTGACCGGCCTGCCACTCGTCGTCCTCGCGGACGTCCAGCAGGAAGTCGCCGTCCTTGAGGTCCGTGACCTCGACCGTGGGCACACCAGCTCCGAAACTCATGCCTCCGACGCTACCCGAAGCCTCCCGCGACGAAGCCGGGGCTATCCCCGCAGCGCGGCCAGCTCCGCCTCGCGCGTGGCGACATCGGCCAGGAGCTTCTCCGCGATCTCCTCCAGGAGCGCGTCGGGGTCGTCCGGCGCGAGCCGGAGCATCTCGCCGATCGCGCTCTGCTCCAGCTCCCGCGCGAGATGCGCGAGCATCTCCTTGCGCTCGGCCAGCCACTCGAGGCGGGCGTAGAGCTCCTCGCTGGGGCTGGGGGCCCGCTCCGGGGGCGGCGGACCGGCCGCCCACTCCTCGGCCAGCTCTCGCAGCAGGCCCTCGTCACCGCGGGCGTAGGCGGCGTTGACCCGGGTGATGAACTCCTCGCGCCGCTGCCGCTCGTCCTCCGCCTGTGCCAGGTCGGGGTGGGCCTTGCGGGCCAGCTCGCGGTAGAGCTTGCGGACCTCGTCGCTGGGGCGCACCCTCTGCGGGGGCCGCACCGGCTGGTCCGTGAGCATCGCCACGGCCTCCGGGAACAGACCGTCGCCGTCCATCCAGCCGTGGAACAGCTCCTCGACCCCCGGCATCGGCATCACCCGGGCGCGTGCCTCCTGCGCCCTCCGCAGATCCTGCGGATCGCCGGTCCGGGCGGCCGTGGCCTCCGCGATGTCCGCCTCCAGCTCGTCGAGCCGGGTATACATCGGGCCGAGTTTCTGGTGGTGGAGCCGCGAGAAGTTCTCGACCTCCACACGGAAGGTCTCCACCGCGATCTCGTACTCGATCAGCGCCTGCTCGGCGGCCCGCACGGCCCGCTCCAGCCGCTCCTCGGGTCGCGCCTGCTCAGCTTCCGGGGTCGTCACCCGAACAGCGTAGGCCACCACCGGGCCGGTCCGGCTCCCTCGGCCCAGGACCGTGGTCGGCACCCACTGCCCGCACCGCCCGGCCCGGACGCCTCGAACGCCCCGTTCACCCCGGACGCACCCGGCGTCGCCGAACGCGTCCGAAGCCCCCGCCGTCCCTCACACACCCGTCTCCGCCGGGATCCGCCCCGACCGCACCGCCGCCACCAGTGCGGCGTGGTCCGCCTCCGTACGGTCGGCGTAGGCGACGGCGAACGTACCGATCGCCTCGTCCAGCTCCTCGTTCTTGCCGCAGTAGCCCGCGATCAGGCGCGGGTCGGCACTGTGCGAGTGGGCGCGGGCCAGCAGGGCGCCGGTCATCCGGCCGTAGTCGTCGACATGGTCGGCGGCGAGCGCGGCCGGGTCGACGCTGCCCTTGCGGTTGCGGAACTGCCGGACCTGGAAGGGGCGGCCGTCGACCGAGGTCCAGCCCAGCAGGATGTCGCTGACGACCTGCATGCGCTTCTGGCCGAGCACGACCCGGCGGCCCTCGTGTTCGACCGGGGGCACCTCGAACCCGGCGCTCACCAGGTGCGGGACCAGCGCCGACCCCCGCGCCTCCTTCACCTGGAGGACCAGGGGCTCGCCACGGTGGTCCAGGAGCAGCACCACGTACGAACGGGTGCCCACGCTGCCCGTGCCGACGATGCGGAAGGCGACGTCGTGCACCGAGTGCCGGGCCAGCAGCGGGAGGCGGTCCTCGGAGAGCGTGCCCAGGTAGTGCTCCAGGGCCGCGGCGACCGACTCGGCCTCGCCGTCCGGGACGCCCCTCAGCACCGGAGGGGCGTCGACGAAGCGGCGCCCGCCGCCCTCGGTCGGCGCAGTCGACCGCGCCGCGAAGCGCCCGCTGGTGTTGGCCCGGGCCTTCTCGGAGACCCGCTCCAGCGTGCCCAGCAGGTCGTGGGCGTCGGTGTGGGAGACCAGTTCCTCGTCCGCGATGGCGTTCCACGCGTCCAGCACCGGCAGCCGGGCGAGCAGCCGCATGGTGCGCCGGTAGGCGCCCACCGTGTCCCGCGCCGCCTTGAGGCAGGTGTCCTCGTCGGCGCCGGCCTCCCGGCCCGCGAGCACCAGCGAGGCGGCGAGCCGCTTGAGGTCCCACTCCCAGGGCCCGTGCACGGTCTCGTCGAAGTCGTTGAGGTCGATGACCAGGCCGCCGCGGGCGTCGCCGTACAGACCGAAGTTGGCCGCGTGCGCGTCGCCGCAGATCTGGGCCCTGATCCGGGTCATGGGCGTGCGGGCCAGGTCGTAGGCCATGAGGCCCGCCGAGCCCCGCAGGAACGCGAAGGGGGTGGCCGCCATCCTGCCCACCCTTATCGGCGTGAGCTCCTTGATGCGGCCCTGGTTGGACTCCTCCACCGCGGCGACCGCGTCGGGCCGGGAGGCGTCGATGTCGAGCTCGGCGTGTGACGCGCGCGGCACCCGGCGCCGCAGCGCCTTCCCCTCGTCCTTGGGCGAGCCCTCGACGGGCCACTCGGCGAAGCCCCGCACGCCGGGCAGCCGCCGGGCCTCGGCCGGCCGCGCCGACTCCCTCGGCTCCGCCACTCCCGTGCCGACCTCGGCCATGACGACCGCCTCCCCCGTGTACGAACCTCGACGAACATCAATGCGTCCCGACCGTACCGCCGGTGGCCGAAACGCGTCACACCCTGTGGACAACTCGCCCGGGATCGGTCACCACGCTGTGGACAACCAGCCGCGGACGCCCCTCGGCGAACGGCCGCGCGAACCGGGCCGCCTCCGTGAGCGCGCCCGGCCGACCGATGAGAAATGGCTCACACCCAGCGGCCCGATCAGGGTGCGTCTCCGCCGCCCGGCGGCCGCCCACCGACCGCTCGGCGGCCGGGCAAAGCGAAACGGTCGGTACCGTAATCGGTACCGACCGTTTCGTCTGGTGCGCGAGGGGGGAGTTGAACCCCCACGCCCTTGCGGGCACTGGAACCTGAATCCAGCGCGTCTGCCTATTCCGCCACCCGCGCATTGGGTGTGTCCTCAGGCCCCGTTTCCCTTGCGGTGCGGCGCCTTCCGACACGCAGAACATTAGCACGCGGTCGGGGGTGCGTTCACATCCCTTTTCCCTGGGCAGGCGCTGAGCAGCACGGCTTCCGTCCGCCGGTGCCCGGACCGCTCCCGGACGGATGCCCGCCCGATGCGGCCCCGGCCACGTCTCGACACGTACATGTTCACGTATCAACCTCGTACCGGTCCGGCCCATCTCCCCAGGAGCCGGTCGGGGTCCGCAGCCCAGTGCGGGACACTGGTCTTCGGCCCCCTCTACGATCCTGGGCTAGAGGAGTTCGAAGGGGAGTTCCGCAGGGAAGCTCGCAGGCGTCGACAACGGTCGACCGAGCCGACAGGGGGAACCAGCCGATCGAGCGGCGCGTGGATACGATCAGTAAGCAGTACGAGCAACACGAGCGGTACGAGCAGCACCGGGCAAGACACCGAGACAGTGGTAACTACGGAGGAGGTGCCCCATGGGAGTCCTGAAGAAGTTCGAGCAGCGTCTCGAAGGTCTGGTCAACGGCACCTTCGCCAAGGTCTTCAAGTCCGAGGTCCAGCCCGTGGAGATCGCCGGCGCGCTTCAGCGCGAGTGCGACAACAACGCCACGATCTGGAACCGCGACCGCACGGTCGTCCCCAACGACTTCATCGTGGAGCTGAGCACGCCCGACTTCGAGCGCCTCAGCCCCTACTCCGGCCAGCTCGGCGACGAGCTCGCCGGCATGGTGCGCGACTACGCCAAGCAGCAGCGCTACACCTTCATGGGACCCATCAAGGTCAACCTGGAGAAGGCCGAGGACCTGGACACCGGTCTCTACCGGGTCCGCAGCCGCACCCTCGCCTCGACCGGCGCGCAGCAGGCACCGCAGGGCCCCGACCAGTCGGCCGCGAGCGACCGGCGTCCGGGCGGCTACGGCTACCCGCAGCCCGGCGCGGCCGCCGCACCCCCCATGCCGTCCGCGCCGCCGCCCGGCGCCGGCCCCCGGGCCGGGGGCTACGGCTACCCGCAGCAGGGGCAGCCCGCCGGCCAGCGCCCCGGCGCCGCCCCCGGCGGCCCGGCCCAGGGCGCACGCACCCGTTACTGGATCGAGATCAACGGCGCGCGCCACCAGATCTCCGGCCCGACCCTGGTGCTGGGCCGCAGCACCGAGGCCGACGTGCGGATCGACGACCCCGGCGTCTCCCGTCGGCACTGTGAGATCCGGACCGGAACGCCCTCGACGATCCAGGATCTCGGGTCCACCAACGGCATCGTGGTGGACGGACAGCACACCACCCGCGCTACGCTCCGCGACGGCTCGCGGATCGTCGTGGGCAGCAGCACCATCATTTACCGGCAAGCCGAAGGGTGAAGCGGGGGCAATGTCAGAGCTGACCCTCACGGTCATGCGGCTGGGTTTCCTGGCCGTACTGTGGCTGTTCGTGATCGTGGCCGTGCAGGTCATCCGCAGCGACCTGTTCGGTACGCGTGTCACGCAGCGCGGGGCGCGCCGCGAGGCCGCCCGGCCTCAGCAGCAGGCCGCCCGGCAGGCGGCGGCGCCACCGCAGCAGCGCCAGCAGGCCGCCGGCGGCCGCCAGCGTCGTAACGCCCCCACCAAACTGGTCGTGACGGAGGGCACCCTCACCGGCACCACCGTCGCGTTGCAGGGCCAGACCATCACCCTGGGCCGGGCGCACGACAGCACCATCGTGCTGGACGACGACTACGCCTCCAGCCGCCATGCCCGGATCTATCCGGACCGGGACGGCCAGTGGATCGTCGAGGACCTGGGATCCACCAACGGCACGTACCTCGACCGGAGTCGGCTGACGACCCCGACGCCGATTGCGCCGGGTGCGCCGATCCGCATCGGCAAGACCGTCATCGAGCTGCGGAAGTAGTACTCCATCATGAATAGGCGCGAGCGGAGCGAGCACGCAGCGGCGGTCCACACCCCGGACCCCGGCGCGCTCCCGACCGGAGGGTGGGCACCGTGCGGATGTACCCGGAGCCGACGGGCGAGGTGCGCATGAGTCTGTCACTGCGCTTCGCCGCCGGATCGCACAAAGGCATGATCCGGGAGGGCAACGAGGACTCCGGTTACGCCGGGCCGCGCCTGCTCGCCATCGCCGACGGAATGGGCGGCGCCGCCGCCGGCGAGGTCGCCTCATCGGAGGCCATCTCGACCATCGTCGCCCTGGACGAGGACATTCCCGGCTCCGACGTCCTCACCTCGCTCGGCACCGCCGTCCAGCGTGCCAACGACCAGCTGCGCGCCATGGTCGAGGAGGACCCCCAGCTGGAGGGCATGGGCACCACGCTCACCGCCCTGCTGTGGACCGGCCAGCGGCTCGGTCTGGTGCATGTCGGCGACTCGCGCGCGTACCTGCTGCGCGACGGCGTCCTCACCCAGATCACCCAGGACCACACCTGGGTGCAGCGCCTCGTCGACGAGGGACGCATCACCGAGGAAGAGGCGACCACGCACCCGCAGCGGTCGCTCCTCATGCGCGCGCTCGGCAGCGGCGAGCACGTCGAGCCCGACCTGTCGATCCGCGAGGTCCGGGCCGGCGACCGCTATCTGATCTGCTCCGACGGGCTGTCCGGCGTCGTCTCCCACCAGACGATGGAGGAGACCCTCGCCAGCTACCAGGGCCCGCAGGAGACCGTGCAGGAGCTGATCCAGTTCGCGCTGCGCGGCGGCGGCCCCGACAACATCACCGTGATCGTCGCCGACGTGCTCGACCTGGACACCGGCGACACCCTCGCCGGGCAGCTGTCCGACACCCCGGTCGTGGTCGGCGCGGTCGCCGAGAACCAGAACCAGCTGCACGACAACGGCATCATGCAGACGCCCGCGGGACGCGCCTCCGGCCTCGGCCGCCAGGTGCCCGGGCAGGGTGGCGGCGGCGAGTTCGGCCCGCCCGGCTCCGGCGACACCACCGGCTACATCCCGGCGGACAGCTTCGGCGACTACACGGACGACGACTTCGTCAAGCCCCGCAAGGGCCGCCGGTGGCTGAAGAGATCCTTCTACAGCGTGCTCGCCCTCGCCGTCATCGGCGGCGGGCTGTATGGCGGCTACCGCTGGACGCAGACGCAGTACTACGTCGGTACCAAGGGCGAGCACGTGGCCCTGTACCGCGGCATCAGCCAGGATCTGGCGTGGGTCTCGCTGTCGAAGGTGGAGAAGGATCACCCCGACATCGAACTCAAGTACCTCCCGCCCTACCAGCAGAAGCTGGTCCAGGCCACGATCGCCGAGGGCAACCGGAGCACCGCCCAGAAGAAGATCGACGAACTGTCGGTACAGGCCTCCGCGTGCAAGAAGGAAGCCGAGCGCCGCACCGCCGACAGCGAGAAGAACTCCAAGACGGGCGAGGGCGAGGCCGGAGGCACCACGGGAACCACCAACACCTCCTTCACGTCCAAGGCTTCGCCGTCGCCGAACCCATCGGCGTCGGGCAAGTCCCCGTCCACGACTCCGTCCCCGTCCGCGACCGCCACTCCCAGCCCCGGCCCCAGCCTCTCGGAGGAGGAGCAGAAGGTCGTCTCGCTGTGCGGTAAGCAGTAGGCAAGCCGTGAGAGGCCACGTCACACGATGAGCAGTACTACCAACCCGTCGACGCACCACACGTCCACGATCGGCTCGATCGGCACCCCGAGCCGACGCAACACCGAGCTCGCGCTGCTGGTGTTCGCCGTCGTCATCCCGGTGTTCGCCTACGCCAACGTGGGCCTGGCCATCAACGACAAGGTGCCGGCCGGCCTGCTGAGCTACGGCCTGGGCCTCGGCCTGCTGGCCGGCGTCGCCCATCTCGCCGTACGGAAGTTCGCGCCGTACGCGGACCCGCTGCTGCTGCCGCTGGCCACGCTGCTGAACGGGCTCGGGCTCGTCGTGATCTGGCGGCTCGACCAGTCCAAGCTGCTTCAGTCGATCAAGCAGGCGGGCACCGCGGCACCGCGCCAGCTGATGTACACCGCGATGGGCATCGCACTGTTCATCGTCGTGCTGATCTTCCTGAAGGACCACCGCGCCCTTCAGCGCTACACCTACATCTCCATGGTCGGCGCGCTCTTCCTGCTGCTGCTGCCGCTCGTACCGGGCCTCGGCCAGAACATCTACGGCGCGAAGATCTGGATCTCGGTCGCCGGCTTCTCCATCCAGCCCGGTGAGTTCGCCAAGATCGTCCTAGCGGTGTTCTTCGCCGGCTATCTGATGGTCAAGCGCGACGCGCTGGCCCTCGCCAGCCGGCGTTTCATGGGCCTGTACCTGCCCCGTGGCCGTGACCTCGGCCCGATCCTGGTCGTCTGGTTCATCTCGATCCTGATCCTGGTCTTCGAGACCGACCTCGGTACGTCGCTGCTGTTCTTCGGAATGTTCGTCATCATGCTGTACGTCGCCACCGAGCGGACCAGCTGGATCGTCTTCGGTCTGCTGATGTCCGCGGCCGGCGCGGTCGGCGTGGCGAGCTTCGAGCCGCACATCCAGACCCGTGTGCAGGCCTGGCTGAACCCCATGCACGAGTACACGCTCAGCCGCACGGGCAGCAACGACGGCCTCCTCCACTCCGAACAGGCCATGCAGGCCCTGTGGGCCTTCGGCTCCGGTGGCACCCTCGGTACCGGATGGGGCCAGGGCCACTCCGAGCTCATCCGGTTCGCCGCCAACTCCGACTTCATCCTCGCCACCTTCGGCGAGGAGCTGGGCCTGGCCGGCCTGATGGCGATCCTGCTGATCTACGGGCTGATCGTCGAGCGCGGTCTGCGCACCGCCCTCGCCGCCCGCGACCCCTTCGGCAAGCTGCTCGCCGTCGGCCTCTCCGGCGCCTTCGCCCTCCAGGTGTTCGTCGTCGCCGGCGGTGTCATGGGCCTCATCCCGCTGACCGGTATGACGATGCCGTTCCTGGCGTACGGCGGTTCCTCCGTGATCGCCAACTGGGCCCTGATCGGCATCCTGATCCGCATCAGCGACACCGCGCGCCGACCGGCTCCGGCCCCCGCATCCAACCCCGACGCCGAGATGACCCAGGTGGTCCGCCCGTGAACAAGCCCCTGCGCCGGATCGCGATCTTCTGCGGCCTGCTGATCCTCACGCTGCTGCTGCGGGACAACTGGCTCCAGTACGTGAAGGCCGACACCCTGGCCTCCGACACGGACAACCGCCGCGTCAACATCACCCGCTACGCCTCCCCGCGCGGCGACATCATCGTCGACGGCAAGGCCATCACGGGATCCGTGGAGTCGAAGGACACCGACTTCAAGTACAAGCGCACCTGGAAGGACGGCGCCATGTGGGCGCCGGTCACCGGGTTCTCCTCGCAGGCGTTCGGCGCCAACCAGTTGGAGAAGCTCGAGGACGGCATCCTCACCGGCAACGACGACCGGCTCTTCTTCCGCAACACCCTCGACATGATCACGGGCAAGAAGAAGGAGGGTGGCAACGTCGTCACCACCCTCAACGCCGCCGCGCAGAAGGCCGCCTTCCAGGGCCTGGGCGACAAGAAGGGCGCCGTCGCCGCGATCGAGCCGTCCACCGGCAAGATCCTGGCGCTGGTCTCCACGCCGTCGTACGACCCGTCGGCCTTCGCCGGTACCTCGGACGACGACGCCAAGGCCTGGAACAAGGTCCTGAAGAAGAACAACAAGGACGACCCGATGCTCAACCGGGCGCTGCGCGAGACGTACCCGCCCGGCTCCACCTTCAAGGTGGTCACCGCCGCCGCGGCGCTGGAGAACGGCGAGGTCGCGGGCATCGACGACGCCACCAAGACGCCGGACCCGTTCCCGCTGCCGCAGAGCTCCACGAAGCTCACCAACGAGCACGGCGCCTGCAAGGACGCCAACCTGCGCTACGCGCTCATGGTCTCCTGCAACACCGTCTTCGCGAAGATGGCCGACAACGTCGGCAACGAGAAGATGATCGAGCAGGCCGAGAAGTTCGGCTTCAACAACGCCGAGCTCGACACCCCGGTGCGCGCCGCCGAGAGCATCTACCCCAAGGACAACGCCCCGCAGAACGCGCTGGACGGCATCGGCCAGGGCTCCAACCGCGCCACGCCGCTCCAGATGGCCATGATCGCCTCGGCGGTCGCCAACGACGGCAAGCTGATGCAGCCGTACATGGTCGACCAGTTGCGCGCCTCCAACCTCGACGTCATCGAGACGCACGAGCCCAAGGAGCTGTCCCAGGCGGTCTCCTCGGAGACGGCCCAGAAGCTCCAGCAGATGATGGAGACGGTCGTCAACAACCCCCAGGGCACCGGCGGCAAGGCGAAGATCAACGGCGTCACCGTGGGCGGCAAGACCGGTACCGCCCAGCACGGCCTCAACAACAGTGAGAAGCCGTACGCCTGGTTCATCTCGTACGCCAAGCTGTCGGACGGCAGTGCTCCGGTGGCTGTCGCCGTCGTCGTCGAGGACGGTTCCGCCAACCGCGGCGACATCACCGGTGGCGGTCTCGCCGGTCCGATCGCAAGGGACGTGATGAAGGCAGTCATCGACAGCAAGAAGTGACCCCGCTCACGTCCCCTTCACATCGGTGCACGTTGCGATACCGGTCCTGTATCGGGTGACGGGCTTGGCCAGGTCACACAGACCGATCCGGGTACGGTATGCCCGGACGACAGCCTCCGCCCGCACGTTCGTGCGGGTCGGGACCGACGGAGAGGGCTGGTAGGTAGCTATGGAAGAGCCGCGTCGCCTCGGCGGCCGGTACGAGCTGAGCCATGTGCTCGGCCGTGGTGGCATGGCGGAGGTCTACCTCGCGCATGACACCCGGCTCGGCCGCACGGTGGCGGTGAAGACGCTGCGAGCTGACCTCGCACGCGACCCGTCGTTCCAGGCTCGGTTCCGCCGGGAGGCCCAGTCGGCCGCCTCGCTCAACCATCCCGCGATCGTCGCGGTCTACGACACGGGCGAGGACTACATCGACGGGGTCTCGATCCCGTACATCGTCATGGAGTACGTCGACGGCTCCACGCTCCGCGAGCTTCTGCACAGCGGCCGCAAGCTGCTGCCGGAGCGGACGCTGGAGATGACCATCGGCATCCTCCAGGGCCTGGAGTACGCGCACCGCAGCGGCATCGTGCACCGTGACATCAAGCCGGCGAACGTCATGCTGACGCGCAACGGCCAGGTCAAGGTGATGGACTTCGGCATCGCCCGCGCCATGGGCGACTCCGGCATGACCATGACGCAGACGGCGGCGGTCATCGGGACGGCCCAGTATCTGTCGCCGGAGCAGGCCAAGGGCGAGCAGGTCGACGCCCGTTCGGACCTGTACTCGACCGGCTGCCTGCTGTACGAGCTGTTGACCGTCCGGCCGCCCTTCGTGGGCGACTCACCGGTCGCGGTCGCCTACCAGCACGTCCGGGAGGAGCCGCAGTCCCCGAGCGTCTACGACCCCGAGATCACGCCCGAGATGGACGCGATCGTCCTCAAGGCACTGGTCAAGGACCCGAACTACCGCTACCAGTCCGCCGACGAGATGCGCGCCGACATCGAGGCCTGCCTCGACGGCCAGCCCGTGGGCGCCACGGCGGCGATGGGCTCGGTCGGCTACGGCGGGTACCCCGACGACCAGGCGACGACCGCCCTGCGCGCGGACGGCGGCGCCACGACCATGATGCCGCCCACGAACCCGGACAACGGCGGCTTCGGTTACGACGACCGCCCGGACCGGCGCCGCCAGAAGAAGTCGAACACCTCGACGATTCTCCTCGTGGTCGCGGCCGTCCTGGTCCTCGTGGGCGCCATCCTGATCGGGAAGTGGGCGTTCGGCGGGGGCGGTGCGGGCGGCGACCAGGTGGCTGTGCCCAACCTCGTGGGGTCGTCCGAAGCCGACGCCAGGAATCTGCTGACCAACAGCGACCTCGAACTGGGAACGGTCACCAAGAAGCCCTGCGAGGAGCAGCCCAAGGGCAACGTCTGCTCGCAGGATCCGCAGGCCAAGACGGAGGTCCAGAAGAACTCCACCGTCAACCTGGTCGTCTCGACCGGAGCGCCGAAGGTGGCCGTGCCGAGCGTCGTCGGCCAGAAGCTGGACGAGGCCAAGGACACCCTCGAGGGCGACAAGTACCAGTTCACGGTGAAGACGAAGGAGAAGGTGTCCTCCGAGGAGGCCGGCACCGTCCTGGAGCAGGATCCGGAGCTCGGCAAGGAGGTCGAGAAGGGGTCCACGATCACGCTGACGATCGCCAAGGCCGAGGAGAAGGCCACCGTCCCCGACGTCTCCAACCAGGGCTGTGACGGGGCCAAGGCGCAGATGGAGGCCAACAACCTCTCCGGCAACTGCACCGACGTCGAGACCGACGACCCGAACCTGGTCGGCAAGGTCATCGCGACCACGCCTCAGGCCGGCAGCCAGGTCGACAAGGGCTCCACGGTCCAGATCCAGATCGGCAAGGCCAAGCAGCAGGTCCAGGTCCCGAACATCCAGGGCCAGAAGCTGAAGGACGCCAAGCAGCTGATCATCCAGGCGGGTCTCCAGGTCGGCAGCGTCACCGGTTCCCAGGACGACAACGCGATCGTCTTCAGCTCCGACCCCGGCCAGGGCAACACAGTCGCCCCGGGCACGACGGTCAATCTGGTCGCCGTCGACCAGGGCAACAACGGCGGCAACAACGGCGGCGGCTTCTTCGGCGGCGCCACCGGCACGGGACCGAACACGAGGGACTGACCTTCCGGCCCCACGGGTCCTACGACCGAGCCCCGGCACCCTTCTCAGGGCGCCGGGGCTCGGTCATGTCGTCCGCCGCGCGGTCAGCGCAGCTCCTTCGGGGGCGTCCGCTCACTGTCGACCCTGTCCACCCGGACCAGCTCGCCCCACACCACGTACCGGTAGCGGCTCGTGTAGACCGGCGTGCAGGTCGTCAGCGTGATGTAGTGGCCGGCCTTCTTCTTCCCCGACTCCTTCGGGACCGGGCCGAGGACCTTGACGTTGTACTTCGAGGTCTCGGGGAGCACGGCGTAGACCTTGTAGACGTACCACTTGTCCTTGGTCTCGAAGACGATCGGATCGCCTTCCGCGACCTTGTCGATGTTGTGGAACTTGGCGCCGTGGCCGTCGCGGTGGGCGGCGAGGGTGAAGTTGCCCGCCTTGCCCGTCGTGGGCAGCGTGGCCTTGACCGGGTCGACGTAGTAGCCGGCGACACCGTCGTTGAGGACCTTCGAGGTGGTGCCCTTCTCGACCAGGACCTCGCCGTTCCTCATCGACGGCACGTGCAGGAAGCCGATGCCCTTCCTGGTGTCCAGGGCACCCGGTCCGGTGTCCTGACCGGCGGCCCAGCCGTCGCGGACCTTGTCGCCCTGCCGGTGCGCCGTGCGGTCGGCGATGACGTTCGTCCACCACAGCGAGTAGACGACGAACAGGCCGAGCACCAGGCCCGCCGTGATGAGCAGTTCACCGAAGACACTGACCGCCAGGGCGATCCGGCCCTGGCCGCGGCGCCGCGGCGAGGGCACGGACCGGGGCGCGTCGGTGTGCTCTTCGGTCTCGTCGGCGGTCGCTGCCACTGTTTCCTCTGCCCTTAACTGACGAGCGCATCCGGCTTGCCCTTGCTGCGCGGCCGTTCCTCGACCATCTTGCCCCAGACGATCAGCCGGTACTTGCTGGTGAACTCCGGCGTGCACGTCGTCAGCGTGATGTACCGGCCGGGCCCCGTGAAGCCCGACCCCTTGGGCACGGGGTCGATGACGCTGGTGTTGCTCGGCGAGGTCACCGGCAGCATCGACGTCATCTTGTAGACGTAGTAGGTGCTCTGCGTCTCGACGATGACGTCGTCACCCGCCTGGAGCCGGTTGACGTACCGGAACGGCTCCCCGTGCGTGTTGCGGTGACCGGCGAGGGCGAAGTTGCCCGCCTTCGCGTCGGGCATCGCCGTCTTGAGGACGCCCTCGCCGTAGTGCCCGACCATGCCCTTGTCGAGCACCTTCTTGTTGCTGACGCCCTCCGCGATCGGCACCTCGACGTCCAGCTTCGGGATGTGCAGGATGGCGAAGCCCTGCCCCGGCTCGAACGTGCCCGGCGCACCCGCCCCGTTCGCCCAGTCCTGCTGGAGGTTGCTCGCCTCCTTGCCCGCCTGCGCGTGCGCCCGCACGTTCGTCCACCACAGCTGGTAGGTGACGAACAGCAGCATCAGCACACCCATGGTGATGAAGACCTCGCCGATCGCCCGGCTGGCGACCACGGCCGGGCTCGCCTTGCTCGCCCGCGCCTGGCGGCGCGCCTCGACCCGGGAGAGGGGCGCGCGGGGCCTGCCCCCCTCCGACGGCGTCTCCGTCTCCGGTGGTCCGCCCCCGTGACGCCCTCCACGGCGCTTGGCGGCCTTTCTGCGGGCCGCACGGCCGCCCGGGGTGGCTGGAGTGGCGGAAGGGGCCGACGAGGCCGCAGAAGCCGATATGGAGTCACCGGCTCCCATCGCGGCCAGGTCGGACAGGCGCAGCGCGACGGTCTCCTCGTCGATGGGGGGGTCGTACGACGATTCGTCGTACCAGTCCCCGAGCGCGGTCACGCCGTGGCCCTGCCCACCACCGGGGCGAGCCCCGCCGACCTCGCCACGGCACCCGCGTAGCCGCACTCGACCAGCCAGTTGGCCAGCATCCGGTGGCCGTGCTCGGTCAGCACCGACTCGGGGTGGAACTGCACGCCCTCGACCGGAAGTTCCCGGTGGCGCAGCCCCATGATGATGCCGTCGTGCGTCCGGGCCGTGACCTCCAGCTCGGCCGGCACGGTCGCCGGCTCGGCGGCCAGCGAGTGGTACCGGGTCGCCGTGAAGGGGGACGGCAGGCCGGCGAAGACGCCCTTGCCGCCGTGTTCGACCAGGGAGGTCTTGCCGTGCAGCAGTTCCGGCGCCCGGTCCACGACACCGCCGTACGCCACCTGCAAGGACTGCATGCCCAGGCAGACCCCGAAGACCGGGACACCGGTGGCGGCGCAGTGGCGGACCATCTCGACGCAGACACCGGCCTGCTCGGGCGTGCCCGGGCCCGGCGACAGCAGCACCCCGTCGAAGCCGTCCTGGGCGTGCGCCGTCGACACCTCGTCGTTGCGCAGGACCTCGCACTCGGCGCCCAGCTGGTACAGGTACTGGACCAGGTTGAAGACGAAGCTGTCGTAGTTGTCGACAACGAGAATGCGCGCACTCACTGGTTGTCCACCGTCACATCGTTGAAGGGAAGCAGCGGTTCAGCCCACGGGAAGACGTACTGGAAGAGGACGTAGACCACGGCCAGCACCAGCACGATCGAGATCAGCGCCTTCAGCCACGCGTTTCCCGGCAGACACCGCCAGATCCAGCCGTACATGCCGTCCCTTCCCTCGCACCACGGCACCAGACTCACGCCGTACGGCACCAGACTAACGGCGCAGCGCCTCCGGTTCGCCTGCCTCCACAGGCTGTGTGGAGTCCAGGTGCGCCCACACGATCAGCCGGTGACTGTGCCCCCACTCGGGATCGCACGTGGTCAGCGTGAGGTAGCGGCCCGCACCCGTATACCCGGACTTACGTGGCACAGGGTCGATCACCTCAACGTCGGTGGGAACGGTTTTGTAGGGCCCTTTGTCGATCCGATACGTGAACCAGGTGGTCCCGTCCGTCAGCACCACCGCGTCCCCCCGGCGCAGCCGGGGAAAGTCCTTGAACGGATCCCCGTACGTACGCCGGTGACCGGCGACGGAGAAGTTGCCCGTCCGCCCCAGCCGGGCGGTGCCCGCGTAGTGACCCAGCCCCTTCTTCAGGGTGCCGGTGGCGGTGCCCTCGAGGACCGGCTTGTTCCACGTGAAACCGAGCCGCGGGATGTACATGATCGCGAAGGGCCTGCCGCTCCGGTACGGCACCGGGGGCGGGGCGGGTGAGGCAGGCGAGGCGGGTGAGCCTCCGGGTGCCGCCGACGTGGCCGAGGTGGCCGTCGGCTGGACGCTTCCCCTGGACCACTGGTCCTGCAACCGGTCGATCTGGTCGTCCATGACCCGGTCCGCCTGGACACCGGTCCAGAACAGCACGTAGACCACGAAGAGCACGATCACGGCGCCCACCGTGACGCAGAGCTCGCTGACGGTCCGGACGATCACACGCACCGACACAGGGCCCCCCGGCGGCTGCGGCTACTGCACAGGCTTCGCGTAGTGCAGATCCACTGTGCCCGAGTAGCCGGGCAGAGTCACCGTGCCGTCCTCGGTGACTTTCCAGCCGAGGCCGTAGACGTTGACGTAGACCATGTAGTTCTGGATCGCCGGCGCGTCCGCGAGCGTCTTCTGCAACTTCTCCGGGTCACCGACCGCCGTGATCTTGTACGGCGGTGAGTAGACCCGGCCCTGGAGGATGAGGGTGTTGCCCACGCAGCGCACGGCGCTGGTGGAGATCAGCCGCTGGTCCATGACCTTGATGCCCTTCGCGCCACCCTCCCAGAGGGCGTTCACCACGGCCTGGAGGTCCTGCTGGTGGATGACCAGGTAGTCCGGCTGCGGCTCCGGGTAGCCGGGGAGCTTGGCGGTCGCGTCGGGCGGGGCGTCGTTGAGGGTGACCGTGATCGCCTCGCCCTTGAGCTTCTGCGTGCCCGCGCTCTTCTCCAGGGCCGCCACCTTCGCGTCCTCCGCCTCGGTGCTGCCGTCGTCGCCCTCGGCGAGGGACTCCACGTCGTGCCGCAGCGCCGCGTTGGACTCGTCGAGCTCGCCGTTCTTGTGGCTGCGTTCCTGGATGAGGTCGGAGAGCTTCAGCAGCGAGGCGTCCGTGCGGATGTTGGTGCCCTTGGCCGTGTCGAAGCTGGTGAAGAAGATGAGCCCGGCGAGGGCGAAGACGGCCACCGTGAGCACACGGACGGGACGGAAGCCGCCCCGGCGATCGGGACTGGATTCCGTCCGGGGGGAGTCGGCAGAATTGCTCAACGTACCCTTATCTCCTTCGACGCCACGGAAGCACTACGCTAACGGACGCCCGGGGGAGCGCTCGGTGTCCCCTTGTACGCTGCCCCGAGCCAGCCACAATCCTCTGCGCGGCCACGCAGCGCATCGACAGGAGAGACCCTCGTGCCGAAGTCACGTATCCGCAAGAAGGCCGACTACACGCCGCCCGCGGCGAAGCAGGCGACCGCCATCAAGCTCACCAACCGTGCCTGGGTCGCGCCGGTCATGCTGGCCATGTTCCTCATCGGCCTCGCCTGGATCGTCGTCTTCTATGTGACGGACGGCTCCCTGCCGCTCGACAGCCTGGACAACTGGAACATCGTGGTCGGTTTCGGCTTCATCGCGGCGGGGTTCGGCGTCTCCACCCAGTGGAAGTAGGGCCCTCCGGGGCTCTGCCCAGGGCTATCCACTGAGTTATCCACAGCGGTTTTCCACAGTGGGGAAAAGAAAGACGATCTGTGGATAACTCATCGGGTGTTGACGCCGGTGTGACGGAACTATCAGCGCCCGAAAACCTGTTCGCCCCCTGTCTGACCTGCGGAAAAGCAGGTCTCTGACAGGGGGCACAGTTGTTCCCGCACGATGTGCACAAGATCCGGTACACGCTGTGGACAACAGTGCGCTCAGGTGAGCTGAACTGTCCTCAGGAGCGTCATCACCACGATCACGGCCAGCATCAGGCCGCAGACGCCGTACTGCACCAGAGCGCGGCGCTCGCGCGGGGCGTGGACCATGGCGTAGCCGACGACGACACCGGCCACCAGGCCGCCGATGTGCGCCTGCCAGGCGATGTTGGGCCAGCCGAAGGTGACGATGAGGTTGATCACCAGCAGCGCGATCACGGGCCGCATGTCGTAGTTGCGCCGGCGCATGAGCACGGCCATGGCACCGAAGAGACCGAAGATCGCGCCGGAGGCGCCGAGCGAGGCCTTGTTGGGCGCGACGAGCAGGTAGGTGAGGGCGCCGCCGGCCAGCCCGGAGATGAAGTAGAGCGCGAGATAGCGGGCGCGGCCGAGGGCCGCCTCCAGCGGGCCGCCGACCCACCACAGGCTGAGCATGTTGAACAGGATGTGGATATAGCCGCTGTGCAGGAACATCGCGGTGACCAGCCGGTACCACTGGCCCTCGGCGACACCCTCCAACCCGGGCGAGGAGTAGCGGCCGACGAGCACGAAACGATCGGTGAAGCGGTCGCCGGCCGAAAGCTGGACCAGGTACAGCGCGAGGTTGACGCCGATCAGCAGCTTGGTGATCAGGCGCGGGTCGGCCGCGATCGTGCCGCCCGTGAGGGTGCGGGGACGGGAGGCGGCCGGGGGTGCGCCGCCACCTCCGTCTCGTACGCAGTCGGGGCACTGGAAGCCGACCGAGGCGCTGACCATGCACTCCGGGCAGATCGGACGCTCGCATCGGGTGCAGCGGATGCCGGTCTCCCGGTCGGGGTGCCGGTAGCAGCCGGGCAGACTCCGGGCGTCCTGGTGGCTGCCTTGAGCCTGGTCCATGACACATCCCCTGGGTCGTCGTATGCAGTGCGTTGCCCCGCCCATCCTTACGGACGAGCGGGGCAATAGGTTCCCTGCCGACACGCGTCGGGGGGGGCGTCGGCTCAGGACTGGCGCTTCTCGACGACGACCGACTCGATGACGACGTCGTTGGCCGGGCGGTCGGTGCGCGGGTTGGCCGGGGCCGACGCGATGGCATCGACGACCTTCTGGCTCGCCGCGTCGGTGACCTCGCCGAAGATGGTGTGCTTGCGGTTCAGCCAGGCCGTCGGGGCGACCGTGATGAAGAACTGCGAGCCGTTGGTGGCCGGACCGGCGTTCGCCATGGCCAGCAGATAGGGCTTCGAGAACTGGAGGTCCGGGTGGAACTCGTCCCCGAACTGGTAGCCCGGACCGCCGGTGCCGTTGCCCAGCGGGTCACCGCCCTGGATCATGAATCCGCTGATCACCCTGTGGAAGACCGTGCCGTCGTACAGCCTGGCCTGGGACTTCACGCCCGTCTCGGGGTGGGTCCACTCCCGCTCGCCCTGGGCGAGCTCGACGAAGTTCTTGACCGTCTTGGGGGCGTGGTCCGGGAAGAGCCGGACCACGATGTCGCCGTGATTGGTCTTCAGGGTGGCGTAGAGCTGCTCGGCCACGATCTGCCTTCCGTTGTCTTCCTGTGACCCCCGATCCTGTCACGGCCGGGACGACGCGTCGTCCGACGTCCTCTTCCGGGCGGAGATCCGTGGATCCCGCTTGCGGAAAACCGGACCAGTACTCCCGTGGCGCGGGCACTCGGCGTCGATCCGTGGCATTGTCGACGACAAGCTCCCCGTTCCCCCGCATTCATCCGCTATTGCACTTGATCGGTTGTTGAACCGCCCTTGATCGGAAGGGCCCGGAGTCTTCTCCCGTGACCCGGATGCCCGTCCTCACATGCCCCGGCGTCCACGGACAGGCATGATCCGTAAAAGGGTGGAAAGTCGAAATACCGTACGCCACCGAGGAGGAGGAACCCGTGACCCGCATCGACAGCGTGCGCGCCGCGACCGGAACGGCGAAGGACAGCGTGCTGCACGCCGCGGAAGTGGTGGCGCCCTACGCCGACACGGCCAAGGAGAAGGCCGCGTACTACGCATCCGAGGCCCGCGTACGGCTCGCGCCCAAGATGTCGCAGGCAGCGGAACAAGCCCGCTTCCAGTACGACGCCTATCTGGCACCACGCCTGGAGCAAGCCCGCACCCATGTACCGCCGAGGGTCGACCAGGCCGCCCACGACGCGGCGTTCCGTACGCGTGAGGCTGCCCGCCAGGCCGCCGACTACTCCCGGCCGAGGTTCGAGCAGGCAGTGGCCGCCGCCGGTCCCGTCAGGGAAGAGGCTACCTCGCGCGGTGTCGCCGCGCTGGCCGCACTGCGCGGCCAGGTGACGCCGAGGGAGATCGAGAAGCTGGCCCGCAAGCACCGGCGACGGGCGAAGGCCGGCCAGGCCGCGAAGGTGCTGGCCGTCCTGGGTGTCCTGGCCGGCGGCGCCTACGCCGCGTGGAAGTGGTGGGACAAGCAGGCCAACCCGGACTGGCTGGTCGAGCCGCCCGCCGCGACGGAGGTGCCCGAGTCGAGTCGGCTGAAGTCGGTGGACGGCAGCCTCGACCAGTCCGTACTCGACCCCGAGGTGCAGGCCAAGCAGGCCGAGGACGAGGCCGTGGACCGCGAGGACCGCGGCTGACGCCGTACGGACATCGCCGCACCCCACGCATGACGTGTGACGCCGAGGGGCGGAAGGCCTGCCGGCCTTCCGCCCCTCGGCGATGTTTCACGTGGAACAGGCGGAGCCCCGTTTTGCGGTGACGTTTGCAACGCCTCGACCCTACACATTCCCCACACACTTTCTTGACGGAGTGCACCCACCTCGTCACACGATCGCACCCCGCCCAGTTCACGCAAGGCCACAGGGCGGAGGGATCGCCTCCGATCTTCGCGGCCGCCACCCCCGGAGCGGCTCCACGAGGGCCACTCTCCGCGCATGTTTGCGCAAAGAACTGCAACGCTTTCGGGGTTCCTGGGTGACGCGCGTCACGCGACAAACAAAGGACCGGCCGGACACCCGTAAGGTGTCCGGCCGGTCCGCGTTGTGGAGCCTAGGGGAGTCGAACCCCTGACATCTGCCATGCAAAGACAGCGCTCTACCAACTGAGCTAAGGCCCCGGAAGCATGGCGTCCAACCGGAAGAGAACCGCTTAACGGTGGGCGCCGCAGACCAGACTACCGGGTCGCCCGGGGTATCTCGCAAAAAGATGGGGGCTCCCCGCAGGCGACCACTCTCCGTAAGATGCTCGACGTGGTTCGCTACAGCGAACCGCCGTTTTTGGGGAAGCGATGGGGAGACGCAATGGACGCCGCACAGCAGGAAGCGACCGCGAGAGCGCGGGACCTTCAGCGGAACTGGTACGGAGAGCCGTTGGGGGCGCTCTTCCGTAAGCTCATAGAGGATCTCGGCCTCAACCAGGCTCGGCTCGCGGGCGTGCTGGGCCTGTCCGCGCCGATGCTGTCCCAGCTGATGAGCGGTCAGCGGGCGAAGATCGGCAATCCGGCCGTGGTCCAACGGGTGCAGTTGTTGCAGGAACTGGCGGGACAGGTCGCGGACGGCAGCGTCAGCGCGGCCGAGGCGACCGAGCAAATAAACGAGATCAAGAGGTCCCAGGGGGGCTCGGTGCTCAGCAACACCACGCAGACGACCGGCAGTTTGGGTGCGCCCACCGTCAAGCGCGTGGTCCGCGAGATCCAGTCGCTGCTGCGGTCGGTGGCCGCCGCCGGCGACATAATCGAGGCCGCGGACACCCTCGCTCAGACCCACCCGGAACTGGCAGAGTTCCTCCGGGTCTACGGCGCGGGCCGCACCTCGGACGCGGTCACGCACTACCAGTCCCACCAGAGCTGAAGCCGAAGGCCCGGTAGCCGACGGGGGGTTCGGGACCGGGCCGACGCACGGCGAGGGCGCGACGGGGGCCGCGTCACTCGCCGAAGCCCGGTACGAAGCGGCACCCGGGACCCGGCATAAGGGTCATGGGGGACAAGGGACCGGGACGGGGACCGGAGAGAAGGGACAGCGGGGGCGCGGGAGGAGTCGCCACGCCCCCCGAGGGGGAGGCAACGGGGGACGCCGCAGGGGGAGGAGCAGCGCACAGCCATGGGTGAGGTCTTCGCCGGCCGGTACGAACTGGTCGACCCGATCGGACGCGGAGGGGTCGGCGCCGTCTGGCGCGCCTGGGACCACCGCCGGCGCCGCTATGTGGCCGCCAAGGTCCTCCAGCAGAGCGACGCGCACTCACTGCTGCGCTTCGTACGCGAGCAGGCGCTGCGAATCGATCACCCTCATGTACTCGCCCCCGCCAGCTGGGCCGCCGACGACGACAAGGTCCTGTTCACGATGGACCTGGTCGCGGGTGGTTCACTGGCCCATCTGATCGGCGACTACGGCCCTCTGCCACCGGCGTTCGTCTGCACCCTGCTCGACCAGCTCCTGGCCGGACTCTCCGCGGTGCACACGGAAGGCGTGGTGCACCGTGACATCAAGCCCGCCAACATCCTGCTCGAAGCCACCGGAACGGGCCGGCCCCGGCTGCGCCTGTCCGACTTCGGCATCGCGATGCGGCTGGGCGAACCCCGCCTCACGGAGACCAACCTCGTGGTGGGAACGCCCGGTTATCTGGCACCCGAGCAGATGATGGGCGCGGAGCCGGACTTCGCGGCCGACCTGTTCGCCGTAGGTCTGGTGGCCCTGTATCTCCTGGAGGGCGCCAAGCCCGACGCCAAGGCCCTGGTGCAGTTCTTCGCGGAGCACGGGACGCCCGGGGCGCCCAAGGGCATCCCGGAGCCGCTGTGGCAGGTCGTCGCCACGCTGCTGCAACCGGACCCGCTCGCCCGGTTCCGCACGGCCACCGGAGCCCGCAAGGCGCTCGCCGCGGCCGCCGAGCTGCTGTCGGAGCCCGGCCCCGACGACGAGCTGATCGAGATCTTCGACCAGCTCGGCCCGCTCCCGCCCGGGTTCGGCCCGGCGGGCCCACAGTCGGCGCAACGGCCCCGGTCCCCCGAGCCACCCCAGCCGCCCGGGCCTCGGCACCCCGGCCGCTCGGGCACCGGCACGCAGTCCGGCGCTCTGTCCGGTGCGCAGCACGACCCGCAGTTCCGTGCGCACTCCGGCGATCAGAGCCGTGAGCAGAACGGCGACCAGAGCGGCGAGCGGACCACCGACACCATCGCTCCATGGGCCGGCGCGGGCACCGTACCCACCGATCCACGCCTGAGCCCGACGCCGATGTCGGCACCGGCACCGGCACCGCACAGCGCCACAGCGCAGCGCGCGTACGCCCCTCCCCCCGCCGCCGGCCCGCCTTCCGGCCGCCCGACGTCCATGTCGGACACCGGCAGCTTCCTTCTCCCACCGCCCGGAACACCTGAACCGTCCACACCCCAGCACGTCGTACCCGCCTCCCCCCACGAGCCCGCCTACGTCCCGCGCTCCTCCCCACGGCCGCCGAGCGCCGATGCCTCTACTGCTTCATACACCGCTCAGGTCCCGCAGGTTCCGCCTCCGGCGCGGGAGATATCGCGGCGCCGCGCCCGCCGCCGCCCCGGGCCGCCCGCCAGGGTGGCCGTCCCGCTGCTGCTGCTCGCGCTGGCCTGCTACGCCGTGGGGTTCTGGGCGTTGACCCGCATCTGAGCGTCCCGGCGCCGTGCCGTCACCGTCCATACGCCGAGCACCAGCAGCAGCACGCTGCCCGTACCGATCCCGCCCACCGCGACCGCCCGCAGCGCGGTGTCCGCGCCCCCGGAGCCGTCCCCGGCCGCCCGGTCCGCCGCCGTGACGTCGAAGACGCCACGCGGCGCTGACTGCCCCGCGTACCCGGGAGCGGACTCCCCCGCGCCGCCGACCCGCACGCGCAGCGTCAGCCCGAACGGGCCCGCGCCGAAGGGTTCGGCCACCTGTGCCGCGAGATGCACCACCAGGTAGTACGAGCCGGCGAACCTCATCGTGCTCACGGCGTCGGTGAGGTCGTAGCGGTTGGCGTACCTGACCGGCGGCACCGGGGCGAGCGCGACCGACTTCTGGCTGCCGTCGTAGTTGGTGGCCGCGTCCTCGACGTGGGCACGCACCGGGTTGTAGAGCGACATCACGAGGGCGCCCACCGCGTAGCCGCTGCCCTCGCTCGCGCTTCCCAGGTCGGCGGTGGCGTACAGCTGCCGGCCCCAGTCGACGGGCACCCGGTAGAAGAGGGTCTGTCCGGGCACGATGTCGGCGCGCCAGACGCCCTGCCGCACGGTGGTCGCCGTACCGAATCCGGCGCCGCCCGCACGGTTCTGCGGATCGTCCCCAAGAGGTTCGGGGGAGGCGGAGTTCCAGACCTCGGGCGCACGGCTCGCGCCGGTCCTCGCCAGCCGCGGCTCCGCGAACGCGGCCAGCTCCAGGTCCCAGTCCCGCGGTCCGGAGCCCGCCGTACCGAGCCGCTCGACGACCACGTAGTAGGTGCCCGCCCGTCGGCACAGGGTTGTGGCAGGGGACGCCTCGCGCGCGCCCCACGCCGCGAGGGGATGCGGGCTGCGGGAGGCCCCGAAGATCGTCGAGTCGGAGGAGCAGGTATGGCTGTCGGCGTCCTGGACGGTCACCCTGATGCCGTCGACGGAGGCGATACCGGCGTCCGGGGCGGGAACGGCGGTGGCGGCGACGTACGCGTTCGACGTGGCGTCGAGTTCGAGGCGGTAGTAGATCTTGCCGCTCCCGGGGAGGGCGCTGCGATACGTCCTGCCGGGATCCAGGCGGGCCGCGTCGGTGGTGCTGGTCGCGCCCGGGACGGTCCGGGCGTCGGCGGCGAAGGCGTAGCCGGGGGCCGAGGCCGCGGAGGCCGCTGCCGGGGCCGCGAACCGCGCCGAGGCGGCTGAGGACGCGACCGGCGCGACGGCTGCGGCCCCCTGCGCCGGCACGACCACCGCGATGGTCCACAACACGGCTCCCACCGCAACCGCACGCGTCACCGGTGACGGCCGTACCGCCTGTACGGTCGGCGTCGCCGCTCCAGGCCCGACCGCCCGTACGGTCGCTGCCCCGGGTGCCGCCGCTGCCCCCGCTGTCGCCGCTGCCACAGGACGCCTTCGCCGGGCCGCGCCAGGCCACCACGCCGTCGTACGCCGCCCCACCACGCGCTCCATCACGCGCCCCCTCGCCACCCGCCGGACCGGAATGTGGCCCATCCTGCCCGTCGAGTGGCGCGCCATCCGGCGGTTTCGCGCGAGCGGCCGAAACGCGCGGCTGCGGACAACGCAAAACCCCGACCGCGAAGGCGGTCGGGGTCTGGTCAGAATCCGGTGTCGGGACTCACGAACCCGTGGGCACGGAGTCAGTCGCCTCCGTCCACAGATCCTGCTCGGCGCGATCCGCCTGGATCTGGCGGTACACGAGGAGCCCGCCGATGGCGGCCAGTGCGACCAGGAGAAGCTTCTTCACCGTGCGACCTCGTCTTTCCTTGACGTAGGGGACCTCTGGCGCCCGACTATACACACCGACCGATACCGATCGGTGACCTGCGTCGGGGCCCTCAACTGCCTCCCGGGAGAGCGCAGTAGAAGCGGACGGAACCCGAGAACGCCGTTCCGGCCGGAGGGTGATCACACCTCTACAGAGAGCGAGATTTTGCCCGACCCTCTCCATGTCTGCAACTTTTCTTCGCTCTCCGCCACCTTTCGACCGCCATGCACCCATCCGTGTGGTGTTCATCGGAAGATCGACGCGCCATGGGCGTCGGTCCACCACTTCGCGATCGCCATACACATCATGAGGAAAGTACGCAAATCGCCCGACCTGAAAGTGAGGGGCCATGGCCCGCAACCAGGCCACGAAGCTGTGGACCGCCATCGTCACCGCCTTCCTCGCGCTGTGCACGGCGCTCGGACTCATCACGACGACCGCCACGACGGCGGTAGCCCGGACCGAGCCGACACGCAACAGCAGCGCCTCGCACACGACGGTTCCGGCCCCGGCTCCCTGGCTCTGGTCCCATGCGCGGTCCCTGCCCCCCACGATGAAGCAGCGCATCCGCGCCGAGGCTCACGGCAAGTCCCCGAGCTGTCGTCACCGCCCGACCACGGAGACCGAGGCCCCCGAGTCGGCCCCGTCCACCTGTGACCCCCTCGCCCCGGACGAGCCACCCGCGGCCCTCCAGCACTGACGGCGCAGCCGGCGAACTTGCGTACGGCGCCTGCGAGAAAGCGCGAGGCCTTCGACCTGGTCAGGTCGGAGGCCTCTCTCGCGTCCCGGCACCTCAGCGCGGGACCAGCTCCCGCAGGTCGGCGAACAGGCGCTCGTGCGCGGCCGCCGCGGCCGGGTCGGTGAGGTCCATGCCCTGGATGTAGCCATGGACGAGTCCGGGTTCGACCCGGTGACGGACCGGCACACCGGCCTGCGCGAGGCGACGGGCGTAGGCCCCGCCCTCGTCGCGCAGCGCGTCGTGCTCGGCGGTGACGATCAGGGCGGCGGGCAGTCCTGACAGGTCGTCGGCGTGGAGCGGGGAAGCGGCGCCCCGCGCCGCGGGGTCCGGGACGAACTGCTCGACGAAGACGGCGAGCGCGTCCGCGTCCAGGCCGTATCCCGTGCCCTTCTCGGCGATGGAGGGGTGGTCGAGCGCGAGGTCGGTGTTCGGGCAGATCAGGGCCTGGATCGCGGGCAGCGGGCCGCCTTCGGCGCGTAGCGCGAGGCACGCTGCGGCGGCGAGGAACCCGCCCGCGCTGTCGCCGGCCACGGCGTCGGGCCGCACGTGCCGCAGGACCGCCACGGCGTCCTCGACGGCGGCCGGGTAGGGGTGCTCGGGGGCCAGCCGGTAGTCGACCGCGACGACGTCCAGATCGCACTCCTGGGCGATACGGCGGCACGTGCGGTCGTGGGTGTCCAGATCGCCGAGGACGAACCCGCCGCCGTGCAGGAACACCAGCACCGGGCGCGGCCCGTCACCGGGGCGGTAGCGGCGCACGGGAACGCGCCGGTCCCCGGAGGGAACGAAGGTGTCCCGCACGTGCTGGAGTTCAGGGCCCCTGGGACGAACGGCACGCCGCTCACGCACACCGGCGCGTAGCCGGACGACCAGCTCATGAGGCGCGGCCGACAGCTCGGGCCCGGACATCGGCATGGCCTCATCCTCACAGGTCGATGGCGGGCGTCGCCGACGCCGGTCAACCGGCCTTGGTCCTCGGCCGATTGTCCGCCGGGTTCCGGCACCGACCACCAGGGCAAGGGCTTCGCCGACCACCGGCGCCCGGGCCTCATGGTGTCAGGTCTCGGTGCCGGCCTCGACGGGCGGGCTGCGGCCGGTGCCGACCGTGAACGCCGAAGACCCCCGGTCCGAGGGGACCGGGGGTCTTCGTGCTGGTGGGGCTAACAGGATTTGAACCTGTGGCCTCATCCTTATCAGGGATGCGCTCTAACCAACTGAGCTATAGCCCCGCCGCGCTCTGCGGTGTATGTCCCGCGCGCTGACTCCTGAAGATTAGCGCACGACGCGGGCAGTCCCAAAATCGATAGCCGGGAGGCCGCCGACGGAGGTTTGGGACCGTGCCGTCGGCGTAGGTCACTCGTCCTCGGCCAGCGTCAGTTCGACGCCGCCCACGAAGCCCGCGGAGAGGTTGTAGATGAACGAGCCGAGGGTCGCCAGCGCCGTCGCGAGGACGACGTCGATGACCGCGATGATCGTCGTGAACATCAGGACGTTCGGCAGGGACAGGAACGACTGGAGGTCGAAGCCGTTCGACTCGTTCGAGCCGGTGGCCTCGGAGATGGTGCCGCCGACGGTCGAGAAGACGCCCATCGCGTCCATGACCATCCACAGCACGGCGGCGGCGACGATCGTGCAGATACCCAGCGCGATGGAGAGCAGGAAGCTGACCTTCATCACCGACCACGGGTCGGCCTTGGCCACCCGCAGCCGCGCCTTGCGCACACGGGGCGTCGTACGGGCGCCCGTGCGCGGCCGGCGCACTGCGGCGCCCGCCGGGGCGGGCGCGGGCGTCTGGTAGGCCTGCGGCGGGTGGTAGGGCCCGGCGGGCTGCTGCGGCTGGCGCTCCCCGGGCAGCGGGGATGGCCCCTGGCCGGCAGGCGCCATCGGCTGACCCGGCGGCTGGGCCGGGGCGGCCGGGCCCGCTCCAGCCTGGTGCTGCTGGGTCTGCGGGCCTCGGGTGTCCGTCACAGTTCCCCCCTGGGATCCATGAGTGTCAGATGAGTGCGAGCCTGTCGCATTCGCGGCGGAGCCACGGCCGCCGTCCGTTTCCGTACCAGTGGAGGAACCGGCCGATCCGGCGCCCGTGGCTCCGTTCACGATGACTCACTCCTCGTGCTACTCGGACGAGGGTGACTCGCCCTCGTCCGTGCCGGTGGTCGCGGCATCCTCGACGGTCTCGTCCACGGCCACGTCGCCGTCGACTTCCTCCGCCTCGCGTCCCGCCTCGGCGTTACGTGCGATACCGACGACGGCATCGCGCTTGCCCAGGTTGATCAGTTGGACGCCCATGGTGTCACGGCCCGTCTCCCTGACCTCGCTGACTCGCGTACGAATCACACCACCGGACAGCGTGATGGCGAGGATTTCGTCGCTCTCCTCGACAATCAGCGCACCGACGAGTGATCCACGGTCCTCGACGATCTTGGCAGCCTTGATGCCGAGGCCGCCGCGGCCCTGAACGCGATACTCGTCGACAGCGGTCCGCTTCGCGTACCCGCCGTCGGTGGCAGTGAACACGAACGTACCGGGTCGAACAACATTCATCGAGAGCAGCTCGTCCTCGGCACGGAAGCTCATGCCCTTGACACCCGAGGTGGCGCGGCCCATCGGCCGCAGCGTGTCGTCCGAGGCGGTGAACCTGATCGATTGCGCCTTCTTGCTGATCAGCAGCAGATCGTCGTCGGCCGAGACGAGTTCCGCTCCGATCAGTTCGTCGTCGGAACCGTCCTCACGCTCTCGCAGGTTGATGGCGATCACACCGCCGGAACGGGGCGAATCGTAATCCTTCAGAGGCGTCTTCTTGACCAGCCCGCCCTTGGTGGCCAGCACCAGGTACGGCACCGCCTCGTAGTCCCGGATGGCCAGGATCTCGGCGATCGCCTCGTCCGGCTGGAAGGCCAGCAGGTTCGCCACGTGCTGGCCGCGCGCGTCCCGGCCGGCGTCGGGCAGCTCGTACGCCTTCGCGCGGTAAACGCGTCCCTTGTTCGTGAAGAACAGCAGCCAGTGGTGCGTCGTCGACACGAAGAAGTGGTCGACGATGTCGTCTTCCTTGAGCTTCGCGCCGCGCACGCCCTTGCCGCCGCGCTTCTGCGCCCGGTAGTCGTCCGCCTTGGTCCGCTTCACGTAGCCACCGCGCGTGACGGTGACGACGATGTCCTCCTCGGCGATGAGGTCCTCGATGGACATGTCGCCGTCGTAGGGCACCAGCATGGTCTTGCGGTCGTCGCCGAACTTCTCGACGATCGCCGCCAGCTCCTCGCTCACGATGCCGCGCTGGCGGACCGGAGAGGCGAGGATCGCGTTGTACTCGGTGATCTTCGCCTGGAGCTCGTCGTGCTCCTGGACGATCTTCTGACGCTCCAGGGCGGCCAGCCGGCGCAGCTGCATCTCGAGGATGGCGTTGGCCTGGATCTCGTCGATCTCCAGGAGCTCCATCAGGCCCCCGCGCGCGATCTCGACGGTGTCGCTGCGCCGGATGAGCGCGATGACCTCGTCGATGGCGTCCAGGGCCTTCAGCAGGCCGCGCAGGATGTGCGCCCGCTCCTCGGCCTTGCGCAGCCTGAAGCGCGTACGGCGGACGATGACCTCGATCTGGTGCGTCACCCAGTGGCGGATGAACGCGTCCAGCGAGAGCGTGCGCGGGACGCCGTCGACGAGCGCCAGCATGTTGGCGCCGAAGTTCGTCTGGAGGTCCGTGTGCTTGTAGAGGTTGTTCAGGACGACCTTGGCGACCGCGTCGCGCTTGAGCACGATGACCAGCCGCTGACCCGTACGGGACGACGTCTCGTCGCGCACGTCGGCGATGCCGCCGACCTTGCCGTCCTTCACCAGGTCGGCGATCTTCTGCGCGAGGTTGTCGGGGTTGACCTGGTACGGCAGCTCCGTGACCACCAGGCACTGGCGGTTCTGGATCTCCTCGACCTCGACGACCGCCCGCATGGTGATCGAGCCGCGGCCGGTGCGGTAGGCCTCCTCGATGCCCTTGCGGCCCACCACGAGGGCGCCGGTCGGGAAGTCGGGGCCCTTGATGCGCTCGATGAGCGCGTCCAGCAGCTCCTCGTGGCTCGCCTCCGGGTTCTCCAGACACCACTGGGCGCCCGCAGCGACCTCGCGCAGGTTGTGCGACGGGATGTTCGTCGCCATGCCGACCGCGATACCCGCCGAGCCGTTGATCAGCAGGTTCGGGAAGCGCGCGGGCAGGACGGTCGGCTCCTGGGAGCGGCCGTCGTAGTTGTCCGTGAAGTCGACGGTCTCCTCGTCGATGTCGCGGACCATCTCCATCGACAGCGGCGCCATCTTGCACTCGGTGTAGCGCATGGCGGCCGCCGGGTCGTTGCCCGGAGAACCGAAGTTGCCGTTGGAGTCCACCAGCGGCATCCGCATCGACCACGGCTGCGCCAGGCGGACCAGCGCGTCGTAGATCGAGGAGTCGCCGTGTGGGTGGTAGTTGCCCATGACGTCGCCGACGACACGGGCGCACTTGTAGAAGCCGCGCTCGGGGCGGTAGCCGCCGTCGTACATCGCGTACAGCACGCGGCGGTGGACGGGCTTGAGGCCGTCCCGGACGTCGGGCAGCGCCCGGGACACGATGACGGACATCGCGTAGTCGAGGTAGGAGCGCTGCATCTCCGTCTCGAGCCCGACGGGCTCGACGCGGAGAACGATCTCGCCGCCCTCTTCAGGCGTGACGGGCGTGTTTTCGTCGGTCATTGCTGGTGAGGATCCTTCCTGATGCGGTCAGCTGAGACCGACTCAGATGTCGAGGAAGCGGACGTCCTTGGCGTTGCGCTGGATGAACTGGCGCCGGGCCTCGACGTCCTCGCCCATCAGCACCGAGAACAGGTCGTCGGCCTGGGCGGCGTCGTCCAGGGTGACCTGGCCGAGGACGCGGTGCTCCTGGTCCATCGTGGTGATGCGCAGTTCCTCGGCGTTCATCTCGCCGAGACCCTTGAAGCGCTGGATCGAGTCCTCCCGGACACGCTTGCCGCGCTGCCGGCCGAGCTCGATCAGCGCGTCGCGCTCCCGGTCGGAGTACGCGTACTCCGCGTCCTCCCGACCCCACTTGATCTTGTAGAGCGGGGGGCGGGAGAGGAACACGTGGCCCGCCTCGACCAGCGGCCGCATGAAGCGGAACAGGAAGGTCAGCAGCAGGGTGTTGATGTGCTGGCCGTCGACGTCGGCGTCCGCCATCAGGATGATCTTGTGATAGCGGAGCTTGGAGATGTCGAAGTCCTCGTGCACGCCCGTGCCGAAGGCGGAGATCAGCGCCTGGATCTCCTGGTTCTGCAGGATCTTGTCGATCCTGGCCTTCTCCACGTTGAGGATCTTGCCGCGGATCGGGAGGATCGCCTGGTACTGCGGGTTGCGGCCGGACTTGGCCGAGCCGCCGGCGGAGTCACCCTCGACGATGAAGATCTCGCACTTGATGGGGTCGTTCGACTGACAGTCGGAGAGCTTGCCCGGCAGGGAGGCCGACTCCAGCAGTCCCTTGCGGCGGGTGAGGTCGCGGGCCTTGCGGGCCGCCACGCGCGCGGTGGCCGCCTGGATGCCCTTGCGGACGATGTCCGCCGCCTCGACCGGGTTGCGGTCCAGCCAGTCGTTGAGGTGCTCGTAGACCGCCTTCTGGACGAAGGTCTTCGCCTCCGTGTTGCCCAGCTTGGTCTTGGTCTGGCCCTCGAACTGGGGCTCGCTCAGCTTGACGGAGATGATCGCGGTCAGACCCTCGCGGATGTCGTCGCCCGTGAGGTTGTCGTCCTTCTCGCGCAGCAGCTTCTTGTCACGCGCGTACTTGTTGACCAGGTTCGTCAGCGCCGCGCGGAAGCCCTCTTCGTGCGTACCGCCCTCGTGCGTGTGGATGATGTTGGCGAAGGAGTACACACCCTCGCTGTAACCGCTGTTCCACTGCATCGCGACTTCGAGGGAGAGGCTCTTCTCCTTGTCCTCGGCCTCGAGGTCGATCACGGTGGGGTGCACCGCTTCCCCCTTGCGGGAGTTGAGGTACTTCACGAAGTCGACGATGCCGCCTTCGTAGTGGTACGTGACGGTCTTGACCTCGTCCTTCTCATCCGCCCCCGCCTCGTCCGCCCCGGCCGTGGCCTTCGCGGAGTCGCGCTCGTCGGTGAGTTTGATCGTCAGACCCTTGTTGAGGAACGCCATCTCCTGGAAACGCCGCGACAGCGTCTCGAAGGAGTACTCGGTGGTCTCGAAGATGTCCGCGTCCGCCCAGAAGGTGACCGAGGTGCCGGTCTCCTGCGTGGCCTCGTGCTTGACCAGCGGAGCCGTCGGGACGCCCATCTTGTAGTCCTGCGTCCAGCGGTGGCCGTCCGTCCTGACCTCGACGGAGACCTTGCTGGACAGCGCGTTCACGACCGAGACGCCGACACCGTGGAGACCGCCGGAGACCGCGTAGCCGCCGCCGCCGAACTTTCCGCCCGCGTGCAGCACGGTCAGCACGACCTCGAGGGCCGGCTTGCCCTCGGACGCGACGATGCCCACCGGGATGCCGCGGCCGTTGTCGATCACGCGGACGCCGCCGTCGGGGAGGATCGTCACGTCGATCGTGTCCGCGTGCCCGGCCAACGCCTCGTCGACGGAGTTGTCCACCACCTCGTACACGAGGTGGTGCAGACCGCGCTCGCCGGTCGAGCCGATGTACATACCGGGTCGCTTGCGGACCGCGTCCAGACCCTCGAGGACGGTGATGGCGCTGGCGTCGTACGAGGCGGTGACCTCGCTGTTCGAGGTCTTGGCCACGTCGTTCGCGCCTTCGTCGGTGGACGGGATGTTCTCGTTGGGGTTGCCGGAATCGGCCACGAAGCGCCCTTTCTGGCACAGCACGAGCCAGGCTCGTCGGCGGGTTGCCGGAGCGGCTGCGGCATGTTGCGTTGGTAAGCCTTGATCAGCGTTGCTCAGCTTCTCCCGGGCGGTCCCCACGTTGGGGGCGGGATTGGCTTCCAGTCTACCGGTAGCGCCGACACTGATGGGGGTTTGCCGGTACCTGAGTCCGCATGTGCCGCCCTGAACCGGTCTCTTCCGGGTCCCGATATGCGGATGGGGGCTCCAAGAGGCTCACGGAGGCACTCAGCGCTTCGAGGTGTCAACCCTTGGCTACTCCGGGGTCAGATCACGATTCGCAACCGCGTGCGGTCGTACAGCGCCGTCGCCGCGCGCTCGCGCGACGTGAGGTACATCACCCCACGTCGGCCCCGCCCCAAGGCTTCGGGTCCGGCCTCGGGTCACCCGTAGGTGTCGCCCGGCCCGGTGCTGCCCGGGGCCCGCAGGGGGCCGTAGCGGCGCGTGGGACCACTGGGGCCGTACACCTTGATCAGCTTCACCGCGCCGTGGCCGAGGTCCTCGTTCAGCCGGGCCACCAGCGTCGGGGCGAGCAGGCGCAGGTTGGTCGCCCAGGCGGTGGAGTCGCAGCGCACCACCAGGACACGTTCGTCCTCGTCGTACTTCTCCGGAACGCAGTGATTGGCCACGTCCTCGCCGACGATCTCAGGCCAGCGGCCCATCACCCCGCCCACCGCGGCGGGCGTCTCCCAGCCGCGCTCGGTCAGCAGCCGGTTGATCGCGGAGCCGAGGGCCATGGGGTCACGCCTGTCGGCGCGCGCCCCGGAACGCAGGCCGCCGCCGCGGCGGGCCTGCTTCTTCTGCTGCGCCGCGTCCCCCCGCGCGCGTGCCTGTTCCCGCGCCGCCCGCAACGCCACGCGCGCGAGGTCCACGCCGGAGGGTTCGGGGGCCTTGCCCGAGGCGTCCGCGGGAGCCTTCTCGCGGGCCGGTTCGTCGGCGCTCATACGCGTTCCACCGCCCCGTCGGCCACGGCGTACCGCGCACCCGCCAGCACGTGCGGTACGTCGTCGTCGACCGCGGCCGTCACCAGGACCTGCTCACCGGGCGCGACGAGCTCGGCCAGGCGCTCCCGGCGGCGGGCGTCCAGCTCGGCGAAGACGTCGTCCAGGATCAGCACGGGTTCGTTGCCCTCGGCACGCAGCAGGTCGTAGGACGCCAGACGCAGCGCCAGCGCGTAGGACCAGGACTCGCCGTGCGAGGCGTACCCCTTGGCGGGCAGCTGACCGAGCTTGAGCACCGCGTCGTCGCGGTGTGGCCCCACGAGGGTGACCCCCCGCTCGATCTCCTGCTTGCGCGCCTCGGCGAGGGCGGCCATCAACTGGTCGTGGAGCTCCTCGCGGGTGTGGCCGGTGATACCGGGCGCGGACGGCTTGTACTCCACGGCGACCGGTCCGCCGCCCGGGGCCAGCTGCTCGTACGCCTTGTCGGCGAGCGGCTGGATCGCGGCGACCAGGTCGAGCCGCTGGGCGAGCAGCTCGGCGCCCACGCGCGCGAGGTGCTGGTCCCAGACGTCGAGCGTGGACAGGTCCATGGTGCGGCCGCCGTGGCGGCGGGCCAGCGCGGCCGACTTCAGGAGGGTGTTGCGCTGCTTGAGGACGCGTTCGTAGTCGGAGCGCACGCCGGCCATGCGCGGAGTGCGCGCGGTGATCAGCTCGTCGAGGAAGCGGCGCCGCTCGCCGGGGTCGCCCTTGACCAGGGCGAGGTCCTCGGGGGCGAACAGCACCGTCCGGACGATTCCCAGCACGTCACGAGGTCTGACCTGCGAGGACCTGTTGACGCGGGCACGGTTGGCCTTGCCCGGGTTGAGTTCGAGCTCGACCAGCTGCTGCCGTTCGCCCTGCTTGACCTGCGCCCGGATGATCGCGCGGTCGGCGCCCATGCGGACCAGGGGGGCGTCGGAGGCGACACGGTGGCTGCCCAGGGTGGCCAGATAGCCGACGGCCTCGACGAGGTTCGTCTTGCCCTGGCCGTTGGGGCCGACGAAGGCGGTGACGCCCGGGTCGAGCGGAACCTCGACCCGGGCGTACGAGCGGAAGTCGGCCAGCGACAGATGCGTGACGTGCATGCTCGTGAACCGACCTCCCCCAGATCCTTCGACCGCTGGTTACTGCTTCTCGCTACTGCCGTTACTGCTGTTCGGCTACTTCTTCTCGACCGCGTGCCCGCCGAACTGGTTGCGCAGAGCCGCGATCATCTTCATCTGCGGCGAGTCGTCCTGGCGGGAGGCGAAGCGGGCGAACAGCGAGGCCGTGATCGCGGGCAGCGGCACGGCGTTGTCTATCGCGGCCTCCACGGTCCACCGGCCCTCGCCGGAGTCCTGTGCGAAGCCCTTCAGCCGCTCCAGGTGCTCGTCGTCGTCGAGGGCGTTCACCGCGAGGTCCAGCAGCCAGGAGCGGATGACCGTGCCCTCCTGCCAGGACCGGAAGACCTCGCGCACGTCCGTGACGGAGTCGACCTTCTCCAGCAGCTCCCAGCCCTCGGCGTAAGCCTGCATCATGGCGTACTCGATGCCGTTGTGGACCATCTTCGCGAAGTGGCCCGCGCCGACCTTGCCGGCGTGCACCGAACCGAACGAACCCTCGGGCTTGAGGGCGTCGAAGACCGGCTGCACCTTGGCGACGTTCTCGGCGTCGCCGCCGTACATCAGCGCGTAACCGTTCTCCAGGCCCCAGACGCCGCCGGAGACGCCGCAGTCGACGAAGCCGATGCCCTTGGCCGCCAGCTCCTGCGCGTGCTTCTCGTCGTCCGTCCAGCGCGAGTTCCCGCCGTCCACCACGACGTCACCGGGCTCCAGCAGTTCGCCGAGCTCGTCGATCGTGGACTGGGTCGCGGCACCGGCCGGAACCATCACCCAGACCACGCGCGGGCCGGGGAGCTTGCCCACAAGCTCCTCCAGGCTGTGCACATCGGCGAGGTCCGCGTTGCGGTCGTATCCGACGACGGTGTGGCCCGCGCGGCGGATCCGCTCGCGCATGTTGCCGCCCATCTTGCCGAGGCCGACGAGACCGAGCTCCATCAGTTGTTCCTTAGGTTGCTGTGTGCGTGAGGGGGCACTTTCGTACCCATGTCCGAGCCTAAACCCGGACGGTCGCGCACACCTGTGGGCATACCCGCTCAAACGTACGCCCTCACCTGCGGCTTCGTCCGCGGTCCCGGGTTCTCCACCGGGGCCGCGAACGCTGTGGACGACGGTCAGCCGCTGAGCCGCACCGGCATGATCAGGTACTTGTAGGCGTCGTCCGCCTCGGCGTCCACCGCCGGCTTGCCGCTGAGCAGCGCGGGCTTCGTGGACGTCGTGAACGACAGCTGGGCCACCGGGGAGTCGATGGCGCTCAGGCCGTCGAGCAGGAAGGTCGGGTTGAAGGCGATGGAGATGTCGTCGCCCTCGAGCTGGGCGTCGACCCTTTCCACAGCCTGTGCGTCGTCACTGGAACCGGCCTCCAGGATGAGCACGCCCTGCTCGAAGCTGAGCCGCACCGGGGTGTTGCGCTCGGCGACCAGGGCCACGCGCTTGACGGCCTCCACGAAGGGGGCGGTCTCGATGACGGCCACGCTGTTGAACTCGGTCGGGAACAACGTGCGGTACTTCGGGAGGTCGCCCTCCAGGAGGCGGGTCGTCGTGCGACGGCCGGCACCCTCGAAACCGATCAGTCCCTCGCCGGCGCCCGAACCGGACAGTGCCAGGATGACGCTGTCGCCGCTCGTGAGCGCCTTGGCGGTGTCCAGGAGCGTCTTGGCGGGCACCAGGGCGACCGCGGACGCCTCCGGGTTCTCCGGCTTCCACAGGAACTCACGCACCGCGAAGCGGTAGCGGTCGGTGGAGGCCAGGGTGACGGTGTCGCCCTCGATCTCGATGCGCACACCGGTGAGCACCGGGAGCGTGTCGTCGCGGCCGGCCGCGATCGCGACCTGCTGCACGGCGGAGGCGAAGACCTCGCCGGGGACGGTGCCCGTCGCGTTCGGCATCTGGGGCAGTGCCGGGTATTCCTCCACAGGCAGTGTGTGGAGGGTGAACCGCGAGGAACCGCAGACCACCGTCGCCCGTACACCGTCTGTGGAGATCTCCACCGGCCGGTTGGGCAGGGCGCGGCAGATGTCGGCGAGCAGGCGGCCGGAGACGAGCACCGTGCCCTCCTCCTCGACCTCGGCCTCCACCGACACGCGTGCGGACACCTCGTAGTCGAAGCCGGACAGGCTCAGCTGGCCGTCCTCGGCCTTCAGCAGCAGGCCGGCGAGGACCGGCGCCGGCGGACGGGCCGGGAGGCTGCGCGCCGCCCAGGCCACGGCTTCCGCGAGTACGTCGCGTTCCACCCGGATCTTCACTGTTGCCGCCTCCTGCTGTTGCCGGCGCTTCTCGCCCTGCCTGGCCTTCGTCGTCTGTCTCGGTGTCGTCGGTCCCTGTGGCGGGAAGGACACCGGGGAACAGTCTGACGCACGGCACTGACAGTAGGTGCCGCTCGGGGTCAAGTCGTGACGAGGGGCAGCCGGGCGCCGAGGAGCGAGTTGTGCACAGGACCCCCTTCTAAACGGATTCTTCGCTCTCTCTAGTCGTCAGTAGTAGTAGGGGCTGTGGATACCGTGGATAACCCCGTTTTCCCAGCTCAGAGGCCAGATTTTGTCCACCGGCCCTGTGGGCGACGGCGGTGGACAACTCGGGGTTTCTGTGGAGAACAGAAAGTTCTGCACACTCCATGCACAGGTCGGGGCGACTTCTCCCCAGGACCGTCCCCAGCTTTACCCGCCTTTCCCACAGGCCAACCCGGCACCTTCGTGTGACGCCTTTCACTCGACCCGGTGAGGAGGTGCGTCGCGTTGCCGAACAGTGGACAGCCATGTGGAGAAGCCCGAGATCGCTGGGGACAACCGGCCTGGTCCTGTGGGTTGTCGGTGGACAACTTCATGCACAGCTTGTGGACCATCCCGTTGTCCACAGCCTGTGGAGATCCTTCGTCCACGAATCCACAACCACTTGACCTGGTCTGATGGTCCTTCAACAGGGTTGCCTGTGGACACGATCTGGACAACTCCGCAGTCCCCAGGATGTGGACGGGAGAAAGTCACCAAATCTGTGGAGAGTGGCCGTAACCCGGCGGGTAATCGAACAGCGGGTGACCCGGGGATGGCGGGGCAGGCGCCCGGAACGACGGAGGGCGCCCCCGGGATCTGGTCCCTGAGGCGCCCTCGTCGAGGCGTCCGCGGCGCGGTCAGCCGTCCGCTCAGCCGTTCTTGATGCGGTTGGTCAGCTCGGTCACCTGGTTGTAGATGGAGCGACGCTCGGCCATCAGATTGCGGATCTTGCGGTCCGCGTGCATGACCGTCGTGTGGTCCCGGCCGCCGAACAGCGCGCCGATCTTCGGCAGCGAGAGGTCCGTCAGCTCACGGCACAGGTACATGGCGATCTGCCGGGCCGTCACCAGCGCGCGGCCGCGCGAGGTGCCGCACAGGTCTTCCACCGTGAGCCCGAAGTAGTCGGCGGTGGCGCCCATGATGGCCGTCGAGGTGATCTCGGGTGCCGAGTCCTCGCCGCCGGGGATGAGGTCCTTGAGGACGATCTCGGTCAGTCCCAGGTCCACCGGCTGACGGTTGAGCGACGCGAACGCCGTCACCCGGATCAGCGCGCCCTCCAGCTCGCGGATGTTGCGCGAGATCCGCGAGGCGATGAACTCCAGTACCTCCGGCGGAGCGTTGAGCTGCTCCTGGACGGCCTTCTTCCGCAGGATCGCGATGCGCGTCTCCAGCTCGGGCGGCTGGACGTCGGTGATCAGGCCCCACTCGAAACGGTTCCGCAGCCGGTCCTCCAGCGTCACCAGTTGCTTGGGCGGCCGGTCGCTGGAGAGCACGATCTGCTTGTTGGCGTTGTGGAGCGTGTTGAAGGTGTGGAAGAACTCCTCCTGCGTCGACTCCTTGTCCGCCAGGAACTGGATGTCGTCGACGAGCAGGATGTCCATCTCGCGGTAGCGCTTGCGGAAGCTGTCGCCCTTGCCGTCGCGGATGGAGTTGATGAACTCGTTGGTGAACTCCTCCGAGCTCACGTACCGCACGCGTGTGCCCGGGTACAGGCTTCGCGCGTAGTGCCCGATCGCGTGCAGCAGGTGGGTCTTCCCGAGGCCCGACTCCCCGTAGATGAAGAGGGGGTTGTACGCCTTCGCGGGCGCCTCGGCGACGGCGACGGCGGCCGCGTGCGCGAACCGGTTCGAGGCACCGATGACGAAGGTGTCGAAGAGGTACTTGGGGTTCAGACGCGCGGTGGGTTCACCGGGCCCGGCCGTCGGCGCGGGCTTCGCGGCCAGCGGGCCGGGCGCGCCTGTGGTGGGCAGGTTCGGGCCGACCGGACCGCCGCGGTGCACGTGACCCGAACCGGCCGGTGGCTCGGGCAGGTCGCGGCGGACGGGGTCCCGCTGGTCGTAGTCCGCGCGCGCCGACTCGTAGTCGGAACGCTGCTGGTCGTACGGCGGCCGCTCCATGGACTGCGGGCGGTAGTCCTGCGACGGCGGGCCGTAGGAGTCGGACCCGCCGGAGCCGTAGGAGTCCTGGGAGGAGGAGCCGTACGCGTCCTGTGACGGGGAGCCGTAGGCATCGCGCGGCGGCGACGCGTACGGGTCGCGCTCCGGGAAGCCGAGGCGCTGCTGGTGCCAGCCGTACTCGTCCTGCGCCGGGCGCGGCCAGGCGCCGGGCTCGGGGCGCTGGTACTCGGACGGGTACGCGGGGCGGGCCGAGGGCATCTGGTCCCCTCGCGGGTGCGGACGCTGGTCGCCCTGCCCGCCGCCGGACGGGTCGGCGCGGTGGCGGCCGTACCCCTCGTACTGGCCGGAGGGGCGCTCGGGCTCCTCGTAGCGCGACTGCGGCTGGGAGGGGGGCGCCGGCGGGGCCGGGGGCTCGCCGGCGGAGTCGTCGACGGTGATCGCGATGCGGATCGGACGGCCGCACTCGCGGCTCAGGGTCTCGCTGACGACCGGGGCGAGGCGGCCTTCGAGCACACCTTTCGCGAACTCGTTCGGTACGGCGAGCAGGGCCGTGTCCGCCACCAGGGCGAGCGGCTGGCAGCGCCGGATCCAGTGCTCGTCCTTCACCTCGACGCCCTGCCCGCGCCCCTCGCCCAGAAGCTGTTCGAGTACGCGTGGCCACACTGCGGCAAGATCGGCAGGTACGTCAGCCACAGGGCACGCTCTCTCACGGGTCCCACGAACGTGTGGTTGTGGGACGGGTCGGGATTCAAATCGGGTGGGGCAGGGTCAAGGGAACGAATCGGAGTTCAGCCAAGGTAGTCAGGGCGACGGGTGCGGTTCAAGTTGTTGTCCCCAGCCTGTGGATAGTGTCTCCCGGTGACCCCTGGTTTGACCGGATGGCGTAGCCCCGCGTACCGTAACCAGGTCGAGTTGTCGATGGCTGCTGCCGCCTGCCTCCGATGGGCACAGATCGCGTTTCGGTGATCGGGAAGCGGTGCACTCGGGCGTAACGCGAGCTACTCGTGGGCGCACGGTGACAGCCAGGACGGCACCCCGCAAGACCGATTTATTTCTGGAGCCCCCGAGTGAGCAAGCGCACCTTCCAGCCGAACAACCGTCGTCGCGCCAAGACCCACGGCTTCCGCCTGCGGATGCGTACCCGTGCCGGCCGCGCGATTCTGGCGAACCGCCGCAGCAAGGGTCGCGCCAGCCTGTCCGCCTGATTTCACAGGTCATGACGTCGTGCTGCCTACCGAGCATCGGCTGAGGCGGCGCGAAGACTTCGCGACCGCGGTACGACGAGGCCGTCGGGCTGGACGCCCGCTCCTCGTCGTACACCTTCGTAGCGGTGTCACGGACCCGCACGCGCCTGGGGAGAGCGCTCCCCAGACACGTGCGGGTTTCGTCGTGAGCAAGGCTGTGGGTGGCGCGGTCGTGCGCAACAAGGTGAAGCGCAGACTGCGCCATCTGATGCGCGACCGAGTCGCCCTGTTTCCCCCCGGTAGCCTGGTAGTCGTACGAGCGCTGCCCGGATCGGGCGACGCCGACCATGCACAGCTGGCCCAAGACCTGGATGCCGCCGTTCAGCGGCTGCTGGGAGGGGGCGCGCGATGAAGTACCCGCTGCTGGCTCTGATCAAGCTGTACCAGTGGACGATCAGTCCTTTGCTGGGTCCGGTCTGCAAGTACTACCCGTCGTGCTCCCACTACGGCTACACGGCCATCGACCGGCACGGCGCGATCAAGGGAACGGCACTCACGGCCTGGCGCATTCTGCGGTGCAATCCGTGGTCGCTCGGCGGTGTGGACCATGTTCCGCCGCGCAAGCGTCCGCGATGGCATGAACTGCTGCGCAACGCCTGGCGCGCACGCAAGGGCGGGACCTCCGCCGCCGAACCGGCCACAGAGGGGCAGGGGATGTCGGACCTTCCCTCCAGCCCGGCCGCAGAGACCTCGTCCCATGTCCAAGGAGCATGATTAGTGGACACGATTGCCAGCTTCTTCAGCTTCATCACGACACCCGTTTCCTGGGTCATCGTCCAGTTCCACTCGGTGTACGGGGAGGTCTTCGGTCCCGACACGGGCTGGGCCTGGGGCCTGTCCATCGTGTCCCTGGTGATCCTGATCCGCATCTGTCTGATCCCGCTCTTCGTGAAGCAGATCAAGGCGACCCGGGCCATGCAGACGCTGCAGCCCGAGATGAAGAAGATCCAGGAGCGCTACAAGAACGACAAGCAGCGCCAGTCCGAAGAGATGATGAAGCTGTACAAGGAGTCGGGTACCAACCCGCTCTCCTCGTGCCTTCCCATCCTGGCGCAGTCCCCGTTCTTCTTCGCCCTGTACCACGTGCTCAACGGCATCGCGACGGGCTCGACGATCGGCGTCATCAACGAGTCGCTGCTCGCCAGCGCCCGTAAGGCGCACATCTTCGGTGCCCCGCTGGCGGCGAAGTTCACCGACGGCTCCTCGAAGGTGGAGTCGCTCGGCGCCTCCCTCACCGACGTCCGGGTCGTCACCGCGGTCATGATCGTCCTGATGTCGGCGTCGCAGTTCTACACGCAGCGCCAGCTGATGACGAAGAACGTCGACACCACGGTGAAGACCCCGTTCATGCAGCAGCAGAAGATGCTGATGTACGTCTTCCCGGTGATGTTCGCCGTCTTCGGCATCAACTTCCCGGTCGGTGTCCTCGTCTACTGGCTGACCACCAACGTGTGGACCATGGGCCAGCAGATGTACGTCATCCACAACAACCCGACCCCGGGTTCCAAGGCTCAGGCCTCGTACCTGGAGCGCCTGTACAAGCACGTCACGCACCACGGCGCGACTCGCAACCGCCGTGAGAAGGCCATCGTCAAGGCCATCGTGTCCAAGGGCCGCGACCGCAACGAGTTCGAGCGCAAGTTCATCAACGGCCTGAGCAAGGCCGGTCTCGTGGCGCAGGCCGACGGCAGCGTGACCAAGAGCGAGAGCCAGGTCGCTCTCCAGACCGAGGACGGTGCGCCCGCTCCCGTCGCCAAGCGGCAGCAGCCCAAGCGCCAGAGCAAGGCCCAGCGTCAGACCGGCGGCCCGAAGGCCGCGGGCGAGAGCGAGTCCGAGCCCGAGTCGCCGACCACGTCGCTGAGCAAGTCCGACGACGAGCCGGAGGACGCCAAGCCGGCCGCGGCCCCGAAGAACACCGCCTCGAAGCCCGGCAACGGCGGCGGTACCCGCAGCAAGGCCCAGTCCGGCCAGCGCAAGGGCCCGCAGCGCCCCAAGTCCCCGTCCAAGAAGTAAGAAGGAGCCCATCCCGTGACGGAAGGCACCACCTCCGCCGCTGCCGAGGGTGCAGACACCCTGTCCCGCCTGGAGCAGGAGGGCGAGATCGCGGCGGACTACCTCGAGGGTCTGCTGGACATCGCTGACCTCGACGGCGACATCGACATGGACGTCGAGGCCGACCGCGCCTCTGTCTCGATCATCAGCGACGCCGCAGGGCGGGACCTGCAGAAGCTGGTCGGCCGGGACGGCGAGGTGCTCGAGGCACTGCAGGAGCTGACCCGTCTGGCCGTCCACCGGGAGACCGGGGACCGCAGCCGGCTGATGCTGGACATCGACGGCTACCGGGCCAAGAAGCGCACCGAGCTCTCCGAGCTGGGTGCCAAGTCCGCGGCCGAGGCCAAGAGCACCGGCGAGCCCGTCAAGCTGCGGCCGATGACCCCGTTCGAGCGCAAGGTCGTGCACGACGCGGTCAAGGCGGCGGGTCTGCGCAGCGAGTCCGAAGGCGAGGAGCCCCAGCGGTTCGTCGTCGTGCTGCCCAACTGATTCGGTACGTACGTTCTCCCGGCCCCGTCTGTTGCGCAGGCGGGGCCGGTCTTTGTCAGCCTGGTAGTTCTGGTGGTCGGCGCTCGCAGCGCCGATGCGGTACGGAAGGACGGTCCCCGTGACGGAGGCAGCGGAGCTCCCCCCTGCGCCCGAACAGGCGCGTGACGTATTCGGTGGTCGCTTCGACGATGCGGTCCGGTACGCCGAGCTCCTGGCCGAGGCAGGAGTGCAGCGCGGGCTCATCGGCCCACGAGAGGTACCCCGCCTGTGGGAGAGGCACCTGCTGAACTGCGCGGTGCTGTCCGAGGTCGTGCCCGAGGGGGTGACGGTGTGCGACGTCGGCTCAGGCGCGGGCCTGCCGGGTATCCCGCTGGCGCTGGTCCGTGAGGACCTGAAGATCACCCTGCTGGAGCCCCTGCTGCGGCGCACGAACTTCTTGTCCGAGGTCGTCGAGCTCCTGGGGCTCGATCACGTGACCGTCGTCCGCGGTCGCGCGGAGGAAGTCATGGGCACGCTGCAGCCGGTCCATGTGGTGACGGCCCGAGCCGTGGCTCCCCTGGACCGGCTGGCCGCCTGGGGCATCCCGCTGCTGCGTCCGTACGGGGAGATGCTCGCACTCAAGGGCGACACCGCGGAGGAGGAGCTGAAGAGCGCGGCCACCGCACTGAGCAAGCTCGGTGCGGTCGAGACGTCCATCCTGCATGTGGGTGAGGGCGTCGTGGACCCGTTGTCCACGGTGGTCCGGGTCGAGGTCGGCGAGAGCCCCGGAGGCGTGCGGTTCGCCGCGAAGCGGGCGAAGGCGGCGCGAACAGGACGAACCCGTCGTCGGCGCTGACGGTGAAGAGGTGCCTGTGATGGCTATCTCTGATCAGTCCTGACAGTGAGACGTACTCCACACAAGCTTCCCCGCCTACGCACCCCGGAGTGTCGCGAAGGTCCGGCCACAACCGCTGTGCATCGTGTTTCACGTGAAACGTCGCTCCCTGCTGCATGGAATCATCAGCCGTGGCCGCGCTGCGGCCGAACCCCGCGACCGTAAGCCTCTCGGATCTCTCGGGGAGACCCCTGCTGTGATGGCCGAGGTGTCCCCCAGAGGGGGCACGGAGTTGTCCACAGAGGTGGTTTTCTCCACACAACCCCAGGGCTCACTGGTTCACGACCCCGGAGGCATGGGAGGCTCTGTTCATAGCGAGCCTGAAGTCGAGGAGAGTGAATCCTTGCGGTCCGACGCCAACATCGCGGGACCGATGACCGATCCGGTCCCCGGTCCCCGTACCGAGTCGATGGGGGAGGATGTTTCACGTGAAACACCGCCCCCCATGGACGACACACCGATCGGTCGTGCTGCCCAATTGGCAATGGAGGCGCTAGGCCGCGCCGGCGAAGGTCTGCCACGGCCCCACCAGACCCGCGTCATGGTGGTGGCCAACCAGAAGGGCGGTGTGGGCAAGACGACGACCACCGTCAACCTTGCCGCCTCCCTGGCCCTGCACGGGGCCAGGGTGCTCGTGATCGACCTCGACCCGCAGGGCAACGCGTCCACCGCGCTGGGGATCGACCATCATGCCGAGGTCCCGTCCATCTACGACGTCCTGGTCGACAGCAGGCCGCTTGCGGAGGTCGTCCAGCCCGTTCCTGATGTCGAGGGTCTCTTCTGCGCCCCCGCCACGATCGATCTCGCCGGTGCGGAGATCGAGCTCGTGTCTCTCGTGGCACGAGAGAGCCGGTTGCAGCGGGCGATCCAGGCGTACGAGCAGCCGCTGGACTACATCCTCATCGACTGCCCGCCCTCGCTCGGCCTGCTGACGGTCAACGCGATGGTCGCGGGTGAAGAAGTCCTCATCCCGATCCAGTGCGAGTACTACGCACTGGAAGGTCTGGGGCAGCTGCTGCGCAACGTCGACCTGGTGCGGGGGCACCTCAACCCCGCCCTGCATGTGTCGACCATCCTGCTCACCATGTACGACGGCCGGACGCGTCTGGCGTCCCAGGTCGCGGACGAGGTGCGCACTCACTTCGGTGACGAGGTGCTGCGGACGAGCATTCCTCGCTCGGTCCGTATCTCCGAGGCGCCGAGCTACGGGCAGACGGTACTGACATACGATCCAGGATCGAGCGGTGCCCTCTCCTATCTTGAGGCGGCACGAGAACTCGCGCTGAAGGGTGTCGGCGTCAGCTACGACGCGACACAAGCCCACATCGGCGCCCAGAGCGACCCGAGCATGGTGGAGGGGATCCAGTGAGTGAGCGACGGAGGGGGTTGGGCCGTGGGCTCGGCGCCTTGATCCCTGCTGCACCGACAGAGAAGACGCCGACCCCGGCCGCTCTGGGAAGCACGGTTGTTCCGGCTCCCTCGGGGGTCCCGACGTTGACCACGGACCGCGGGGTGGCCGCGGCCAAGGTGGCGACTCTGCCGCCCGTTTCACGTGAAACCGAGGAGCTGCCGCCGAGCGGCACCGCGGAGACCCCCGCGTCTCCCATGGGCGCTCACTTCGCCGAGCTCCCGCTCGACTCCATCACGCCGAACCCCCGGCAGCCGCGTGAGGTGTTCGACGAGGACGCCCTCCAGGAGCTGATCACCTCCATCCAGGAGGTCGGCCTCCTCCAGCCGGTCATCGTCCGGCAGGTGGGTCCCGCTCGCTATGAGCTCATCATGGGTGAGCGGCGCTGGCGGGCATGCCGTGAGGCGGGCCTTGAGGCGATCCCCGCGATCGTGCGGGCCACGGACGACGAGAAGCTCCTCCTGGACGCCCTCCTGGAGAACCTGCACCGGGCACAGCTGAACCCGCTGGAAGAGGCAGCCGCCTACGACCAGTTGCTCAAGGACTTCAACTGCACCCACGACCAACTGGCCGACCGCATCGGGCGGTCCCGTCCGCAGGTCTCCAACACCCTGCGTCTGCTGAAGCTTTCGCCGGCCGTTCAGCGTCGGGTGGCCGCCGGGGTGCTCTCCGCGGGACACGCTCGGGCGCTGCTCTCTGTCGACGACTCGGAGGAGCAGGACCGTCTCGCTCACCGGATCGTGGCTGAGGGCCTCTCGGTGCGGGCCGTGGAGGAGATCGTGACCCTCATGGGGTCCCGTCCGCAGACGGCGCAGCGCTCCAAGGGCCCGCGCGCGGGGGCGCGGGTGTCTCCCGCTCTCACCGACCTCGCGGGCCGTCTCTCGGACCGCTTCGAGACACGGGTGAAGGTCGACCTGGGACAGAAGAAGGGCAAGATCACCGTCGAGTTCGCCTCCATGGAGGACCTCGAGCGGATCCTGGGATCACTCGCCCCCGGCGAGGGTCCGGTCCTGCAGAAGGGTCTCCAGGACAGCGAACCCGAGGACTCGGAGGACTGAGCTCCCCGGACCGACAGGGTGGTTGCCCTCGGCCGGTCGACAGAGCAGGCTGTGTCCGGTGTATGCCGGAACACGGCCTGCTCTTTGCTTTCTGGCGGTATCGATGGAATCGCATCGTGGATACGATGCGAGGGGAATGGCGCATCCACCTGGCAGCACCTCAAGTGGGAGGGCGGGGGCCATGCGATCGATGAGCCGGACCGGACTGGTGAGCGCTGGACTCGGGCTGGGCGCGGTCGGCGGGTTCGTCGGCAGCCTGCTCAGGGAACGGAGCGCTCTGACAGCCGCCCGCGACGCCGCGGGCGAAGGAAGCGAGGAACAGCCTCCATGGGGCGTCGGCTCGTACCGCTCACGCTGGACAACCTTCAGGACCTTCCCAGGCGCTGTCGTTCGTGTGTCTTCTGGGAGCTGGATCCCGTCAGCGGTCAGGCCGCGGTAAGGGAAGGCACCGCCGGCCTGGAGAAGGAAGGCTGGATCTCCGCGGTCCTCCTGGACTGGGGATCATGCGGCCGGGTCGCCTACGTCGATGACGTACCGGTGGGCTTCGTGCTGTACGCGCCTCCGGCCTATGTACCTCGTTCCACGGCCTTTCCCACGAGTCCTGTCTCACCGGACGCGGTGCAGCTGATGACCTCTTTCATCATGCCGGGCTACCAGGGGCAGGGGCTGGGCCGGGTGATGGTGCAGACCGTCGCCAAGGATCTGCTGCGACGGAATTTCAGGGCGATCGAGGCCTTCGGTGACGCCCACTGGAAAGAACCCGCCTGCGTGCTTCCCGCCGACCATCTGCTGGCCGTGGGCTTCAAGACGGTCAGGCCGCATCCCGCGTACCCGCGTATGCGCCTGGAGCTGCGGACGACGCTCTCCTGGAAAGAGGACGTCGAGATGGCACTGGACCGGCTGCTGGGGGCCGTGCAGAAGGAGCCGGCGTTGCGGCCCCTGTGATCCACGACTGGCATGCGAATGGGCCAACCCATCCGGGTTGGCCCATTCGTGTTTCACGTGAAACATGCGCCGCTGATCAGACGGCTCAGGAACGTCACTCGGCGATGAAGTCCTCGAGGTCGCGGACGATCGCGGCCTTCGGCTTCGCGCCGACGATGGTCTTGGCGACCTCGCCGTTCTGGTACACGTTCAGGGTCGGGATCGACATGACACCGTACTTGGCGGCCGTACCCGGGTTCTCGTCGATGTTGAGCTTGACGACCTCGATCTTCTCGCCGTACTCGGCGGCGATCGCCTCGAGCGAGGGCGCGATCTGGCGGCACGGACCGCACCAGGCGGCCCAGAAGTCCACCAGTACGGGCTTGTCGCTCTTGAGGACGTCCTGCTCGAAGGATGCGTCGGTCACGTTCTTGAGGGTGCCGGCCACAGCGGGCTCCTTACTGGTTGTGCGTGGGGCGGATGGGGGATCAGACAGAGGTCTTCTCGGGCTCGGCCTGCTCCTCGTCCGCGAGGGCGGCGAGGAAGCGCTCGGCGTCGAGGGCGGAGGAGCAACCGGTGCCCGCCGCGGTGATCGCCTGACGGTAGGTGTGGTCGACCACGTCACCGGCGGCGAAGACACCGGTCACGTTCGTCCGCGTGGACGGCGCGGCGACCTTGAGGTAGCCCTCGTCGTCCAGGTCGAGCTGGCCCTTGAACAGCTCCGTGCGGGGGTCGTGGCCGATCGCGATGAACAGGCCGGTGACCGCCAGGTCGGAGAGCTCGCCGGTCTTGAGGTTGCGCAGCTTCAGACCGGCCAGCTTCGGGTCGCCCTGGATCTCGGCGACCTCGCTGTCCCAGACGAACTTGATCTTCGGGTCGGCGAAGGCACGCTCCTGCATCGCCTTGGAGGCGCGCAGGGTGTCCCGGCGGTGGACGATCGTCACGGACTTGGCGAAGCGGGAGAGGAAGGTCGCCTCCTCCATCGCGGTGTCGCCGCCGCCGATCACGGCGATGTCCTGGTCCCTGAAGAAGAAGCCGTCACAGGTGGCACACCAGGAGACGCCTCGGCCGGAGAGGGCGTCCTCGTTGGGCAGACCGAGCTTGCGGTGCTGCGAGCCGGTGGTGACGATGACGGCCTTCGCCTTGTGGACCGTGCCCGAGGTGTCCGTGACCGTCTTGATCTCACCGGTCAGGTCGACGGAGACGACGTCGTCCGGGATGAGCTCGGCCCCGAAGCGCTCGGCCTGGGCACGCATGTTGTCCATGAGCTCGGGGCCCATGATGCCGTCGCGGAAGCCCGGGAAGTTCTCCACTTCGGTGGTGTTCATCAGCGCGCCGCCCGCGGTGACGGCGCCCTCGAACACCAGCGGCTTCAGCGACGCGCGCGCGGTGTAGAGCGCCGCCGTGTAGCCGGCGGGCCCGGAGCCGATGATGATCACGTTTCGGACGTCACTCACGGCTAGATTCCTCGTCTCTGGACTGCGTCGTACGACCGGTGGAGCCCCTGTCAGAACTCTCACCCCACCCAACGGATCCTAAGGGGCGCGCATTCCCGCTGTGTCCGCGCACACGGAGAGGCGACTCCGCGGCGGATTTCCGGTCGGTGGCAGGGGACGCGTCGAGCGCCTCCTACGCGGTCAGGGACGCGCGTAGGAGTGCGTGAGAAGCACCTCGGCCGTGGCGGACGAGGGGTGGCTCACACAGGTCGCGTCCACGATGTAGACGGTGACCCGATCGGTGTCCGAGGGGTTGGAGAGCACGACGAGGAGTGCCTCAGTCCCCTGGTAGACGCCTTCCTCGGTCGCGAGCGCCGCGTCGTCGCGGCCGATGCCTTCCTGGACACAGGACGGGACGGTAGGCACTCTCAAGACCTTGGGCCCGCTGGTGGGCGGATTGGACGTCACGCCCAGGCCGTGCGGGTTGCGGGTGCCGGTGGAGTTCTGGGTCAGGAGGAGTGTCGCGACCCGTCGCTCGAGAGTCCCTTCGGAGAAGGTGTCGACGGTGGCGGTCTGGTGTCCCCCCGCCGAATTCCCCGGCGTGCTGTCGTTCCACAGCGAGGACAGCAGCACCGCACCCAGTCCCAGGGCAGCGGCAGCGAAGGCCGTCCCCAGGATGGTGACCTTGCGGTGCGCACGCCGTCGGCCGTTCTTGCGTCCCGGACCGGTAGAAGGGGTGCGGGCATGTCCGGCGGGGCGGTCCGCCGTGGCTGATGTTTCACGTGAAACATGTGTGCTGCCGTCCACGCCGACGGTGGAACGGGCGACGGGCAGCGAGACGGAGGCGCCTGCGGCATTCGGTGCCGTGGCGTCGAGCAGTGCCTCCGCGGCGAGGGCGGCGTCGATGCGGCTCGCGACCTCGGCAGGCATCCGGGGTGCCCCGGGGAGTGTTCCGAGCAGCCCTCGGATCTCCTCCAGCGACGCCCGTACGTCGGCGCAGAGCTCACATCCGTCCAGATGCCGGCGTACTTCAGCGGTACGGGACGGTGGGAGGAGCCCCTCGGTGAGGTCGGAGATCTCCGCGACGTCCGGGTGTCCGGCCATGTCCGTCGTGGATGTCACGCTCGCCCACCTCCGCCCTTCACAGCAGCTGAATCGCCTGATCCTGGATCACGGGAAGCCGCGTCGTGCGGTCCCGCTGCGGGTGGGACGGATGTCCCCTGCGCACGGTTCCGTCCTTCACCCTGATGACCGCTGTGACCGGCTCTCTCCGGCCGTAGGTGGGTGAGCAGCGGCAGGAGTCTGGCTCTGCCCCGGGCACAGCGGCTCTTCACCGTCCCGGTGGGTACGTCGAGCACGCGGGCGGCTTCGGCGACGGGGTAGCCCTGCATGTCCACCAGGACGAGAGCGGCCCGCTGATCGTGCGGGAGCGTGCCGAGCGCCTCCAGGAGCTGGCGGTGCAGATCGTTGCGCTCGGCCGGGGCCGAGGCCGACTCGTGCGGCTCCAGCAGTTGTTCCAGGCGCTCGGTGTCGTCGACCGGCGAGGTCTTGCGCGAGGCGGCCTTGCGGGCGCGGTCCAGACACGCGTTGACGGTGATGCGATGCAGCCACGTCGTGACGGCCGACTGGCCGCGGAAGGTATGCGCGGCCCGGTAGGCGGAGACGAGGGCGTCCTGGACGGCGTCAGCGGCTTCCTCGCGGTCGCCCAGCGTACGCAGGGCGACCGCCCAGAGTCGGTCGCGGTGGCGGCGTACGAGCTCGCCGAAGGCGTCGGAGTCACCCTCGACGTGGCGGGCGAGCAGGTCCTGGTCGCTCACCCCGTCGTATCCGGCGCCCTCCGCCATCGGCCCCCTCCCCCTCCGGTGAGACGTCAGCCCGTGAACTTCACGTCGGTGATGGCCTGCTTGTAACCGGAGCCGCTGTACTCGTCCTTGCCTGAGTACGGCACCGCGGTCAGCCAGACGAGAACGTACCGGGTCTTCACGGCCTTCTTGGTGGAGATCTTCAGTTCCGTGCCGGAGGTCGTGCCATCGGCGATCCGCTTCATGGAACTGAGCGGCGTGGACGACGACAGGGAATCGGCGGCGTACAGGGACACCGAGGTGTGGTCGCCGTCGTAGTTCAGCCCTATCGAGGCGCCCGACACCTCCTGGGCGGAGCCGAGGTCGTAGACGATGCCCACGCCCTGCTTGTAGGGCGCCAACACGGGCCCGCCGTTGAAGGAGTAGGTCCGCCAGTAGGTGGAGCTCTTGCCGTCGTAGGTGAGATTCGCGTCGCTGGGGTGCTGCGGCTTGCCGTCCGGGTAGTACTCCGCCGCGTCCTGGATGCGGAGGGACTTGACCGGCTTGGTCTGCTCGCTGTTCTTGTCGTTGTCGTCCGTCGTCCGGGTCTGGTCGGTGTCGTCGGACGAGTTGCCCTGGTCCATCAGGGCGTCCGCGAGCTGCCAGCTGCCGAGGCCCAGGGCGGCGATCAGGAGCGCCGAGACGGCCCACTTCAGCACCTTGCCGGTGCGGCTCTGCAACGGCGGCGGCGGGGCCGCCACGGGCTGCGTGGCACGGGGTGAGGGCCGTCCGTAGGTGCCCTGCTGGTACGTCGTGCGCTGGTACTCGGGCGGTGCGGTGAAGGCGGGCTCCGGCGGACGGATGCGGGGCATCTCGCCGATCGCCTTCACCAGCTCCTCGGGCGTGGTGCACGGCGCTTCGTGACGCGAGGCCGTGGCGCCGTCGTTGGCGAGCGCCCGCATGGCCAGCTCGGACAGTCCGCGGTGGATGTGGGCGCGCACCTGGTCGGGGGCGATGAGGCCGACGTCCTTGGGCAGGCCGGAGAGGCCGTAGGCGTCGTTCTCGTACGGCCAGCGCTGGGTGAGCGCCGCGTACAGCAGGGCGCCGATCGCTTCGGTGTCGGTGCGCTGCGGGGACTCGGAACTGATGCCGCGCAGCGCGGCGTTCACGGCGAGACCGCGGATGCGCCACTGACCGGTGGAGGCGCGCAGTACCGCGTTGGGGTTGAGGCGCAGATGGGCGAGGCCCTCGCGATGGGCGGCGGCCATCGCGGAGGCGATCTGGCTGACCATCTGGTAGGCGTCGTGCGGCTCCAGCGGTCCAGAGGACAGCAGAGTGGTCAGTTCGGTGGCGTCAGGCAGCCATTCGTGGACGACGTAGACGAGGTCGTTCTCCTCCACGGCGTCCAGTACCTGGACGAACCGGGGATCGCCCAGCAGCGCCGAGGCGCGGGCCGCGGCCAGCACGGAACGCGCCCGCGCGTGGTCCGCCGGCAGTACGTGAACTCCTACGGCGCGACGGAGCTTCTCGTCGACCGCGCGCCAACTGCTGAATCCGTCCAGACGGGTGACGCACTCTTCGAGGCGATAACGTCTGGCGAGCTTGTGGCCGCTGTGCAGCTCGGGCGCTGAGACTTTCCCAGGACGTTCCGTCCCGCCACTCCCCTGTGCCTCGTCGATGTCCGTGTCCCGCTCCCGGTTCTGGGCCACCCCGTCGGCCGTGGACTGGTCCGCCTGTGCGGTCAGCGGCGTGTCGCCGCTGTTGTCTGCCACGTCGACGGCAGCCGTGCTCCGTTCCGCCACCGTCGTCCCTGCCTCCCCATCCATCACGCGCCGTACGACGTCGAATCCAATTGTGCCCACAGTCTGCCGCTATGCACGACACACGAAGGCGGACGATGGTTGTGCGACTACCCCCGCCTCAGCGCCCCAGACGCCCGCGCACCATGCCGACGAGGGAGTTGAGCTCCTCGATGCGCATCCGGCGGGCGGCGACGTAGAAGATTCCGAGCAGGACGGCGCCGCCGACCACCAGCGCCGCGAAGGAGCCTGCGACCCCCTGGCCCAGCGAGTGGCCGATGCCGTAACAGACCGCGCCGGCCAGCAGTGCGGCCGGTACCGAGGCGATGCACAGTCGTGCGTACGTACGCAGCACCCGCGTGCCGTCCAGGTCGCCGCCCAGCCGCTTACGCAGTCGGCGCCACGCGACGCCGACGCCGATGGCGTAGGCGACGCCGTACGCGGCCGCCATGCCCACCACCGCCCACCGTGCCGGGACCAGGAAGTAGCACAGGAGCGAGACGCCGGCGTTGACCGCCGCCACGATCACCGTGTTGTAGAAGGGGGTCCGGGTGTCCTCGTAGGCGTAGAAGGCACGCAGCACCACGTACTGCACGGAGTAGGGGATCAGGCCGAGACCGAACGCCATGAGCATGAAGCCCATGTTGGTGGCTTCGCTGGTGCCGGAGGAGCCGAAGATCAGCGTGCACATCGGGATGCCGAGGGCGAGGAAGCCGAAGGCGATGGGCACGATCGCGACGGCCGTGGTGCGCAGACCCTGGGAGATGTCTTCGCGGACGGCGCCGCCGTCCCCCTCGGCCGCCGAGCGGGAGATCCGCGGCAGCAGCGCGGCCATCAGGGAGACGGTGATGATGGCCTGCGGCAGGCCCCAGATCAGCTGGGCGTTGGCGTAGGCCGCGAAGCCGGTGCCCTCGACGCGCGAGTCCTTGCCTGCGGCGGTGGACAGCTGGGTCACGACCATGGCGCCCGCCTGGTTGGCGAGGACGAACAGCACGGTCCACTTGGCGAGCATCGCGGCCTTGCCGAGGCCGTGGCCCTTCCAGTCGAAGCGCAGCCGCGGCCGGAAACCCGTCTCGCGCAGGTAGGGGATCATCGCGAGGGCCTGGACGACCAGGCCGAGCAGGACGCCGATGCCGAGCAGCCGCTGGCCTTCCGGCGGGATGCTGCCGGCCGTCATCCCCGAGCTGCCGGCGGTGCCGTAGACCCAGATGAACATGCCGAGCGTCACGATGATGACGATGTTGTTCAGGACCGGCGTCCACATCATCGCGCCGAACCGGCCGCGCGCGTTGAGGATCTGCCCCATCACCACGTGGACGCCCATGAAGAAGATCGAGGGCAGGAAGTAGCGGGTGAAGGTGACGGCGACCTCGTTGGCCGCCGGGTCGTTGGCGACCCCGACCGACAGCATGCGCACCAGGAGCGGTGCGGCGAACATCGCCAGCGCGGTCAGCAGGCCGAGCGCCACCATCACGAGGGTCAGCAGCCGGTTGGCGAAGGCCTCGCCGCCGTCCTCGTCCTCCTTCATCGCCCGCACGAGCTGCGGCACGAAGACGGAGTTGAGGCCGCCGCCGACGGTGAGGATGTAGATCATCGTCGGGAGCTGGTAGGCGACCTGGAAGGAGTCGCCGAGAAGGCCGAGGCCGAGGGCCGAGACGATCAGCGCGGAGCGGACGAAGCCGGTGAGCCGCGAGACCATCGTGCCCGCGGCCATGATGGCGCTCGACTTCAGCAGGCCCGAGGCGCGCCCGCCCTTCTTCACAGCGGGAGCCGGCGCGGGAGTCTCGGCCGCGGGAGGCCGCGGGGGCGCCTGGTACTGACCCACGGGACCCGCGGCCGCCGTGTGAGCGCTCGCGGGACCCGGCACCGCGGCCGACTCCCACGACGGGCGTACGGCGCCCTGCTGCTGGTCCCGGAAGAGATGCGCGAAGGCGTCCGGCTCCTGGTGCTCCTCGCCGGCCTGGGTGACCAGGTCGTCGACGCCCACGAACTGGGTCGTCCGCGGGTCCTCGCCGAACGGCATGTACTGGGTCGGACCCGCGGGCTCGGGCGCCGGGGTCTGGGCCCACACGCGCGGGTCGGGGGCGTACGGGGACTGGGGCGGCTGGGCGTACAGCGGCTGCTGCGGCTGGTACGTGCCCGGAGGCGGCGGCGGATGCGCCGCACGGTCGTAGAGCGCCTCGGCGACCGGGTCCTGGGCGGAGAGGTCCTGCGCCCGGTAGGGATCCTGGTCGTAGGCGTCCTGGAGGTACATGTCCGCCGGGTGCTGCGGCGGCACCTGGCCGTGCTCGGGCGGCGGGCCCTCGGGGTGACCCGAGCTGCCCGCGGCCTGGCCGCGGTCACCGTCGTACGGCGCGTTCATGGTTACCCCACCTCATCGTCCCGGGCCCACCGGCCACGACATCCTCAACGGTCCACTCTCTCACCCGTGCCGGACGGGTCGGCGCTTTCCGCTGCGGTGTCCGGTGTCGGGTCACTCGCCTGCTCCGGGTCGTCCGCTCCGGACAGAGTGCCGGACGCGTCCCCGAGACGGCCAGCGGGGCCCTCGGGGCTCTTCGGGCCGTCGAGCGCGTCACCGGTCCCGTCGGGGCCGTTCTCGCCGTTCTCCTGGTCGTCCCGGGCCGCCGCGCGCTTGCGCTGGGTGTACATCCGGAACCCGGCCAGGACGAGGAGCAGGACGCCGCCGCCGATGACCAGCATCACGGTGGCTGTGATCTCGGTGACCTTCACGTCGAAGGTCACGGCCGTGCCGTACTCCTGGCCGTCCTGCGTGTACAGCTGGGCGATCACCGTGGTCTGGCCGTTGACGTTGGCGGTCGTGCCGAACTTCACCGTCTGGCTGTGGCCGCCGGAGACCGCGATCGGCCGCTCGGAGTAGACGTTCCCGTCGATCTTGAGCCGGGTCGGGTTGGTCGAGGTGAGCCGCAGCACCAGATGGTCGACGCCCTGCACCAGGTTGTTCTGCACGGTCACGGGGATCGTGGCACTGCGGCCGGAGAGCTTGGTGTCGGACTTGTCGATCAGCTTGACCTGCCCGGTCAGCGTGTCGAGATAGGCCTCGACCCCCTGACGGAAGGTGCTCGCCTCGGTGGACCGGCCGCGCCACGACGTCGACATCTCGCGGTTCAGGGCTCGCCCGAACGGCGTCACGACGCGGGACTCGTCGGTCAGGATCACCTGGAAGTTGTCGAGCTTGTCCTGTGTGCTCGCGATCTGCTCGAAGGCGGACCTCGGCAGTTCCCTGCCGCGCAGGGAGGAGGGGTACTTCGACGCCGACGGGATCCTGGTGGTGGCGCCCGGGTCCGGCTTGGCCTTGGCGGCCGCCGTGAGCTCCTGCGCCTGTGACCAGTTCCCGCTCTGGAGGGCACTCAGCGCAGCGGCCATCGCCTGCGCCTGGCTCCCGGTCGGCATGCGCTGCGGGGCCACGACGACGCTGCGCTGCTTGTCCGTCTGGAGGCCGAGCGTGAGGCTCTGGGCGAGGAACTGCTGCACGGCGAGCGTGGAGTCCGCGGCCTTCGTCAGATCGCCCTGGAAGGCCCTGGACAGGCGCGCGTCCGCGACCACCGCCGTGGTGCCACCGCCGACCGGGCGGGCCGCCGAGGGCGTGTAGGACAGGTTCCCGGTCTCCCTCAGGCTGTCACTGCGGGCGATCACCTTGTCGGCACCCGCGGAGGTGGCGACCTTGACGATCGACGGGTCGACGGCGCCGTCCACGGGCCAGGCGAATTCCGTGCTCGGCGTCACGTGGAGGATCGGCTCCACCGTGTTGGCGACGACATCGGAGGCCGCCTTGAGGTGACTGAGGGAGCCGCTGACGCTCGTGCCGTTGTGGGCGAGGGAGGCCAGGTCCGGGTCGGCGAAGGGCAGGGCGACCACCTCCCTGTCCACCACGGCCTTCTGGAGTTCCGCGAGCCACTGCTTGGCCACGGCCTGGTGGGTGCCCGCCGTGGTGGTGTCTCCCTCGCCACGGACCCGGTAGCTGCGGGTCATCGCGTCGACGGAGGCGAGCAGGTCGGGGTCGATCACCCACGTGACGTCGAGGTTCTTCCCCAGGGCCAGGAGCTGGTCGAGCCGGCCACCGGGGGAGATCTCCCCGGCCAGGTCGTCATTGAGGAAGACCGGCGTCTGCTGTTCGTTCGAACCGGTCTCCGCCGTCATGTGGACGGTCGAGACGAGCGGCCACAGGACCGTCGTCTTCGTCCTCGTGTCCGCCTCACCCGGCTGCCACGGCAGGAACGTCCGCTGGATGCCCAGTTCCCGTTCCCACGGCTGCGCGGCCGTCTGCCCGGAGAGCGAGACGCCGAGCGGGTAGACCCCGTCCGCACCGAGATTCAGCTTGTCGACCGGTACGGAGATGCTGAAGTGCTGTGCGACGCCCGGAGCGAGCTTGGCGAACTCGTCCACGTACGCGGCGCCGACCTCCGGGCCGTCCGAGCTCGAGACCCGGTCGGCGTGGTCGGCGGCGTCGTCGATCGCCGAGCGCGTGGTCAGGACCGATCCCACCCGGAGTCCGACATGGGCGTCACTGATCGACTGCTTGCCGTTGTTCGTCACGGTGCCGGAGACGGTCACGGTGTCCCCGTCGGTCGGCGCGGACGGGGTGAGGGTGTCGATGGAGACGGACACCGTCCGGGAGCCGGAGGCGGCCCGTACGGAGTCCTGTGCGGCGGCCTGGGCGGACGAGGCGGCGGGCAGCTGGACCAGACCGGCCAGCAGTGGCGCCCCGGCGAGCAGCGCCCCGGTGCGCCGCAGCCACCGGCGGGCAGGTGAGGGACTGGTCCCCTGGAAGTCTGCCGCCTCGGCCACGCGCTCGCCCGTCCCTCGTCGTCGTCAGTGGTCGTCGGAATGTGCGTCCACGCATGGTAACGATGCGCGCTGAGGGGAAGTGCCGCGGACCGGTCCACAAGATCGGTGCGCGGCCGGTGGTCCGTCTGCTATCTGCTCATATAAAGAGGAGCGGCGATGTATGTCACAAGGGCAAGCCTTGTGGGTCTATCGGAGTGGATGTCCAGGTCGCTTAATGCGGGCGCTCCGGGCCGCCCGGGCCACGTACCCTCTTCTGGTGCCGAACGCCAACGAAGACACCTCCAGTGCCCTGAGCCAGGTGCAGCACCACGCGGTCAGTGAGCTGCTGCGAGTCGCCCCTGTCGCCGACGACCTCGCCCGCCGCTTCCAGGAGGCCGGGTTCTCACTCGCCCTGGTGGGCGGTTCGGTCCGGGACGCGTTGCTGGGCCGGCTCGGCAACGACCTGGACTTCACGACGGACGCCCGGCCCGAGGACGTACTGAAGATCGTGCGGCCGTGGGCGGACGCTCTGTGGGAGGTCGGGATCGCCTTCGGCACCGTCGGGGCGCAGAAGGACGGCTACCAGATCGAGGTGACCACCTACCGGTCCGAGGCGTACGACCGCACCTCGCGCAAGCCCGAGGTCTCGTACGGCGACTCCATCGAGGAGGACCTCGTCCGCCGCGACTTCACGGTGAACGCGATGGCCGTGGCGCTGCCGGCGAAGGAGTTCATCGACCCGCACGGCGGGCGTGAGGACCTCGCCGCCCGGGTGCTGCGGACCCCGGGTACGCCGGAGGACTCGTTCTCCGACGACCCGCTGCGGATGATGCGGGCCGCCCGGTTCGCCGCCCAGCTCGACTTCGAGGTGGCCCCCGAGGTCGTCACCGCGATGAGCGAGATGGCCGGACGTATCGAGATCGTCTCCGCGGAGCGCGTGCGGGACGAGCTGAACAAGCTGATCCTGTCCACGCACCCGCGCAAGGGCCTGAGCCTGCTGGTCGACACCGGACTGGCCGAGTACGTGCTGCCCGAGCTGCCCGCCCTGCGCCTGGAGAGCGACGAGCACCACCGGCACAAGGACGTCTACGAGCACACCCTGATCGTTCTGGAGCAGGCGATCGCGCTGGAGGAGAACGGGCCCGACCTCACACTCCGGCTGGCCGCGCTGTTGCACGACATCGGCAAGCCGCGCACCCGCCGCTTCGAGAGCGACGGCCGGGTCTCCTTCCACCACCACGAAGTGGTCGGGGCGAAGATGACCAAGAAGCGCATGACGGCGCTCAAGTACTCCAATGAGCTGGTGAAGGACGTTTCGCAGTTGGTCGAACTCCACCTGCGCTTCCACGGCTACGGCACCGGCGAGTGGACGGACTCGGCCGTACGGCGCTACGTCCGTGACGCCGGCCCCCTGCTCGACCGGCTCCACAAGCTGACCCGGTCGGACTGCACCACGCGCAACAAGCGCAGGGCGGCCGCTCTCTCTCGGGCCTACGACGGTCTGGAGGAGCGCATCGGGCAGCTGAAGGAGAAGGAAGAGCTGGACTCCATCCGGCCCGACCTCGACGGCAACCAGATCATGGAGATCCTGGGCGTCGGCCCGGGGCCGGCTGTCGGCAGCGCGTACAAGCATCTCCTGGAGCTCCGGCTGGAGAACGGGCCGATGGAGCACGACGCGGCGGTGGCGGCGCTCAAGGAGTGGTGGGCCGAGCAAGGCTGAAAGCGCAGAGGGCGGGGCCATGTTTCACGTGAAACATGGCCCCGCCCTCGTAGCGATCAGGGGCGGTGTTTCACGTGAAACACCGCCCCTGATCTTTGAGTCGACGAGGTCTTACTTGACTTCGTTCAGGCAGAGCACGACGTCGTGGCCGTTGCCGGACTGGACGTAGGAGATCGTCGCGTCCGCGACGGTGCCGCACTTGCTGTCGTCACTGGTGCCGTCGAACTTCTCCACGACCTTGTACTGGGCGTCGCTGGAGGAGCAGTCGACCTCGTTGAGGTCGGCCTTGCTGTCCGTTCCGTCGTTGTGCATGCAGGAGCCCACCGAGGTGGTCTCCGCGTCGGTCTCGCTCGCCCAGAAGCCGATGCCGAACTTTATGAGGCCGATGATGACGGCCACGACGATCACACCGACGATCCGCATGACCTTCTTGCCGGCGCTCCGGCCCGGAGCGGGCGGCGGAGGAACCGGACCGCCCTGGTTGGGGAACGGTGCGTAGGGCGCACCCTGCGGCGGAACCCCGGGCTGGACGGGCTGCTGCCCCGCGGGCGGCGGAGGCGTCTGGGCGTACGGGTTCTGGCCCTGAGGCGGCGGCGGAGTTGTCACGTTGGGGGTCCCCCTAGAACATGGATGCGCTGGGCGCGAAGTAAGACCCAGGTAAGTTACCGGGCCGCTTCGGCCACTTTGCTTTCCCGAGAGCAGTCTGTGGCTCTGATGTGACACTTACCGGAGCTCAAAGCGGGCCATAGACAGAGCAATCGCTCCGTAGAGCGCGGCCACGAACCACACCAGCGCCGCGGAGCGGCCGTCCGGCGGCAGCATCACGGCGGCCACCGCGGCGGCGCCGACGAAGGCGACGTTGAACAGGACGTCGTACAGGGAGAAGATCCGGCCGCGGAAGCCGTCCTCGACCGAGGACTGCACGACCGTGTCGGTCGCGATCTTCGCGCCCTGGGTGACCAGCCCCAGCACGAATGCCGCGACGAACAGGGGGACTTCGGCGAAGGGCAGGCCGAGCGCGAGCTCCAGGACGGCGCCGGCTCCGGAACAGACGACGATCCAGCGTCCCGGCCCCAGCCGTCCCACCGCCGACGGTGTCACCAGCGCCGCCGCGAAGAATCCCGCTCCCGAGATGCCCACGGCCACTCCCAGCAGTGCCAGACCCTCGTCCGAACCGGATGACCAGGCGTACCGGCAGAGCATCAGGACCATGACGGTCAGGGCGCCGTAGCAGAACCGCATCAGCGTCATCGAGACCAGCGCCCAGACGGCTTCCCTCCGGCCCGGCGCGGCGAGATGCCGTACCCCGGCCGCGAGCCCCCGCGCGGTACCGCTCAGCGCCGCTCCCAGCCGCGGCTGTACCGACGCGCGGTCGGGGCCCAGCAGTTCCGGTGCCATGCGCAGGGCGGCGAGAGCCGCGCACAGATACAGCGAGGCGCCCAGCAGCACCACGGCGGCGTCGCCGTCCGCCACCACCAGCCTGACGGCGAAGGCGAGACCGCCGCCCGCGGTCGCGGCGAGCGTTCCGGCGGTCGGGGAGAGGGAGTTGGCGATCACCAGCCGCTCGGCGTCGACCACCCGGGGCAGTGCCGCGGAGAGTCCCGCGAGGACGAAGCGGTTGACGGCGGTGACGCACAGGGCGGAGACGTAGAAGAGCCAGTCCGGAGCGTGGCCGATCATGAGGGCCGCCGTCACCGACGCCAGCAGGGCACGCAGCAGATTGCCGTGGAGGAAGACCTGACGACGGCGCCAGCGGTCGAGGAGCACACCGGCGAAGGGTCCCACCAGCGAGTACGGCAGCAGCAGTACCGCCATCGCGGAGGCGATCGCGGCGGCCGAGGTCTGTTTCTCCGGCGAGAAGACGACGTAGGTGGCGAGCCCCACCTGGTAGACGCCGTCGGCGCCCTGGGAGAGCAGCCGCACGCCCAGCAGGCGCCGGAAGTCCTGGAAGCGCAGCAGAACGCGCAGATCGCGGACGACGGACATGGGGCACAGCCTCACATATGCGGAGGGTCCCCGGGTCATTGACCCGGGGACCCTCAACCGCCCTGGCAGGAGCAGTGTCGGCGCTGTGGCGTCCGGTCGACGCACCGCGCTCTGTCTTGCTGGCGCCTAGCGCTCGACCTCGCCCTTGATGAACTTCTCGACGTTGGCGAAGGCCTCGTCGTCGAAGTACTGCACCGGCGGGGACTTCATGAAGTACGAGGAGGCCGACAGGATCGGACCGCCGATGCCGCGGTCCTTGGCGATCTTCGCGGCGCGCAGGGCGTCGATGATGACACCCGCGGAGTTCGGCGAGTCCCAGACCTCGAGCTTGTACTCGAGGTTCAGCGGAACGTCGCCGAAGGCACGGCCCTCGAGGCGGACGTAGGCCCACTTGCGGTCGTCCAGCCAGGCCACGTAGTCCGACGGGCCGATGTGGACGTTCTTCTCGCCCATGTCGCGGTCGGGGATCTGCGAGGTGACGGCCTGCGTCTTCGAGATCTTCTTCGACTCGAGGCGGTCGCGCTCCAGCATGTTCTTGAAGTCCATGTTGCCGCCGACGTTGAGCTGCATGGTGCGCTCGAGACGGACACCGCGGTCCTCGAACAGCTTCGCCATCACACGGTGCGTGATGGTGGCGCCGACCTGCGACTTGATGTCGTCGCCGACGATCGGGACGCCCGCCTCGGTGAACTTGTCCGCCCACTCCTTGGTGCCGGCGATGAAGACCGGGAGGGCGTTGACGAAGGCGACCTTGGCGTCGATGGCGCACTGGGCGTAGAACTTCGCCGCGTCCTCGGAACCGACGGGCAGGTAGCAGACGAGGACGTCGACCTGCTTGTCCTTGAGGATCTGGACGACGTCGACCGGCGCCTCGGCGGACTCCTCGATGGTCATGCGGTAGTACTTACCGAGACCGTCCAGGGTGTGCCCGCGCTGGACCGTGACGCCCTTGTTCGGGACGTCGCAGATCTTGATGGTGTTGTTCTCGCTGGCGCCGATGGCGTCGGAGAGGTCGAGGCCGACCTTCTTCGCGTCGACGTCGAAGGCGGCGACGAACTCGACGTCACCCACGTGGTATTCGCCGAACTGGACGTGCATCAGGCCCGGGACCTTGGACGCCGGGTCGGCGTCCTTGTAGTACTCGACGCCCTGCACCAGCGATGCAGCGCAGTTGCCCACGCCGACGATGGCTACGCGAACCGAACCCATTCCGGTTGCTCCCTGTGTGTACGAGTGAGGCCCTGAAGGGGACTCACGTGGCGGTGTCGTCGGGCGTATCCGGCCGGGGGTCGTCCCCCGGCCGGGGCAGGCCGCCCGTCGCTCCAGATGTGGTGTCGTGCTGAGCGAGCCCACCGGAGGCGGAACCCTTCAGGTCCCGTCCGGCCCGCTCGCTCTCGATGAGCTCGTTCAGCCAGCGCACCTCGCGCTCCACGGACTCCATTCCGTGGCGCTGAAGCTCAAGCGTGTAGTCGTCGAGGCGCTCGCGGGTGCGTGCCAGGGAGGCGCGCATCTTCTCCAGGCGCTCCTCCAGCCGGCTGCGGCGACCCTCCAGTACGCGCATGCGTACATCGCGTGACGTCTGCCCGAAGAAGGCGAAGCGAGCGGCGAAGTGTTCGTCCTCGTACGCGTCGGGTCCCGTCTGCGAGAGCAGGTCCTCGAAGTGTTCTTTACCTTCCGCCGTCAACCGGTAGACGATCTTGGCGCGACGCCCCGCGAGTGGAGCGGCGAGGGCGTCCTCGGGAGTGTCTCCCGTTTCCTCGATCAACCAGCCGCTGGCGACCAGCGTCTTGAGGCAGGGGTAAAGCGTCCCGTAGCTGAACGCCCGGAACACACCCAGTGACGTGTTGAGTCGTTTGCGCAGCTCATAGCCGTGCATCGGGGACTCGCGGAGCAGGCCGAGTACGGCGAACTCGAGGATCCCGGAACGCCGGCTCATCGTCGCCTCCTCTCTGCCGCGGACGGGCCGTGACGGTCTTTATGCCGAGCTGATGTATCGACTCGATACATCAGAACGATAGAACGGCCTTCCGTGCGCGACAAGAGGGAAGAGGGTGAACGGGATCACATCACCGATTCGTTGGATGCAAGTTGCCTGATTTGGGGTGAACTTCGGGGCTCGGCGGGTTTTGACGGTGCGTAGTCTGTGCGCCATGCACACCACCGGGAACCGAGTGACGCCTGGGGACGTCCTCGTCCTCGGTGCAGTACGGGTGAATGCGTGACCGACCACATCCGTATTTCGGGGGGACCGGAAACCAGCTGCCGTTTCCAGGCGCGCATGGGTGCGCCTGCCCGAGGAGTAATCGTTCGATGAGCGAGCACCGTCGCAAACCGCCGCAGCCGCAGGACGGCGGACGTGCCGCGGCCCGACGCGGCCAGTCCGGCTCGTCCTCCGGCCGCCGAGCGGCACCGCGTGGCGCCACCGGGTCTCTGTCCGATGCGTATGGGTCGGATTCCTATGAGCCGGGAGGCGAGGAGTCGTCGTACGGCGGCCGTGCCGAGGCCCGGCGCGCGGCACAGAGAGGTGGTGGCCGCCGCAGAGCGGCCGAGAACGGTCCCGGAGGCCGCCGCGGCGGCTCCGACGGCCCTGGGCGGGGCAGGGGGCGTGCGGTCGCTTCGGGCAAGAAGCGCTTCATCGACTACCCGCGCTTCGGCAAGTACGGGTGGCGCCGCTGGGTGCCGTCCTGGAAGCTCGCCTCCGGCCTGTGTGTCGGCTTCATCGGCAGTCTGGTGGCCGTCGCGGGCATCGGGTACGCCATGGTGAGCGTGCCGAACGTCGCGAACACGGCGACGGCCCAGAACAACGTCTACTACTGGGCCGACGACACCCCGATGGTCGCCACGGGCGGTGAGACGAACCGCCAGATCATCAACCTGTCGCAGATCCCGAAGGCGATGCAGTTCGCCGTGGTGTCGCAGGAGAACAAGACCTTCTACACCGACAGCGGCATCGACCCCAAGGGCATCGCCCGCGCCGTGGTGAACATGGCCCAGGGCGGGGAGACGCAGGGTGGTTCCACCATCACCCAGCAGTACGTGAAGAACGCGCGGCTGGACGACCAGTCCCAGACCATCACGCGTAAGTTCAAGGAGATCTTCATCTCCATAAAGGTGGGGGCCACGGTCAAGAAGGACGACATCATGGCCGGCTACCTGAACTCCGCGTACTACGGGCGCAACGCCTACGGGATCCAGGCCGCGGCTCGTGCCTACTTCGCCAAGGACGCCATAAAGCTGAACCCGGGCGAGTGCGCCTTCCTGGCGGCGATGCTCAAGGGCTCCACGTACTTCGACCCGGCCGGCGCGACCGCCTTCGACTCGTCCGCCACCGCTGGTGCGAACAGCAAGCGGGCTCTGCGGCAGATGCAGGACACACTCGACAAGATGGTCGAGTACGGCCATCTGGACGCGCAGGAACGGGACAAGTACACCGAACTGCCCGACTGGAAGAACCCGCGTTCGAACACCGAGCTGAGCGGCCAGATCGGCTACCTCGTCGACCTCGCCAACAGCTATGTGGTCACCCACAGCAAAGACACCGGGATCACCCAGGACAAGCTGACCCAGGGCGGCTACTCCATCTACACGACGTTCGACAAGAAGAAGGTCAAGGAGCTCGAGGCGTCCGTCACGAAGGTCCAGAAGGCGAGCATCAAGCCGAAGGACCGGCCGGACACGGACACACACGTCCAGTTCGGCGGAGCCTCGCTGGATCCGGAGTCCGGCGCCATCAAGGCCATCTACGGCGGCGAGAGCGCGACCAAGCACTTCACGAACAACGCCGACACCACCGGCGCCCAGGTCGGCTCCACGTTCAAGCCGTTCGTGCTCGCCGCAGCGATGCAGTGGGGCGTCCGGAATCCCAAGGGCCCGGAGTCGCAGGCCCAGGACGAACGCACCATCGCCTCCCCGAAGAGCCTGTTCAGCGGAAAGAACAAGCTCAAGATCGAGGAGTACAACAGGGAGATCTGGAAGAACGAGAAGGGCGAGGAGTGGCTCCAGACCAACGACGGCAATGCCTCGTACGGAAACGCCCCCAAGTTCCAGATCGACCTTCGTGAGGCGATGCGGGAGTCGGTCAACTCCGCCTTCGTGCAGCTCGGCATGGATGTCGGTCTGGACAAGGTGAAGCAGTCGGCCATCGACGCGGGGCTCCTGGAGTCCAGCCTGACCGGCACCAGCTTCCCGTCCTTCTCCATCGGTATCTCCGACCCCAGCGCCATCCGGATGGCGGGCGCCTACGGCACCTTCGCGGACAGCGGCCAGCAGCATGACCCGTTCTCCGTCAGGTCGGTGAAGAGCAAGGACGGCGTGGTCTACACGCATAAGGTCGCCACCGAGGAGGCCTTCACCGAGGCCGTCGCCAACAACGTCACCGACGTCCTGAAGACCGTGGTCGAGAAGGGCACGGGTACCAACGCCCAGCTGCCCGGCCGTGAGGTGGCCGGCAAGACCGGTACCACCGACGGCAACAAGTCGGCCTGGTTCGTCGGCTACACGCCGCAGCTGTCCACGGCGATCACGATGTTCCGGTACGACGACGACGAGACCAAGAAGAACCGCACGTTCCTCGAGATGTACGGAACGGGTGGTCAGAAGAAGATCCACGGTGCGTCGTTCCCGGCTCAGATCTGGCACGACTACATGGCAGAGGCGCTGAAGGGCCAGAAGGCCGAGGACTTCCCGACCCCCGAACCCATCGGTGAGGTCGTCAACGAGGAGCCCTCGCCGACGCCCACGCCGTCCGCCACCGAGACCGAGGAGGCCAGCCCGACGCCGTCTCCCACGCCGTCGGAGACGCTGACCAGCCCCTCTCCCTCGGCGAGCGAGACCTGCGGCAGGTTCACCTGGAACTGCGGCAACGACGGCGGTACCGACGCGGGTACCACGGACGGTGGCAGCACCGACGGTGGAGTGACCACCTCGCCATCGCCCTCGCAATCGACCGGTAGCACCAGAGGCAACGGCAACGGCGGCAACGGCAATGGAGGCCTCTTCGGAGGTTCAGACGGGTAGTCGCCTATACCCCGGCATGGGTGTTTCACGTGAAACACCCGAATGTTTCACGTGAAACGAGGGCCGTCGCACCGGATCAGGTGCGGCGGCCCTCGGCGTATTCCTGGGTGCGTACGGCAGGATGTGCCCCATGCCCAGTGCAGAAGCGACGCCGACGAGCGTGCACGAGCCCGATCCGGTACGGCCGACCAGGGACGACGAGGTCGCCGCGGCCGCCAGCGAACTGATCGGCGGCCCCGTGGGACGGCGTGCCCTCCTGGGGACGTCATGGTGGACTCCCGTACGGGTCGTCGCGCTCGTGGCCATCGGAATGTTCGCCCTCGGCCTCGTCCAGAAGGCGCCCTGCTACAACGGTGGCTGGTTCTTCGGCGCCAGCTCCCAGTACACGCACGCGTGCTACTCGGACATCCCGCACCTCTACCAGGGCCGCGGATTCGCCGACGGGCTCGTGCCGTACTTCGACAAGCTCCCCGGCGACATGCAGTACCTCGAGTACCCGGTGCTGACCGGTGTGTTCATGGAGGTGGCCGCCTGGCTGACGCCCGGCAGCGGCTCCATCCAGCACCAGGAACAGTGGTACTGGATGGTCAACGCCGGAATGCTGATGGTCTGCGCGGCCGTCATCGTGGTCTGTGTGTCCCGCACGCAGGCGCGCCGACCCTGGGACGGCCTGCTGGTGGCTCTGGCGCCGGCCTTCGCGCTGACCGCCACGATCAACTGGGACCTGCTGGCCGTGGCTCTGACGGCCGCCGCGATGCTGATGTGGTCACGGAGCCGTTCGGTGGCCTTCGGCGTCCTCCTCGGGCTCGCCACGGCCGCCAAGCTCTATCCCGTCTTCCTGCTCGGCCCGCTGTTCCTGCTGTGCTGGCGTGCGGGCAAGTGGCGGGACTTCGGCAAGGCTCTGGCGGGCGTAGCCGCCTCCTGGCTCGTGGTGAACCTGCCGGTGATGCTCTTCGCCTTCGACGGCTGGTCGAAGTTCTACACGTTCAGCCAGGAGCGGGGCGTCGACTTCGGGTCCTTCTGGCTGATCATGGCCCAGAACTCCACCGACCCGCTCAGCACCGACACGGTCAACACCCTGGCCACGGTCCTGGTGCTGCTCTGCTGCGGCGGGATCGCGGCACTGACCTTCACCGCCCCGCGCAGGCCGCGCTTCGCCCAGCTGGCGTTCCTGATCGTCGCGGCGTTCATCCTCACCAACAAGGTGTACTCCCCGCAGTACGTCCTGTGGCTGGTGCCGCTGGCCGTGCTGGCCCGGCCGAAGTGGCGGGACTTCCTGATCTGGCAGGCGTGCGAGGTGGCGTACTTCCTGGGGATCTGGATGTACCTCGCGTACACGACCAGCGGAGACGCTCACAAGGGTCTGCCGACCGACGGTTACCACTGGGCCATCGGCGTTCACCTGCTGGGGACGTTGTACCTCTGCGTCGTCGTGGTGCGGGACATCGTGATGCCGGAGCGGGACGTGGTGCGCCAGGCCGGCGACGACGACCCGTCGGGCGGTGTGCTCGACGGAGCGGAGGACGTGTTCGTCCTCGGCTCGGCAGCCCATCCGCCGAGGCACGCGGCCCACTTCGACGGGCCGCAGGTGGAGTGGGGCAAACAGGACTCGACGGGCAGTTCGCTCTGAGCGAACAGGGCTGGGACGGATCATGTGAAAGGCCGTACACGGAGGTTCCGTGTACGGCCTTTTGCCGTTGCCGGGCGGCCTCAGGGGCCTGCGCCCCCGCTCAGCGGTCCACGATGCGGTCGAACTGCGTGGTGGTATGCCGGAGATGGGCCACCAGTTCCTCACCGACCTTCGGCTCCGGGGCGTCCGAGGGCACGAACAGGATGGAGACCTGCATGTGCGGCGGCTCGGCGAACCAGCGCTGCTTGCCGCCCCAGACGAACGGGGCGAGGTTACGGTTCACGGTGGCCAGACCGGCGCGGGCGACGCCCTTGGCGCGCGGCATGACGCCGTGCAGGGCCTTGGGAGCCTCCAGACCCACTCCGTGCGAGGTACCGCCCGCCACGACCACCAGGTAGCCGTCCGAGGCCGCCTTCTGCTGCCGGTAGCCGAACCGGTCGCCCTTGGCGACGCGCGTGACGTCCAGAACGGCGCCGCGGTACTCGGTGGCGTCGTGGTCCCCGAGCCACAGGCGCGTGCCGATGCGGGCACGGAAGCGGGTCTGCGGGAACTGCTGCTGCAGGCGGGCCAGTTCCTCCGCCTTGAGGTGGCTGACGAACATCGTGTGCAGCGGCAGGCGGGCCGCGCGCAGCCGGTCCATCCAGCCGATGACCTCCTCGACGGCGTCCGAGCCGTCGGTGCGGTCCAGCGGAAGGTGGATCGCGAAGCCCTCGAGACGGACGTTCTCGATGGCGGAGTGCAGCTGGGCCAGGTCCTGCTCGCTGATGCCGTGCCGCTTCATCGACGACATGACCTCGATGACCACCCGGGCGCCCACCAGGCCGTACACGCCGTCGATCGACGACACCGAGCGGATCACCCGGTCGGGCAGCGGCACGGGCTCCTCGCCGCGCCGGTAAGGCGTCAGCACCAGCAGGTCACCGCCGAACCAGTCCTTGATGCGCGCGGCTTCGTACGTCGTGCCGACGGCGAGGACGTCCGAGCCCAGTCGCGTGGCCTCCTCCGCGAGGCGCTCGTGACCGAAGCCGTAGCCGTTGCCCTTGCAGACCGGGACGAGTCCCGGGAACTGCTCCTGCACGTGCTTGTGGTGCGCCCGCCAGCGCGCGGTGTCGACGTAGAGGGTGAGCGCCATGGCCGGACCTGGAACCTTTCTCGTGGCTGCGGTGTATCAGAGGTATGGAAGCACTGAACGTGACGTCAGCGTCGCGACATGTAGATGTCGAGAGCCTTGTGGAGCAGCTTGTTCAGCGGGAAGTCCCACTCGCCGAGGTATTCGGCGGCCTGTCCGCCCGTGCCGACCTTGAACTGGATCAGGCCGAAGAGGTGGTCGGTCTCGTCCAGCGAGTCGGAGATGCCGCGCAGGTCGTAGACGGTGGCGCCGAGCGCGTAGGCGTCGCGCAGCATCCGCCACTGCATCGCGTTGGACGGGCGGAACTCACGGCCGATGTTGTCGGAGGCGCCGTAGGAGTACCAGACGTGGCCGCCGACGATCAGCATCGTCGCCGCCGACAGGTTCACGCCGTTGTGGCGGGCGAAGTACAGGCGCATGCGGTTGGGGTCCTCGGTGTTGAGGGCCGTCCACATGCGCTGGAAGTACGAGAGCGGGCGGGGCCGGAAGTGGTCGCGCAGGGCCGTGATCTCGTACAGGCGCTGCCATTCCTCGAGGTCGTGGTAGCCGCCCTGGACGACCTCGACACCGGCCTTCTCGGCCTTCTTGATGTTGCGTCGCCACAGCTGGTTAAAGTTCTTGTGGACCTCTTCCAGGGAGCGGTTCGCCAGCGGCACCTGGTAGACGTAGCGGGGCTGGACGTCGCCGAAGCCGGCACCGCCGTCCTCGCCCTGCTGCCAGCCCATGCGGCGCAGCTTGTCGGCCACCTCGAAGGCGCGCGGCTCGATGAAGTCCGCCTCGATGTCCCGCAGTCGCTTCACGTCCGGGTTCTGGATGCCCGCCTTGATGGAGGTGGCCTCCCAGCGCCGGATGATCACCGGCGGGCCCATCTTCACGGAGAAGGCGCCCTGCTGCTTCAGATGCGCGAGCATCGGTTCCAGCCAGTCCGTGAGATTCGGCGCGAACCAGTTGATGACCGGGCCCTCGGGCAGATAGGCCAGGTAGCGCTTGATCTTGGGCAGCTGCCGGTAGAGGACCAGGCCGGCGCCGGCCATCTCACCGGTGCGGTCGTCGAACCAGCCGAGGCTCTCGGAGCGCCACTCGGCTTTTACGTCCGCCCAGGCCGGGACCTGCATGTGACTCGCCGACGGCAGGCTCTGGATGTATGCCAGATGCTGCTCTCGACTGATGGTCCTCAGGGTCAGGCTCATTCCGGGCGCTCCTCGGGCTGGTCTGTCCCCATGGGTACAGGGGCTCCGGCTCTCGCGGCGAAGCCTACTGCGCCTTGCAAGCGGCCTGACTGGGGCGTACGGGCCCAACGCCCCGGCGCGAGGGCCGGCCGGGGCGTTCCGGAGAGCTTCACACAGCGTTCGAGGGTGCTTCGGTGCGGCTCAGAAGACCCCGCCGAAGAGCCCGCCGTGCGCCATGCCGAGGAAGAAACCGATGGCAGCGGCGCCGAGACCCAGGATCAGACCGAAGCGTTCGCGGGTCGTTTCGGAGATCCACTGCCCGTAGGCCCCGGTGAAGATGCCCACCAGGCCGGCCCAGGAGCTGAGCAGGTGCAGGCTGTGGAACATCGCCGTGACGAAAGCCGTGATGCCCAGCACCAGGGTCACCGCGAGCAGCGTGACCTGGAGGGGATGGGACTTACCGTCCGAGGCGAAAAGGCCGCCGACGGTGTTGGGTCGCAATGCCTGTGCCATAGGGCACCTCCTGCGGAAGGCGGCGCATCGTAGCGCCGTACACACCCGATGTGTACAGATTGAGGGTCTACGCGGCCGGATTTCAACCGGAAGCGGGTGTGCGGGTAGTCTGTAGCGTCTGCACCGGTGTCTGCCCAGGCACAGCCAGGATCCGCCCAGGACAGAGCGGGGACGTCTTACCGACGGCCCGCGATTGTCAGTGGCGGCCGATACCGTTGCGTACGCATCACAACGCATCACAACCCTCCTGCCACGGAACGACCGTGGCCGCTGAGTCCAAAGGAGGTGGGTTCCACATGCGTCACTACGAGGTGATGGTCATCCTCGACCCCGATCTGGAGGAGCGCGCTGTCGCCCCCCTGATCGAGAACTTCCTCTCCGTCGTCCGTGAGGGCAACGGAAAGGTCGAGAAGGTCGACACCTGGGGCCGTCGTCGTCTCTCGTACGAGATCAAGAAGAAGCCCGAGGGCATCTACTCGGTCATCGACCTGCAGGCCGAGCCTGCGGTCGTCAAGGAGCTCGACCGCCAGATGAACCTGAACGAGTCGGTCCTCCGGACCAAGGTCCTCCGTCCCGAGACCCACTGAGCTCTCCCGCTCAGACGATCTCGGGATTCGAGTAGCAGCACCAGCAGCCAGCAGCAAACCCGCCGAGAGGTTCCCCCATGGCAGGCGAGACCGTCATCACGGTCGTCGGCAATCTTGTCGACGACCCCGAGCTGCGCTTCACCCCGTCCGGTGCGGCGGTCGCGAAGTTCCGCGTCGCGTCCACTCCCCGCACCTTCGACCGTCAGACGAACGAGTGGAAGGACGGCGAAAGCCTCTTTCTCACCTGCTCGGTCTGGCGTCAGGCGGCGGAGAACGTCGCCGAGTCGCTTCAGCGAGGCATGCGCGTCGTCGTGCAGGGCCGGCTGAAGCAGCGGTCCTACGAGGACCGCGAGGGCGTCAAGCGCACGGTCTACGAGCTGGACGTCGAGGAAGTCGGCCCCAGCCTGCGCAACGCCACGGCCAAGGTCACCAAGACCGCCGGCCGTAGCGGTCAGGGCGGCCAGGGTGGTTACGGCGGCGGTGGCGGCCAGGGTGGCGGCAACTGGGGCGGAAGCTCCGGCGGCGGCCAGCAGGCCGGCGGCGCTCCCGCTGACGACCCGTGGGCTTCCGGCGCTCCCGCCGGTGGCAACCAGGGCGGCGGCGGTGGCGGTGGCGGCTGGGGCGGAAGCTCCGGCGGCAACGGTGGCGGCTACTCGGACGAACCCCCCTTCTAGGCCCACGGCCAGGCCCCTCGGGCCCGACCGGGTCGAAGGTGGGTCGTATCCCAACTTCTTGATCACACAGGAGAAACACCATGGCGAAGCCGCCTGTGCGCAAGCCTAAGAAGAAGGTCTGCGCTTTCTGCAAGGACAAGGTCACGTACGTGGACTACAAGGACACGAACATGCTGCGGAAGTTCATTTCCGACCGCGGCAAGATCCGTGCCCGCCGCGTGACCGGCAACTGCACGCAGCACCAGCGTGACGTCGCCACGGCCGTCAAGAACAGCCGTGAGATGGCGCTGCTGCCCTACACCTCCACCGCGCGATAAGGGAAGGGTGACCGACTAATGAAGATCATCCTGACCCACGAGGTCTCCGGCCTCGGTGCCGCGGGCGACGTCGTCGACGTCAAGGACGGTTACGCTCGCAACTACCTGATCCCGCGGAAGTTCGCTATCCGCTGGACCAAGGGTGGCGAGAAGGACGTCGAGCAGATTCGTCGCGCTCGCAAGATCCACGAGATCCAGACCATCGAGCAGGCCAACTCCGTGAAGGCCCAGCTCGAAGGTGTCAAGGTCCGTCTGGCCGTCCGCTCCGGCGACGCCGGTCGACTCTTCGGCTCCGTCACCCCGGCCGACGTCGCTTCGGCGATCAAGGCTTCCGGTGGCCCCGAGGTCGACAAGCGCCGCATCGAGCTGGGCTCGCCGATCAAGACGCTGGGCGCCCACGAGACGTTCGTGCGTCTGCACCCCGAGGTTGCCGCCAAGGTCAACATCGAGGTCGTCGCGGCCTGACCGCTGCGTTTGGCTTGACAGCCGAGAAGGGGCCGCGCCCTGTGGGGTGCGGCCCCTTCCGCATGCTTGTTCCGCGTGCTTGTTTTGCCGACGCGGGCGCGTGGGTCTCCTTCGGGCCTGGCGCCTTCGGGCTGTGCGCATGTTTCACGTGAAACGCCGGTTTCACGTGAAACGATCAGCGCGTGGCGCCCGTGACGATCCAGCGGCCGGAACGGGCGCGCATGGAGAGAGTCAGCATCCGCACGGCCATCATCAGAGTCATGGCTCCCCACAGTGCGCTGAGGCCGCCGCCGAGGACCGGGACCAGTAGGGCGACCGGGGTGAAGACCGCCAAGGTGACCACCATCGCCCCGGCGAGATACGGGCCGTCTCCCGCTCCCATCAGGACTCCGTCCAGGACGAAGACGACGCCACAGATGGGCTGGGCGAGAGCCACGATGAGGAGCGCGGGCAGGGCGGTGTTCTTGACCAGGGCGTCGTTGGTGAACAGGGGCAGGAAGAGCGGCCGGGCGATCACCACGAGCAGGCCGAGTGCGCAGCCCGCGGCGATGCCCCACTCCACCATGCGGCGACAGGCTTCGCGGGCGCCGTTGGTGTCACCGGCGCCGAGGTGGCGACCGATGATGGCCTGCCCCGCGATGGCGATGGCATCGAGGGTGAAGGCCAGCAGACTCCACAGGGACAGGATGATCTGGTGGGCGGCGATGTCGGCGTCACCGAGACGGGCCGCGACGGCTGTGGCGATCATCAGGACCGCTCGCAGGGAGAGCGTACGGACCAACAGGGGGACACCGGCCCGGGCGGAGGTCTTGATGCCGGCGGCATCGGGGCGCAGTGAGGCGCCGTGCCTGCGGGCTCCGCGTACGACCACCACGAGGTAGACGGCTGCCATGCCGACCTGCGCGATGACGGTGCCCCAGGCGGAGCCGGCGATGCCGAGGCCGGCGCCGTAGACGAGGGCCGCGTTCAGGGCGGCATTGGCGACGAAGCCGGCGATGGCGACGTAGAGCGGTGTCCTGGTGTTCTGCAGACCGCGCAGGACACCGGTGGAGGCGAGCACGACGAGCATGGCCGGGATGCCGAGTGACGAGATGCGTAGATAGGTCGTCGCGTAGGGGGCGGCGGTGTCCGAGGCGCCGAAGAGATCCACGAGGGCCGGAGCCGTGGGCAGGACGGTGATGATGACCGCGGAGCCGATCAGCAGTGCCAGCCAGATGCCGTCCATGCCCTGGCGGATGGCCGCCTTGAGATCGCCGGCGCCGACGCGGCGGGCGACGGCGGCCGTGGTGGCGTAGGCGAGGAAGACGAAGATGCTGACCGCCGTCGTGAGGAGGGCGGAGGCGACGCCGAGACCGGCGAGTTGTGCGGTGCCGAGGTGGCCGACGATCGCGCTGTCGGCGATGACGAAAAGGGGCTCGGCGACGAGTGCGCCGAAGGCCGGGACGGCCAGCGTGACGATCTCACGATCGTGCCGTCGCCGAGTGGCCCTGGCGGGCGCGGGAGCCTGTGTCATGAGCACTAATCTAATCGTCCACAGGTAAGAGATGCAAAGCGCCACTGACCCTTACTTCTCTTGAGGTCGTATGCACTTTCGCGTGCCGTTCGAGCCGATCTTGGTCCGGCTGGGAAAGTTTTTCTTCTGCACAGCCAGTGGACGGGAAGTTCCCAGCTCAGGGCACTTCTCGCGAGAGAGGTGGGAGCTTGTTCACAGGCCTGTCCACCGGGTCGTGCACAGGTTTTGCGGAGTTCTCCACAGCATCCGGGCCGTCGTCCACATGGCCTGTGGATAACCAGATTGGCTGACGGTGCCGACGGGCCTACCGTGGTGCGGCGCCCGCTCCGTCCGTCGACCGTGAAAACCTCACAAAACCGACGCGTCCGAACCGGAGAAGGGCCTCTTATTTGTCAGTGCCGTGCCGTAGAAAAGAGAGGCATGGCGAGGTCCGCTCCGCGGACGGGAGGAGGTGGCTCGGTGAGCATTTCCGAGCCCTTGGACGATCCGTGGGCCGACAGCGGTCCGAGTGATCGTCTGCCCGCCTCTCGTCGCCGCGGCGAAGGGGGCCGGGGCCGAGGCGAACAGCACGACCGGGGTCGGGACGACGGCGAATGGGAGAGCGGGGGGACGTCCTTCGAGCGCGTACCACCGCAGGACCTCGACGCCGAGCAGTCCGTTCTCGGTGGCATGCTCCTGTCCAAGGACGCCATCGCCGACGTCGTCGAGGTCCTCAAGGGCCACGACTTCTACAAGCCGGCGCACGAAACGATCTTCCAGGCGATCCTGGACATCTACGCCAAGGGTGAGCCGGCCGACCCGATCACCATCGCCGCCGAGCTCACCAAGCGTGGCGAGATCAACAAGGTCGGCGGCGCGTCGTATCTGCACACGCTCGTCCAGACCGTACCGACGGCGGCGAACGCCGAGTACTACGCGGAGATCGTTCACGAGCGGGCCGTGCTGCGCCGTCTCGTCGAGGCGGGCACGCGCATCACCCAGATGGGATACGCGGCCGACGACGACGTCGACGAGATCGTCAACCGCGCCCAGGCCGAGATCTACGCGGTCACCGAGCAGCGCACCAGCGAGGACTACCTGCCGCTCGGCGACATCATGGAGGGCGCGCTCGACGAGATCGAGGCGATCGGCTCCCGCAGCGGCGAGATGACCGGCGTGCCCACCGGCTTCACCGATCTCGACTCGCTGACCAACGGCCTGCACCCGGGCCAGATGATCGTCATCGCCGCACGCCCCGCCATGGGTAAGTCGACCCTCGCACTGGACTTCGCCAGGGCCGCGTCGATCAAGCACAACCTGCCGAGCGTCATCTTCTCCCTCGAAATGGGCCGCAACGAGATCGCGATGCGTCTGCTGTCGGCCGAGGCGCGTGTGGCCCTGCACCACATGCGTTCGGGCACCATGACGGACGAGGACTGGACACGACTGGCCCGCCGTATGCCCGAGGTGTCGTCCGCTCCGCTCTTCATCGACGACTCCCCGAACCTGTCGATGATGGAGATCCGCGCGAAGTGCCGGCGGCTCAAGCAGCGCAGCGACATCAAGCTCGTGATCATCGACTATCTCCAGCTGATGCAGTCCGGCGGCTCCAAGCGCTCCGAGAGCCGTCAGCAGGAGGTCTCGGACATGTCCCGTAACCTCAAGCTCCTCGCCAAGGAGCTCGAGGTGCCCGTGATCGCGCTCTCCCAGCTCAACCGTGGTCCCGAGCAGCGCACGGACAAGAAGCCGATGGTGTCCGACCTGCGTGAGTCCGGCTCCATCGAGCAGGACGCCGACATGGTGATCCTGCTGCACCGTGAGGACGCCTACGAGAAGGAGTCACCCCGGGCCGGCGAGGCGGACATCATCGTGGGCAAGCACCGTAACGGCCCGACGGCCACGATCACCGTCGCCTTCCAAGGCCACTACTCGCGCTTCGTGGACATGGCGCAGACCTGATCCGGGGCGTCTCAAGGGACGGATCGGGAACCCGCAGGTCAGCCGGGACCGACGAGCCGCACGTGATGTGATCCCGCAACCGGCGAAATGCGCTCGACGCGGGGTGTCCGGCCGGGTGGACTTGGCCCATGACGTCTTCTCACGAACAACTCCTTCCCGGCACCCGCCGCGCGCTGCTCCACCGGATCGCCGTGGCCCAGGCCGAGGGGCGTGCGCCGTCGCTGGTCGCGGCCGTAGTACGAGACGGGCAGACCCTGTGGCACGGCGCGCGTACCTCGGTGGACGGGCACGGGCCGGACGAGAACGTGCAGTACAGGATCGGCTCGATCACCAAGACCTTCACCGCCGTTCTCGTCCTGCGGCTGCGTGACGCGGGCGTGCTCGACCTGTCCGATCCGCTGGAGAAGTATTTGCCGGGAACCGGAGCCGGGGAGGCCACGATCGCCGATCTCCTCGCCCACACGAGCGGGCTGGCGGCCGAGTCCCCCGCGCCGTGGTGGGAGCGCACCCCGGGGTCAGTGCGACCCGAACTCGCCGACGTGCTGGGTGAGCAGCCCTCTTTGCACCCTGTCGGCCGTCGCTTCCACTATTCGAACCCGGGCTACACCCTCCTGGGCGCGCTGGTGGAGGAACTTCGGGGTGCCCCGTGGGAGGACGTCCTCAGGCGGGAAGTGCTCGAACCTCTGGGCCTGGACCGGACAAGTGCCCGGCCGCAGGCGCCCCACGCGGGTGGGTGGGCGGTACACCCCTGGGCCGACGCGCTGCTCCCGGAACCCGTGGAGGATCTCGGGCGTATGGCACCGGCCGGTCAACTCTGGTCCACCACGGGCGACCTGGCCAGGTTCGCCGTCTTCCTGGCCCGGGGGGACGAGCGGGTGCTGAGCGCCGGGAGCGTACGGGAGATGCGTACGCCGGCCGCGCCACCCGAGGCGGCGGATGTGGTGGACGGTGTCAGCTATGGCCTCGGTATGCAGATCCAACGGCGGGACGGTCGGCTGCTCGTCGGCCACTCGGGTTCGCTGCCGGGCTTCCTCGCGAACCTCACGATCAGCGTGGCCGACGACGTGGCCGCGGTGGTGCTGGCCAACTGCACTTCCGGGCCGCTGCTGGGCACTGTGGGAGCTGATCTCGTCCGTATCGTCGCGGAGGCTGAGCCGCGGATTCCCGAGCCCTGGCGCCCGCTTCCCGAAGTCGACCAGGCGGAGCTGGAGTTGGCGGGGCCGTGGTATTGGGGGACTCATGCCTTCGCGTGGCGGCTGACGGCCGACGGGCGGGCCTCGCTGGAGCCGCTGTCCGGCAACGGCCGGCGTTCACGGTTCCGGGCGAACGGCGACGGCACCTGGACGGGGCTGGAGGGGTACTACGCCGGAGAGCTTCTACGGGCCGTACGGCGCCCGGACGGGTCCGTGGACCACCTGGACCTCGGGTCGTTCGCGTTCACGCGTCAGCCGTACGACGAGACTGCTTCGGTGCCCGGTGGCGTGGACCCGGAGGGGTGGCGAGGCGTCAAGTAGGGCTGTCGGCGCCGCGCGGGTAGGCGTCGACGACCGAGGCGGCCTGTTTCACGTGAAACAGGCCGCCCTCGTCGATCAGAGCGGGAGCTTGAAGCCGACGTGTGACGCCGTGAAACCGAGCCGCTCGTAGAAGCGGTGGGCGTCGGTGCGGGAGTTGTCGGATGTCAGCTGCACCATCCGGCAGTTCTGGCGCCGGGACTCGTTGACGGCCCACTCGATGAGCTGCGTGCCCAGGCCGCTGCCGCGTTCGTCCGCGTGGATCCGGACGCCTTCGATGATCGCCCGGGCGGCGCCCTTGTGGGAGAGGCCGGGATTGACCGTCAGCTGAAGAGTGCCGATGACACGGCCTTCGCGCACCGCGACCACCACATGCTGGTTCGGATCGGCAGCCAGCCGCTCCAGCGCCGTCAGGTACGGGGTCAGGTCCTGCGGTGATTCACGCTGTGCGCCCAGCGGATCGTCGGCGAGCATCGCGACGATCGCCGGGACGTCCTCCGCCGTGGCGGGCCGTATTTCGAGATCTGCCATGGTCGCAGCCTATGCGGGCACGTTCAGTGACTCCACGACACGGACCAGCGGTGCGAGCTCGGGGCTCTTCGCGGCCTCGTCGAGCGCCTCGCGCAGGGCCGCGTCATTGGTGGGCCGCGCCTCCGACAGCAGTTCGAGGCCGGCCTCGGTGACGTTGGTGTAGATGCCGCGTCGGTCGGTGGGGCACAGGTAGCGCTCGAGCAGACCGCGGTCCTCGAGCCGGGTGACCAGCCGCGTGGTGGCGCTCTGGCTGAGGACGACCGCGTCGGCGACCTGCTTCATCTGTAGGTGGCCCCCCTCGCCGTCGTGCTGGCGGCTGAGCACGTCGAGCAGGGAGTACTCGCGCACGCTCAGCTCGTGCCGAGCCTGCAGGGCGCGCTCGATGTGTGCCTCGATCCTGCCGTGGAGCAGGGAGAGGGCGCACCAGCCCTGGGCGAGGGCAGTGAGCGCGGGGTCCGTCGCTGTCATGGGGTTCCTCCGTCCCGGGGCGGCTGCATCCAGGGTAGGGCACACCCGCAATAGTCTGCTGGTGCTTATAGCCCGCGTGTGCAACTATTGTGGACGCACGCAAAGCGCATCTGCAATCGTTTGGGAAGGTGGGACCCTCCATGCCTCTCGCGCTTCTGGCCCTCGCGATCGGGGCCTTCGGAATCGGAACGACCGAGTTCGTGATCATGGGCTTGCTGCCCCAGGTCGCGGGTGACTTCGGGGTCTCGATCCCCACGGCGGGCTTCCTCGTGACCGGCTACGCGCTCGGCGTCATGTTCGGCGCCCCGCTGATGACCGTCCTCGGCACCAAGATCTCCCGCAAGCGGATGCTGATGCTGCTGATGGTCTTGTTCATCGCCGGCAACCTGCTCTCCGCCCTCGCCCCCACGTTCGCCGTGATGCTGATCGGCCGGGTGGTCGCGTCCCTCGCCCATGGCGCGTTCTTCGGCATCGGCTCGGTCGTCGCCGCCGACCTGGTGGCCCCGGACAAGAAGGCCGGAGCCATCGCGATGATGTTCACCGGCCTGACGGTCGCCAACGTCGTCGGCGTCCCGCTGGGCACCCTCGTGGGACAGAACGTCGGCTGGCGCGTCACCTTCGGTCTCGTCGCCGCGCTCGGCGTCGTCGGCCTGGCGGGCGTCGCCCGGCTGGTCCCGGATATGCCCCGGCCCGAGGGCGTACACCTGCGCCATGAACTGGCCGCCTTCAAGAACGTCCAGGTCCTGCTCGCGATGGCGATGACCGTCCTCGGCTTCGGCGGCGTCTTCGCCGCCATCACCTACATCGCGCCGATGATGACCCACGTCGCCGGGTTCGCCGACGGCTCGGTCACCTGGCTGCTGGTCCTCTTCGGCCTCGGCATGGTCGGTGGCAACCTCGTCGGCGGCCGGTTCGCCGACCGTGCCCTGATGCCCATGCTGTACGTCTCTCTCGGCGCGCTGGCCGTCGTCCTCGCCCTGTTCACGCTCACCGCGCACAACAAGGTGCTGGCGGCCGTCACGATCGCTCTGATCGGCGCCCTGGGCTTCGCCACCGTCCCGCCGCTCCAGAAGCGCGTCCTCGACCAGGCGCACGGCGCCCCGACCCTCGCCTCGGCCGTGAACATCGGCGCCTTCAACCTGGGCAACGCCCTCTCGGCCTGGCTCGGCGGCCTCGTCATCGCGGCCGGCCTCGGCTACACCGCCCCCAACTGGGTCGGAGCCGCCCTCGCCGCGGGCGCCCTGCTTCTCGCCGTGCTCTCAGCCGGCCTGGAGTGCCGCGACAACGCGTCCGGCGCCGTCGTCGCGGGCGCTGTGCCCGCCGAGCAGCGGACAGCCGTCCATCACTGAGTCGTCCATCCATCACTGAGCCGGCCGGGGTGCGGGGCAGGGACCGTTCCGCACCCCTCGGTCGCCCTCTCGAGAAACACCCGCAAGGAGACAGACCTCATGAGCACCACCACCGCCTTCGCCCCTCTGACCATCCAGGACGCCGAGGCCCTCGTCACCGCCGCCCGCCAGGCCGCCGAGTCCGCGGGGGTCACCGTCAGCGTCACCGTCCTGGACGCGGGCGGCCATCTCCTCGCCTTCCGGCGGGACGACCGGGCCGTGCTGATCTCCGGGGAGACGAGCACCCGCAAGGCGTACACGGCGCTCCAGCTGAACGCGCCCACCGCCGACCTCGTCGACGCCGTACAGCCCGGAGGTCCCTTCCACACCCTGCCCACCGCGCTCGACCGACCGCTGCTGTTCATCGCGGGTGGCGTGCCCGTGCGTCGCGACGGCCGGCTGATCGGCGCGATCGGCGTCGGTGGTGGCGCGCCGGAGCAGGACCACGGCTTCGCCACGGCTGCCGTGGACGCACTCGTCTGACGCCGCCCGTGCGGCAGGAGGCGCCGGTTCCCGACGGGGGACCGGCGCTTTCGTCGTGAGGGTCAGCCCGCCGCCACCGTCACGGGAGCGAAACGCCGAGTCCAGTCGCCCGGCAGTTCCGGGATGCCGTGGGCCATGACCGCGTTGAAGGCGACCGGCGCGAGGCCCCGCTCCTTCACCCACGCCAGCAGTTCCTCGTGCCGTACGTCGATGTCGGTCCGCAGGCGGCGGTCGGTGTGAGCGGCGAGGGAGGTGATGAGGGCCTTGGCGGTGTCCGTGTCACGGGCGATCAGCGGGCCCACCACCTGGGTGTCCATGTTGGGCCAGGCGGCCGCGTAACCGATGATCCGGTCGTTCTCCACGGCCACGTGGAGCCGGTCGGCGAAGGCCGGCAGACGGGTGACGATGTGGGTGCGGTCAAGGCCGAACACCTCCTCGTCGAGCCGGAGGATCGCCGGCAGGTCCCCGGCGGTGGCCGCACGCGTGACGACGCCGGGCCGCGTCCCTCCGGGCGCGAAGTACCCGGCCACCATCTCGGCCCGCCCGATGACCTTGAAGCCCAGCTCCTCGTACAGCGGACGGCCGTTCGGTGTGGCGTGGAGAGTGAGTGGGGTGGGCCCCATCGCGGCGGCCACGTGACGCATCAGACGACGCCCGACGCCCTGACGGGCGTGCCGTTCGGCGACCAGCACCATGCCGATGGCCGCCAGGTCGGGTCGCTCCCGGGGGCCGTACTCGGTGACGACACAAGCGGCGACCAGTCCGCCGGCGGGGTCCTCGATGCCGTGCCCCTTTCCGGCCGTGAGCAGGAGGCCCCACTTGTGTTCCTCCCTGGGCCACCCTCGATCCTCGGACAGGTCGGCGCAGGCGGAGAGATCGCGAAGCGTCAGTCGGCGGACGGGGAGAACGGCGGGGGAAGAAGGGGGCACGCAGGTCAGGCTGTCCGACGGGAGACCTCGGCGTCCACCGCTTTCAGGGAGACACACGTGCTTTTGGCCATGTAGTGGCCAACCCCACCGAAGGCGAGTCGGGTACAGGGCGTTTCACGTGAAACATCGACGAACGGTCGGCGATCCGTGGCCTCACTCGGCGCTGACAGGGCATGCCACTAGCCTCGAAACCATGGCGCGACTTCATCTCTTCGATCTCGACGGCACGTTGCTGCAGGGTACGACCGCTCCGGTGGAGATCTCACGGCAACTCGGCCTGGAAGCCGAGGCCATGGCGCTGGATCTGGCGGCCGCGACGGGCCGGGTGGAACCGCCGGAGTATGCGGCGCAGGTCCGTGCCCTGTGGGCGCATCTCACCGAGGCGCACGTCACGGCGGCTTTCGAGGGAGCACCATGGCTGACCCGCATTCGTGAGGTCTGGGCCGCGATCCGACAGGAAGGCGACTACTGCGCCGTCGTGTCCCTCTCGCCGTCCTTCTTCGTGGAACGGCTGCTGGGCTGGGGCGTTCACGCCGCATACGGTTCCCGTTTCCCCGCGATTCCCTTCACCGAACCCGTGGACCCGGCTGGAGTGCTCAATCCCGCGGCCAAGGTGCGGGTCGCCGACGCGCTCTGCCAGGAGTTCGGGGTGACGAGAGCCGACTGTGTCGCCTATGGCGACTCGCTGTCGGACAAGGACCTGTTCGGAGTGGTGTCCGTCTCGGTTTCGGTCAATGGGGACGGTCATCTGTCCGGTCTCGCGACCCATGCCTACGAGGGGAAGGATCTGTGGGATGCCTATGAATTGGTGTGCGGCGACCGGTAATTGAGGAATCCGCGGTTCGCCCGACACCGTCGCTCGCCCTGAGGAAGGCGGGACTTGTGTGCGGAGCAGCGGCCGGTAGGGTCGACTCCGGTTCGTGGCCCGGTTCGCTCCGGGGCGGGGTGTGTCCACCCTGCGCGAACGGAGAGCAGGGCGCTGCAGCGTAAGGGACGGAGAGATCGAAGACTCGCCTTTTCGACTATGCGGCGCGGACGACCGTCCGAAGCGGGACGCTGCTGTGTGCACTGCGGCTCAGGTCACACTCCTGCCCCGCTTGTCGGTGCGGAGTGGGGTTATGGGTTGAACATGGCCGCATCGGCCAGGGCGCCGAACAGGCGCAAAAAGCCGTCTACGGGGGAAAGCAGGCACCTTCCGACCCAGGAAGCGCGCAGACCGACCGAAAGATGTTCGAGGCGAGGCACACCATGGACGCTCCGACGACCGCGTCGGCCGACAACGGCACTTCCGGCGGCGGGAGCGGCTGGTTCATCCCGCGCAAGGACCCGGAGTCGCCTCCGGGCGGCGAACGGGAGGCGGCCGACGGCAGCCGCCTGGCCGCGATGCGCCCGATGGGCCGGACCCACTCGGCCTCGGGCAGCGGCCCACTGACGCAAGCCGCGGCAGAGGCCGACCCCGTGGCCGCACCGATCGACCCGCGAATACGGCCGCCGGCGGACGCACCGCACACCGCTCACCGGACACCGCCGGCAGAATCCGCTCCGCCGGTTTTTCCCGGGACCTCGCCGACGGCATCCGAGTCCCGTCCCACCGGACTCCGCCCAGCGGCCGCCGAACCGTCGGCCACCCGGTCCACGGCTCCGGACCCGGCTCCGACCGTCGCGCCTTCCGCAGCGCCGAACCTCGCATCGGCCGCGTCCACCGGGAGGCCCGCGCCCGACGCACGACCGCCCGCCTCGGCTGCGCCCCCGTCCGCCTCTGCCTCTGCTTCTGCCTCCGCGGAGCAGCACCTGCCCGCCCGGTGGTCCGCGCCCGCGGTGAGGGCGTCCCCGGACGCCCTCCTCATCCGCCGCACCATGGCCGAGGTCGCTCCCGTGGCCGACAAGGTCACCTCGTACTTCTACGCACTGCTCTTCGTGCGCCATCCCGAGCTGCGCTCGCTGTTCCCGGCCGCGATGGACACCCAGCGCGACCGGTTGCTGAAGGCACTGCTCACCGCCGCCGAGCACATCGACAACACGCCCGTTCTCGTCGACTACCTGCAGAACCTGGGCCGAGGTCATCGCAAGTACGGCACCCGGGCCGAGCACTATCCGGCCGTCGGCGAGTGCCTCATCGGCGCGCTCGCCAAGTTCGCCTCCGCCGTCTGGGACGGGGAGACGGAAGCCGCCTGGGTCCGGGCGTACACGACGATCTCCCAGGTCATGATCGACGCGGCGGCCGTCGACGAACTGCGCGCCCCGCCCTGGTGGCACGCGCAGGTCGTCTCGCACGACCTCAGGACCCCGGACGTCGCGGTCGTCACCGTCCGCCCGGACCAGCCCTATCCCTTCCTCGCCGGGCAGTACACGAGCGTCGAGACTCCTTGGTGGCCCAGGGTCTGGCGGCACTATTCCTTCGCCTCCGCGCCCCGCTCGGACGGACTGCTGACGTTTCACGTGAAGGCGGTTCCCGCGGGCTGGGTCTCCAACGCGCTGGTGCATCGCGCCCGGCCCGGCGACGTCATCCGCCTCGGCCCGCCGACCGGCTCGATGACCGTCGACCACACCTCCGGGAGCGGACTGCTCTGCCTCGGCGGCGGAACCGGCATCGCCCCCATCAAGGCACTGGTCGAGGATGTGGCCGAGCACGGCGAACGCCGGCCGGTAGAGGTGTTCTACGGCGCCCGCACCGGCGACGACCTGTACGACATCGACACGATGCTGCGGCTGCAGCAGTCCCACCCCTGGCTCTCCGTGCGGGCTGTCGTCGACCAGCAGGCCCACGTCCAACTGCCGGACGCGATCCGCGCCTACGGCCCCTGGAACGAGTACGACGCCTATCTGTCGGGCCCACCCGGAATGATCCGCAGTGGGGTCGACGCGCTGAGGGACATCGGCATCCCCACGAATCGCATCCGCCACGACGCGGTGGAGGAACTCGTCGTCACCGGGAACTGACCCGAGCGCGGAATGGTCAGCCCAGATCGGGGGCGTGCATGGCCCGTACGCCCTCGATGTTGCCGTCCAGGTAGTGCCGTAGCGACAGCGGCACCAGGTGCACGGAGGCGATCCCGACCCGGGTGAACGGGACCCTGACGATCTCGTACTCACCGGCGGGCTCGTCGACCTCGGGGCCGTGCCGCAGGGCCGGGTCCATGGACTCCAGCCGGCAGACGAAGAAGTGCTGCACCTTCACCCCGGTCGTGCTGCTGTCCGCGCCGATGTGTTCGACGGTGTCCACGAAACAGGGCACCACATCGGTGATCTTGGCGCCGAGCTCCTCGTACACCTCACGGTGCAGGGCGTCGACGACGGTGGTGTCCTCCTGCTCCACCCCGCCACCGGGCGTGACCCAGTAGGGATCCACGCCGGGTTTGGTGCGCTTGATCAGGATCAGGTAGTCGCCGTCCAGGAGGACGGCTCGGGCGGTGCGCTTGACCACGGGTCGGACGGTCATGGGAGAAATGTGGCCCGGTTGGTTCCACGTGAAACATCGCGAACCGTCATCGGGCGAGCTCTCCCCGTGACATCACGCGGGATCGGGCTCAACACCAGTCGCCCGAGGCCTGTTGCAGCCACTCGTGGGCCCTGGCGATGTGCGGCATCGCCAGCGTGCCGGTGCGGACCACGAGGAAGTAGGTCCGCAGCGGGGGCACCACGGGTTCGTGCAGCGTGACCACGTCACCGCGCTCCAGAGCCGGGGCGCACAGATAGCGCGGCAGCACCGCCAGCCCGGCGCCCGCGCACGCGCAGGCCAGAACGGCGCGCAGATCGGGGACGACGACGGCACCGGAGGTGGCGGGCCGGGAGTCGAAGACGGAGGCCCAGTAGCGGGAGACGAAGGGCAGCGACTCGTGCACCTCGACGACGGGGAGGTTCTCCAGGGCGGGCGCGCCCTTGCGGCGGAGCTTCCAGTGCCCGATCCGCTCGGCCCAGCCGGGGGCCGCGACCAGGACATGTTCCTCGTCGCACAGCGCGGTCGCGGTGAGCAGCGCGCCGCGCGGCCGGGCCGTGGTGATGGCCAGATCATGATGCCCGGCGGCCAGCCCTTCGAGGATCTCCTCGGTGTTCCCGAAGGAGGCCCGCAGGGCGAGCCGCTGACCGTCGTCGCCGGTCAGCGCCGTCAGCGCGGGCAGGGCCCGCTCCGCGGTGAACTCCGGGGGGCCGGCCAGGTGCAGGGTGCGTAAGGAGGACTCGTCGTCCAGACCGGTCTCGGCTATCTCGACCAGGGCGTCGAGATGGGGTGCGGCCTTGTGGGCGAGCTCGTCGCCGACGGTCGTCGGTGTCACCCCACGGGCCTGCCGCAGGAACAGGGGGCGGCCCACCTGTCGTTCCAGGGTGCGTATCTGTGAGGTGACGGCCGGCTGGGAGAGCCCGAGCAGGGCCGCGGCACGGGTGAAGGAGCCGGCGCGGTGCACGGTCACGAAGGTGCGCAGCAGCGCGAGATCCATGCCGCGCCCCTCCCCTCTCGTCGCCACCAGGGTCCCCGGCCGGGCCAACTATAAATATGTCGATAGGTCTCTGTCGCTACTGTGATTGGACACTGACACAGAGTCAACTAGCCTTGTGCGCGCGGTTCTCGGCGAGCGGAACCGGGGACGGTCCGAGCCACGAGGGGGGAGGCTCGGACCGTCCGTTGCACGTGAGCAGGACACCGGCGGGGCGCCCGCGGACCGGTCAGTCCGCCGACTCCTCCAGCGCACGCAGCACATCCGCCACCAGGTCCGCGGGATCCTCGGCGCCGACGGACAGGCGGATGAACCCCTCGGGCACCGCGTCGCCGCCCCAGCGGCCGCGCCGCTCGGCCGTGGAGCGCACCCCGCCGAAACTCGTCGCGTCGTCCACGAGCCGCAGCGCGCCGAGGAAGCGATCGGCACGCGCGCGCGTGGGCAGCGTGAAGGACACCACGCACCCGAAGCGCCGCATCTGCCGTGCGGCGATCTCGTGCGAGGGATCGCCGGGCAGCCCCGGATAGCGCAGCCCGCTCACCTCGGGCCGCTCCCGCAGCGCCTCGGCGAGGGTGAGGGCGGAGGCGTTCTGCCGGTCGGCGCGCAGCTGGAGTGTCGCGATCGAACGGTGTGCGAGCCAGGCTTCCATCGGCCCCGGGATCGCCCCCACGATCTTGCGCCAGCGACGTACGGCGGCCATGGTCTCGGCATCGCGACCGGTGACGTACCCGAGGAGGATGTCACCGTGCCCGGTCAGCTGCTTGGTCCCGCTGGCCACCGAGAAGTCGGCGCCGAGTTCCAGCGGGCGCTGCCCGAGCGGTGTCGCGAGGGTGTTGTCGACGGCCACCAGGGCACCTTGCGCGTGTGCCGCCTCGACGAGCCGCCGGATGTCACACACGTCGAGCCCAGGGTTGGACGGCGACTCGATCCACAGCAGCCGGGCGCCGTCCAGGACGTCGAGCTGGGCGTCGCCGCCGGTCGGCGCGGTCCGCACCTCGATGCCGTACGCCTCCAACTGGGCGCGCACAAGGGGCAGCGCCTGGTACCCGTCGCCGGGCAGCACGACGGCGTCCCCCGCGCGCAGCTGGGAGAAGAGCACCGACGAGACGGCTGCCATCCCGGAGGCGAAGACGAGCGTCTGGGCGCCGTCGTCGTCCGGCGCCTCCAACTCGCCGATGGCCCGTTCCAGAAGCGTCCAGGTCGGGTTCTCGTCGCGGCCGTAGGTGTAGGGGCCCGTAGGGTCCCCCGGCAGGTGGAAGTGGGCGGCGAACACCGGCCCCGGCAGCGTCGGCTCGTGCTTGACCGGCGCCGGCAGTCCCGCCCGCACCGCGCGTGTCCCGTCACCGTCGGCAGGGGAGCCCGCCGTACCGTTTCTGCCGCCCCCGGTCGCGTGGTCCTCGGCGGAGCCGCTCATGCCGCCCGTCCTTCCACTTGTTCACGTACCGCGGCGAGCAGGCCCGTGCTCGCCGCCTCCACCATCTCCAGACACTCCTCGAAGCCGTCCGTGCCGCCGTAGTACGGGTCCGGCACGTCGAGGTCGTCGACGGCGGCGGGGTCGTACGAGCGGAGCAGCCGTACCTTGCGCGCGTCCTCCTCGGTCGGCGCGAGGCGGCGCAGCGCCGCGAGATGGCCGTGGTCGAGGGCGATCACGAGGTCGAGGTGGGAGAACCACGACGCGTGGAACTGCCGGGCCGTGTGGCCGCCGGAGTAGCCGTTGTCCTCCAGGACGGCGACGGTGCGCGGGTCCGCTCCGTCGCCCTCGTGCCAGCCGCCGGTGCCGGCGCTGTCGATCTCGACCCGGTCGTCGAGCCCGGCCTCCGCCACGCGCGCGCGGAAGACGGACTCGGCCATCGGCGAGCGGCAGATGTTGCCGGTGCAGACGAAGCAGACGCGGTAGGTCATCGCTTGCTCAGTCCTTGCCGTCGGGCAGGACGACGTTGAGGGCCCAGGAGACGACCGAGATGATCAGGCCACCGAGGACGGCGGTCCAGAAGCCGTCGACGTGGAAGCTCAGGTCGAGCTTGTCGCACACCCATGAGGTCAGCAGCAGCATCAGCGCGTTGACGATGAGGGTGATCAGACCGAGCGTGAGGATGAACAGCGGGAAGGTGAGTACCTTCACGACCGGCTTGACCAGGAAGTTCACCAGTCCGAAGACCAGGGCGACGAGGATCAGGGTGCCGACCTTCTTGCCCGTGCTGTCACCGGTCAGGGTGATCTTGTCGAGCAGCCAGACGGCGACCGCCAGAGCGCCCGCGTTGGCGATCGTCTTGACTACGAAATTCTTCATGTGTCTGATCGTGGCAGAAGAGATCGGATACGAGCAGTGGTGTGAGGCGGACAAGAGCGATGAAGGCATTCCGGTTGGATGAACTGGAGGCGGAACGCGCTGCCAACGACGGCGCCTACCTGCAGTTTCTGCGCGAACGGCACATGTCGGTCGGCCTGTACGCCCTCGATGCCGGTGATCACGACGCACAGAAGCCGCACAACCAGGACGAGGTCTACTTCGTGGTGAGCGGCCGCGCCTCGATCACCGTCGGCCTGGAGACGACCTCGGTGGCCCGCGGCAGCGTGGTGTACGTTCCGGCCGGGGTCGCCCACAAGTTCCACCACATCAGCGAGGACCTCAGAGTCCTGGTGATCTTCTCTCCGCCCGAGGCCTGAGCCTCCCCCTCGGGGTTCCCTAGGGGAACGGTCAGGGGAGGACAAGGGGTGCGCGGCCCCCGCCGGGCCCCCTCCCGGCCCTAGCATCGACGGCAGGACATCAACAGGTCCCGGACAACCGGGCGGAGCAGCAAAGGACGAGGGCGATGCGAGAGATCTTCGCGGGACTGCCGTGGTGGGTGAAGTGGATCGCGGTGCCGGTCATCGCTCTGTTCGTGTTCGGCAGCCTCATAGCCACGGTCGTCACCATCGTGATCGGTCTGCTCTTCAAGGCGCTGATCTTCGTAGCCCTGGTCGGTGGACTGATCTACGTCGTGCGCAAGTTCACGTCGAGCTCCTCGTCGCGCAGCGACTGGTGACCGCGGGGGCAACCGGTGACCGGTAACAGGAATCACCGGTTCCCTCGGGCGGGGGAAGTTTCCCGGACAGCTCGGCTGCGAGCGGTGGCAGCCGGATAAAGTCCGGAATTCGACGCGGGGAAGACCCCGCGGGCGGCGTACACCCCCCACCCGTGTTCCCCGCACGGGCTGCCCCCTCGCGCAACGGAGTGCCCCTTGGCCACCGCTGACACCGCATCCGCGGATCCGCAGGCTCCCTCCGCGCGGCCGCGCTCCGTCCCCTCCCTGGTTCCGCGTCCGCCGTCCACGTCGGTTCCCGAGCAGCCGCATTCCGCGACGACCACCCTCATCGGATCGGTGCAGCGCGCGATGCGCCTGCTGGAATCCGTCGCCACCCACGCACACGGAGCCCCGGCCAAACAGCTGGCCCGCGAGACCGGACTCGCCCTGCCCACGGCCTACCACCTGCTGCGCACCCTCGTGTACGAGGGCTATCTGCGCCGTGACAAGGGTCTGTTCTTCCTCGGCGAGGCCGCCGAGCTGCTGAGCAGCAGCGGAGCCGGGCAGAAACGTCGCAGCACGGTCGTCGAAGCGCTCGCGCGATGGCGCGATTCCATCGGTGTGCCGGTGTACTACGCGGTGTACCGCGGCGGCGAGATCGAGCTCCTGTGCGTCTCCGACACCCCGGGCAATCCGGCGGTCGAGGAGTGGGCCGACTTCCGTGAGACCGGGCACGCGCACGCCATCGGACAGTGTCTGCTGTCCCAGCTGGACGACGAATCCCGCCGTGACCACCTGGACCGCTACCCCGTGCGGTCCCTCACCCCGTACACGGTGCGTGACAGTCACACCCTGCTACGACGGCTGGAACGCACCCGGCGGACCGGACCGGTGACGGAACGCCAGGAGTACGCCCTGGGGGCGGTGTGCGCGGCGATCCCGATCACGCTGGGTGCGACGGCCGCGACCATGGCCATCTCGCTGCCCTCCCATCAGGCCGACCGGCTGATTCCCGCCGTGCAGCAGTTGCAGGCCGAGATCGGGCGCCTGCTGGGGTCGTTCGGGCTCTCTATCAGTATCTGAAAAATCACTCCTTGTGATCTGTCGTGTACTTTCTGCAAGATGCCACCAAATGTCAGGGGTTCATTCCCAGCCATGCGACGGCATATGACGGGGTAGGCGATGCGCGAGTCGGTCCAGGCAGAGGTCATGATGAGCTTTCTCGTCTCCGAGGAGCTCTCCTTCCGCATCCCGGTGGAACTGCGCTACGAGTCCAGTGATCCGTACGCCGTGCGGTTGACCTTCCACCTTCCCGGAGACGCCCCGGTGACGTGGGCCTTCGGGCGGGAGCTCCTGATCGACGGGGTGGGCCGGGCGTGCGGTGAGGGAGACGTGCGGGTCGCGCCCGTCGACCCCGACTCGCTGGGCGAGGTCCTGATCCGGCTTCAGGTCGGCGTGGACCAGGCGCTGTTCCGCTCGTCGACCGCGCCGCTCGTGGCCTTCCTCGACCGCACGGACAAGTTGGTGCCGCTCGGTCAGGAAGGTTCTCTCGCCGACTTCGACGCCCATCTCGACGAGGCCTTGGACCGCATCCTGGCGGAGGAACAGAGCGCGGGCTGAAGCCGGGGACGCCTGAGGGCGCCGGACGCGTCAGAGCGGCGCGTGGGGGCATGCAGGAACGCTTCTGTGGGCTCTCCGCAGGTCTGCAGGAACGCTTCTGTGGAATCCGGCCGATCCGGCTGCTCCGGGTGTTGCTGCTGTGAGGTGTCCGGGTGATGCCGCGGCGAGGCGTTCGGGTGGTGTCAGGTGTGCGTCACCGCTTGCGTCGGCGGCCCTTCCCCGCGCGTGCCGGAGCCTGCTGGGCACCCGTCGGGGCCGCGGTCACGGCGCCGTCCTGACCCGGCCGGTCGGCCGCGACCACCAGCGCCGCGAGCGCGGTGGTGACCGGCACCGACGCGACCAGACCGATCGATCCCACCAGCGTGCGCACGATCTCCTCCGCGACCAGTTCACTGTTGGCGACCGTGCCGACGCTGCTCTGCGCGATGGAGAACAGCAGCAGCAAGGGCAGCGCCGCGCCCGCGTAGGCGAGGACGAGCGTGTTGACGACGGACGCGATGTGGTCACGGCCGATGCGGATGCCCGCGCGGTACAGCCCCCGCCAGCCCATCGACGGATTGGCCTCGTGCAGTTCCCAGACCGCCGACGTCTGCGTCACCGTCACGTCGTCGAGGACACCGAGCGAGCCGATGATGATGCCGGCGAGCAGCAGACCGCTCATGTCGATCCCCGGATACAGACCGTGGATCAGACCGGTGCTGTCGTCGGTGTTGCCGGTGAGCGAGGCCCAGTCGATGAACAGCGAGCCCAGAACGCCGATCAGCACCAGTGAGATCAGAGTGCCGAGTACCGCCACGGATGTGCGGGCCGACAGTCCGTGGCACGCGTACAGGGCGATCAGCATGATGGCGCTCGACCCCACCACCGCCACGACCAGCGGGTTCGAACCCTGCAGGATGGCGGGCAGGATGAAGAAGTTCAGGATCAGGAAGCTGATGGCCAGTGCCACCAGAGCCATCACACCCCGCAGCCGCCCGACGATCACGACGGCGAGCGCGAAGACGCCCGCGAGCAGCGTCATCGGGATCCGGCGGTTGACGTCGGTGACGGAGTACTGGAGATCCTTCGGCGCGGAGGGCTCGTAGGCGACCACGACCTCCTCGCCCTGGTGCAGCTGACGCGACTGGTCCGGCTGGACGATCTCGGTGAACGTACGGCCCTTGTCCGAGCCGGTGTCGACCCGGATCGTCGCCTTCTTGCAGGTGCCCTTGGCATCCTGCCGGCCGGAGGAGCCCTCGGCGGTCGAGGTGTCTCCGGCCGGGGCGCCCCCCGGGGCGTTCACCGAACTGCAGCTCACGCTGTCCACCGTGGTGACCGTGGCCTGCTGCGTCTGCCGGTCGAAGCCGACCCCGGTGCGTTCGTGTGCCGGGGCACCACCGGGCCACAGCACCGCGAGGCCGGCCACCACCGCCACCGCGAACGGCACGAGGATCGCCGCGATGACCTTGCGCAGGTGCTTGGAGACGGGGGCGGCGGGGCCGTGGCTGTGCGAGTGACCGTGCCCGCCACCGGATCCGGACCCGTGTCCGCCGCCCGAACCCGGATCCTGATCCCCGGGTCCGTGCCCGTGTCCCGGACCATGCCCCTGGTCGGGCCCGTGTCCAGGTACGGGCCCGTGTCCAGGTACGGGCCCCTGCCCAGGTCTGGGCCCCTGTCCAACTCCGGGGCCGTGTCCGTGGTGCTGTCCGTGAGTGTGCCCCGCACCGGAACCATGGCCGTATCCGGGGCCGTTGCCGTTGCCGCTCCCGGTGCCGTGGTCGGCACCGGGTCCGCGAGGCTGGTCCGGCGATGGGTACGGCGGTTCGTGTGTCGTGGTCACCGACCGATCATCGCAAGAACGGCAGAGGCCCACTGTTCACCGCGCCACAAATGACGCTAGCGTGGAGGCACCTTTGCACACGCGGGAGCTCGGAGCACCGGGCTGAGAGGGCGCTGACCTTCGTCTTAGCGATGTTTCACGTGGAACGAGTGATGTTTCACATGAAACGTCCGCCGACGGAAGCCGCTGCGTCGACCGCTGAACCTGTTACCGGGTAATGCCGGCGTAGGGAGTAGGTCTCATGACCAACAAGGACGCACGCACGCCTGCCTCCGACCAGGGCGAACAGCCCCAGGAGGCCGGGAAATCGATCGGCTGGCACAAGGCGTACGTCGAGGGATCACGCCCCGACCTGCGCGTGCCGGTCCGTCAGGTGCACCTCACCAACGGGCAGTCGGTCACGCTGTACGACACATCGGGCCCGTACACCGATCCCCTCCTCGCCACCGATGTCCGCAGGGGCCTCCAACCGCTGCGGGAGAACTGGATCATCGGGCGCGGGGACACCGAGGAGTACGCGGGGCGTCCCGTCCGCCCCGAGGACGACGGGATCAAGCACACCTCGCCGCGTGGCGGCCTGCGCAACCTCGACGCGGTCTTTCCTGGACGGCCGCGCCAGCCCCGCCGCGGCCGTGACGGCAAGGCGGTCACCCAGCTGGCCTACGCGCGCAGGGGCGAGATCACACCGGAGATGGAGTTCGTGGCCGTCCGGGAGAACGTGGCGCCCGAGGTGGTCCGGGAGGAGATCGCGGCGGGCCGGGCCGTGCTGCCGGCGAACGTCAACCACCCGGAGATCGAGCCGATGATCATCGGTAAGCGATTCCTGGTGAAGGTCAACGCCAACATCGGCAACTCCGCGGTGACCTCCTCCATCGAGGAGGAGGTCGACAAGATGACCTGGGCGACCCGGTGGGGCGCCGACACGGTCATGGACCTGTCCACCGGGCGCAACATCCACACCACCCGGGAGTGGGTGCTGCGCAACTCCCCCGTCCCCATCGGGACGGTGCCGCTCTACCAGGCCCTGGAGAAGGTCGACGGCAGGGCCGAGGAGCTGACCTGGGAGATCTACAAGGACACGGTCGTCGAACAGGCCGAGCAGGGTGTGGACTACATGACCGTCCACGCGGGGGTCCGGCTGGCGTACGTGCCGCTGACGGCCAACCGCAAGACCGGCATCGTCTCGCGCGGCGGCTCGATCATGGCGGCCTGGTGCCTCGCGCACCACCAGGAGTCGTTCCTGTACGAGAACTTCGAGGAACTGAGCGAGATCCTCGCCGCCTACGACGTCACCTACTCGCTGGGCGACGGTCTGCGCCCGGGATCGATCGCGGACGCCAACGACGCGGCGCAGTTCGCGGAGTTGCGCACGCTCGGGGAACTCAACACGATCGCCAAGCGTTTCAACGTACAGACCATGATCGAGGGCCCGGGACATGTCCCGATGCACAAGATCAAGGAGACCATCGACCTTCAGCAGGAGATCTGCGATGAAGCTCCGTTCTATACGCTCGGCCCGCTGACCACGGACGTCGCGCCGGCGTACGACCACATCACCTCCGGCATCGGTGCCGCGATGATCGCCTGGTGGGGCACGGCGATGCTCTGCTACGTGACGCCCAAGGAGCACCTGGGCCTGCCCAACCGTGACGACGTCAAGACCGGCGTCATCACCTACAAGATCGCTGCCCATGCGGCCGACCTCGCCAAGGGGCACCCGGGCGCGCAGGAATGGGACGACGCGCTGTCCGACGCCCGCTTCGAGTTCCGGTGGGAGGACCAGTTCAACCTCGCCCTCGACCCGGACACGGCACGGGAGTTCCACGACGAGACCCTGCCGGCGGAGCCCGCCAAGACGGCCCACTTCTGCTCGATGTGCGGGCCGAAGTTCTGCTCGATGAAGATCAGCCAGACCATCACCGAGCGGTTCGGCGGGGCGGGGGCCGAAGGGGCCTCTCCTGAGGAGATCGCCGAAGGGATGCTCCAGAAGTCGAAGGAGTTCGCGGCGAGCGGCAACCGGGTCTATCTGCCCATGGCGGACTGACACGGTCCGAGGCCGACCGAGACGGATCCCGGTCCGGGGCATGAGCCGACCCGGACCGGGAGGACCGGAGCATGGTCAGGCCACGGAGTCCTGCGGGTACCAGCGGAGCTCCACGGTGTTGCCGTCCGGGTCCTGGACGTAGACCGACGTGGCGGTGCCGCGTGCGCCGAAGCGCTGAACGGGGCCTTCGAGCACCGTGAAGGCCCCTGACCCGATGACCTCCGCCCAGTCCAGCGGTTCCACGGTGAGACAGATGTGGTCGACGTTGGATCCGCCGCGAGGGCCGGCGACCAGGTCGATGATGGTCTCGGCGCTGATCCGTACCGAGGGGAACGGGCTTCGGCCGGACCGCCACTCGGTCACGCGGACCGGATCCAGGCCGAGGAGCCCGGTGTAGAAGTCCAGGGACCGTTCGACATCTTCGACGTTGAGGACCAGATGGTCGAAGGCCTTGACGCGCAGAGGGGTCATGTCGTCTCCAGGGCGATCGCGCGATGCGGGCGGGCGGCTAGGGCGTGGCCCACGCCGTCGACGGTCATGAGCTCTGCGTCGTCGGGCCCGACCAGGGGGGCCGTGGGGGCGGAGGCGGCCATGGGGATTCCTCGGCTCGTGGGGTGCGGGTGGACGTCTTCTACGATCCGCCGGGGGAAATCCGTCATCAAGGCACGATCGCTATACGTTCGTTGAGTCTGATTAAACGCTGGGGGATCATGCTGGAACGGCTGGAGATCGAGATCTTCCTGACGCTCGCCGAGGAGCTGCACTTCGGCCGTGTCGCGGAGCGTCTGCACATCACGACCGGGCGGGTCAGCCAGGTCATCAAGAAGGTGGAGCGCCGGATCGGTGGCCCGCTGTTCGACCGGAACAGCAGAACCGTCCGGCTCACGGCGATCGGGCGTCAGCTGGCCGCTGACCTGATACCGCTGGTCACCGGCATCGAGAACGCGGTCCGAAAAGCAGCCGACGCCAGCCGCGGGGTCACGGGAGAACTGCGGGTCGCCTTCCTCGGCGAGTGGACGGCACCGGCTCTTCTGAAAGCGGTCGCGCTGTTCGGCGAGCGGCACCCCGACTGCCGGGTCGCCGTGCGGGAGGTTCAGCTGTCCCATTCCCGTGCGAGCCTGCTCGACGGCTCGGTCGATGTCCTCATCGCCTCGTACCCGTTCGACGGGATGGCCCGCGGGCCGGTACTGCTGACGGAGGAGCGGGTACTCGCCGTCGCCGCCGGACATCCGCTCGCCGACGAGGAGTCGGTGTCGCTCGAAGTGCTCGCGGACCACCCCGTGGTGCAGTACCCCGAGGTGACCTCGGCGGCGTTCAAGCGGGACCGCACCCCGGACCGCACCCCGTCGGGCAGACCCGTGCCGAAGGGGCCGGCCGGAGCTTCGTTCTCCGAGATGCTCACGCTGGTCGCGATGGGCAGGGGCGTCCTTCCGGTCGGGGAGCACTCCCGCCGCTACTACCCCCGACCTGACGTGTCCTACGTGCCCCTCCACGACGCGCGGCCGATCGAGCGCGGCCCGGTCTGGCTGGAGGGGAACACCACGGAGCGCGTACGCGAGTTCGTACGGGCCACGACGGACGTCGCCGGGGAACTGTCGACGGCATGAGCGTGCGCCTGTCCCGGCGGACGGGGGCGGATGCTCGGCCTGCGCCTCCCTGCGGGGGCGCAAGCCGAGGGGCTATTCCGGCTGGTGCTCGGGCCCGCCGAAGTCCGGGCTGGTGAAGTCCGGGCTCGTGTAGCTCGGGCGCGGGCCCGCGGCGGGGCCGTCGTCGGGGCTGGTGAAGCCCGGACGGTCGTAGCCGAGGCGCGGCATGCGACCGGTCGGTGCGGGCGGGGGCGTGCGATACCCCGCCACCGCCGTGCCGGGGTCGGCCAGTGCTTCTCGCAGGAACGGCAGGATGCCCCGTTCCAGGAGGGCCTCGCACCAGGCTTCCTTGGCTTGGGCGACTTCCTCGAGGAGTTCGGGGTGTGGTCCGCTTTCGAGCGAGGGCCGGTTGCGCAGTGCGGTGAGCAGCAGCCCGACGGTGGCCACGAGGATCGCGGCCGCCGTCATGGCGCCGAACACCCACCCGGCGGTGATCATGGTCTGGGCGAACGTCGGCTCGGGGTCGAGCATCTTGAGCAGGTACCCCACGAGCAGAAAGATCGCCGCGGCGGTTCCGGCGAGGACGGGGGCCAGGACCGCGACGACGGCGACGGCACCCGCGCCGGCGGTCTCGGCGACCTCTCCCATGGTGGCGGCGAGCCCCATCGCACCCGCGCCCGGCTCCGTCGAGCCGACTGCGGACACGGACGACGGGGTGGACTGGGCCGGCTGGCGCAGTTCCTCGCGGACCTTCACGTAGTGCTGGTACTCGGTCGCCGCGGCCACCGTGATGAGTGCGGTGGCGTTGAGCGCCATGGTGCGCAGCTGTTCGGCGTTGAGCCGCTGTCCTACCGCGGCCAGTTCCGGGCGGTGTGGTGCGGAGCGCAGCGCCTCACCGAGGATCCGCTCGTATTCCTGGCGGTCCTCGCTCAGCAGGTGCTGCGGAACGCTGTTCATGTGCATCCCCCGATGCTCCGTAGGGCTTGAGGCTCGCATGGCGACGAGCCGTCGGGCAGAAACGGAGGGGAGCCTGCTACGGATAAGCCGATAGTAGAGCGGCTACGGCTCGGGGTGACAGGGGGTTTCCAGAATTGGGTGGTGGCCTGCACGGACGTCGGCCGCCGGACATATGTCCGGCGAACGTTCAGGCAGTCAACGGCAGTTGCTGGACCAGCAGCTTTCCGGCCATGGTCACGCCGCCGTCCATCGCGATGGCGAGACCCTCGGCGTAGACGTGCGGGCCGTCGACCACGGGGCCGGTGCCGTCCTCGTCGTCCTCGGAGCCGACCTCGCCCAGCAGGTAGGGAATCGGGCTGTGGCCGTGAACGATGCGGGCGCCGCCGTACGTATCGAGCAGGGAGCGCACGGCGTCGGCACCGCCTTCGTCGCGGAAGGAGAAGCGCTTGGTGAACTTGCGGAACAGGTCCCAGACCTCGTCCGCGTCGTTGCGGGTGAGGGTCTCGCGGATGGTGTCGTTGACCGCCTCGATCGAGTCGCCGTAGTCGAGGTAGGCGGTGGTGTCGGAGTGGACGAGCAGGTGGCCGTCGACCTCCTCGATGGCGTCGAGGCGGGCCATCCACTGGAGGTGGTGGTCCTGGAGGCGGTCCATGTCGGTCTTCTGGCCGCCGTTGAGCAGCCAGGCCGCCTGGAAGGTGGCGGTGCCCGCGCCGGAGTTGACGGGGGTGTCGCCGAACCGCTTGGCGCCGAGCAGCAGCAGCTCGTGGTTCCCCATGAGCGCCTTGCAGTAGCCGCCGGCCGCGGCGGCCTCGGCGGACAGCCGCATCACGAGGTCGATGACGCCGATGCCGTCCGGCCCGCGGTCGGTGAAGTCGCCGAGGAACCACAGCCGCGCGGTGCCCGCGCACCACTGGCCGGCGGAGTCGACCAGGCCCTGAGCCTGGAGGGCGGCGAGCAGTTCGTCGATGTAGCCGTGCACGTCTCCGACGACGTACAGCGGGCCGGGGCCGACACCCGGCTGCGGGGCCGTCGTGATCGCCGGCTCGACCGCCACCTGAAGCGTGTCACCCCGGTTGATGACGGGCAGGTCGCGCTGGGTGGGGGTGTACCCGTCGGGGTGCTCCACCGGCGGTTCCTCGACCGGGATGGCGGCCTCACCGGGGTGGGTGCCGTGGGCGTACGGACCGGTCTCGTGGACGTACGCGGGCACCCGGAAGTCGCGCAACGTCGCCGTCCGCTCCACCTCGGGTCCCTGACCGGCCCCCTGAGTCATCAGACCCCTCCACCATCGCGCCGCATCTGCACCGCTTCGGACTGCCTGGTCGCAGCGGCCCGGGGTGCCGTGGGCCCATCATAGGAATGCGGATCGGGCCGTGCGATGACCCAGGGGTGGTGAATCGGCGCACGACTACAGTTCGGTGCGTCATTCGCCCCGATTGGGTAGGGCTTCGACCACCTCCTGACTAGGGGTTCGTCGGGCCGAGGGGTGCACCGGACGCCGTTTTCACAGCTGTCTCCCACGATCGGGTGTGCCGCGCTCCACCACGTCGACGGCGCGGGGACCGCCCGAAGGTCGGCCCCGGGCCTCTTCCGTCACCGCGACCCCGCCGACTTCCCTCCGGCCCGGTACCCGTCCGCCTTCACTCGCCGGAGCGTCGACCGCAGCACCCCGCCGGAGTCGGGAGCAGGCAGTGCTCCTGGGGGAGCAGACGGACCACCACCCGCCGCGCAGCGCCCGAGTGCCCGCCGCCGGCGCCGCCGACGAAACGAGCCGACCGCCGTGGTACCCGGCGGCGGCCGAGCAGCGAGCCACCCGGCACAGCTCCCGGCAACGACACCCGGAAACCACACCTGGGGACGGCATCCGGGCGCCGACACCCAGCCGCGACAGCCGGGCGGCGCGCCGCGCCGTGGCCGACGCGCCTCGTCCGCCGGCCCGGCCGTTTTTTCGGCCGCCCCGGAGACCGCGTGGCCCCGCATGTCACCCCTTCTCAGGCGCCCTCGGCGGGCTCACCGTGGTGCGAGGCGGGCGTCGCTGGGAAGAGGTGCGCACGATCAGCTCCGTGGGTATCACCTGCTCGACCGGCAGGTCGGAGTCGACTCCCTCGATGGCGTCGATGAGGAGCTGGACCACCGCCGTGCCGATGCGGCGCGGCTTCAGCGAGAGCGTGGTGATGGGCGGCTCGGTGGTGGCGTACGCGGTGGACTCGCTGCAACAGACGAGCAGCAGGTCGTCCGGTACGCGCAGTCCGTAGCGCCGGGCGGCGGCGAGCAGATCGGTGCCGTTGGGGTCGAACAGGCCGTAGACCGCGTCGGGGCGGTCGGGGCGCGCGAGCAGCCGGTCGGCGGCGACGGCGCCCGCGCACGGGTCGTGTGCCGGGTAGGCCTCGTACACCGGATCCTGGCCGACGCGCTCGCACCAGCGCAGATACGCGGTGGTCGACAGGCGGGTGTACGTGTCGGTGGTCGTCCCGGTGAGCAGGCCGATGCGTCGGGCGCCCGCGTCGGCCAGGTGGTCGAGGATGCCGAGTACGGCGGCCTCGTGGTCGTTGTCGACCCACGCGGTGACCGGCAGCGCGCCGGCCGGGCGGCCGTCGGAGACGACCGGTAAGCCCTGGCGGACCAGCTCGCTGACGACCGGATCCTGGTCGGAGGGGTCGATGACGACCGTGCCGTCCAGGGCGACGTTCGACCACACGTCGTGACGCGAGGTCGCGGGCAGAATGACGAGGGCGTAGCCGCGGGCGAGCGCGGCGGAGGTGGCGGCTCTGGCCATCTCCGCGAAGTACGCGAACTCGGTGAAGGTGAAAGGTTCATCCCCGTAGGTCGTCACGGTCAGGCCGATGAGGCCCGACTTGCCGGTACGGAGGGTTCGGGCCGCGGCCGAGGGGCGATAGCCCAGTCGGTCGGCGACCTCGCGGACATGGCGTCGGGTGGCGTCGGGGAGCCGGCCCTTGCCGTTGAGGGCATCGGAGACGGTCGTGATGGAGACCCCGGCGGCGGCGGCCACGTCCCTGATACCCGCCCGGCCCGGCCGGTTGCCTCGGCGCGAGGTCTCCGCGCGGCTCACCTGGTGCTTCCCTGCTGCTGTCATGGCGAGCCGATAGTAGGGCTCATGCGGTGGGGTAGTGCGGACGCATATGCACGCGTTGACAGGCACGTTTCTGCAAGGTCATTTGGTATCAACTACGTTAGAAAACAAGTCAGTTGAACGATTCAATACCGATACCTGACTTGTCGGCGTGCACGGACCTGCCAAGTGTCCGATGTCTCGAAGAGGTCTCAACTCACCTGCACGGGCGATGCGCGCCACGGCGTGAGCTACCGGCGCATAGATATATGTATGGCGCGCCCCCTGATTCGTACGCCTTCATACGGTGATGCCCCTGATGTTGGTGGGACGGGTGAGATCGGCGCCGGTGGCGGCCCGACGTACCGAGGAGGTTGGGCACCACCAGTACGCAGCCGGGCCGAATCCTCATAAGGTGAGGAGTATTGGAACCGGTGGTGGTCACGAGGAGGACTGCGGTGAGCGAGACGAGCCCCAAGCTGCGCGCCGAGCTGGAGGGGATCCCCACCTATAAGCCGGGCAAAGCCGCCGCGGCCGAAGGTCCGGTGGCCTACAAGCTGTCCTCCAACGAGAATCCGTACCCGCCGCTGCCCGGTGTGATGGAGAGCGTGACGGCCGCGGCCTCCGCCTTCAACCGCTACCCGGACATGGCCTGCACGGCCCTGATGAACGAGCTGGCCGACCGCTTCGGCGTCCCGGTCTCCCATCTGGCGACCGGCACCGGCTCCGTGGGCGTCGCCCAGCAGCTGATCCAGGCGACCGCCGGGCCGGGTGACGAGGTGATCTACGCCTGGCGTTCCTTCGAGGCGTACCCGATCATCACGCAGATCAGCGGCGCCACGTCGGTGCGGGTGCCGCTGACGCCGGGCGACGTGCACGACCTGGACGCGATGGCCGACGCGATCACCGAACGCACCCGGCTGATCTTCGTCTGCAACCCCAACAACCCGACCGGCACGGCGGTGCGGCGGGCTGAGCTGGAACGTTTCCTGGACCGGGTGCCCGGCGATGTGCTGGTGGTGCTCGACGAGGCGTACCGGGAGTTCATCCGTGACCCCGAGGTGCCGGACGGCGTCGAGCTGTACCGCGGCCGGCCGAACGTCTGCGTCCTGCGCACGTTCTCCAAGGCGTACGGCCTCGCCGGCCTGCGCGTCGGCTTCGCCATCGCCCATGAGCCCGTCGCGGCGGCGCTGCGCAAGACGGCGGTCCCGTTCGGCGTGAGCCAGCTCGCGCAGGACGCGGCGGTCGCCTCCCTGAACGCCGAGGACGAACTGCTCGGCCGGGTCGGCTCCCTGGTCTGTGAGCGCACGCGCGTGGTCGACACCCTGCGCGCTCAGGGCTGGACGGTCCCCGACACCCAGGCCAACTTCCTGTGGCTGCGGCTGGGCGAGGGCACGGCCGCCTTCGCGGCGGCGTGCGAGCAGGCGGGCGTCGTGGTCCGGCCGTTCCCGGGCGAGGGTGTGCGGGTGACGATCGGGGAGAACGAGGCGAACGACATCTTCCTGAAGGTGGCGGAAGGGTTCCGCAAGGAGCTGTAGAACCCCAGCGGCCCTCCGCGGGGAACTTCGCGGAGAGCCGCTGGGAGCGCCGGGCGCCTGTTCCACGTGGAACAGGCGCCCGTTTTGTTGGAGGACCTCCTTAGGTACCCCCCACCGCTCCGGCTTCGAACGGGCATGCGTCATACTTGCTTGTGAATGTGAACGCGTTCACAAGCGTGTCCCGTTTGTGCCGATGATGCGGGCGACAAAGGGGGCAAACTGCCGCTCTCGCGGCGATGTAAGGAGACTGACGACGTGGATTTGGCTCTGGCGCCGGAGACACTGGCGCGCTGGCAGTTCGGTATCACCACCGTCTACCACTTCCTGTTCGTCCCCCTGACGATCTCGCTCGCCGCTCTCACGGCCGGCCTCCAGACCGCCTGGGTGCGCACCGAGAAGGAGAAGTACCTCAGGGCGACGAAGTTCTGGGGCAAGCTCTTCCTGATCAACATCGCGATGGGTGTCGTCACCGGCATCGTGCAGGAGTTCCAGTTCGGCATGAACTGGTCGGACTACTCCCGCTTCGTCGGTGACATCTTCGGCGCCCCGCTGGCTTTCGAGGCCCTCATCGCCTTCTTCTTCGAGTCCACCTTCATCGGCCTGTGGATCTTCGGCTGGGACAAGCTGCCCAAGAGGATCCACCTGGCCTGTATCTGGATGGTCTCCATCGGCACGATCCTCTCGGCGTACTTCATCCTCGCGGCCAACTCGTGGATGCAGCACCCGGTCGGCTATCGGATCAACAAGGTGAAGGGGCGGGCCGAACTCACGGACTTCTGGGCGGTACTGACCCAGAACACCGCGCTCGCCCAGGCGTTCCACACACTCAGCGCCTCCTTCCTGACCGGCGGGGCGTTCATGGTCGGCATCGCGGCCCTCCATCTGTTCCGCAAGAAGCACGTCACCGTGATGAAGACCTCGCTGCGGCTGGGCCTCGTCACCGTCGTCATCGCCGGCCTGCTCACCTCGATCAGCGGTGACACCCTCGGCAAGGTCATGTTCAAGCAGCAGCCGATGAAGATGGCCGCCGCCGAGGCGCTGTGGGACGGCCAGAACTCCGCACCCTTCTCGATCTTCGCGTACGGAGATGTGAGCAAGGGACACAACACCGTCGAGCTGTCCGTCCCGGGGATACTGTCGTTCCTCGCCGACGACAACTTCAGCTCGTACGTCCCCGGTATCAACGACACCAACAAGGCCGAGCAGGAGAAGTACGGCCCCGGTGACTACCGGCCCATCATCCCCGTCACCTTCTGGGCGTTCCGCTGGATGATCGGCTTCGGCATGGCGTCCTTCGCCATCGGCCTGGCCGGACTCTGGCTGACCCGCAAGAAGTTCATGCTGTCCGAGCATCTGCGGGTCGGCGACGACGAGGTGCCGCACCTGGTGCTCTTCAAGAACAAGGCCCTCAACCCCAAGCTCGGCAAGCTGTACTGGCTGGTGGCCATCTGGACCATGGGCTTCCCGCTGATCGCCAACTCCTGGGGCTGGATCTTCACCGAGATGGGCCGCCAGCCCTGGGTCGTCTACGGCGTCCTCCAGACCCGTCAGGCGGTCTCCCCCGGTGTCTCCCAGGGCGAAGTCCTCACCTCGATGATCGTCTTCACCGCGCTGTACGCCGTCCTCGCCGTGGTCGAGGTCAAGCTGCTCGTGAAGTACGTCAAGGCAGGACCGCCGGAGCTCACCGAGGCCGACCTCAACCCGCCCACGAAGATCGGCGGCGACCCTCGTGACGCCGACAAGCCGATGGCCTTCTCGTACTAGGCCGAGGGAGCTGCACAGTCATGGAACTTCACGACGTCTGGTTCGTCCTGATCGCCGTCCTGTGGACCGGCTACTTCTTCCTGGAGGGCTTCGACTTCGGGGTCGGCATCCTCACCAAGCTGCTGGCCCGGAACCGGATCGAGAAGCGGGTGCTGATCAACACCATCGGCCCCGTCTGGGACGGCAACGAGGTGTGGCTGCTCACGGCGGGCGGCGCGACGTTCGCGGCGTTCCCCGAGTGGTACGCCACGCTGTTCTCCGGCTTCTACCTGCCCCTGCTGATCATCCTGGTCTGTCTGATCGTCCGGGGCGTCGCCTTCGAGTACCGGGCCAAGCGGCCGGAGGAGAACTGGCAGCGCAACTGGGAGACGGCGATCTTCTGGACCTCGCTGATCCCGGCGTTCCTGTGGGGTGTGGCCTTCGGCAACATCGTGCGGGGCGTGAAGATCGACCAGAACTTCGAGTACGTCGGTGGCTTCTGGGATCTGCTCAATCCGTACGCGCTGCTCGGCGGCCTGGTGACGCTGACGCTGTTCACCTTCCACGGTGCGGTGTTCACGGCCCTCAAGACCGTCGGGGACATCCGGGAACGCGCGCGAAAGCTGGCGCTTCGGGTCGGTCTGGTGGCCGCCGCGCTGGCGCTGGTCTTCCTGGTGTGGACACAGGTCGACAGCGGGGACGGCCAGAGTCTGGTGGCCCTGGTCGTGGCGGTGCTGGCGCTCGTCGCGGCACTCGTGGCGATCCGGGCGGGGCGTGAGGGCTGGTCGTTCGCCTTCTCCGGCGTCACCATCGTGGCCGCCGTGGCCATGCTCTTCCTGTCGCTCTTCCCGAACGTCATGCCGTCCTCGCTCGACGCGGACTGGAGCCTCACGGTCACCAACGCCTCGTCGAGCCCGTACACCCTGAAGATCATGACCTGGTGTGCGGGGATCGCCACGCCGCTCGTCCTGCTGTACCAGGGCTGGACCTACTGGGTGTTCCGCAAGCGGATCGGCACGCAGCACATCGCCGAAGCCGCGCACTGAGTCCGATCAGGGGTGTGTTTCACGTGAAACACACCCCTCTGGGCCGAAGGGCATGTTTCACGTGAAACCAATCGATCCGCGACTGCTGCGGTACGCCCGAGCCACCCGCGTCTTCCTGGTCGCGGTCGTCGGCCTGGGAGCCCTCGGTGCAGGGCTGGTCATCGCGCAGGCGATGCTCATCGCCGAGGTGGTGGTCGGCGCCTTCCAGCATGGAATGTCGGCGGGTGAACTCCGCACTCCCCTGCTGTTGCTGGCGGCGGTCGCGGGCGGACGCGCGCTGGTTTCCTGGCTCACCGAACTGGCGGCCCACCGGGCGAGCGCTGCCGTGAAGTCGGAACTGCGGGGGCGGTTGCTGGAGCGGGCCACCGCCCTGGGGCCCGGGTGGCTGAGTGACCAGCGGACCGGATCACTGGTCGCCCTCGCCACCCGAGGAGTCGATGCCCTCGACGACTACTTCGCCCGCTACCTCCCGCAGTTGGGGCTCGCGGTCGTCGTGCCGGTGGCGGTGCTCGCGCGGATCGTCACCGAGGACTGGGTCTCCGCGGCCATCATCGTCGGCACTCTGCCGCTCATCCCGCTGTTCATGATGCTGATCGGCTGGGCCACCCAGTCCCGGATGGACCGCCAGTGGCGGCTGCTGTCCCAGCTCTCGGGACACTTCCTCGACGTGGTCGCGGGGCTGCCGACCCTCAAGGTGTTCGGGCGGGCCAAGGCACAGGCGGACTCGATCCGGCGCATCACCGGCGAGTACCGGCAGGCGACCATGCGCACGCTGCGGATCGCCTTCCTCTCCTCCTTCGCGCTGGAGCTGCTGTCGACGCTCTCGGTGGCCCTGGTCGCCGTGACCATCGGTATGCGACTCGTCCACGGCGAGATGGACCTGTACATCGGACTGGTCATCCTCGTGCTCGCACCCGAGGCGTATCTGCCGCTGCGCCAGGTGGGGGCGCAGTACCACGCGGCGGCGGAGGGGCTCGCGGCGGCCGAGGAGATCTTCGCTGTGCTGGAGACCCCGGTCCCGGCGTCCGGAGCGTCCGCCGTGCCGACGGGGGCCGTCGTCTTCGAGGGGGTGACGGTCAGATATCCCGGAAGGTCCGCGGACGCCGTCACCGGCACCTCCCTCACGGTCGAAACCGGTGAGACGGTCGCGCTGGTAGGGCCGAGCGGTGCGGGCAAGTCCACGCTGCTGCACGTTCTGCTGGGTTTTGTGGGCCCGATCGAGGGACGGGTCCGGGTCGGCGGGACGGACCTGGCCGACCTCGACCTCGCGCAGTGGCGTTCCCGGATCGCCTGGGTGCCGCAGCGACCGCACCTGTACGCCGGGACGATCGCCGAGAACGTACGGCTGGCGCGTCCCGAGGCGGACGACGGCGCGCTACGGCGGGCGCTGAAGGACGCGGGCGCGCTGGAGTTCGTCGACGCTCTCCCGGATGGGACCGGCACCCTGCTCGGGGAGGACGGGGCGGGTCTGTCCGCGGGACAGCGACAGCGCCTCGCCCTGGCCCGGGCGTTCCTCGCGGACCGGCCCGTGCTGCTGCTCGACGAGCCGACGGCCGCACTGGACGGGGAGACCGAGGCCGAGGTCGTCGAGGCGGTGCGCCGGCTGGCGGTGGGACGAACCGTGCTGCTCGTGGTGCACCGGCCGGCGCTGCTGGCGGTGGCGGACCGGGTGGTGCGCCTGGAGATGCCGAGTCCTGACGCCCACGAGGTGGCCGGGAGCGGGAACGCCGAGGTGCGTCCGGTCGAGCCGGCGGCCGGGCGAACGCCCGTCGCCCCGGAAGCCGAGGCCGGGACGCGTCCCGTGTCGGACACGCGCGGTGTCCTGACCCGCGTCCGTGCCATGGCCGGCGCGCGGCGGGGACGGCTCGCGCTGGCCCTGCTGCTCGGCAGCCTCGCGCTCGGGAGCGCCGTCGGGCTGATGGCCACCTCCGGGTGGCTCATCTCGCGGGCCTCGCAACAGCCGCCGGTGCTGTACCTGATGGTGGCAGTGACGGCGACGCGCGCCTTCGGTATCGGGCGGGCCGTCTTCCGGTACGCGGAACGGCTGGTGTCGCACGACGCCGTGCTGCGGATGCTGGCCGACACCCGGGTCGCCGTGTACCGGCGGCTGGAACGGCTGGCGCCCGCCGGACTGCGCCGGACCCGCAGGGGCGACCTGCTCGCACGGCTCGTCACCGATGTGGACGCCTTGCAGGACTACTGGCTGCGCTGGCTGCTGCCGGCCGGCGCAGCCGCGCTCGTCTCCGCCGGGTCCGTCGCCTTCACCGCCTGGCTGCTGCCCGAGGCGGGCGCCGTGCTCGCGGCCGGGCTGCTCGCGGCCGGAGCCGGCGTGCCGCTCGTGACGGCCGCCGTGGCCCGCCGAGCCGAACAGCGTCTCGCCCCGGCCCGTGGCCTCCTCGCCACCCGGGTCGCCGACCTGCTCACCGGTACCGCGGAGCTCACCGTCGCCGGCGCGCTGCCCGCGCGCAGCACCGAGGCCCGGAAGGCCGACACCGCGCTCACCCGGATCGCCTCGCGGGCCGCCACCGCCACCGCGCTCGGCGACGGCCTCACCGCGCTGCTGTCCGGCCTGACCGTGACCGCCACCGCCGTCGTCGGTACCCAGGCGGTCGCCGCCGGGAGGCTGAGCGGGGTGGCGATGGCCGTCGTCGTGCTGACCCCGCTGGCCGCTTTCGAGGCGGTCCTCGGGCTGCCGGTCGCCGCGCAGTTCCGGCAGCGGGTGCGCAGGAGCGCGGAGCGTGTGTACGAGGTGCTCGACGCTCCCGAACCCGTGCGGGCACCGGAGCGGCCCCGGACCGCGCCCGCGTCGCCTTTCCCGGTCGTGGTCAGGGGGCTGGCCGCCCGGCACGCCGGGCAGACCCGGGACGCGGTCGGCGGAGTCGACCTCACCCTGGAGGAAGGGCGCCGGATCGCCGTGGTCGGGCCGTCCGGATCCGGCAAGACGACCCTGGCGCAGGTCCTGCTGCGCTTCCTGGACGCGGAAGCGGGCTCGTACACGCTGGGCGGTGTGGACGCGTACGCGCTGGACGGCGACGATGTGCGGCGGCACATCGGACTGTGCGCGCAGGACGCGCACCTCTTCGACAGCTCGGTGCGCGAGAACCTGCTCCTCGCCCGGAAGGACGCGACCGAGGCCGACCTGCGTGACGCGCTCGCGCGGGCCCGGCTGTCGGACTGGGCGGACAGCCTGCCCGACGGGCTCGACACGTCGATCGGCGAGCACGGTGCCCGGTTGTCCGGCGGGCAGCGGCAGCGTCTGGCGCTGGCTCGCGCGCTGCTCGCCGACTTCCCCGTGCTCGTACTGGACGAGCCCGCCGAGCATCTGGACCTGGCGACGGCCGACGCGCTCACCGCCGATCTGCTGGCCGCCACCGAGGGCCGTACGACGTTGCTCATCACCCACCGGCTGGCCGGCCTGGAGGCCGTGGACGAGGTGCTCGTCCTGGTCGAGGGCCGGGTGGTCCAGCGCGGGACCTACGCGGAACTGGCCGCGGCAGCGGGGCCGCTGCGCGGGATGGCGCGGCGGGAGGCGGAGTCGGAATCGCTGGTGGGGGCGGGGTGACGCGCTGCCGTCCCATGGCTGTGGGACGGCCGCCGGACGCAATTCGACTTTCCTGGACAAATACGTCTGATTAGGCTCGGGGCATGTCTCCCGCGGCGCCCTCCGAGCCCCCGTCGGGCCTGCCGGCCGAACCGGCTGGGCCGGCCGAGCAGGCCGCGCGGGTGGCACGGTTGCTGGACGCGATGCGGTGCGTCGGCAGCGGACTGGAGCTGCACCCGACGCTGGACCGGATCTGCGCGACGGCGGCCGACCTGACCGACGCCCGGTACGCGGCCATCGGTGTCGTCGCCGAGGACGGGGAAGGACTGTCCGACTTCGTCCACCACGGGGCCGACGAGACGACGGTCCGGCGGATCGGGCGGCTGCCGGACGGGCACCAGGGGCTGCTGGGCGCGCTCATCCGTGACCCTGAACCGGTCCGGCTCGCCGACCTGACCACGGACCCGCGCTCCTGCGGATTCCCCCGGCACCATCCGCCGATGCGCAGCTTCCTCGGCGTCCCGATCCGCGTCCACGGCGACGTCTTCGGCAACCTCTATCTGACCGAGAAGCGCGGCGGGGGGCCGTTCACGGACCACGATCTCGACATGGTCAGGGTGCTGGCCACGGAGGCGGGCATCGCCGTCGGCAACGCCCGGTTGTACGAGGCCGCCCAGCAGCGTGAGCGCTGGATCGACGGATCGGTGGCCGTCACCACCGCCCTGCTGTCCGGCGGTGACACCGACGACGCCCTCCAGGTCGTCGCCGAACAGGCCCGCCGGCTGTCCGGGTCGGCGGCCGGACTCGTGCTCCTGCCCGCCGACGAGGGCGGCCTGGAGGTCGTCGCGGTGGCCTGCGACCGGCCGTCCACCCTGTTGGGTCTGGTCATCCCGGCGGAGAACGGGATCGTCGGCGAACTCCTGCACGGACACGCGGCCTTCGTCGACGACGCGGCCACCGACCCCCGCATGGGCACCTGCTTCCCGCCTGCCTACGGTCCGATCATGCTGCTTCCACTGGAGAGCGACGGGCGGATCCTGGGCGGCCTCGTCACCCCACGCGCGCGCGGAGCGCGGCTCTTCACGCGGACCGAACGCACCCTGGCGGAGCAGTTCGCCTCGCAGGCCGCGCTCGCCCTGATGATGGCCGAGACGCAGCGCGACCGGGAGCGGCTCGCGGTGTACGAGGACCGCGACCGTATCGCCCGCGGTCTGCACGACCTCGTCATCCAGCGGCTGTTCACGACGGGGATGATGCTGGAGAGCGCGCGGCGCGGCTCCGTCGTGCCCGAGGTGCGGGAGGGGGTCGGCAAGGCCGTTCAGGAACTGGACGTCACCATCCGGGAGATCCGTACCGCGATCTTCGCGCTGCAACAGGGCCCCGCACAGGCCGCGTCGGGGTTGCGCACGCGCGTCCTCCACGAGATCGACATGGCGGCCGTACCGCTCGGCTTCAGGCCCTCGCACCGCTTCGTCGGGGAGGTCGACGAACGGGTCGGCGACCTCACCGGCACGAACCTTGTCGCCGCCCTGCGGGAGGTCCTCTCCAACGCCTTCCGGCATGCCGAGGCGTCCCGGATCGATGTCGTGGTCGATGCGACGGTGATCCTGCCGGACGGGCGGCCCGGTGTCCGCCTGACCGTCGCGGACGACGGCGTGGGCATCGTCGAGGGCGGCCGGCGCAGCGGGCTGCGCAACCTCGAACGGCGGGCCGAGTCCCTCGGCGGCGGCAGCCGGTACGGACCGGGCAAGGGGGACGGCCGGGGTACGACGGTGGTCTGGCAGGCACCGCTGGACGCGAGTCCGGCGGACGGTCCGCACAGCCCGTACTGAGCCGTCCGGGGCGGTCGGTCCCCCGTGCGTACGACCTGAACAGGGCCGGTTCGTCCGGATCAGGTGACGATCAGTCATATGCGCCTGTCTCGTCGTCATCCGCTGCTCGTTCCTGTCCTGCTGTGCGCGTTCGCGGTACTCGTGGCACGGCCCACGGGGGCCGACGGTGAAGCCGGGGAGGGTACGGGCGGCCGGGGCCCGGGAGCCGGCTCGGAGGTGGCGCGGCTGTACCAGGACGCCGCCCTGGTGACACAGCGGTACGAGGCGGGGCGGCGCGAGGCCGACGAGCAGGAGGCCAGGGTGCGGCGCGCCGGGCAGCTTCTGGACGGTGAACGCCGATCGCTCGCCGTCCTGTACCAGGATCTGGGGCGCGGTGCCCACGTGGGACACGGCGGCACCGACCAGCCGACGCGCCCGCAACGCGCCCTGCCGCAGGCAAATGTGGCGCTCGCCGTCGCGATCGGCAGGAGCCGCGAGGCCGAGGCCCGGCTCGCCGCCGACCAGGCCGCGGAGGCAGCGCGGTGGCGGGCGGTGCAGAGGCGCAACCGTGAACTCGCCGGCGTGCGGAGGTCCATCGAGGCGAGGCTCGACGAGGCCCGGCGGCGGTTGCAGGCGCGGGCGGACGCCTCGGTCGCGACGGGCCGGTGCGGCGGCGCGGTCCGGCTCGGCCGGCAGCGGACGAGTTCCACGAGGGCGTGGGTCGCGCCGGTGGAGACGTACCGGCTGTCCGCGAGCTTCGGCAGCGGCGGCGAGCGCTGGGCGCACCGGCACACCGGGCAGGACTTCGCGGTGCCGATCGGGACCGCGGTGCGGGCCGCCGGTGCGGGCCGCGTGGTGCAGGTCTCCTGTGGGGGAGCGTTCGGCATCCAGATCGTGATCCGGCACGAGAACGGCTACTACACCCAGTACGCCCACCTGGCCGCCGTCGCCGTCGCCCGGGACGACCGGGTGGCGGCCGGCCAGTGGATCGGCCAGTCCGGCACCACCGGCAACTCCACCGGTCCGCACCTGCACTTCGAGGTGCGGGTCACCCCGCGGACGGGTTCGGCACTGGATCCGGTGCCGTGGCTCGGGGCGCGCGGGGTGGCGGTCGGATAGGCGAGGGCCGTCACCCTCCGGCCGCGTGGCCGGTCCTCAGATACGTGGCCGGGCCTCAGACGCGCGACCGCTTCACCGATGCGCGACGGCACCTCGGACATGAGACCGCGTCTCCGCTCCGCGCCCGTTTCCTCCGGGCGGTCGGCCGCAGGCGGTCATCCGCGCTCCGCCAGCATCCGTTCGATCACGACCGCCACTCCGTCGTCGTTGTTGGCGACCGTCCGTCCGGAGGCCGCGGTGACCACGTCCGGGTGGGCGTTGCCCATGGCGTACGACTGGCCCGCCCAGGTCAGCATCTCCACGTCGTTCGGCATGTCCCCGAAGGCGACGACCTCCTCGTGCGAGATGCCGCGCTCGGCGCAGCACAGGGCGAGGGTGCTGGCCTTGGAGACGCCGGGTCCGCTGATCTCCAGCAGGGCGCTCGGGCTGGAGCGGGTGACGTTGGCGCGGGCGCCGATCGCGAGGCGGCCGACCGTGAGGAAGGCGTCGGGATCGAGGTCGGGGTGGTACGCGAGGATCTTCAGCACCGGCTCGGCGGCACCGGGCGCGTCCGGCGCCAGCAGATTCTCGGCGGGCGCCCGGTGGTCGGGGATCTCCAGGTGCAGCTTCGGGTAGTTCGGCTCCTGGTAGAAACCGTAGGTCTGCTCGATGGCGTAGACCGTGCCGGGGGCCGCGTCGCGCAGCAGCCGCACGGCGTCCAGCGCGTTCTCCCGCGCCAGCTCCCGCACCTTCACGAACCGGTGGGTGCCCGGGCCGCCGTGCAGGTCCACCACGGCGGCACCGTTTCCGCAGATCGCCAGGCCGTGGCCGTGGACGTGGTCACTGACGACGTCCATCCAGCGGGCCGGGCGGCCGGTGACGAAGAAGACCTCGATGCCCGCCTCCTCGGCGGCGGCGAGGGCGGCGACCGTGCGTGGCGACACCGACTTGTCGTCACGCAGCAGGGTGCCGTCGAGATCGGTGGCGATCAGCCGGGGCGGAACGGTGGCGGCCGGGGTCGCGGGTTCTCTGGTCGCTGAGGTCACCCGGCCATTCTCGCGCATAGGTCCGCACAGGCGTGCGGGGGCCCGTGCAGGTGGGACATGGATGACCTGTTGTCGCGGTCGGCTGTCCCGGTCAGCCCAGCTGTGCCGGGGCCTCCATGGCGATCTGCTCGAAGACCTTCTCGTTCGCGGCGAAGTCCGAGTCGGGAATGGGCCAGTGCAGCACCAGCTCGGTGAAGCCCAGCTCCCGGTGACGGCCGGCGAAGTCCACGAACGCGTCGAGCGACTCCAGCGGACGGCCCCGGTCCGGGGTGAAGCCGGTGAGCAGGATCTTGTCCAGCTCGTCGGTATCGCGGCCGACCGTCGCGCAGGCCTCGGCGAGCTTCGCGACCTGGCCGCGAAGGGCCTCGACCGACTCGTCGGGGGTGCCGTTCTCGTACAGCTTGGGGTCGCCGGTGGTCACCCACGCCTGCCCGTGGCGCGCCGCGAGCTTCAGCCCACGCGGGCCGGTGGCCGCCACGGCGAAGGGCAGCCGGGGGCGCTGCGCACACCCGGGGATGTTGCGGGCCTCGTGCGCCGAGTAGAACGTGCCCTCGTGCGATACCGAGTCCTCGGTCAGCAGCCGGTCGAGCAGGGGGACGAACTCGGCCAGCCGGTCGGCCCGCTCCCGCGGGGTCCACGGTTCCTGGCCGAGGGCGGTGGCGTCGAATCCGGTGCCGCCCGCTCCGATACCGAGGGTGACGCGGCCGCCGGAGATGTCGTCGAGGGAGATCAGCTCCTTGGCGAGGGTCACCGGGTGCCGGAAGTTCGGCGAGGTCACCAGGGTGCCCAGTCGCAGCCGGTCGGTCACGGCCGCGGCGGCCGTCAGCGTCGGGATCGCGCCGAACCAGGGGCCGTCCCGGAAGCTGCGCCAGGACAGATGGTCGTAGGTGTACGCGGTGTGGAAACCGAGCTGCTCGGCACGCGTCCATGTCGAACGGCCGCCCTCGTGCCAGCGGAGGTACGGGAGGATGACGGTGCTCAGGCGCAGGCTCATGGAGCGAGCGTAGGCGCCCGCCTCGGTTTCACGTGAAACGGTCACCTTACGCATCGGCTCAGCCACGGGCTGAGGCCGAACATCGGCAGGTACTGCTTGACCCCGCGGCCGCCGGGCAGGGGGACGATCAGGAAGTGGCCGGGCGGGAAGCGGCGGGCCTTGACGTAGGCGAGGCCGTCGTAGACGGACCGGAGGAAGGCGGGTACGTCGTCGCGCGGGATGTCGGGGCACTCGACGCCCTCGACCGTGATCAGAGCGTCGTCCTCGGGGTAGAGGCGCACGCTCACCCGGGGCAGGCCGCCGAACTCCACGTAGGCCTCATGAGGCAGGGAACCGTCCGGGTCGGTGGTGACGCCCACGCCGGCGGCGCTGCGGCGCGAGGTCCGGTCGGCGCCGATGTCGTGCGTGACCTCGATCTCGCGGTGGTAGGTGGCGGCGATCGTACGGAGGGCGGTGACGGCGGCCTCGGTGGTGGGGAGGTGGTCCATGCCGATGATCATGCCGGTGAGGGGGCGGCGGATGCAGGGACGGCCGCGGAATCGGCTCCGGCGGCTCCGGTGGCTCCGGCGCGTTCAGTGAGCCCAGTGCGCTCAGTGCGTCTGAGGGAACCGTAGGTACTGCGGCGGCACCGCCTTCGTCAGCCACACTCCGTTCGCGCTGACGTGGAAGACGTGGCCGTCGCGGTGCATGGCGGCGGTGTCCACGGAGAGCACGACGGGCCGCCCGCGTCGCGCGCCGACACGGGTCGCCGTCTCCCGGTCGGCCGAGAGGTGTACGTCGTGGCGGTTCATGGGCCGCAGGCCCTCGGCGCGGATCGCCTCCAGGGAGCGGGCCACGGTCCCGTGGTAGAGGTACGGCGGCGGGGTCGCCGTCGGCAGTCCGAGGTCGACCTCGACGCTGTGGCCCTGGCTGGCCCGGATCCGGGTGCCCTCGATCGCGAACCGCTTCTTGTCGTTGGCGGCGACCACATGGTCCAGTTCGTCCCGGGTGAAGCGGAATCCGTGGGCGGTGGCCGCCGCGATCAGGGTCTCGATCTCGACCCAGCCGGCGTCGTCGAGGGTCAGGCCGATGCGCTCGGGTTGATGGCGCAGGTGCTTCGAGAGGTACTTCGACACCTTCACGGTGCGTCTTTCATCCATCCGGACAGCATGACGCGCGAGACGGGGATCACGCATTTTGTTTTGAGACCGATGTTTGATCCACAACCAACTGTAGTTATCCACAGGGGAATTGGAGAATCTGTGGACAACCACCTGTCGATTCAGGTGGTTTCGTCAAGATCACGTGCTGTGAGATGACTTGCGGTCAGACGGTCCAAAGTACGGGCCTGCACTTCCCGTTGCGCGGCCGCAGCGATGAACGCCGCCGCTTGATCCCGCCCAACCAGGGTGTCCACGGCTCGCATTGTCTCCTCGGGGAGCTGCACCGCACGCGTCCCGCTGTCGGGATGTGGCGCGGAGTCCGTGCCGAGGTGTCGTCGCAGATGACGGGTGGCGAACAGGCGCATGGCCCGCGCGAGTTCGGCGTCCATCGTGTGCTGGGCGAGAGGGCGCAGCCGGCGCACGAGCGAGGCCGCCTCGGCCGCGTCCGCGTCGGTGGGACGGTGTGGTCCGTCGAGGTAGCGGGCGAAGACGTGCTCGGTGGTGAACTCCAGGAAGCGGGCGGCGATGTGCTCGACCTGGACCCTCAACTCCCTCAGGTGGGCGGTGATCGCGGAGAGGGGCACACCAGCGGCGTGCAACTCGGCAGCCACAGCGAGCTCCTGGGGGCTCGGGACGAGGAAGATGTCGTCCTCGCCGGGGGCCGGTCGAAGGATGCCCAGGTCGACGGCGTCGGCGATCGCGTCGTCGTCGGGGGTCGCGCCGAAGCGGGCGGTCAGTTCGGCGCGGGAGACACGGGAGGGTTCCTCGTCGGTCCAGGGGCCTTCGACCTCGGTGACCAGGCCGAGGATTCCGCCCAGGCCGCGGCCGGTGTCGTGGGCGTCCAGGAGTTCCTTGACGGAGGCCAGGGTGTGGCCGCGGTCGAGGAGGGCGGCGATCTGGTGGAGGCGGGTGAGGTGGGTGTCCGTGTAGACGTTGGCCCGGCCCCGGCGTTCGGGACGGGGGAGCAGGCCCCGGTCCTGGTAGGCACGGATGGTGCGGACGCTGGCTCCGCTCAGATGGGCCAGGTCCTCGATGCGGTACGACGGCTCGGTGGCCGGGGAGTTGACCATGTGATGTGTCCTCGTGAAGTGCCCGATACCGGTGTCGGGACGCCCGCCCGCGGTGCACGAGCGAGGCCGCCTCCCCCGCTTCAACCCGCCCCGAAGCAAGCCCAGTAGGCCCAGGCCCGCTTCAACCCGCCCCGAAGCAGGCCCAGCCCCATACCAAGCCCCAGCTCCAGCCCTAGCCCCAGCTCCAGCCCCAATCAGAGTCCCTACCGACCATCCGGCCCCACCCGCGCCAGCGCCCGCAACGCCCCCGGCATCCAACGGGACAGCAGTCGCGCGCCCCGCGCCTCCGGAGTCACAGGCACCACCGCCTCGTTGCGCACCACCGCGCGCAGAATCGCCTCGGCGACCTTCTCCGGTGGGTAGTTGCGCAGCCCGTACAGCCGCGCCGCCCGCTTCTGGCGGCGCCGCTGCTCCTCGTCGTCCACGCCCGCGAACGTGGCCGTCGACGTGATGCCGGTGTTGACGATGCCGGGGCAGACCGCCGTCACGCCGATACCCTGCCCGGCCAGTTCGGCGCGCAGGCACTCGCTCAGCATCAGCACCGCGGCTTTGGAGGTGCTGTACGCGGGCAGGACCTTGGAGGGCTGGTAGGCCGCCGCCGAGGCGGTGTTGACGATGTGGCCGCCCTGGGCGCGCTCCGCCATCTGCCGGCCGAACAGGCGGCAGCCGTGGATGACGCCCCACAGGTTGACGTCCAGGACCCGGCGCCAGTCGTCCGGTGTCGTGTCGAAGAAGGAGCCCGACAGGCCGATGCCGGCGTTGTTCACCAGCACGTCGACCACGCCGTACTCGGCGGCGACCTTCTCGGCGAGCTTCTCCATGGCCTGCTCGTCGGAGACGTCGACCGTCTCCGCCCAGGCCCGCGGGGCGCCGATCAGCCGGGACAGCTCGGCGGTGCGGGCCGCGGCCTCCCCGTCCCGGTCGACGGCCACCACGCGCGCGCCGGACTCCGCGAACGCGAACGCCGTCGCCCGTCCGATGCCGCTGCCCGCGCCGGTCACCAGCACGAGCTGCCCGCCGAACCGGTCGGCGTACGCGCCGTCGGCCTTCCCCTCCGGCTCCGGCCGGCCGCCCTCGACGGCCGTCGCGAACTCCGAGATCCAGGCCGCCAGTTGGTCCGGCCGGGTGCGGGGGACCCAGTGCTTGGCCGGGAGCGTGCGACGGGTCAACTGCGGAGCCCACTGCTCCAGTTCGTCGTAGAGCCGCTCCGACAGGAACGCGTCCCCCAACGGGGTGACGAGCTGTACGGGCGCGTGCGCGTAGGCGTCCGGGCGCGGCCTGCGCAGCCGGGCCCGGACGTTGTCCCGGTACAGCCAGGCGCCGTGCGCGGCGTCCGAGGGCAGCGACGAGGTGGGGTAGTCGCCCCCGGGGACCTTCTCCAGACGCTGGAGGATCGTCGGCCAGCGCCTGCCGAGCGGGCCGCGCCAGGCCAGCTCCGGCAGCACGGGCGTGTGCAGCAGGTACACGTACCAGGACTTGGCGCCCTGGCCGAGGAGCTGGCCCACCCTGCGGGGCGTCGGCCGCTTCACGCGCGCGGCGATCCAGTGCCCGAAGTGGTCGAGCGACGGACCCGACATGGAGGTGAAGGACGCGATCCGGCCCTCGGTGCGCGCGACCGTGACGAACTCCCAGGACTGCACCGATCCCCAGTCGTGCCCCACCAGGTGCACCGGCCGGCCCGGGCTGACCGCGTCCACGACCGCCAGGAAGTCGTCCGTCAGCTTCTCCAGGGTGAAGCCCCCGCGCAGCGGCCGCGGGGCCGTGGAGCGGCCGTGGCCCCGGACGTCGTAGAGCACCACGTGGAAACGGTCGGCCAGGCGGACGGCCACCTCCGACCAGACCTCCTTGCTGTCCGGATAGCCGTGCACCAGCACCACCGTCGGCTGCTCCGGGTCGCCCAGCTCGGCCACGCACAGCTCGACCCCGCCGGTCCGTACCCGGCGCTCCCGCGCGTCCTGAAGCGTCGTCGCCCTCGTCACCCTCGTCACCTCTCCTGCGCCCAGCGCCGCACGTGCGGCAGATCGTCGTCCAGCCAGAAGGCGCTCTCCTCGGGATCCCGGGAGTCGGTGACCACCAGGATCTCCTCGAACTTCGCGCCGGTACCCCGGAAGCCGAGGTGCGGTTCGACCGCCCACAGGCCCGGCCGCGGCGGGTGGTCGGAGAAGCGGTACGGCGACCACAGGGGCGACCAGCCCTCCCGGTGGCCGTGGACCAGGTCCCCGACCAGCCCCTTCAGGGACTGTGTGCCGAACCCGAGGACGTGCGGTGACCAGCGGCGCTCCTTGACCCGGTCGACCTTGTGCGCGATCACCCCGAACGGGTACGCGCGGTGCCGGTTGGCGTAGCCCTGGCGGACCATGAGGCGGTCCACGTCCTCGTAGATCTCGCGCAGCGACCGCCGTTCCCGTACCTCCCGCAGGATCAGCTCGCGGTGCGCCGCCAGGTCGGCCATCAACCGGTCCTGCACCGGGTTGCTGCCGAGCGACCCCGAGTAGCCGATGTCGGCGGTGTGGCCCTCGTACACCGGGGCCATGTCCAGGATGAAGGGCATCCCGGGCTCCAGCCGTCGGTCGGTCGGGAAGAACTGGAGGGGCACGCGGAAGTTCACGAACGCCGTGCGGTCGCCGAACCACGCGAACGGCAGGTGGAACCAGTCCCGCACCCCGCGCTCGCGCAGCCACTCGCGCTGCATGCGGGCCGCCTCCCGCTCGGTCACGCCCGGCCGCAACCGGGCCGCCACCGCCTCGGCGCACTCGTAGGCCAGGCGCTGTACCCGCCGGAAGCCTCGCAGATCCGCGGCGAGGTCCCGTGTCCGTGTCGTCGTCATGCCAACGCCCCACCCGTCCCAGCCGCCGACTGCGGTACGTGTCCGTCACTTGACACTGGTGAATGTGACAGTTGTTAGAGGCGGCGTCAATAGGAGGGGGCGAGCCTGTGGACAACCGCGGCGATGGGGAGAAAACGGCCGGACGGTGTTCGACCTCAGGGTGACCCCGGGGTTCCCGTACGACCAGAGACCGACACCAAGACCGCTCTGCGGGGTGACGACCGGCGTGGTGGGCGTCACTACCGTCGAGGACGTGACTGTGATCGCGACCGAAAGCCTGAGCAAGCGGTTCCCCCGGGTGACCGCGCTTGACCGGCTCTCCGTGGATGTCGGGCCCGGTGTGACCGGACTCGTCGGGGCCAACGGAGCCGGCAAGTCCACACTGATCAAGATCCTTCTGGGTCTGTCCCCCGCCACCGAGGGCCGCGCCGAGGTGTTCGGACTCGACGTGGCCACCCATGGCGCCGCCATCCGGGAGCGCGTCGGCTACATGCCGGAGCACGACTGCCTGCCGCCCGACGTCTCGGCCACCGAGTTCGTCGTGCACATGGCCCGCATGTCCGGCCTGCCACCCACCGCAGCCCGCGAGCGCACCGCGGACACGCTGCGCCACGTCGGCCTCTACGAGGAGCGCTACCGCCCCATCGGCGGCTACTCGACCGGCATGAAGCAGCGCGTGAAGCTCGCCCAGGCGCTGGTGCACGACCCGCAGCTGGTCTTCCTCGACGAGCCGACCAACGGCCTCGACCCCGTCGGCCGCGACGACATGCTGGGCCTGATCCGCCGCATCCACACGGACTTCGGCATCTCGGTCCTGGTCACCTCGCACCTCCTCGGTGAGCTCGAACGCACCTGCGACCACGTCGTCGTCATCGACGGCGGCAAACTGCTGCGCTCCAGCTCCACCACCGACTTCACCCAGACCACGACCACCCTGGCGATCGAGGTCACCGACAGCGACGAGCACCCCGACGGCACCCGTGCGGTGCGCGAGGCGCTCCACGCGCGCGGGGCCGACGTCCTCGACGGCAGCGGCGGCCTCCCGGGCGCGGGACACGTCCTGCTGCTCACCGCCGAGGGCGACGAGACGTACGACCTGGTCCGCGACATCGTCGCCGACCTCGGTCTGGGCCTGGTGCGCATGGAACAGCGCCGGCACCACATCTCCGAGGTGTTCAAGAACGACGCGGACAGTGCCGCGCAGCGGAAGGAGGCGGTCGGCCATGGCGGTTGAGCACCCCGTAGCGAGCAGCCCGGCGGGTGACCAGACCCGCATCCACGACATCGGCTACCGCACGTACGACGGCCCGCGCCTGGGCCGCTCCTACGCCCGCCGGTCCCTGTACTCGCAGTCCCTGCGCGGCGCCTACGGCCTCGGCCGCTCGGTCAAGTCCAAGGTGCTGCCGATGCTGCTGTTCGTGGTGATGTGCGTGCCCGCGGCCATCATGGTCGCCGTCGCGGTCGCCACGAAGGCCAAGGACCTGCCGGTCGACTACACGCGCTACGCGATCATCATGCAGGCCGTCATCAGCCTCTACGTCGCCTCGCAGGCACCCCAGTCCGTCTCGCGCGACCTGCGCTTCAAGACCGTGCCGCTGTACTTCTCACGGCCGATCGAGACCGCCGACTACGTCCGCGCGAAGTTCGCGGCACTGGCCTCGGCGCTGTTCGTGCTCACCGCGGCACCCCTGCTCGTGCTGTACGTCGGCGCGCTGCTGGCCAAGCTCGACTTCGCCGACCAGAGCGAGGGATTCGGGCAGGGACTCGTGTCCGTGGCCCTGCTCTCGGTGCTCTTCGCCGGGATCGGCCTGGTCATCTCCGCCGTGACCCCGCGCCGCGGCTTCGGCATCGCGGCCGTCATCGCCGTACTGACCATCTCCTACGGAGCGGTCTCCACCCTCCAGGCCATCGCCTACGAGCAGGGCAGCACCGAGGTCATCCCCTGGGTCGGCCTGTTCTCGCCCACCACGCTCATCGACGGAGTGCAGTCCGCCTTCCTCGGCGCGAGCTCCGCGGCCCCCGGCGGGATCGGCCCGTCGCACGGACAGGGCGTGGTGTACGTCCTCGTCGCCCTGGGCCTGATCGCCGCCTGCTACGGCCTCCTGATGCGCCGCTACCGAAAGGTCGGACTGTGACCACGCTCAGCATCGACCACGTCTCCCGCTGGTTCGGCAACGTGGTCGCCGTCAACGACATCACCATGACCATCGGTCCGGGCGTCACGGGCCTGCTCGGCCCCAACGGCGCCGGGAAGTCCACCCTCATCAACATGATGGGCGGTTTCCTCGCGCCCTCCACCGGCTCCGTCACCCTCGACGGGCAGCCGGTGTGGCGCAACGAGCAGATCTACCGGCAGATCGGCATCGTCCCCGAGCGGGAGGCGATGTACGACTTCCTCACCGGGCGCGAGTTCGTCGTCGCCAACGCCGAGTTGCACGGACTGGGCGCGAAGGCCGCCCAGCAGGCGCTGGCCACGGTCGAGATGGAGTACGCCCAGGACCGGAAGATCTCCACCTACTCCAAGGGCATGCGCCAGCGCGTGAAGATGGCGTCGGCGCTGGTCCACGAGCCCTCGCTGCTCCTGCTCGACGAACCCTTCAACGGCATGGACCCGCGCCAGCGCATGCAGCTCATGGAACTGCTGCGGCGCATGGGCGACGAGGGCCGTACGGTCCTGTTCTCCTCGCACATCCTGGAGGAGGTCGAGCAACTCGCCTGGCACATCGAGGTGATCGTCGCCGGCCGGCACGCGGCGAGCGGCGACTTCCGCCGGATCCGCCGCCTGATGACCGACCGCCCGCACCGCTACCTGGTGCGCTCCAGCGACGACCGCGCCCTCGCGGCCGCGCTGATCGCGGACCCGTCGACGTCCGGTATCGAGGTCGACCTGGCCGAGGGCGCGTTGCGCGTCCAGGCCGTCGACTTCGGCCGGTTCACGACCCTGCTGCCCCGGGTGGCCAGGGACCACGGCATCCGGCTGCTCACGGTCTCGCCGTCCGACGAGTCCCTCGAGTCCGTCTTCTCGTATCTCGTCGCGGCGTAGGAGGCCGAACATGTACGACCCCACAGTCGCCCGGCTCACCTACCGGGCCCTGCTCGGCCGCAAGCGCGCCCTCGTCCTGGGCGCCCTGCCGCTGCTGCTGATCGTGATCTCCGTGGCCGTCCGCGCCCTGACCGGGGCCGACGACCAGACGGCGACGAACGTCCTGGGCGGACTGGCGCTCGCCACGATGGTGCCGATCATCGGCGTCATCGCCGGGACCGGCGCGATCGGGCCGGAGATCGACGACGGCTCGGTGGTGTACCTGCTGTCCAAGCCGCTCAAGCGGCCGACGATCATCTTCACCAAGCTCATCGTGGCGGTCGCGGTGACGATGGTGTTCTCGGCGCTGCCGACGCTGATCGCCGGGCTGATCCTGAACGGCAACGGTCAGCAGATCGCGGTCGCCTACACGGTGGCCGCGCTGGTCGCCTCCATCGCGTACGCGGCGCTGTTCCTGCTGCTGGGCACGGTGTCCCGGCACGCCGTGGTCTTCGGCCTCGTCTACGCCCTGGTCTGGGAGGCGCTGTTCGGCTCCCTGGTGCCGGGCGCGCGCACGCTCAGCGTCCAGCAGTGGTCGCTGGCCGTCGCCCACAAGGTCGCCGAGGGGGACCTCGTCACCTCCGACGTCGGGCTGACCACGGCGACGGTGCTGCTGGTCGCGGTCACCGTCCTGGCCACCTGGTACGCGGGGCAGAAGCTGCGCTCGCTGACGCTGGCCGGGGAGGAGTAGGAGCGAGGCCCCGGTCTTGACCGGGGCTTCATCTCCGTCCGGGCACACTGGACGGAGTGGATGCTGGCCGGGACGGGTCCTAGGAGGGCCGGGGATGGCAGAGGAGACGCCGGAGAGCGCCGGCCGCGGGCCGGGCGGCCGGAGCGAGGACACGTGGGACGACGTCGTCCTGGACGAGACGTTCGTCCGGGCCGCGGAGACGGCCGAGCCGTCCGCCCGGGCGCGTATGCTCGCCGCCCGCTGGCGGGCGCGGGCACCCGAGCCGCAGCCCTGGCGCTCCGACGAGCCGCCCGCCGGATGGTTCTTCAGCAAGGCCCGTCGCCGCAGGTGGCGGCGCCGGTAGGGACCCGCGCAGCCGCCGATATTCGGTGGCGTCCAACTCCCCGGTCGGGCACAGTGGTTGTGTCCAGGCCGCCGGTGTGGAGCCGGCGCCACGGTCGGGGAGAGGAGCGGGCGTTGTCCCTGTACGACAGTACGTCCAGCTCCCGACAGGGCAGCGTGCGGCGGGTTCCGGAGTAGCTACCCCTCCGTCGATCCCGCCCTGCATGGTGAGCTGCCCGGGGCGGCCGCTTCGAGCACGCGAATCGCACTCGCGTGGGCCGCCCACCCGGAGGATTGGCCGAGAGGCAAGGCACCGGCTTGCTAAGCCGTGGTCGGGGTGATCCCCGCGCACGTTCGATCCGTGCATCCTCCGCCGGGGCACAGCGGTACGGAAGCCGAGCACTCGGGCCGCCGAGCACTCGGCCCGAGAACTGCTCGGCCCGAGTACCGCTCAGTCCGAGTACCGCTCGGCCAGCAACCGTTCCAGCACGACCGCGATCCCGTCCTCCTCGTTGGAGGACGTCACCTCGTCGGCGACCGCCTTCAGCTCCTCGTGGGCGTTGGCCATGGCCACGCCCCGCGCCGCCCAGGCGAACATCGGGACGTCGTTGGGCATGTCGCCGAAGGCGATCGTGTCGGCGGCCTTCAGCCGCAGCCGCCGGGCGGCCAGCGACAGACCGGTCGCCTTCGACAGGCCCAGCGGGAGCAGCTCCACGATGCCCGCGCCCGCCATCGCCACCGAGACGAAACCGCCCGCGGCCTGGCGGGAGGCCTCGGCGAGCTCGTCGTCCGTGAGCGTCGGATGCTGTATGTAGATCTTGTTCAGCGGAGCCGTCCACAGGTCGGAGGCGTCCGTGAACGGGGTGGCGGGCAGCGTGCCCGTGACCGCGTAGCCGGGGCCCACCAGCACCTCGCCGTCCAGGCCGTCACGGCTCGCCGCCAGGAACAGCGGGCCGACCTCGGCCTCGATCTTGGCCAGGGCCAGCGCCGCGAGCTGCCGGTCCAGGGTCACCGACGTCAGCAGTCGGTGCTCGCCGGCGTCGTACACCTGCCCGCCCTGGCCGCAGACCGCGAGGCCCCGGTAGCCGAGGTCGTCGAGGATGTGCCGGGTCCACGGGACCGCACGGCCCGTCACCACGATGTGCGCGGCGCCCGCCGCGGTGGCCGCGGCGAGCGCGTCACGGGTCCGGCGCGTGACCGACTCGTCGGAACGCAGGAGCGTCCCGTCGAGGTCGGTCGCGATCAGCCGGTACGGGAACTGTGCAACCGTGCTCACTTGGCGATCGGCTCCAGGACCTCACGGCCGCCCAGGTACGGGCGCAGCACCTCGGGCACGTGCACCGAACCGTCGGCCAGCTGGTGGTTCTCCAGGATCGCCACGATCGTGCGCGGTACGGCGCACAGCGTGCCGTTGAGCGTCGCGAGCGGCTGGACCTTCTTGCCGTCCCGCATCCGCACGGACAGCCGGCGGGCCTGGAAGCCGTCGCAGTTCGACGCCGAGGTCAGCTCGCGGTACTTGCCCTGGGTGGGGATCCACGCCTCGCAGTCGAACTTGCGCGAGGCGGAGGAGCCGAGGTCGCCGGACGCCACGTCGATGACCTGGAACGGCAGCTCGAGGCCGGTCAGCCACTGCTTCTCCCACTCCAGGAGCCGCTGGTGCTCGTTCTCGGCGTCCTCGGGAGCGACGTACGAGAACATCTCGACCTTGTCGAACTGGTGCACCCGGAAGATGCCCCGGGTGTCCTTGCCGTACGTGCCGGCCTCACGGCGGAAGCACGGCGAGAAGCCGGCGTAGCGCATCGGGAGCTTGTCGGCGTCGAGGATCTCGTCCATGTGGTAGGCCGCGAGGGGGACCTCGGAGGTGCCGACCAGGTAGAAGTCGTCCTTCTCCAGGTGGTACACGTTCTCCGCGGCCTGGCCGAGGAAGCCGGTGCCCTCCATGGCGCGCGGGCGGACCAGCGCCGGGGTCAGCATCGGGGTGAAGCCGGCCTCGGTGGCCTGCGCGATCGCCGCGTTGACGAGCGCGAGCTCCAGGAGCGCGCCGACGCCGGTCAGGTAGTAGAAGCGCGATCCGGACACCTTGGCGCCCCGCTCGACGTCGATGGCGCCGAGCGCCTCGCCGAGCTCCAGGTGGTCCTTGGGCTCGAAGCCCTCGGCGCCGAAGTCGCGGATCGTGCCGTGCGTCTCCAGGACGACGAAGTCCTCCTCGCCGCCGACCGGGACGTCCGGGTGCACGAGGTTGCCGAGCTGGAGCAGGAGCCGCTTGGCCTCCTCGTCCGTCTCGTGCTGCTCGGCGTCGGCGGCCTTGACGTCGGCCTTGAGCTGCTCGGCCTTCTTCAGCAGCTCGGCGCGCTCGTCGGGGGAGGCCTTGGGGATCAGCTTGCCGAGCGACTTCTGCTCGGAGCGCAGCTCGTCGAAGCGGACGCCGGACGACCTGCGCCGCTCGTCGGCGGACAGGAGAGCGTCGACGAGCGCGACGTCCTCTCCACGGGCCCGCTGGGAAGCGCGCACACGGTCGGGGTCCTCACGGAGCAGGCGAAGGTCAATCACGCGCTCAAGGCTACCGGTGTGCGGTATCCGGCTACGACTCAGATTCCGAGTGGTGGCGAATCACGGCTTACGTTCCGTTATGAGCGAATTGCCGATCGTGTCAATAAAAAGTGTCTCACTCCCTGGGACGGAGCACGACCCGGGCGTCCGGTTGACCGGATTTCCTTGCGGGGAACGGGACTTGGCTCCCGCTTGTCCACAGGGGTCCACGCCCTCGGAAGAGTTATCCACAGGCTGTGAGGAAGATCTGTGGATGCCGGAATTGATCAGTCCGCACGGGTTCGACCGGGCTGAGGATTCCCGGCACAAACCCCTTTTACCCCCACTTTCGAGTGGAAAGGGTTCGCTCCAAAGGATTGATCAAAGGAAAAGAGTGGACGAAGGGTGACCTGTGCGGTCCGGGGTGCAGTCGGGGCCTGTAGGCCGATTTGTCGACTAGGTGGTGCTTCGCTGTCGACTTGTCCCCAGGTCGAGAAGCGCACCTGTGGATAACGTCTGTGGATAACGAAAATATGCAGGTAGAACCGACGTGACCTGGCTAGAAACGGCCGTCCTGGCACCGAGCCACCCAGTCGGCCGCCGACACGAACTCCTCGTCCGACGTTCCCCGCCGCAGCGCCCGCACGTCCTGCGGTCCCGCGTCCGCCCGCGGGTAGGAGCCGAGGAAGCGCACCTCCCGGCAGATCCGCTTCAGCCCCATCAGGGCTTCGGCCACCCGCCGGTCGGAGATATGGCCCTCGGCGTCGACGCAGAAGCAGTAGTTGCCGATGCCGGCGCCCGTCGGACGGGACTGGAGCAGCATGAGGTTGATCCCTCGGGAGGCGAACTCGCCGAGCAGGTCACGCAGGCCGCCGGGGTGGTCGTCGCGCTGCCACAGGACGACGGACGTCTTGTCCGCCCCGGTGGGCGCCGCGGGCCGGGCGGGACGGCCCACCAGTACGAACCGGGTCTGCGCGTTCTCGGCGTCGTGGATCCCGGTCTCCAGCGGTTCGAGACCGTACCGGGCGGCCGCGAACTCGCCCGCGAAGGCGGCGTCGTAACGGCCCTCCTGGACCAGACGGGCGCCGTCCGCGTTCGAGGCGGCCGACTCCCAGAGGGCGTTCGGGAGGTTCGCCTTCAGCCAGTTGCGCACCTGCGGCTGGGCGGCCGGGTGGGCGGTGACCGTCTTGATGTCGGACAGCCGCGTACCGGGCCTGGCCAGCAGCGCGAAGGTGATGGACAGCAGCACCTCGCGGTAGATCGTCAGCGGTGCGCCCGCGACCAGCTCGTCGAGGGTGGTGGTGATGCCCCCCTCGACGGAGTTCTCGATCGGCACGAAGGCGGCCTCGGCCTCGCCGGTGCGCACCGCGTCGAGCGCCGACTGCACGGACACGTAGGGGGTCAGTTCCCGGGTCGCCGCCTCCGGAAGCCTGCGCAGGGCGACTTCGGTGAAGGTGCCTTCGGGGCCGAGATACGCGTAGCTGGCTGGCATGACTTCACCCTAATGGGCCTGGTGAAACCTGGCGTACGGATCCCGTGCCGGCCCCCTCGGGTGGGTGACCGGCGGGCGGCTCTCAGCCCTCCAGCAGCCGTTGCCCCACGTACTCGCCCTCGGCCGCCCCGCCCGGCACCGCGAACAGCCCGCTGGCCTCGTGGCGGATGTACTTCGACAGCGCGTCGCCCCGGTCGAGCTTGCGCTGCACCGGTACGAAGCCGCGCAGCGGATCGGCCTGCCAGCAGACGAAGAGCAGCCCCGCGTCCGGCACCCCGTCCGGGTCGAAGCCGTCGTGGAAGGAGAACGGACGCCGGAGCATCGCCGCGCCGCCGTTGGTGTCGGGCCGGGTGATCCGGGCGTGCGCGTCCAGCGGAACGACCAGATCCCCGTGGGAGTCCCGCTTCTCCAGGTCCATCCCGGTCGTCTCGCCGCCGCCGGACAGCGCGGCGCCGTCGGCCTTGCGACGCCCTATGACCTGCTCCTGGGCCGTGACCGAGAGCCGCTCCCAGTCGTCGAGGAGCATGCGGATACGGCGTACGACGACGTAGGAACCGTCGGCCATCCACGCCGGGTCCTTCGCGCCGGACGCGGGCACGAAGATCCGCCCGTCGAAGTCGGACTCGGCGGGCTTGGGATTACGGGTGCCGTCCAGCTGGCCCATGAGGTTGCGGGCGGTCATGGGGTGGGAGGTCGCGCCGGGCGAACGGTTGAAGCCGTTCATCTGCCAGCGGATCCGCGCGGCGCCGCCCGTCTCCTTCTGGATCGCGCGCAGGGCGTGAAAGGCGACCAGCGCGTCATTGGCGCCGATCTGCACCCACAGGTCGCCGTTGCTGCGGGTCTTGTCGAGGTGGTCGGAGGAGAAGTCGGGCAGCGGGTCGAGGGCGACCGGACGCTGCTTCTCCAGCCCGGTCTTCGCGAAGAAGTCGTGGCCGAATCCGAAGGTGACCGTCAGCGAGGACGGGCCGGCGTCGCGGGCCACGTCCGTGTCGCCCTGCCCGGCCGCCTCGCCCGCCATCAGCCGCTCGGCCACGGCCGACCAGCGGCGCAGCAGCGCGGCCGCCTCCTTGCGGCCCGCGCCGGCCGTCAGGTCGAAGGCGACGAGATGGCCACGGGCCTGGAGGCCCTCGGTGATGCCGGGCTGATGTTTCCCGTGAAACATCGCCCGGTCGGCACCCAGCGAGGTGAGCGGGTCCGCCGCGGCGGGCGCGGCGGTGTAGCCGACGGCCCCGCCCGCCGCGCCGAGGGCGAGCCCGGTGGCACCGGCGGTGCCGAGCAGCTTGCGCCGCGTGAGTCCTGCCACGGCGGGAGCCTCCTCGGAGACTCCCTGCTCGACGACGGCCCCGGGGGTACGGGCCTGCGGGACGGACTGGTCAGCCATGGTGTGGTTCAGCCGATCTGCGCGTTCTTGGAGACGGTCACTTGGTCGACGTCGGAGGTCCGCACGGTCACGGCGATCTTCCAGTCGCCGGCCATGGGGATCTGCACGCCGCTCGCCGCCCAGTGTCCGGTGGTGATGTGGTCGGGGACGACGGGCAACGGCCCGATGTCCTTGGCGGTGAGGGTGAAGGCGATCTTCACCTCGGGGACGTCGAAGCCGCGGCCGTTGGCCCGCTCGACATAGACGTGCATCTCGTTGGCGCCGACCCGGGCGGGGTCGAGGTCGACGCTCACCACGCCCTTGCCGTCCTCGCCGCCGGTGTCGAAGGGCATGTCGAGGGTCAGGGCACCCGAGGCGCCCGGATCCGATGCGGAGGACGACGAGGACGACGAGGTGGCGGCCTTCGCCTCCTGCTCGGTCCGGCCGGGCTCGGTCTGTGTGAGCACGGTGGTCACGGCCAGCAGGACGACGGCCACGCCCGCCTCGGCGAGCACCGAGCGGCGCAGTCCGTGGCGGTCGGGGTCGGCGTCGCGCAGCCGCTTCTGCCGGGCGGTGTCCACGGCGGCCCGCTGGCGGGCGAGCTGGGCGGCGCGTTCGGTGCCGTCCGCGGCCGGCGCCGACGCCTTCGCCCCCGTACCGGCCGCCGACTCACCGGTCGCGGGAACGGTCGCGGGAACGGCCGTGGAACCGGTCGCGGTCGCGCGGGCCGACGCGGAGCCCGAGCCCTTCCGTACGCCCGCGGTCTCCTTCTCCTCGGTGCCCGCGTCCGCGTCCTCGTCGCCGTCCGTGTCCCGCTCGCGGACCTCGTCCCCGCGCGGTCGCACCGCCGTACCGGACGCCTCGGTGGCCGACAGCTTCGCCGTCCACCGTCGCGAGATCCAGGCGACGCCGACGAGCAGCGCCACCAGACCGATCTTGACGAGGAGCAACTGGCCGTAGGCGGTGTCGGTGAACGCCGACCAGGAGCCCAGCTGACGCCACGACTGGTAGACGCCGGTCACCACCAGCGCGACGACGCTGCCGAAGGCGACGGTCGAGAAACGGCGTACGGCCGCGACCCCGACCGGGGTGTCCGCCGGGGCCCGGTAGAGCGCGACGAGGAGGGTGACGAGTCCGCCGAGCCAGGTGGCCACGGCCAGCAGGTGGACGATGTCGACCGGCATCGCGATCCCCGGCTGGAGCCCGGTCGAGGCGTGCTCGGCCATCGCCCAGCTCGCCGCGAGCCCGGCCGCCACGACGATCCCGCCGACCGTGAGCCCGAAGGTCAGGTCGCGCTTCTCGTCGTCCTCGCGCTTGTCGTAGGCACCGAACAGCACGGCGATGAAGAGGGCGGCCGCGGCGAGCAGCAGCAGCCGGGAGACCAGCGCGGCGCCCGTCTTGGTCTGGAGGACCTCGCCGAGCAGGTCCAGGTCGAAGATGTCACCGACCTTCGACGAGCCGGTGTAGGACCCGCGCAGGAGCAGCAGGCCCAGCGTGGCCGCGGTGAGCGTGACCCAGCCGGAGACGACGAGCCGCTGCACGGCCCGCACCCCGGAGCCGCGCGGCCAGCAGGCGAGGACGAAGCAGGCGCCGCCGACCAGCACGATGAAGCCGGCGTACGACAGATACCGCCCGAAGCCGTAGAGCCAGCCGACCACTCCGCCGCCCGCCGCCGGCCGGTCCACCGAGACCGTGGTCTGCGAGGGGGCGCCGACGGAGAAGGTGTACGCGCCGGAGACGGGGTGGCTGTCCGCCGACACGACCTGGTAGGTGACGGTGTAGGTGCCGTCGGGCAGCCCGCTGTGCAGCCGCACGGCGTAGGTCGTGCCGCTCAGGTTGGCCGGCTTGCCGCTGTCGACGCGCTTGCCCTTGGGGTCCAGCACGCGCAGCGCGTCGTCCGACAGCGCGACCTGCTCGGAGAAGGTGAGCGACACCTGCGTCGGAGCCTTGTCGACCACCACCCCCTGCGCCGGGTCGCTGCCGGTCAGCGCGGCGTGCGCGGAAGCCGGACCGGCTCCGGCGAGCAGCGCGCCGGTGACGGCCAGGAACAGCAGCACCAGGGTGCGGACGCGCGGGGCGATGGTCAGTGTCAAGGGGGTCCCTCCCTCAGTGCCCGGTCTTGGGGTTGTACGTGGCCGACTTCACCGGTATCTCGACCGTGACGGGCCTGGATTCGGCAAAGTGCAGTCGGACGGTCACCTTCTCGCCCCGCAGCGGCTTGCGCTTCAGCCTCTCGAACATCAGGTGGTTCCCGCCGCTCTCGAAGACCAGTCGGCCGTGTGCGGGGACATCGAGGGACGCCACCTCCTCCATGGAGGTGCCGACGGTCTCGTGGACGGTGACGCTGCCGGCCATGTCGCTGGTGACGGAGGTCAGTTCGTCCTTCGTGGCGCCCTTGTTGGCGATCGTCAGGAAGCCCGCCGCCATCGAGTCGGAGACCGGCTGCGGCATGTAGGCGGAGCTGACGGACAGCTCGGCTCCGGTGGTACCGGAGGCCGCGTCCGAACCGGAGTCCGAGCCGCCGCAGCCGGTCAGGGCCAGCGCCGCGACCGTCACCGCGGTCGTCGCCACGGCCGCCGTACCGGGGAGCCTCACGGGTTCTCCCCCTTGATGATCTTGGGCAGGTCCTTGGTGTAGTCGTCGACGGTGGCGTCGTCGCCGTAGAGCACGTACCCCGCGTCCGTCTTCGGTGAGAAGGCGATGACCTGGGTGCCGTGGGTGGAGACGGTCTTGCCGTTCTTGTCCTTGTGCGGTGGCTCGATGCTGATGCCGAGCGTGCGCGCGCCGGCCTGGACGGTGGCGAAGTCGCCGGTCAGGCCGATGACGTGCGGGTCGATGCCCTTGAGCCACTTGCCCAGCGCGGCCGGGGTGTCCCGGTCCGGGTCGGTGGTGACGAACACGATCCGCAGCGCGTCCTGGTCGGCCTCGGGCAGCTGCTTCTTGGCCACGGCCAGGTTGTTCATCGTCAGCGGGCAGACGTCGGGGCAGTTGGTGTAGCCGAAGTAGATCAGCGTGGGCCGGCCCGCGGTCTCCCGACGGAGGTCGTACGTCTTGCCCTGGGTGTCCGTGAGAACCAGGTCCGGCTTCTCGAAGGGCTGGTCGAGGACGGTGGCCGCCTGCCGTGAGGTGTCCTCGGAGACGACGGCGACGGGGCTGTCGCCGGCGTCGTCGCTGCCGCAGGCGGAAAGGGTCAGCGCGGCGGCGGCGAGCAGCGCGGCCGCGGCGAAGGTCTTCTTGCGCATAGAGAAATGTCCCAGATGTGTGAACTCCGGTGCGCACCGGGGGCTGTGCACCCCCGGCGCGCACCGTGAACGATCAGGCTCAGGCGTTGCCGCCGGCACCGCGCCGACGGCCGGCGGTCACGCCGTACGCCACGCCCGCCACGCCGATGACTATCCCGACCACGCCCAGCACGCGGGCGGTGGTGTCGGAGCTGTCGGCCGGTTCGGCCGCCTCGGCGCTGCTCGCGGCGGCCTTGGCGTCCTCGGCCTTGGCATCGTCGGTCTTGGTGGAGGTCTCCTCCGCGCCGGCCGAGCCGTGGGAGTGGCCGCCCTCGGAGGCGGCGGACAACTGGAGCACGGGAGCCGGGTTCTCGGGCTCCTCGGCGCCGTCCTCCTGCACCTCGATCCAGCGCACGACGTCCTTGTTGGAGTACGTCTGGATCGCCTTGAAGACGAGTTCGTCGGTGTCCTCGGGCAGCGCGCCGATGGAGAGCGGGAACTTCTGGAAGTAGCCGGGTTCGATGCCCTTGCCGTCGGCGGTCCAGGTGACCTTGGTGACGGCCTCGGAGATCTTCTCGCCGTGCATTTCGAGCGGCTTGTCCAGCTTGGACTTGGTGACCTGCACCTTCCATCCGGCGAGCGGCTGCGGCATCACCGAGGCCAGCGGGTGGTCGGCCGGGAAGGTGACCTCGAGCTTGGTGGTCGAGGCGTTGTCGCGCTCGTTGGGGACCTTGAAGTCGACGACGGCGTAGCCGCCCTTGGCGGCCGTGCCCTCCGGCTGGACGCTCACGTGCGCGAAGGCCGGGGCGGACAGGGCGAGAACGGCCATGCCGGCGACGGCAGCGGCGGCGGCGATGCGGGAAGCCTTCATGTAAGGGTGCACTCCACTTCGAGGGTGATTCCGGTGATGAAGAGGGATACGCGTGCGGGTGGGTGACCTCTCGGGTCGGATCCACGCACGCGCGCGTGCCGCACGACGGCGGCCGCCCTCCTCGCGGAACTCCCGCGGAGTGGCTCGGCTGGTCGCGTCGTGTCAGGCAGCGAGGACGAGTGCGGCGCGGACGGGCGGACCGCGCCTGATCACCGAGTGCTGGAGTGCGGCGGTGCGTGGCTCCGGCGCGCGGTGCGCGGCGGCGAGCGCCGGGCGAGGGTCCGCCTCCGGCGCGGCCGGCAGCCCGGCGAGCAGGGCGTGCACCAGCGCGAGCGCACCGCGCAGGGAACGGACGAGCGCCGCTTCCGCGACTCCTTGCGCTCCCTGCGCCGACAGTTCGACGATCCGCAGCAGCGCGGAGTCGCCGCGGCGCAGCAGCCAGCCGGCGGCGAGGGCCGCCAGGAGGTGGCAGAGCAGCATCGGCAGGGAGGGCAGCAGGGAGGCCGTGGAACCGGCGGCGGTGGACAGGGCGTCCGCCGGGTCGTGCATGGCGGTGGTGCCCGTGCCGGTGCCCGTTCCCGCCCCCGGGTAGAGCCGCGCGTCGGCGAGGATCCGCTGGGCCTGGGCGGGACTGAGCGCGGATGCGGTGCTTCCGCACAGGATCCGCGCGGCCCGCTCGACCAACGCGGCGTCGGTGAGCGCGCCCGTCGAGCCGACGGATCCCATCGACGCCATGGATCCCATCGGCATCGCACCGGACGCGGAGGCCGATGCCGACGCCGAGGTCATGGCCGTGTGCTGTCCCAGCCCGAACAGCGTGTGCAGCACGGTCTGTCCGAGGGCGAGCAGCGCCGCGATCCCGGGCAGGGAGCGTTCCCGTCCGGCGAGCGGTGCCACGACCGTCAGGGCCCCCAGGAATCCCGCGCCCAGCGTCCACAGCGGCACCGTGGCGCAGGAGGCGAGGGCGTGCCCGGCCGCGGCCAGCACGACACAGACCGCGGCGAACACCGCGGCCCGCAACAGCCGGAGATCGCTTCCGGAGCGCGCCGTGCGCGGGTGGGGGGCAGACATGGCGCACTCATCATCGCACTGGCCCTACCGCCTCCATACGGCAGGTCCACAAGATGACCAGGAATCCGGTGGACCGGAAGATCACCTTCTGTGGCGGCTGATGTGGATGAGCCCCACATACACCGATTGAGCCCCCGAGCGCATCCCCTAAATGGGCGGCGTCACACCGAATTCGCGCTTACATGCGGGCCCTGGGGGCAATACGTAACGGTATGTCGAGCCGCGGCCTGGAGGCTGGAGCATGAGCATCTGGTGGTCACTCCATCTGCGGCGCGAAGCTGCGAGCGTTCCGCTCGCCCGGCGCCTGCTGCTCGGCACGATGGAGACGGCGGGCGTCGATCCCGACATCTCCTACGACCTCTCCGTGGCCCTCAGCGAGGCCTGCGCCAACGCCGTCGAACACGGCGGGGGCGGTGCGCGCGGCGGCCACTCGGAGGCGTACCGGGTGACCGCCTACCTCGACGGCGAGAAGTGCCGAATCGAGGTGGCCGACTCGGGCCCCGGCTTCGCCGGCGAGCGCGGTGACCGCGGTGACCGCGGTGACCGTGACCGGGGCGAGCGCGGTGACCGTGGCGCCCGCGCCGTGCACACCGACATGGCCTGCACCGACGCGGAGAACGGCCGGGGGCTGTACCTCATCCAGGAACTCGCCGACCACGTCCACATCGGCAACGGGCCGGGCCGCACCGGGGCCGTGGTGAGCTTCGACAAGATCCTCAAGTGGCGCGAGAACTCCCCGCTGGTGACGGCGTCCTGAGCGATTTCCGACCTCGCCCGGTATGACGCCTCGCCCGGTTCGACGCCTCGGCCGACCGGCGCGGGGGTCGTCGACGCCGACGAACAGGCCGGGCCGGGCGACCTGTTGACGTCGAAGCCCGCTCTCCTCTCCCCGAACTGCCGCACACCGTAGGGCCGATGGGCCCGCCCCACGCCCGGGAGCGCCGGCCTGCCGGCGGGCGCCCTGTTCCCGGACCCGCTGCCGGTTCGGCGGTGAGGGGGCCTGGCCCGCCGGTCAGGACCCTTCCAACACCTTCCCCAGCACGTCCAGTGCCTCCGGATAGAGCCGCTCCCGAGGCGTCCCGTACCCGATGACCAGCCCCTGCGGGCGTGCCGGCGCCCCCGGTGTGTGCCAGTGCTCCCCCAGGTGGCCGACGGCGAGTCCCTCCGCCTCGGCCCGGGCGAGGGTCTCCTTCTCGTCGGTGACCTCCACCAGGGCGTGCAGGCCGGCCGCGATACCGCGCACCCGCCGGCGCGTCCCCAGCCGGTCCACGAGCTGGTCCCTGCGGCGCCGGTACCTGAGGCGGCACGCGCGCACGTGCCGGTCGTAGGCGTGGCTGTCGATCAGTTCGGCAAGCGCCAACTGGCCGATGGACTCGGTGTGGTGGTCGCTGTGCAGTTTGGCGTCGGCGACCGCGTCGACGAGGCGCGGGGGCAGCACCATCCAGCCGAGCCGCAGCCCGGGGCCGAGGGTCTTGGACGCGGTGCCCAGGTAGACGACCTGCCCCGGCGCCATGCCCTGGAGCGCGCCGACGGGCTGCCGGTCGTAGCGGAACTCCCCGTCGTAGTCGTCCTCGACGATCAGCCCGCCACGCGCGCGTGCCCAGTCGCTGAGCGCCCGCCGCCGCTCCGGGTGCAGGCTCATGCCGGTCGGGTACTGGTGAGCGGCGGTGACCACGACGGCCGACACGTCACCGAGGTCCGCCACGCGCACACCCCGCTCGTCCACCCGCACCGGCACCACGGTCCCGCCGTTGTGCCGTACGACCTCCCGGTGGAACGGCAGCCCGGGGTCCTCCATGGCGACCCGGGCGCCGTCGAGCACGCGCGTGAGGAGCGCGAGACCCTGGACGTACCCGGAGGTGATCACGATCCGCTCCGGCGGAGCGATCACCCCGCGCGCCCGCCCCAGGTATCCCGACAGCGCCGTGCGCAGCTCGATCCGGCCGCGCGGATCACCGTAGTCGTACGCCAGTGAGGGCGCCGTCGCGAGGGCGCGGCGCAGCGCCCGCAGCCAGACGGCCGCCGGGAACGCCCCGACGTCCGGGCTGCCGGGCCGCAGATCGAGGCGGGGCGCACGCGCGCGTGTCGTCACGTCCGCGGCGGCGGCGTCGGGCGACGGCAGTGCGGCGACCTGTGTGCCCGACCCCTGCCGTGCCGTGAGATAGCCCTCGGCGACCAGCTGGTCGTAGGCCGCCTTCGCGGTGTTGCGCGAGATCCCGAGGTCGGTCGAGAGCGTCCGGGTGGCCGGGAGCAGGGTGCCGGGCGCCAGCCGCCCGTCGCGCACGGCGTCCCGCAGCGCCCTTTCGAGACCGGCGCGCCGCCCCTGCGCGCCCTCCGGAGCCAGCCGCAGGTCCATGCCGACACCGGACCAGAAGTCGTTCACGAGAACCCTCCCCCTAGGTACGTGAAATCCGGGCACGCGCGGCCCGGGGCGCGCACACGCCGATGGCCGGGCACCTCTTCCGGTACCCGGCCATCGCCGCCGTATCAGCCCTTCAGCGCGGCCATCCAGGACTCGACCTCGTCGGAGCGGCGCGGCAGCCCCGCCGACAGGTTCCGGTTGCCGTCCTCGGTGACCAGGATGTCGTCCTCGATGCGCACGCCGATGCCGCGGTACTCCTCGGGCACCGTCAGGTCGTCGGCCTGGAAGTACAGACCGGGCTCGACGGTGAGGACCATGCCGGGCTCCAGCGTGCCGTCCACGTAGAACTCGACGCGGGCGGCCGCGCAGTCGTGGACGTCCATGCCGAGCATGTGTCCCGTGCCGTGCAGCGTCCAGCGGCGCTGGAGACCGAGTTCGAGCACCCGCTCGACCGGACCCTCGACCAGACCCCACTCGACGAGCTTCTCGGTCAGCACGCGCTGCGCCGCGTCGTGGAAGGCGCGGTACTTGCCACCCGGCTGCACGGCCGCGATGCCGGCCTCCTGGGCCTCGTACACGGCGTCGTAGATCTTCTTCTGGATCTCGCTGAAGCGGCCGTTGACCGGCAGCGTGCGCGTGACGTCCGCGGTGTAGAGCGTGTGCGTCTCCACACCCGCGTCCAGCAGGAGCAGGTCGCCGGAGCGGACCGGGCCGTCGTTGCGCACCCAGTGCAGCGTGCAGGCGTGCGGGCCGGCAGCGGCGATGGAGCCGTAGCCGACGTCGTTGCCCTCCACCCGCGCGCGCAGGAAGAACGTGCCCTCGATGTAGCGCTCGCTGGTGGCCTCGGCCTTGTCGAGGACCTTCACGACGTCCTCGAAGCCGCGCACGGTCGAGTCGACGGCCTTCTGCAGCTCACCGACCTCGAACGCGTCCTTGACCAGGCGGGCCTCGGAGAGGAAGACACGCAGTTCCTCGTCGCGCTCGGCGGTGACCTTGTCGGCCAGGGCCGCCTCGACACCGGCGTCGTTGCCGCGCACCACGCGGACCGGGCCGGTGGCCTCGCGCAGCGCGTCCGCGAGCTCGCGCACGTCGGAGGCGGGGATGCCGTACAGCGCCTCGGACTCGGCGAGGGAGTGCCGGCGGCCGACCCACAGCTCGCCCTGTCCGGACAGCCAGAACTCGCCGTTCTCGCGGTCCGAGCGCGGCAGCAGGTAGATCGTCTCCTGGTGGCCGTCCGCGGTCGGCTCCAGGACCAGGACGCCGTCCTCCGTCTGGTTGCCGGTCAGGTACGCGTATTCGACCGACGCCCGGAAGGCGTACTCGGTGTCGTTCGAGCGGGTCTTCAGGTTGCCCGCGGGGACGACCAGGCGCTCGCCGGGGAACCGCGCGGAGAGCGCGGCGCGGCGGGCGGCGGTCTCGGCGGCCTGCGCGATCGGCTCCAGGCCGCGCAGCTCCGTGTCGGCCCAGCCGGACTTCATGTTCTCGGCCAGCTCGTCGGACACGCCCGGGTACAGGCCGTTCTTGCGCTGCTTGATCGGCTCTTCCGACTCAGTCTCCGGGGTCTCCGGGGTGAGCTCGTCGGCCACGGTCATCCTCCTTGGTACGGCACTGGACCTTGTCCATCGTACGGTCGTACGCGGGAGAGCCCAGGGGGCAAGGGCCTTTACCGACCGTTCGACGGAGGAACACCGAGGGGCGACCGGCCGGGCGGCCACCGGTCCGGCGGGGGAATGCCGTACGGCGACCGGGAGTTCGCCGAGGGATTGGCGCGCGTCGACCAGGCGTGACGGTGAGATGACCGACGCTCTGGCGGGAGATCGCCGAGGGTGATCGGTGACTGAGTGCCGCCGAGGTGTGGTCGATGACTGAGGGTCGCCGAAGGGTGACCGGCGACCAAGGGTCGCCGAGAGGTCACGAGGGGTGGCCGGGAGGCCGTTGAGGTGTCACGAGGGGTGGCCGGGAGGCCGCCGAGGGGCGATCACTCGAAGCGAGCCGCCATCAGCACCACGTCCTCCGCGCCGACCGTGGCGTCCAGCCCGTCCGGCAGCACGGTGCGCAGCACATGCTCGGCGACGGCGTCCGGTTCCTGGCGCAGCGCCCTGGGCACGCTGGAGGCGGCCGCGTGCAGCCGGGCGAAGGCCCGGTCCGCGGAGTCGCCGGTACGGTGCAGCAGCCCGTCGGTGTAGAGCAGGACCGTCTCTCCCGGCTCGGTCTGGAGCTCCACGCTGGGCGCCTCCCAGCAGGCGAGCATCCCGAGCGGCGCCGAGACGGAGGTCTCCACGAACTCCGTGCGCCGCTCGCCGACCAGCAGCGGCGGGCAGTGCCCGGCACCGGCCAGGGTGATCTTGCGCAGCGCGGGTTCGCAGTACGCGAACAGGGCGGTCGCGGAGCGGGCGGGCTCGGTGAGCCGGAGCAGCAGCTCCAGGTCGGACAGGACGGCGACGGGGTCCTCGCCCTCCATCACGGCGTACGCCCGCAGGGACGCGCGCAGCCGGCCCATCGCGGCGATCGCGCTCGGCCCGGACCCGGTGACCGACCCGACCGCCAGGCCGAGCGCGGCGTCGGGTAGCGGGAGCGCGTCGTACCAGTCGCCGCCGCCGCGTGGCCCGGTGCGGTGGCGGACCGCGAGCTGGACCCCGCTCACCCGGGGCAGCCGTGCGGGCAGCAGCTCGTCTGACATGGTCGCCATGCACGCGCGCGTGCGCTCGACCTCGACGAGCCGGGCGAGGTGTTCGGTGGCGTACCGCCCGTACAGGCCGATCAGGTGGCGCTGGCGCTCGACCGGTTCGGCGGGTTCGTCGTAGAGCCAGACGGCGGCGCCGAGGCGGCCCGCGGCCTCGGTGGACAGGGGGAGCGCGTAGCTGGCGGCGTAGCCGAGACGGGCGGCCACCTCGCGGTGGCGGGGGTCGAGCGCCTCCTCGGCGAACAGGTCGGGCCGGACGATCTCGGTGCTGCCGCCGGGCAGTCCGGCGTCCGTGTCGAGGAGCGCGCCGTACGACAGCGCCCCGCGCGGCACGGTCTCCAAGTGACCGAGGTCGGCGCGGGCGAGGCCGAGGCCGAGGGTCGTCTCGGGGCCGAGTCCGTCGGCGGGTTCCAGTACGACGAGGCCGCGGCGGGCACCCACCAGGGCGGCCCCGGCGCGCAGCAGTTCCTGGAGCGCGCCGGGGAGTGTGTCCGTGCGGACCAGGCGTTCCGTGAGTTCGTGCAGGGTGGTGAGGTCCGAGACCCAGCCGGCCAGCCGGTCCTGGAGCAGGGCGCCCGCCGGTGTGGGGGAGGAGAGGGCAGAAGAGACGGGAGTGGTGCCCGATGCGGCCGGCGCGGGCGCGACAGTGTGTGCGGGTGCGGGAACCGTTGAATCGATTCCAGCCACTTTCGGAGGGTGAGGGGCGTTCATGTCGTCCGGCTTTCCGACCGGCGCGTATTGCTCAAAAGCATCGCAAACCCCCATGTCATCCTGCGCCGCTAGCGGTATCTCCACATGTACACGCATGCGTGAGGGGATGTCCAGCATTGTCCTGCCGGGATTCCTGGTGTCCAATGGTGTTTCGGGGACTTTTCACGCATCCCTTCGGTACCCCTTGCGGAAAAGCAAAGTTGGCTTAAAACTGCCTCGGGTAAGGGGTGATTGCGGTCGACTGGCCTAGCTCGACAGAGCGTCACAACGGTCGTGATGGGTACGTACTCGGTAAGGGCCCAGGGGCGGTTGGCAACCACCCGGAACCTGGTGACCGACCCGGGCGTCTTAGCCACCGACGACCGAGCCCCATCCTCCCGTGGCGGAGGCGGAGAGTAATACGCGAGACGGCAAACGCCAGACTTCGCCACCCCCACGCCACGGCCATGCTTTTGACAGACGCAGTGTGGACGGAACGGCCGCGGACGCAGCCAACGTTCGGCCCATAGGGGTTCCCCTTGTCTCTGACAGGGGTGTGATGCGCCAACAGGTACGCACAGTGAAGTGATCGACACATGGTGTGATGTGGCCCACGGTGTTGCCAGGCGTGCAACGGAAAGGAACGAGCGCTCATGCGCGAGATCCTCGGAAGGCGACGCAGGCTCCTGTCCCAGCGCAGCGACGGGGGGCCCGAGTTGATCAAGACGGCCCTGACGTTCGCGACGGAATGGCAGTGGCCCGTACTCCCGGGCGTGGCGGCGGATCCGCAGGGGCGGGCCCGCTGCGGCTGCCCTGAACCGGAGTGCACGGTGCCCGGTGCGCATCCCTTCGACCCCGGCCTCCTCGCGGCCACCACGGACGCGCGCATGGTGCGCTGGTGGTGGACCAACCGGCCGACGGCGCCGATCATCCTGGCGACCGGCGGCACGGCGCCCTGCGCGGTCAGTCTCCCCGCCCTCGCGGCCTCGCACGCGCTGGCCGCGCTGGATCGCGAGGGGATGCGGCTGGGCCCGGTCGTGGCCTCGCCCACTCGCTGGGCGCTGCTCGTGCGGCCGTATTCCATGGAACAGCTGGGCGAACTGCTCTACGCCCAGGACTTCGTTCCCGGCTCCCTCCGCTTCCACGGTGAGGGCGGCTATCTCGCCCTGCCGCCGTCCGAGACCGGCCAGGGCGCCATCCACTGGGAGCGCGCGCCGCTGCCCGGCTCGGCCTCGCCCTGGGTGCCCGACGTCGAGGCCGTGGTGGGCGCCGTCGTCGAGGCCCTCACTCGTACGGGTGTGAGCGCCCCCGACTTGTAGGGGTGTCGGCCGCGCGCCGGGCGAGGTGCCCGGCGCGGGTCGTTATCTTCCCCTTCATGAACGTACGTCTCCTCGCCCTGGTGGGCGTCGTGGCAGCGGCGGTGGCGCTGCCGCTGGCCATGGCGTCCGCGGGGCCCGTGGGGTCCACGGACGAGGGGCGGGCGCTCGTACGTTCGTCAGCGCACGGTGACGACTCCGCTTCCGGCGCCGGTGCCGGTGCCGCTCTTGGTGCCGACGCCGGCGTCTCGGGCCGTACGGATGCCTCCCTCGATCGCACGGATGGCTCCGACCGTCCGGTGGCCTCCGGCCCCGCGGGCTCCTCCGGCTCCGACGAGAAGGAGCCGGCCACCGATCACGCCCGTGACCCTCTGCTGCTCGGCGTGGGACTGGCCACCGCCACCCGCTGTGGCCCCGCGCTCACCTCGCCGGACGGCATCGAGGCGCAGACCTGTGTCCTGACGCAGGGCGAGGACACCTGGGCGCGCACCTACTACCGCAACGCGACCGGCCGCGACCTGGACGCCGTACTGAGCTTCATGGAGCCCGGTGGGCGCACGGTGCAGATGAACTGCGCGGTCGGCGCGGAGGACGAGCCGGGGATCTGCGACACACCCCGCGAGCGGGCCCAGGGGGCACTGGACGCCTATACGGCGGTCGCGGAGTTCGCGGGCCGGTCCGGGCGCGGCCCGCTGTTGCTGCGCTCCGGGAGCAACTCCGGTACGCCCACGCGCAGTTGACGCCTGACAGCGATCCGTGAACGGTGCCGGGCATGAAAAGACCCGGTTGCTGGCGACGGGGGATGCACCAGCAACCGGGCTACTGGAACGGTAACAAGAGATCGGCCCTACGCAAATTCGGTCTCTTGTTTTCCTCGGCTATTCGGACACCGGTCGGCTCCCGGCGACCGGGCGATTCGGACACCGACTGCCCTGTCACCGGCGGGAGTTGTGACCGGAGTCACGGGATCCGCATCATCCCCTCGGGCTGACCGGCCGGTCAGCCCGAGAGAACGGCGAGCCTGTGCGTCAGCTGAGGGTCACCTGTCGGTTGGTGAGTCCACCGCGCGCGCGGCGCTCGTCGGGGGTGAGCGGAGCCTCCGAGGCCAGTGCCGTGGCGAGGCGCTCGGCGAACTCGGCCGCCGGCTTCTCGACGTCCTCCGCGCCGACCCCGCTCGGCAGATCCCAGACCGGCACGGTCAGGCCGTGCGCGCGGAAGGAGCCCACCAGACGGGTGCCCTCGCCGAGGCTGGAGCGGCCCGCCGCGTGCAGCCGCGCAAGAGCGTCCAGAAGGCGCTCCTCGGCGTGCGGCATGACCCAGCGAAGGTGGTTCTTCTCCGGGGTCTCGCACCAGTAGGCGGAGTCGACGCCGGTCAGCTTCACGGTCGGGATGGCCGCGGCGTTGGCCCGCTCCAGGGAGGCGGTCACCTCGGGAGTGGCGTTCTCCGCGTCCGGGACCCAGAACTCGAAGCCGTCGTGCACAACTGGCTCGAACGCGCCTTCGGGGTCGAGGAGGTCCTGCAACCGCGGACCGTCCGCCGGGGCACGGCGGCCCTGCACGGGGGTGCCGGGCTGCGCCTCCAGCGCGCGCTGGAGCGTGTCGGCGAGGTCGCGGCTGATGTCGCCCGAGGACGTGTCGTTCTGGAGGCCCAGCAGCACCGAGCCGTCCTCGCGGCGCAGTGCGGGCCAGGCCATCGGCAGGACCGTGGCCAGCCTGACCGAGGGAACGCCCTCGGGCAGACCGCCCTTCAGGGGCAGTTCGACCGTGGCCGCGGGCACCAGTTCACGCAGCGCGACCCAGTCGCACTCGCCCGCCAGCCCCTCGAAGGGGCGGTGCACCAACTCGGCCGCGGCCTGGGCGGCGGCCCGGCCGTGGCACGCCTTGTAGCGGCGGCCGCTGTCGCAGGGGCAGGGTTCGCGGGCGCCGACGACCGGGATCTCCGCATCACTGGGCTGCGGCCGCCTGGCCGTCGTCTGGGGTCGCTTCTTGGCCATCGTGGGTGTCTCCCGGTTACGGCTCGTCTGTACGGGCGGGAGCCTAGTCGCTCGTAGCAGAACCCACGGGACCCTGTGGACGACGCACGGCGTCGGCGTCGCGCCACGCCCCCCGGCCCGGCCCTAGTCCAGGTCGTCGAACGCGTCCGTGAAGGACAGGTCACGCAGCGGCGAACGGGCCGGCGCCGCCACGCGCGCGGCGGCGAAGTCGGCGCGTGGGCACCCGGCGTCGGGGTCGTGGACGTCGTCGTGGACGACGACCCAGACCGTGACCTCGCCCCGGGTGTCGTCCCGGACGCCCCAGTCGTCGGCCAGCGCCGTGATGATGTTCAGCCCGCGGCCGCCGTGCGCGGTGACCGACGGAGTGGCCGGAGCCGGGCGGGTCGGACCGCCACCGTCCGTCACCTCGACGACCAGCCGGCCGCACGTGTCCACCCGCCAGGTGGCCCGTACGTCGCCGTCCCCGGCCAACGCGTCCCCCAGGGGCCGCCCGTGCTTGCACGCATTGCTCAAAAGTTCGGAAAGGATCAGTACGGCATCGTCGATGACCGATTCCGCCACGCCACCCGTGCGCAACTGATCACGCATCCGGTGTCTCGCTCTCCCCACGCCCGCAGGGCCATGGGGAACGGCCATGCTCGACGACGTGGGCACCTCCTGTGCCACCACCAACGCCACCCCCGAGACCTCCTTCGCCCCACGCCACGGTGTGGATGCCCCATCGGCCTGAACCGGAAACCGGCCGATGCACGTACAGTGACGCACTCGCAACGGTCGAACACAGAGCGAACGCGCCGGAGCACTCCCCGTGAGGAGATGGCTGAATTTCGCCGGTATGGCTGAGACGCGAGGATGCTCCTGTGAGGCGCCTGGGTCAAGGTTCGTTTCATGGGACAGCTGTGTCGGGCCGCGGCGGGGCCGCTCGGCCCGCGGGCGGCTACAGTCAGCGACCCAGCTGATCGAGCACCGCGCGCGGGCGATTGGTGATGATGGCGTCGATGCCCAGGTCGACGCAGAGATCGACGTCCTCGGGCTCGTTCACCGTCCACACGTGCACCTGGTGTCCGGCGCGCTTCAGGCGCTCGATGTACGCGGGGTGATTGCGCACGATCCGCATCGACGGGCCCGCGATCCGGACGCCCGCCGGCAGCCGCCCGTCGCGCAGCCGTGGCGAGACGAACTGCAACAGGTACACCGTGGGGAGAAGGGGAGAGGCGGCCCGGACACGGTGCAGTGAACGTGCCGAGAAGCTCATGACACGGACCGCGGACCCGGCGGCGTCGGCCGGGGCGTCCAGGCCGAACCGCTTCAGGAGCAGCAGCAGCCGGTCCTCCACCTGGCCGGCCCAGCGGGTGGGGTGCTTGGTCTCGATGGCCAGCTCCACCCGCCGCCCCGAGTCGGCGACGAGTTCGAGCAGCCGTTCCAGGGTGAGGACAGAGGTGTCCTCGGGGTCCTCGGGGCGGAACACCCAGTCGGGCTCCTCGTCGCGCGTACGCCAGTGGTCCCGCTTCTTCCAGGAGCCGAAGTCCAGCGCGGCGAGCTCGGCGAGCTCCAGGGCGGACACCGCTCCGCGGCCGTTGGACGTACGGTTGACGCGGCGGTCGTGCACACAGACCAGATGGCCGTCCGCGGTCAGCCGGACATCGCACTCGAGAGCGTCCGCGCCGTCCTCGATCGCCTTCTTGTACGCGGCAAGGGTGTGCTCGGGGGCCTCCTCGGAGGCCCCGCGGTGGGCGACGACTTGAATGTGGTGCTGCCGTGCGTGGGTCACCGCGTCATGGTGCCACCGGCGCGGGGTACGCGGCGGGCCGGAGGGATCCGAAAAAGTGTCCGTTCGGAGCAGAATGTCTCATATAAAGAATGGCAGCTTACCCACAGCCACCGCTTATGGTGCTCTGACGGCCCGTGGGAAAAGCTGACGGCATACAAAAGCACCTGCACAGCTGCAGCGCGCCGGGTCGGCGACAGTCGTGAGCGAGCGTGACCCAGTGCGACCGAGAACAACAGCCGTGGATCGAGGAGAAGAGCTGTGAGCACCGAGAACGAGGGCACCGCGGTACCCCAGGCCCCGGCTGCACCCCCCGTGCCGGTGGAATCTCCCGTGGCTTCCCCGCAGGCCGTCGCGCCCGAGGGCGCACCCACGACTCCGGTCCCGGCGGTGCCGCTGAGCGCTCCCGGTGCCCCGGAGCACGACCTGGTGCACGCCGGGCACGCGCCCGCGTACGCCTCGGCGGGCCCGCACGACGGATTCCAGCACACCGGGTCCGCTCCCGAGAGCGGCTGGCCGCCCCCGCCGCCCGCCACACCCGCTTACGCCGACGGCGGTGGCGCGGGTTCCGGCTGGGGCTCCTCCTACCACCCGCCGGCGCCCAAGTCCGGCGGCGGCCGCGGCGGCCTCGTCGCGGCGATCCTGGTGGCCGCGCTGGTCGCGGGCGGCCTGGGCGGCGGCCTCGGCTACACGCTGGCCAAGAACGGCGATTCCGGCGGCTCCACGACCGTCTCCTCCGCCACCAGCGGCGGCGCGGTCAAGCGGGACCCGGGCACGATCGCGGCGGTGGCCTCCAAGGCGCTGCCGAGCACCGTCACCATCGAGGCCGAGTCCACCAACGGCGAGGGCGGCACCGGCACCGGCTTCGTCTTCGACACCGAGGGCCACATCGTCACCAACAACCACGTCGTCGCCGACGCGGTCGACGGCGGCAAGCTCACGGCCACCTTCCCCGACGGCAAGAAGTACGACGCCGAGGTGGTCGGTCACGCCCAGGGCTACGACGTGGCGGTCGTCAAGCTCAAGAGCGCCCCGTCGGACCTGAAGCCGCTGACCCTCGGCAACTCCGACGACGTGGCGGTCGGCGACTCCACCATCGCCATCGGCGCGCCCTTCGGCCTGTCGAACACGGTGACGACGGGCATCATCAGCGCCAAGAACCGCCCGGTCGCCTCCAGCGACGGAACCGGCAGCCAGGCGTCCTACATGAGCGCCCTCCAGACCGACGCGTCGATCAACCCGGGCAACTCCGGCGGCCCGCTCCTCGACGCCCAGGGCAACGTGATCGGCATCAACTCCGCGATCCAGTCCACCAGCGGCGGCGGCCTGGGCGGCGCCAGCCAGTCCGGCTCGATCGGCCTCGGCTTCGCCATCCCGATCAACCAGGCCAAGTACGTCGCCCAGCAGCTGATCAAGAACGGCAAGCCGGTCTACGCGAAGATCGGCGCCTCCGTCTCCCTGGAGGACTCGACCAACGGCGCGAAGATCACCGACCAGGGCGCCGGCGGTGCCTCCTCCGTCGAGTCCGGCGGCCCGGCCGACAAGGCGGGCCTGAAGTCGGGTGACGTGATCACCAAGCTCGACGACCACGTGATCGACAGCGGCCCCACCCTGATCGGCGAGATCTGGACCCACAAGCCCGGTGACAAGGTCGAGATCACCTACGAGCGCGACAGCAGGACCCACACCGTCGACCTGACCCTCGGCTCCCGCGTCGGCGACAGCTGACCGCCGCGCCGACCCGTTACTCTTGTCCCCGCGTCGCCCTTGATCGGCGACGCGGGGAGGTGTGCCCGAGCGGCCGAAGGGAACGGTCTTGAAAACCGTCGTGGCAGCGATGTCACCGTGGGTTCAAATCCCACCACCTCCGCTCTGAGAGCAGTGCGCTCGGCCCCCGCCTGGTCAGTAGGTCGGGGGCCGTTCTCATGCGCTGCCGTCATCGACCGGGCCGGGCGGAACGTTCGGCTTATGCTCTCCCCCGCGGTGGATCGGGTGATCCATCACTGAGGAAGGGGCACGCGTGGCAGCGGCAGGATCCATCCCGAATGTGACCGATGAACGTCTGTGCTGGCTCATCCTTCGGGACGAACTCCGACAGAGAAGCAGCAAGTTGCGCTTTCTCGGAGGCATCCGAGCCGTCATCAGCAGCCAGGGGACCAGCAGCTCCTTGTTCGAGGGCGACCTCAGGCGTGAGAAGACGTCGGCCAAGATGAGCGACTACGCGGTGGCTGTGGACGCCTCCGCGCAGACGCTCTCCCCCGACGAGCGCCGGCATCTGCGCACAGCCGGTGAAGTCCCCGAATGGTTCAGGTCCGACGTAGAGCGGCGCTACCAGGAGATCCGCAAGCGGCGTTGACGCCTTGCCGCACTCAGGCTCGTTCATCCTTCGGACAGGGTGTTGTAGGCCAATCCTGTGCCGTGCTTCACCGGGAGTTCGTCTCACCGCGAGTTCATGGGCCTGATCAGCGGACTCCGGCGAAACGGAACCGCGCGCCTGGCGGCCGGAGGACCTTCGGGGCTCGGAGTGCGGACGAGTGTCCTGTGCCGCGGGTTCGCCGAGGAAGAACCACGGACGCACGTCGACAGCATGGGAAATCATGAAGCATGCGATCGGATGACTGGCACCTCACCGAAGACGTCGACGAGTTCCTCGCTCGAACCGGGGAGTTCCTGCGCTCACGGCCGGCCCTGCACACCATGCCGCTGACGGTGACCGAGAAGCTGCGCACCCGCGGGGCGGACACACACGGCCAAGCCCCCGTCTTCGGCCGGCTGGAGCGAGCGGGCAAGGTCCGCGCCATCTTCTACCGCCTTCGCGGCCTGAGCCTCACTCCCCTCGCCCCCGAGCACGCCGACACACTCGCCGCCCACCTGGCCGCCCTCGGGCACTCCATTCCGTACGTCAGCGCGGACCACACCACCGCCACCTCTTTCGCCCAGGCATGGCAGCGGCACACGGGCGCGGCGCCGACGCTCGGCAAGCGGATCCGTCTGTACCGTCTCGACACGCTCACCCCACCGGAACCGCTCCCCGCGGGCCGGGGCCGGATGGTGGGCGAGCAGGACCACGAGCAACTCGTGCGCTGGTGCGGCGAGTTCCTCGACACAGTCGGAGAAGTCCCCGGCGTGGACGCCGACTCCTGGGCCGACTCGCGCTTCGCCGACAAACACTTCACGTTCTGGGAGACCCCGGACGGCACCCCCGTCTCCATGGCGGGCTCGACATCGATGGTCGGCGGCATGGTCCGCGTGGACCCCGTCTACACCCCGGCCGGCCTCCGCGGCCGTGGCTACGCGGGCGCCGTGACGGTCGAGGTGAGCCGTGCCGCGCTGGCCGCGGGCGCCACGGACGTCGTGCTCTTCGCGGACCCGGCCAACCCCACCAGCAACGCCCTCTACCGACGCATCGGATACGTCCCGGTCACCGAATGGGCCGCGTACGACTTCTCGTCCCGCGCGGCGGAGAACGGTTGAGGACTCGGGAACTCGGGAGGGCCGCGCGGCGGGCACAGCGGACACCGCAGCCGTCGCAGTGGACACCGTCGCCGTCGTAGCGGACACCGCCGGCGAAGGGCAGGGCACGGCAGCAGCCTGGGAGCGGTCACAGGTCGATCGTGGCGCCGATGCCCGGGTGCGGCGGTCGCGCGGCAGCGGCAGCCGCGCGAGCGCTCATGACGGCGGTCGGTATGCCGTCAGCCGGGCCGCCGAGGCGATCGTGGCGCGGGCCTCGCGTTCGGTCAGGCCCGTACCCAGGGCCGCGTCCACCAGGGGTTCTACGAGGTCGGGCCCGATGCCGTTCTCGTAGGCGCGGCAAGCGGCCCAGAACAGACGGGTGTTGCGCTGGCCCTCGTGCGCCGCGAGGACGAACTGGACCAGACCCTGGCCATGCCCGTCGGTCGAGGCGGGCGTGGGGTGATGGGTGCGCGGTGGGGGGAGTAGCAGGCGCAGCAGGGCGGGCGGGCAGGCCGCCGGGGCGAGATGCGCGGAGCCCGGGGCGGTGCCGTAGACGCCGTGATCGGTACGGGAGCCGGGGCCGACGAGGTAGCCGCCGGCGCCGCGGATGTCGATGCCGGGGGCGAGGCGGCCGGCGGAGTTGGGGACGACGACGTGCGGCGGGCCGGTCAGCCAGAGGTGGCGGCCGCCGCTGGGCGTCAGGACGACGACGGTGGCGGGGATCGTGAACAGGTGGCGCAGGGCCAGTTCACGCAGGGCCGCCGGGGCGTCCGTACCGGACTTGGTGTCGAGGTCGATGCCGATCAGGTGGTGTGGGGGCAGACCGCAGGCGATGCCGTAGCCGGTCGCCCAGGGTGCGGCGGCGAACAGTTCACGGATGCGGGCCGGGTCGGTCGAGGCGTCGTACACCCCGTGGCCGAAACGGCCGCACTCGCCGTGGCAGGGCGGGGCGGTCGGGTCGGAGCGATGGGGGGAGCGCAGGGCCGGGAGCTTCGTCCGGGACAGCGGGAGGACGGCCAGGCCGCGTTCGGCGGCTGACAGGGCGTGTGCGAGGGCCAGCGTCGTGGCCTGCCGGTCGGTGGTGGCCATACCTCCATGTTCGTACGTACGTTCGAAAAAGGGAAGAGGGGTGGGCCCCGACACGCCGGGCTGGGGGAATTGGCTGGAAATATGCCGGAACGCTTCACCTCTTGCGGTGCTTGACGGCGAACCACCCGTACTGCCCTGACCTGCGACTTTGATGGCTGGAAGGTGGCGAAAGGGGTTTATCGACTTGTCATCACGCTTCAGGGCGAATAGCGGCTTCCGGGCTGGTTCGACGGGGATCCGATGGGCGACTCTGATCTCGCGACGTCGTGCACAACGCCGAGGCGGTCGGCCAACTGCCTTGGAGAAAGCCGTACTTCACGCACTTCCGGTCATGAGTCCGGGAGTGTCACCGGTTCTGGAGGAACAACATGGCAAGCATCCGTACCGCCCGCGTTCTCGCCGCCGTCTCCGCCCTCCCGCTCGCGGCCGCCCTGTTCACCGGCGTCGCGGCGGCGGACGACGGCGCCTTCGCGGACGACGGATCGAACGCGGCCGCCGCGAGCATCGTCGGCAGCGGGGTCGGACACGACAACAACGGCAACTCCTCCACCACCCAGCAGCAGGCGGTCGGTGCCGGCGCCTCGAACCAGAGCAACACCGCCCAGGTCGACGGGTCCGCGTTCACGGCCATCAACCAGGGCAACGAGAACGTCGCCGTCAGCTTCGTGCCGCTGTGGCGATGACCTGAGGGGCGGGCGGCCGCTGCGCCGGCCGTCCACCCCCTCGACTCCGTGCTGGGTGTGCATTGTGGGGCGTGACACGCCTGTGCGGCGGTGCTTCGGCGCCGCCGCACAGGCGTTTTCGTGCGCGGAGGCGGACGCGCAGGTGGAGGGGGAGGTGGAGTGGTGAGGGGCATGGGCGGGCCTCCGGCCGGGCACCCCGGTGCCCCAGCCGTCGAGGGGCCGAGTCGCCGAGGGGGCGAGCGCCTTGACAGTGCAAGCGATCTGACGGACAGTCAGGAATCTTCGGAGAGATCGTGGGAACCCTCGCGGCGCTCGCGGTGTACCAGATATGTCAGCGCGACGCGGCGCGGATCGGAACGGGCCAGGAGTCTGCGGGCCAGGAGTCTGCGGACCATGAGTCCGCAGGTCATGAGTCCGCGGGCATGGGGAGTGAAGAGGGTCGGCGAGGGGGCGGTGGTGGGGGATGAGTGACGAGTTGGACGCGAGGCTGAAGGCGTACGAGGGCCGGCCGGCCGTGGTCGCCGGTGTCGGCAGGGATCCCGTCAACGCGCCGATGATCCGGCACTGGTGCGAGGCGATGGGCGACACCGGTGCGGCCTACGAAGGGCCCGATGCCGTGGCCCCGCCCACCATGCTCCAGGCGTGGACCATGGGCGGCCTGACCGGCCACACGACCGGCACGCCCCCGACGGCCCGCACAGCCCCGGGCGGTACGGACCGTGCGGGGCGGACCGAGGCGTACGACGAGCTCCTCGCCCTGCTCGACGAGGCGGGTTGCACCTCGGTCGTCGCCACCGACTCCGAGCAGGAGTATCTGCGGCCCCTGCGCCCGGGGGACGAGATCACCTTCGACGTGGTGATCGAGTCGGTCTCGGCGCGGAAGACGACCAAGCTGGGCTCCGGGTACTTCGTCACGACACGGATGGACGTGCGCGTGGGCGCCGAGCTCGCGGGCACACACCGCTTCCGCATCCTCAAGTACGCGCCCGCGCGGCGGAAGGCAGCACCTCCCCGCCCCCGACCCGTGGTCAACCGCGACAACGCCGGCTTCTGGGAGGGCGTGGCACGGCACCGGCTGCTCATCCAGCGCTGTACGGGTTGCGCGACCCTGCGCCACCCCTGGCTGCCGGGCTGCAACGCCTGCGGCTGCCCGGACTGGGACACGGTCGAGGCGAGCGGCGAGGGCACGGTCTACTCGTACGTGGTCATGCACCACCCGCCCTTCCCGGCCTTCGCCCCTCCCTACGCGGTCGCGCTGATCGAACTGGCCGAGGGCGTGCGGATCGTCAGCAACGTGATCGGGGTGCCGTACGACAAGGTGCGGATAGGGATGCCGGTGCGACTCGCGTTCCGCTCGTACGACGACGAGTCGGTGCTGCCCGTCTTCCAGGCCGAGGAGGTGGCCGCATGAGGGCCATGACCGCGGGTGAGGCACTGCCGCCGCTGGAGATCGAGATCACCCGGACCCTGATCGTCGCCGGAGCCCTCGCCTCCCGCGACTACCAGGACGTCCACCACGACCCCGAGCTGGCGCGCGGCAAGGGCTCCCCCGACATCTTCATGAACATCCTCACCACCAATGGCCTGGTCGGGAGGTACATCACCGACCACTTCGGACCCACGGCGGTGCTCCGCAAGGTGGCCATCCGACTCGGGGCGCCCAACTATCCCGGCGACACCATGGTGCTGACCGGCACGGTGGCGGAGGTCGACGGCGCCACCGTCACGGTCCGGGTGGTCGGGGCGAACGGCATCGGCCGGCATGTGACCGGCACGGTGATGCTCACCGTCCCGCCGGGAGGCGCGGGATGAGCGTGCGGAAGCGGGACATGCTGGGCGGGCGGGCGGCGATCGTCGGCATCGGGGCCACGGAGTTCTCCAAGGACTCGGGGCGCAGTGAGCTGCGGCTGGCCACGGAGGCGGTTCGGGCGGCGCTGGCCGACGCGGGGCTGGCGCCGGCCGACGTGGACGGGCTGGTCACGTTCACGATGGACACCAGCCCGGAGATCACCGTGGCCCAGGCCTGCGGGATGGGTGAGCTGTCCTTCTTCTCCCGGGTGCACTACGGCGGCGGTGCTGCCTGCGCGACCGTCCAGCAGGCGGCACTGGCGGTGGCGAGCGGAGTCGCGGAGGTGGTGGTCTGTTACCGCGCCTTCAACGAGCGGTCGGGGCGTCGCTTCGGCTCGGGGGTCCAGCACCGGGAGCCGTCGGCGGAGGGCGCGGCACTCGGCTGGTCCCTGCCGTTCGGGCTGCTCACCCCGGCCTCCTGGGTGGCGATGGCGGCCCAGCGCTATCTGCACACCCACGGGCTGACCCCGGAGGCCTTCGGACACGTGGCCGTGGTGGACCGGAGGTACGCGGCGACCAACCCGGCGGCGTACTTCCACGGCAGACCCATCACCCTCGCCGACCACGCGGCCTCCCGTTGGATCGTCGAGCCGCTGCGGCTGCTGGACTGCTGTCAGGAGACGGACGGCGGCCAGGCGCTCGTGGTCACCTCCGTGGAGCGCGCCCGCGACCTGCCGCATCCGCCGGCCGTCGTCGCGGCCGCCGCCCAGGGCGCCGGTCGCGCGCAGGAGCAGATGACCAGCTTCTACCGGGACGACCTGACGGGGCTGCCGGAGATGGGGGTGGTGGCCCGCCAGTTGTGGCGGACGTCCGGACTCACACCGGCCGACATCGACGTGGCGATCCTGTACGACCACTTCACCCCGTTCGTGCTGATGCAGCTGGAGGAGTTCGGCTTCTGCGCGCCGGGAGAGGCCGCGGAGTTCGTGGCCGGGGAGCGGCTCCCGATCAACACCCACGGCGGGCAGCTCGGGGAGGCGTACCTCCACGGGATGAACGGCGTGGCCGAGGCGGTACGGCAGCTGCGCGGCACGTCCGTGAACCGCGTACCCGGGGCGGGGCGGGTCCTGGTGACGGCGGGGACGGGGGTGCCGACCTCGGGCCTGGTCCTCACGGCGGACGGCTGAGCCCCCAGGGGTCATCCCGCAGTGGACCCCGGTCGCTCATCCACCTTCAGGAGGTGGAGCCTGCCCCACCCCTACAACCTGAGGCGGACTCCGCTGCGGGACCTGCGGCCGATCCGCCGGAGTGGGGGTCGCTCATAGCGTGGAGCCATGACCACACCCGTCTGCACCAGCGCCTCGAAAGCCGCTGCACCAGTGAGGCAGACCCTCCCGCCGTCTCGTCTTCGCTCGGCCGGGGGGACCTCCACCTACCCGTCGTTCTCGTCGTACGTGCGGGCCCGCCAGTCGGTGCTGCTGCGGACCGCCCGGTCGCTGACCGCGAACCCGAGCGACGCCGAGGACCTGCTGCAGACCGCGCTGGCCAAGACGTATGTCGCCTGGGAGCGGATCGAGGACCATCGCGCGCTCGACGGCTATGTGCGCCGGGCGCTGGTGAACACGCGCACCTCGCAGTGGCGCAAGCGCCGGGTGGACGAGTTCTCGTGCGAGGAGCTGCCCGAGCCGGAGCAGCATGTGTCCGGCGGGGACGACCCCGCCGAGCAGCAGGCACTGCACGACGCGATGTGGCGGGCGGTCATGAAACTGCCGGACCGTCAGCGGGCGATGGTGGTGCTGCGGTACTACGAGGACCTGAGCGAGGTCCAGACGGCGGAGGTGCTCGGGGTCTCGGTCGGCACGGTGAAGTCGGCGGTGTCACGGGCGCTCGGGAAGCTGCGCGAGGATCCCGAGCTGGTGCTCGTGCGCTAGGCGGCCGGGCCCGGGGACATCGGGTCCCCGAATGATGTGATCGATCGTCCGGACCTAGTGACATACCGCGCGGTATGTGCGCAGAATCAGCGCAACCGTTACCACCGCGTAGGCAATGTCGCCCGGGAGGACGCCGTGCTGAGCACGATGCAGGACGTACCGCTGCTGATCTCGAGGATCCTGAACCACGGGTCGACGATCCACGGCGCATCACAGGTGACCACCTGGACCGGCGACGGCGAGCCCGAGCGTCGCTCCTACGCCGAGATCGGCGCCCGCGCGGCCCAGTTGGCACACGCCCTGCGCGACGACCTCGCCGTCGCGGACGACGACCGTGTGGCCACGCTCATGTGGAACAACGCGGACCATGTCGAGGCGTACTTCGCGATCCCCTCCATGGGCGCGGTCCTGCACACCCTCAACCTCCGTCTGCCCGCTGAGCAGTTGGTGTGGATCGTGAACCACGCGGCCGACAAGGTCGTGATCGCCAACGGTTCGCTGCTCCCGCTGCTGGCCCCGCTGCTGCCGCACCTGGGGACGATCGAGCACATCGTCGTCTCGGGACCGGGCGACCGCTCGCTGCTCGCGGGCGCGACGTCCGTCCAGGTGCACGAGTACGAGGACCTGATCGCCGGGAAGCCGACCACGTACGACTGGCCGGAGCTGGACGAACGCCGGGCGGCCGCCATGTGTTACACCTCTGGCACCACGGGCGACCCCAAGGGCGTGGTGTACAGCCACCGTTCGATCTACCTGCACTCGATGCAGGTCAACATGGCCCAGTCCATGGGGCTGACCGACCAGGACACCTCGCTGGTCGTGGTCCCGCAGTTCCACGTCAACGCCTGGGGCCTGCCGCACGCGACCTTCATGACGGGGGTGAACCTGCTGATGCCCGACCGGTTCCTCCAGCCCGCGCCGCTCGCCGAGATGATCGAGTCCGAGCGTCCCACGCACGCGGCCGCCGTCCCCACCATCTGGCAGGGCCTGCTCGGCGAGCTGACCGCCAAACCCCGTGACGTCGGTTCGCTCACCCAGGTCACCATCGGCGGCTCGGCGTGCCCGCCCTCCCTCATGGAGGCCTTCGACAAGCTGGGCATGCGGGTCTGCCACGCCTGGGGCATGACCGAGACGTCGCCGCTCGGCACGATCGCCCGTCCGCCGGCCCACGCGGTCGGTACGGCGGAGGAGTTCGCCTACCGGCTCACCCAGGGCCGGTTCCCGGCCGGGGTCGAGGCCCGCCTGAGCGGTCCGGGCGGCGAACGTCTGCCCTGGGACGGCGAGTCCGCGGGCGAGCTGGAGGTGCGCGGCCCCTGGATCGCCGGCGCCTACTACAACGGCCCCGACGCCGAACCGCTGCGCCCAGACGACAAGTTCAGCGCGGACGGCTGGCTGAAGACGGGCGACGTGGGCACCATCAGCGCGGACGGCTTCCTGACCCTGACCGACCGGGCCAAGGACGTCATCAAGTCCGGCGGCGAGTGGATCTCCTCCGTCGACCTGGAGAACGCCCTGATGTCCCACCCGGACATCACCGAGGCCGCCGTCGTCGCCGTCCCGGACGACAGGTGGGGCGAGCGTCCGCTGGCCACCGTGGTGCTGCGGGAGGGCTCCACCGCCGACTTCGACGCGCTGCGCGGCTTCCTCGCCGACGAGGCCGGGATCGCCAGGTGGCAGCTGCCCGAGCGGTGGACGATCATCGGGTCGGTGCCGAAGACCAGCGTCGGCAAGTTCGACAAGAAGGTGCTGCGCAGGCAGTACGCGGCCGGAGAACTGGACGTCACCAAGCTCTGACCGCGACTGACCGCCGACTGTCGACCGCCGGCTGCTGACCACCGGCCGGCTCCGACCGGCACCCACGGGCGCTGACCGCGCCCGACCGGCACCGACCGCGCCACCGAGACCGTCCACACCTGACCGCCCCCGATCGCGTCCGACCGGCCTCGACCGGCTCCGGTCGACTCCGATCGGGGGCACGGGACGTAGCAACGGCAGGCGCCCGCCTCACCGCCGTACGGCTTCGACGTCGAAGCCGACGTCGGCGTCAGCTCACGCTCGTACGCCTGCCGGGCGTCCGGGACGGGTCCTAGTTGGTGCCGATGCGCGAGAGCAGGTCCACGATCCGGTCCTGCACCTCGGTGCTGGTGGACCGCTCCGCGAGGAACAGCACCGTCTCACCGGAGGCGAGGCGCGGCAGGTCGGCCGGGCCGACGGCGGCGGTGTAGACGACCAGCGGCGTGCGGTTGAGCTGTCCGTTCGCGCGCAGCCAGTCCACGATCCCGGCCTGCCGCCGGTGCACCTGGAGCAGGTCCATCACCACCAGGTTCGGCCGGAACTGCCCCGCCAGCGCCACCGCGTCACCGTCGCTCGCCGCTCGCGCGACCTGCATCCCGCGCCGCTCCAGCGTCGAGGTCAGCGCCAGCGCGATCTCCGCGTGCTCCTCGATCAGCAGGACACGCGGCGGATGCTGCTCACTGTCACGCGGCGCGAGCGCCTTCAGCAGTACGGCGGGATCGGCGCCGTACGCCGCCTCGCGCGTGGCCTGTCCGAGCCCCGCCGTGACCAGCACCGGCACCTCGGCGGCGACGGCGGCCTGGCGCAGCGACTGGAGCGCGGTGCGCGTGATCGGCCCGGTCAGCGGATCGACGAACAGCGCGGCGGGGAACGCGGCGATCTGCGCGTTCACCTCCTCGCGCGAGTGCACGATCACGGGCCGGTAGCCGCGGGCGCTCAGCGCCTGCTGGGTGGCGACGTCCGGAGCCGGCCAGACCAGCAGCCGGCGCGGGTTGTCCAGCGGTTCCGGCGGCAGCTCGTCGTCCATCGGCTGTGGCCGCGGCATGTCCGCGACCTCCACCGCTCCGCCCGGACCGTCCAGCGGCTCGGGACCCTCGGCGGCGTTCTCGTCCGGTGCTCCTATGGCGTACGACCGTCCGGCGCCCTCGGTGGTCGGCACCAGCCGGGACTGCCCGGCGAGCGACGGCTGCGCGACGGCGGGCTGCGCCGCGGGCGCCTTGGCCGCGGCCGGCTGAGGCGCGGCGGACTGGGGCGCGGCCGTCCGGGGCGCCGGGGCCTGCTCGGCCGAGGGATGCGACCGGGCCGCAGGCTCCGGGCGCGTGGCCGGGTCGGGCGGGGTGCCCAGCTTGCGCCGCCGGCCGGAGGCCGCCGCACCGTGCGGGGGCGGAGTGGCGCCCGCCGACGGCTGCTGCACCTGAGCGGCCTGCCGTGTGAACGGCACGCCCTGCCCGAGCGTCCGCACGCTGATGGCACGCCCCTGCGTCGAGTTCGGGTCGACCGGCGCGGGCGCCGACGTCTGCGCCGCCTCGGCGGGCAGCGGCTGTGCCGCCCGCGGCTGCGCGGGCGCGCTCTCCGGCGGCAGCGGGGTGCCGGTCGCCGGGGTCGCGGCGGGCTGCTGGGCGACCGGGGCGGGGGCCGGGAGCTGGAGCTGGGGCGCGAGGGTGCCGTTCGGCGGCGCGGACACGACGGTCCCGGCGTCGGGAGTGGCGTCGTCGCCGCTGGGCCATGGCTGCGGGGCCGGGATGCCGACGCCCGGGGCTCGCTGACCGGGCGGCGCCTCCGCGGGAAGCGGCTGCGCAGCGGCGGGCCGGGCCGGCACCGGCTGCCGGCCCTGGGGCAGCTGTGCCGGAATCGCGGTATCCGGCGCCTCGACGGCTTCGCCCGACTGGCCGACCGCTCGTCGGCGGCGGCCGGTCGGCGCGTTCGTGGGATGCGGCTGCGGCGGGGTGTGATCGTCGGACTGGTCGTGGGGCACGGCGTCGTGCCGCCCATGGTCGACCATTCCGGCACCGGCCTGTGCCGGAACCGGCACCGGTACAGAAGGGGACGCGAGCACGGGCGCCTGAGCCGGGACGGCCTGCTGCTCTCCCGCGGCGTCGGGCGAGCGGTCCGCCTCGGCCGGCGGGAGGGCGAAGACCGTACGCGGGGCGGCCTCCTGCGCGGCGGCGCGTTCCGTCGCGGCGGCCAGAGCACGCCGACGGCGCCCGGTCGGCTCCGAGTCGTCGGAGGCCAGGTCGTCCGCGTCGGCGGGCTGGCCCGGGGCCGACGCCACGGGCAGGGCGGGCGGCAACGCGTGCTGTTCGTCGGCGTCGCGCCGGGCGCGCCGTCCGGTGGGCGCGGGCACACCCTGCGGCGGAACCGTCCCGCCCAGACCCGTACCGGCGGCCGCGGTCCCCGCCGAGTTCTCCCCGGCCATGACGACGGCACCCTCGGCGGCCTCCGGGCCCGCACCCGCGGCCGCGATCTCGGCCGGCCGGCCGCGTCGGCGCCCGGTGCCGCCGGAGACGTCACCGGGGTCGGCGGCCGCGACCGCCGCTTCCTCGGCGGCCGCCCGCCTGCGGCGCCGTCCGGTCGGCGACGCGCCCTCCGCCTCACCGCCCCCGGACTCGCCCGGGACCTCACTCTCCAGGAAGGCGTCCACGGAGGACCGACGGGCCCGCCGCCCCCGTCCGCCGCCCGGTCCCTGCCCGGCCTCGTCCTCCGAGGAGCCGGCCTCCAGGGCGAGGTCCTGCCCGGGGCCCGGACCCTGTCCGAGCTCCAGCGCCTGAGAGGGCACGGCTGCCATCGCCCCGGCCCCGCCGCCGAGCGGCACCTCGAGGACGTACGCGCTGCCGCTCATCCCGGGCACCTCGTGCGTCTGGAGCACACCGCCGTGGGCGCGCACGATCCCGCGCACGATCGGCTCGTGCACCGGGTCACCCCCGGCGTACGGCCCGCGCACCTCGATCCGTACGACCTCGCCGCGCTGTGCCGCCGCCACGACGACCGTGTTGTCCATGTAACCGCCCGCCGACACGGGCGCGTTGCCGGTGGCGTCGACACCGGCGACGTCCGCGACCAGATGCGCGAGCGCGGTCGCGAGGAGCCGCGCGTCGACCTCGGCCTCGATGGGCGGCGCGTGCACGGCGAACTGCACACGGCCGGGCCCGATCAGGTCGACGGCCCCGTCGACACCGGCGGCGACGACGGCGTCGAGCATGACGTTCGCGCGGTTGACGGTGTCGGTCCCGGCGTCGAGCAGCTGGAAGCCGAGGACGTTGTCGATCAGGGTGGTGATCCGCGAGTAGCCCGCCGACAGGTGGTGGAGCACCTGGTTGGCCTCGGGCCACAGCTGCCCGGCGTCGTCCGCGGCGAGTGCGGCCAGCTCGCGGCGCAGCTCGTCCAGGGGCCCGCGCAGCGACTGTCCCAGCAGCGTGAGCAGCTGATCGTGCCGCGCGGCGAGGGCCTCGTACCGGTCCTTCTCCCGCTCGCCGAGCGCGGCGTAGCGCTCCTCGCCGGCCGCGAGCTCCTCCTCGTGCTGCTCGCGCAGCTCCTCCAGCTCGGCGACGTGCTTCTGGCGCAGGGCGGTGAGATCGGAGGCGTGGTCCTCGGAGAGCCGCTCCAGCTCGTCCGCGTGCAGCTTGTCGGCGGTCTGCTTCTCCTCGGCGAGGCTGTCGAACTGCCGCCGGTCGTTGAAGGTCATCACGGCGCCGACGAGCTGATCGCCGTCGCGCACCGGCGCGGTGGTCAGGTCGACCGAGACCTTGTCGCCCTTCTTGGACCACAGCACCTGCCCCCGCACCCGGTGCTTGCGCCCGGAGCGCAGCGTGTCGGCGAGCGCCGACTCCTCGTACGGGAAGGACGAGCCGTCGGCACGCGAGTGGAGCACGAGGTCGTGCAGTTCCTTGCCGCCGAGGTCGCTGGCGCGGTAGCCCAGGATCTGGGCGGCGGCCGGGTTGACGAGCACGATCCGCCCGTCGGTGTCGGTCCCGACGACACCCTCGGACGCGGCCCGCAGGATCATCTCGGTCTGCCGCTGCGAACGGGCCAGCTCGGCCTCGGTGTCGACGGTGCCGGACAGATCGCGTACGACGAGCATCAGCAGCTCGTCGCCGGTGTAGCCGTAACCGTCGTAGGCCTGCTGTCCGTTCTCGAGGTTGGCGCTGGTGACCTCGACCGGGAACTCGACCCCGTCCGTCCGCCGGGCGATCATGCGAGTGGGCTTGGTCCGTCCGACCGGGTCCATGTGGTCGGGGCGTCGCATCGAGCCCGGGATCAGCTTGGAGTCGAACTGCGGCAGCAGATCGAGCAGCCCTCGCCCGACCAGGGCGGTGCCCGGCGACTCGAACGCCTCCAGGGCGATGGTGTTGGCGTTGACGACCGTGCCGTTGGCGTTGACCAGCACCAACGCATCGGGCAGCGCGTCCAGTATGGCTGCGAGGCGAGCAGCGCCTCGGGATGGCCTGCTGCTCACGAGACGCTTCCTCCCTGTTACCGCACCTTGCCGACCGCTCGGGCCATCTTGCCAACCTGCCCGCGACGTGTCACGCGAGGGAGTCTAAGGGCTCAGGTCGCGCTCGCGGCGCCGGATGAGAGGGAGCTCGCACGACGAATTGCGACAGAACGTGTGACCGGCTCCTCCGGCTTCGCGGTACCTTCGCGGGACGTTTACGAGACCGTTGTCTCCACCAGGGCACTCCCGCACGTGACCGCGCCCGCCCACCCCCCTCGGACTCGGCGGCCACTTTCTTCTTCCTCACCGGCCGACAGACCCCGGCCGCCCCGGGGCCGCCGGTGCGTCGCGCCCGCGCCGGACGCCCGACCGGTCGCTACCCGTCCAGGTCGGGCAGGAGCGGCACGAACCGGTCCCAGCGGGCGATCCGGCACCCGTCACTCCGGTCGAACGTCGCGTCGACGGGTCGCCCGGCCCACGTCCCGGTGACATGCGCGGTGGCCGGGCCGCCGTACTGCAGGGTGCAGATGCTGTTCTCGGGCACGGGCGCGAAGGTCTCTTCGCCCCACCGCGTGTTGCGGTCCACCGCCTGGCAGGCTCCTTCCACGTCCGGGTGGCTGCCCCCGCCGGGGTGGCAGTACAGCTCGTACGTCCCGTCCGCCGCACCCGCCTGCTGCACGGTGACGGTGAGGTGGTCGGACTGGGCGAGGGGATCGGTGCCCGGCGCCCGGTCCTCGTCCCGGACGGGCGGTGGCATGGCGGGGCGGTCGGCCCCGCCCGTTTCCGGGGCGACCCCCGCGTACGCGGCCGTGGACGCGGCGGACAGCGAGGTGACCGCGGCGAAGGACGCGGCGGCGGTGACGGCGAACCGGCGGAGACGGCCGGCGCTGACGTGGGGCGTGAGCTGCGACATGACCTGACTAACGCGACGCGCCCCGGTACGTTGCGCGCGCCCGCCGCACCGGCACGTAAGGCTTTGCCCTACGGCCCGAGTGCCTAGTACCGTAGAGGCCGATTGGTGACAGCGCGCTCGACTGTGTCATCATCTGCACGCACCACTCGCGCTCGCGTGAGCGGTTGTGCTGGAGGCGTCGCCTAGTCCGGTCTATGGCGCCGCACTGCTAATGCGGTTTGGGACGCAAATCCCATCGAGGGTTCAAATCCCTCCGCCTCCGCGCGATCAACGAAGCCCCGGTCCACCCGACCGGGGCTTCGCTGTTCCCCGCCGTCTCCCGAAACCGTCAGAAACGGCGTTTTCGCAGGTCACAAGGGGTGCGGCTAACGGATTTCACATGTCGGCGGCAGTCATGTAATGTTCTTCCTGTCGCCGCGAGCGGGCCGGAAGGGCCGGGAGCGAAGGCAAAACAACAGAACACAAGCACTCGTAGCTTAACGGATAGAGCATCTGACTACGGATCAGAAGGTTGCAGGTTCGAATCCTGCCGAGTGCACAGCAAGCCAGAGGCCCAGTGGAGTGATCCACTGGGCCTCTGGCTTTTGCGTTGACGGCAGCGGTTGACGGCGACGGTTCGGGAGTGGGACGGGGATGCGCAATTGATCTTGGCATGCTCCTGACCCGCCTGGGAGGATCCCTGCTCATGGACACCAGGGGTGGGGATTTCTCACGGCAGGACATGGACCGCAGCAGGGCAGTGGAGTTCACCTACCAGCTGACGGCCGAGGACTTCGAGGAGGCGCTCCGTGCGCGGGCCCGTCGGTCACCGGCGGGCCGGGCCCAGGTGCTCATGGCGCCGATGGTCGCGATCGTTGCCGTGTGCGTCTTCTCGACCCTCCACGATGCTTCGGTGCCGGTGTGGATCGTCACGCTGGTGCTCTCCGTGGCAGCCACGTCCTGGGGGGCTGTACGGGGGCTGCGCACCATGGCGCGCCGGATGTTCAGCGTCGTGGAGTCGTACGGGCGGTGCCGCATGGTGGCCGACGACCGCGGCGCGGTCAGCACGGGTGAGCGGGTCTCCTTCACCGTGGACTGGACGGTGTTCCGGGAGTACCTGGAGACGCCCGGGCTCTTCGTGCTGTTGGGCGGTGACCGCGCGGCCGGAGTCGCGGTACTGCCCAAGAGGGGTGCCCAGGACCCGGCCGACGTGGACCGGCTCCGGGCGATCCTGGACCGGAACCTGAAACGGCTTTAGCCGGCTACAGGGCCACCGTCCGTACCGTCACCCCTGTTCGGGTCGCTGCCGCCACCTCGTAAAGCATCCCCGACGCGATCGAACGCCGAGCGCTGCGAGTCGAGTCGGACGAAGGTGTAGACGTCCATGGTCACCCGGATCGAACTGTGACCGAGAGCTTTCATGATCATGTGAGTGCCGGCGCCTCGTTCGTGGAGGAGGGACGCGCACGTGTGGCGCAGGTCGTGGAAGCGGACTTTGCGGACGCCGGCGCGATGCACGGCGTCTCGAAGGAGCGGTTCAAGTTGCGCGGCTCGATGGGGGTTCCGTTCCTGGTGGTGAAGACGAGACCTCGGCCCGCTCCCTTCTGGTCGGCGATCTGCTGGGCACGCGGAGCGCGGTCACGCACTCGGCCGGAAGGGCCACGCGACGAGCCGAGCGCTGTGTCTTCGGCGCGACGATCAGCAGCTCGCCCCCGACCCGCTGTAGGGCCTGCCGGACGGTGAGGACGCCTTCGTGGAGATCCACGTCCGACCAGCGAAGCCCGAGCAGCTCACCGCGGCGCGGACCGATACGCACCGCCGGCTCGTACGCGGCTCACAGCCGGTTGTCCCGCGCCGCAGCCAGCAGCTGACACCCCTCCCGGACCGTGAGCGGTTCGATCTCACGCTTCGTTCCCATGCCCAGCTCCACGTTCCGGGCCACGTTGTGCGGCAGCTCGTCCTCACGCGCGGCGTGTTGGAGAGCCGCACGCGTGGTCACCAGCAGAAAGCGCACGGTCCGGTCAGACGGGAGCTTCTGGCGGCACTTGCCGAGGACGCGGCAGCGCCGCTTGTGCTCCGGTCGCTTCTTGCCCTTGCCCTTGCCCTGGGCGCAGCACTGGCAGGTGACGGTCGTCTTCGCCAGGAAGGACCGGATGTCGCGGGCGGTGAGCCGGACCAAATTCTTCCGACGGAACTCCGAGGTGACGTAGTTGCGTACGAGGGACTCGTAGTTGACGTAGGTCGTCCGGCGGACCTCGCCCTTGGCGACGTCGGCCGGCCAGTACGGCCGTCCGCGAGGTGACGGAGGAAACGGGCCTGGACGTGGAGATCACCGGCCTCGTGGGCACGTACACCGACCCTCGCCACGTCATGGCCTACTCGCACGGTGAGGTGCGCCGGCAGTGTTCAATGTCTGCTTCACCGCTCGCGTGGTCGGCGGTCGGCTCGCGATCTCGGACGAGTCCACGGAGCTGCGGTTCGTCCAGCCGGAGGAGATCGGTCAACTGCCGATGCACCACACGCGGCGGCTTCGGATCCGTCACTTCCTGGAGCACCGTGAGCGGCCCTGTCTCGGCTGACGGATCAGAAGGTCGCAGGTCCGAATCCTGCCGAGTCGACGTCAGCGGTTGACATGAATGCGGCCTGAAGCGGCGATCACTCCGCCTCCTCCTTCGTGATCAATTCTGCCTCCCGGACAGCGTTTCGAGGACGGGTCCGTTCCGGAGGAAGAGGCGAGGACGGTCATCCGGAGACGGGACGGGTCCTACTCCTCGGCCGAGGAGTAGGCTGGAAAGACCGAGGATATTTCGCGCACCGGCTGCCACGCTCGTGTCGTTTTCGGCGATCGAATAGGCCGGGCCGACCGCGGTCGGCCCGGGGCAGGGTTCGCGTCATGACTGCGACCAGTACCTTCTCGCCGACACTCGAAGACCGGACGTCGTCGTCCGCACCCGATTCCTCCGCACTGCGTCTGTCGCTGGCTCCCGTCGGCGCAGCGCCGGCTCTCCTCGATGGCGCCTGGTGGCCCTACTCGCGCGATCTGATGACGGAGCTTCCCCCTCTGACGGCCCGACTGGATCCGTTGTGGGGGCGGATCACCCGGGTCACGGTGAATCCCACTTACTGGCCGGTCGTCCCGCGCAAGGTGCCCGTCGCCGGGCATGTCGTGAACGTGGGTTGGTTCCTGTCCGAGCAGGATCCGCACGAACTGCTGCTGCTCTCCTACAGCGTGGGCCGGTGGAACCTATTGGTGGTTCCGCCGCGGACGGATCCCGTCCCGGCCGCCTGGCTGATGGCCGCCGCGAGCGATCCGCTGGGTACGTCGACCGCGAGCCGGCTGATGGAGGAGGCGGCGCGTCTGCGGACGGTGTCCGAGACCGACCGGGGAGTAGAAGCGGTGTGGGACTCCGAAGGCGGACACGCGGCCTACGATCCGGCCGCACGGCCACGGATCCCAACGGTCATGGCCGCAGGTGGAACCCGAGGTGCTGGATCCGCCGGGGCCCCGATCGGGCGGGTGTTGATGTGAGGCTCATGGCGACAACCGGTTCTGGGGCCTGTTCCTCATCCACCTCCTGAACTCGCGGTCACTGCGACCGCATTGCCGTCGCAGTTACCGCGACCCGCATTGCCGCGATGACCATCACGGCTGCTTCCTCAGGATCCCCATCAGGTTTCTGGCGGGACGCCGGCAGGGAGCCGATCGAACCGAGGAGCTATGCCCCTTCCGTAACTGAACGTCTACCGGCACGACCGAGACACCCGAGCGCTGATCACCCTCGCGGGAGAGATCGACCTGGCCACGGCACCGCAGGTGAGCGCGGCGCTGGCCGAGTGCCTGAGCGACGGCATCCGTAGTATCGATGTCGACCTCACGGCGGTCACCTTCTGCGACGTCAGCGGACTCAACGCCTTCCGCGCGGCATTCCGGCTGGTCACGGGTGCCGGTACGTCCCTGCGACTGCACCACCCGTCGCGGACCATGGCCCACATCATCGAGATCACCGGCTCAGGCTTCCTGCTTCACCCGGTGCTCACCGGTCGCGTTCATCCGGAACTCACCGTTCGCGCACGACCGTCCCGTGTGGTCGCCGCATGTGGTGCGCGGTGACGGCCCCGCAACGGCGTGAGCAGCCGCCGTACGGTGAAGGAAGCACACCGTCGGCCGTGCACGCGTTACGCCTGCGCTGGCTGAACCGCTGGCAGGCCGAGACGCTCAAGGAGGATCTGGCCGATCTGTACGTGGAGTCCTCCCGGGCGCGGCCCGGCGAGGAGTACCGGGGCCGGGAGGCGTTTCTACGGCGGCTGACCGGCGACATCCGGCGGCCGGGCTTCGCGCTGCTGATCGCGGAGAACACGGCCTTCGCCGGGTGTGCCTACGGATTTCCGGTACGGCGCGAGGGGACGTGGTGGCAGGGGTTCGACGGTCCCCTGCCGCGGAGCGTCGAACAGCTCACCGCCTCCGGACACGTCTTCGCGATCACCGAGACCCTGCTGCACCCCCACACGGACGACCAAGACCTCGCCCGCCGACTTCAGCGAAGCCTGCTTGCCGACCACCACGCCTCGCTCGGGGCGACGTTGGTGGATGAAGCCGACTCGGCGGTCTGCGACGCCTTCCTGTCGTGGGGCTGGCAGGACATCGGGACGGTCCACCGCCCGTCGGACCGTCCAGGTCTCCGGCCTCTCCAGCCGCCGGAGGAGTTGGTGCTGCGGGCCCTGGTGCTTCCGCTCGGACCGGGGCCTCGCACGGATACCCACCCCGACGGGCTGGCTCACGAGAACCGCACCCAACGACCCGACTGACGAATGCCAGTTGTGCGGTGCCTGGCGGGGAAAATGCGGTTTCCGACCATCGGAATCTGTTCATTCGAGGGAAAACTCGGTCGCCGGAGGCAAATTAAATTATTTCCGTAGCACTGTGCTCCGGTCGAATGGACTGTTCTCTTCCCCGCCCCCGTCAAGTCGATGCGGGGATATTTCTGCGTAATATGCGGCGGCAGCAACACGTTAAGGCTTCCCGGGTGATCGGTAGGGCCCGGTACGCCACGGCCCCCCACAGGAATGACCTTCGATGAAGCTGAAGATCCCCCAAGCCGCTCACCGCCGCACTTTGTCCGGCGTGCTCACGTCGGCCCTCGCCGCAACAGTTTCCGCTGCGATGGTTTTCCTGACGCCGTCCGCGGCGTCGGCGATCGCCTTGCCCGTGCCTCTGGGCACAGCCGCCAGCTACTCCGTTCTGGCGGGTCAGGGAGTGACCAACACCGGAAACTCGGTGCTCGGCCACGACCTCGGGACGCACCCGAACCCGGCGATCAGCGGATTCCCGCCCGGCTTGGTGCAGGGTGCCGTGCACGCGGCGGACGCCGCGGCCCTCCAGGCCAAGTCCGACCTGCTCGTGGCGTACAACAACGCCGCCGGCCAAGCCATGGACTTCGCGCTTCCGGCGGGAATCGGCGGGGGGCCGGCGCTGCTTCCCGGCGTCTACCACGCCACGGCCGGTGTCGGCATCACCGGCGACCTGATCCTGGACGGCCAGGGCAGTTCGGACGCGGTCTGGGTGTTCCAGATTCCTGAGTCCCTGACGACGGCGACCTCCAGTCGGATTCTCCTCACGAACGGCGCTTCGGCGTGCAACGTGTACTGGCAGATCGGCGAGGATGCGTCGCTCGGCGTCACCACGAGCTTCGTGGGCACCCTCATGGCCGAGAACTCGATCACCGTGAACCAGGGAACGAACGTCGAGGGCCGGTTGCTGGCCGAGGTAGGTTCTGTGACCCTCAACAACAACCGGATCTTCCTTAGCGGATGCGCGTCCTCCACCACTGGTGGAACGACGACGGGAACCACCACCGGTACGACGACCGGCACGACCGCCGGCACGACGACCGGTGGCGGACTCCTCGGTGGCGGCCTCGTCAGCGGCGGCCTGGTCACCGGTGGCCTCCTGGGCGGACCCCTCGTCACGACCGGCGGCACCTCGGGTAACACGGCCGGTAACACCGCCGGCAACACCGCGGGCAACACGGCCGGGAACACCAGCGGCGGGAACACCGAGGGCAACACCGCAGGGAACACCACCGGCGGCCCTGGTGGCGGGCACGGCGGCCCTGGTGGCGGGCACGGCCATGGGCCGGGCGGCTACGACCACGGCGGCGACGGAAAGCCGGGCCACGGCGGCAAGGTCGACGTCGAGCAGTACGCCCATCCCGGCAAGCCGGACCACGACGAGCAGTCCGACGAGGACTTCGGCTACGACTCGGTGCCCAAGGGCTACGAGGGCTACGACCACGCCAAGAGCTACGAGGGCTAGGCAGCGCACCGCGCTCAGTCCGCTCACCGGATGACGGCGCGCGGCGGGACTCTCATCGAGTCCGCCGCGCGCCGTCGGTGGCAGTCAGCGCGAAACGCAGCGCGAGCAGCTGAAATGAGAAAGACAGGATGCGCGGTGTCGAGCGGAATTGACTCAGCGGATGTGAAAGAAGTCCAGCACTCCGAATCAGGGCCGGTCGTGCAGGAAGGTCCTGACGCCACGGCCGCGCCGCCCAGATTGCCGAAAAGCGCCCGTGCGCTGAGAGCCGGGCTGCGTGCCACCGTTGTCCTGTGCCTGGTGGCGAGTGTCGTTCATGTGGTTCTGGTATTTCTTCACGTGGCGCCGACGAACACCCTGTCCAAGCGATTCAGCCCGCAGATCAATGCGTGGGTGTTCCCCTTTTTCGAACAGAATTGGCGGCTTTTCGCCCCGGATCCCGAATCCGTCAACCGGCAGATTCTGGTGAGAACCGCACACACCGAACGCGACGGATCGGTTCGGGTGAGTCCCTGGTTCGACCTGACCGCCGTGGACAGTTCCGCAGTCGAGCATCAGGTGTTCCCGAGCCACACGGCGCAGAACATGTTGCGCCGTGCCTGGGCCAGTTACGTCGACTCGCACGGAGGAGACGACAAGTCGCGCACGGAGCGGGCCCTGATGATGCAGAAGTACCTCAGCAACATCGCCGCGGACCGCGTCGCCGCACGCAAGGGCGGCACCTTCGACTTCATTCAGCTCCGCGTAGTCGCACTACCCGTCGCCGCGCCCGGCGCCGCGGTCGGCGATCGCCCGCCGACACCGGTCGAGAACCGGCTCCTGCCCTGGTGGAAGGTGACCCGCCATGCGAAGTGAGGCGCAGAAAACCGCGGCCGCCGGCGCCGAGAGGTGGCTCGCCGAGCGGATCACCGCCGGGTGGCGCCTCCTGACCGGCCGTCCGGTCTCCCTGTACGCCGCGTCAGTGCTGCGCATCGGCTACGGACTGCTCTACCTGATCTTTCTGCTGCGCGAGTTCCCGCACCGTGCCGAGATCTGGGGCCCCGACGCACCGTGGACTCCCGCCTTGGCACACCAGCTCTTCGAGCAGACCGGGTGGAAGAGCATCCTGACCCTGTCCGACAACCGCGGCTACTTCGAGCTCTGCTACGTGCTCGCCCTCGTCACGTCAGCGCTGTTCACGCTGGGCTGGCGGACCCGAGTCACCTCCGTCCTCTTCGCTGTCGTGGTGACCTCGTTCCATGCCCGCGCGATCTTCATGACGGACGGGGGCGACAACCTGATTCTGCTGATGGCCATCTACCTCGTCCTCACCGCGTGCGGTCGGCGTTGGTCCCTGGACGCGCGCAGAGCCCGGCTCAGGGCGGTTCGTGCGGGCAACGCGCCGGAACCTGCGGGGAACCAGTTCGCGCGGGAGCTCCGCGATGCCCGCACGACCCTGATCACGGTGGTGCACAACTGCGGCATGTTCGTCATCGCGGCGCAGGTCTGTTTTCTCTATGGATCAGCAGGTCTGTACAAGGTCCAGGGCGCCTCCTGGGGCGGTGGCACCGCTCTTCACTACGCCCTGAACCTCCAACTGTTCCGACCCTGGCCCGCGCTCTCCCACTTCGTGGACGAGTACACGCTTCTGGTCGCGATCGCGGGCTATATGACCGTGCTCCTCCAGGTCGCCTTCCCGTTCGTGCTCTTCGGCAGGCTCAAGTACCCCGTTCTCGTCATGCTGCTCGGCATGCATATCGGCATCGCGGTGCTCCTGGGGCTTCCTCTCTTCTCCGGCGCGATGATCGTCGCGGACGCCGCGTTCCTGCCCGACCGCCTCTACGCCTTCCTGCCTCGCCTCTGCCGACGCGCTGTGCAGCGGGGGAACGGCCGCCTCTCTGCACCCGGACGGGCGGCGGGATCCGGAACCGTACCTACGCAGGGCGGACCCGGTGCACTCGGCTCGCAGCATCGAGTCGTTCTTCCGGCAGGCCGCAAGGACACCACGCTCGCCGCCGGGTCCGCGGCCCCTCAGGTCCCCCCGAAGAGCGGTTGAGGCAGAGACGGGTGCTGGGCTGGGGCGGGCGGTGTGGTGCCGTCTCCGTAACTCAGATCTGACGGCGCTCCTGACGGCAACGACGGCACACAGCCGAACTCGATCACCAACCTGGGCGATCAGAATCACGGGCCGTCAGGATCGGGCGCGGCCCGCCGCCCGATCCTACGGATCAGAAGGTTGCGGGTGGCGAATCCTGCCGAGTGCACACAGGTCAAAGGCCCCATTGGTTCGCCCGATGGGGCCTTTGACATCAACGGCTGACATCAACGGCTGACATCAACGGCTGACATCAACGGCTACGTAGGCCGGGCGCATGACGCCATCAAGGCGTCCGACTGCACGATCTCCTCATTGGGGTCATGGCCCAACGCGTCGTCCATCCGATCCGCAGCCGCAGGCAGCGGTGCCGGGCGCCGTCCTTCCTACCGTCCGACCGTGAGTGCCCATCGAACGGGCGACGGGGCGGTTACGTAGACCGTTCCTCGGCCGCGGGCAGTCTTCAGGTGCAGCTCGTTGTAGGCACTGCTGACCTCTCCCGCGTCGCATTCCAGGGGGAAGCCGAGGCCGATGGGTTTCACGGAGACGGTCAGCGTGCCCCGCCCCTGGCAGTTCACGGAAAGGGAGAGCGTCCCGGCCTTGATCCCGCCGGGGATGTCGATCTCCCGATTTCCCCGAGCGTTCGCGACTCGGGCCACAGCCTGTCCGTCCACGGGATCCGGGGCTTCGGTCACGGTCTCCCCGGGAATGTGCTCAGATCGCCCGGAAGCCGCCTTGCTCGCCGACGCCGACGCCGACGCAGCCGAAGTGGGGCTCTTGTGCGCCGTCGGGCCGTCGTTGCCCGGACTGCTGGTGCAACCGGTGAGGACGACCGCCGCAGCCACGCCGGCTACCGCGACGAACCTCAGCTTTCCCAGCGGCGTCCCGTCAGAGGCGATCGCGGGACCCGTAAACGCTGTGCGCGGTAAGAGCGACGTCGAGGCGAGACGGGCGGTACGCCGTACAGCTGTATCCACGAAAGGCCCATCCGGTGGGACCGCCCTCTTGGCGGTTCGGATGGAGGAACCGTATGTCAGGGACATGGTGGCGGCTGGGACTCCGCTCATCTTCTGAGGTGGAGTTGAGGATTCCTTCGGCGCCACCGGCACGTACCGAGGCGGGCACGGCGGCTTACGTGATCATGCGGGCGTCAGGGCTTCGATCCCTGGTGGTCGGCCCGTAGTGGTGTCTCCGTCCGGCTTCGGGATCCGTGGCCGTGGCGTGGCGGTCTTCGGCTGACCGGGGAAGTCCGCTCATCTGTCCGGGTGACTGTCCGTGAGGCGCGCGCCCCCCGCTCGTATGCCGTGGGTGAACGTATGCCTGTCACACGATGAGGCCGGCGGCCGGTCACCGCGACCGGGCGCCCGCCCTTGGGCGGCGCCGGGCTGGCGTCGGAGGAGAAGGGACACCGGATGCGCGTACTGCGCGCCTTCGCGGGGAGTGCCATCGCGGCGCTCCTCCTGCTGATCGGCATCTCACCGGCCACGGCCGCCGACGGCCCCCGTGCGGGGTACGGAGCCCACTGCCCCACCGAGAACCGCAGCCGCGGGAACAACTCCGCGCCGACGACGGAACTCGATCGCTACTACCTCGACGACTGGCGGCTGGGACCGAAGCCGCGGCCTCAGGCGGGGGCCCTCGGCGCGATGCTGAAGGGCTACCACCGCGCGGGCGGCACATCCGCCTACTGGTTCCTCGGGTGTTACTGGCAGACGGATCCCAAGTCGGGCAAGTCGGGCTGGTGGTACCCCGACAACAACGGCTTCGTGCTGAAGGACGGCAAGCCGGTACAGCACTCCGAGACGCTGCGCGAGGGCCAGTTGCTCGACCTCTTCGGCAGCGGTTTCGGCAACTTCCTCGCCCCCGCGGGCACGCCGTACGCCAAGCGCGCGATCCCGCCGAGCAACCTCGACACCTACGTCACGGCCTTTCCGTACAGCTACCACCTGTACCGGGTCGTCGAGCCGTTCACCGTCCAGGCCGGCCCGATCAGGCCCTGGTTCGGCCAGCCCGGCCTCGGCCTCCAGTACGTGACGGACACGCCGATCCCCGCGCTCGTCAGCTCGCACAAGCTGGAAGAAGTGAATGTAACCTGACGAAACCCTCCTTGGCGTGGCCTTGGACCTACCTGGTCGGGGGCCCTCTGAGGCAGGTGAGGGGACGGACCTGATGGACAGCGCGGAGCTCGTCGGAAGACTGCGCGAGGCGGGCGTTCCTGATGCCTTCTATGACATCCCCGGCGCCCACGACGTGTCCGTCCAACCGGCGGACGCCTCCTACTTTCTGCGCCCTGAAGCCGACGGCTGGACCGTGGGGGTGCGCCAGCGTTCCGAGGACAGCGTCATCCGGCGTTTCGCCACCGAGGCCGAGGCCTGCGCGTACCTCTACGACGCGCTCATCCGTTCGCTCTCGCGCCCTTCGGGGCCGGCGCAGTCGCTGGACGATCTCCTCGCGGACGCCGGGGAGATCCAGCGGCAGGCGTGGGCCGATTTCCATCGTCACGATGGGGCGGCCGGCGAGGGCTGAGCCGGGAGCCGTCCTACGTCCGGCGTCACGCCGGGTGCGTAGGAAAGTGGTGAGCTCTCGGTGGTGGGCGGACGGGTGTTTCACGTGAAACGCCTGGTTATGGCGTCGGCCGGGGCGTTGTCAGTGGCGGCCTCTACGCTCGACGGTGATGGCACAGGCATGGAAGTGCTCGGGACTGCGGTGGTCGGCGGACGGTCCCGTGCTGATGTGGGACGGCGGGCGGGGCAGCGCGCTGTCGTGGGGGAAACAGGTGGCCTTCGGGGTCGCCGACGGGGCCGTGCGGACCTGCGTCGGGGCGCGCGGGAATCCGTGTGCGCTGCGGGCGGGGGTGTCCGGCCGGAGCACGGGAGCGCGGTGCGAGGAGTGTGCGCGGCTGGACCGGGCGCACTCCGTGGCCGCCGACACCCTCGCCGATGATCCCCGGCCGTACCGCGTGTATCTGGCGTGGTTCGGGCCCGGCATGGTCAAGGTCGGGATCACGAGGCTCGAACGGGGGTCGGCGCGGCTGCTGGAGCAGGGCGCCGTCTGTTTCAGCTGGCTCGGTGCCGGGCCGTTGATGGCGGCGCGGCGGGCCGAGGAGTTGCTGCGGGCCGCGCTCCGGGTGCCCGACCGGATTCCGTACGCCGCCAAGCGCGCGGTGCGGTCCGCGCTGCCCGCTACGGGGGACGAGCGGGCGGCCGAGATCGCGGCGCTGCACGCGCGGGCGGTGGCGCTCGACGCGTGGCCCGAGTCGCTGATCCGTCAGCCCTTCCAGCCCGTGGATCACGTCGGGGTGTTCGGGCTCGCCGGACTGCCGGACCCCTTCGGCGAGGTCAGGGAGCTGGTCGCCGGGGGTGTGGTGCGGGGGGAGTTGGTCGCCGCGGCCGGCCCCGATCTGCATCTGGCGAGCGGGGGCGGCGACGGGGTGGTCGTGGTGCTCGACACGCGGCTGATGACCGGGTGGGAGCTCGTACCGGCTGGTCCACCGGTCCCGGCTGGTCCACCGGTCCCGGCTGGTCCACCGGTCCCGGGTGGTCCCCCGATCCCGGGCCGTCCGTCGGTCCGGAGCGGTCCCCAAATCCCGGCGGAGGGGCACGCCGTACGGGGGATCGGCGTTCCCGTAAGGGAGTTCACTCGGGAGCCGGATGTTCAGGAGGGACTTTTCTGACGGACCGGGCGGCCGGTGAAGCGGGCCGGGACGCCCGCTCCCGCCCCGGGCCCCGCTCGGCAACTCCCGTACTGGGATGCTGCCTTACCCTCCGCCCACACCGACCAGGGGCGTGCGACACGGGCTTCGCGGCAAGCGCTCGCTACGCGGGCGGATCCGCTCGGCACCGCCAGGGACCGTTGCCTGGCAAGGAATTGCCCAGGACTTCCCTGAGAGGCTCCTGTGAGTTTCTTAGGGAAATCACAGATTAGTGAAAGCGTGCTCTCAGAGGGCCCCGACATGGTGTCCACCATGACCACGACCTCGCCCCAGGGGCGCACCGAACTGCTGAGGCCGGACGGGAGCCCCGTCCGCGTGCTGGTGGTGGACGACGAGTTGTCGATCACCGAACTGCTGTCCATGGCCCTTCGTTATGAGGGATGGCAGATCCGCAGCGCGGGTGACGGGACGGGGGCGATCCAGACCGCTCGCGAGTTCCGGCCCGACGCTGTCGTCCTGGACATGATGCTGCCCGACATGGACGGGCTGACCGTCCTGGGCCGGCTGCGCCGCGAACTGCCCGATGTGCCGGTGCTCTTCCTGACCGCCAAGGACGCGGTGGAGGACCGGATCGCCGGGCTCACCGCCGGCGGCGACGACTACGTCACCAAGCCGTTCAGCCTCGAAGAGGTCGTGGCGCGGCTGCGTGGACTGATCCGCCGCGCCGGCGCGGCCGACCGGCGTTCCGAGTCGGTGCTCGTCGTCGGCGACCTCACCCTCGACGAGGACAGCCACGAGGTGTCCCGGGCCGGGGACGGCATCCACCTGACCGCCACCGAGTTCGAACTGCTGCGCTTCCTCATGCGCAACCCCCGGCGGGTGCTCAGCAAGGCGCAGATCCTGGACCGTGTGTGGTCGTACGACTTCGGCGGTCAGGCCAACGTGGTCGAGCTGTACATCTCGTACCTGCGGCGCAAGATCGACGCCGGCCGGGAGCCGATGATCCACACCCGGCGCGGGGCCGGTTACCTCATCAAGCCGGCCGGCTGAGGCCGGGAGCCCGGCGGCGCCGTCGGGCTTCGTACCGGCCGCCCGTGCGGTGGCGGAGCGTCCCCTGTCGCTCGCCCGTGTGGCGGATGAGCGTCCAAGGACGCCCGCCCGTGTGGTGGAGGAGCGGCCCTGGGCGTCCGCCCGTGTCGCGGAGGAGTGCCCCCGGGCGCCCGCCCGTGTGGTGGAGGAGTGCCCCGGTGGCTCCTCCACCTGGTCGTGAGTCCCGGCGCGACGATCCCGAGACCCACCCCGAGACCCTTGCGGACGCTTCGGTGAAGGCAGTGCGATGAGCAGGCAGAGACAGCGGCAGAAGCAAAGGCAGAAGCAGAGGCAGAAGCAGAGGCAGAAGCGGCAGCGGACTCCGCGGACCCTGCGGTCGCGGCTGGTGGTCTGCGCCGTCGCGCTGATCGCCGTCGTGTGCGCGGTGATCGGCGCGGTGACGACGCTCGCCCTGCACTCCCACCTGTACGCCCAACTGGACGACCAGGTCTTCGACGTCGCCCTGCGGGCCGCGGGCGGTCCCAAGCCGAGCGGCGACGTCCCCGGCCCGCCGAACGGCAACGGCAACGGCAGTGGCAACAGCAGCGGCAAGGGAGTGATCGGCAACAGTTCGCTGACGACGGACGAGAGGCTGGAGTTCACCAGCCGGGGCCCGACACAGCCGGGCACCGTCGTCGCCGTCATGGACGGCGACCGCGACGGGATCGCCAAAGCCGTCGTCGCCAGCGCGAAGAGCTACACGGACGGCATGACCCTCACCCCGCTCAGCAGGGCGCAGAAGGCCGTGCTCGCCGGGGCGTCGAGGATCGGCGACGAGACCGTGGAGATTCCCGGCCTGGGCGACTACCGCGTCAAGTACATCGAGAGCCAGAACGGCCGCGGAGCGTTCTACGTCGCGCTGCCCACCGAGGACGTCGACAACACCGTCAACACCCTCATCCTGGTCGAGGTGTGCATCACCGCCGCCGGTCTCGTCGCCGCCGGCATCGCCGGATACGTGCTCGTCGGCGTCGCCACCCGCCCCCTGCGCAGGGTCGCCGCCACCGCCACCCGGGTCTCCGAACTCCCCCTGCACACCGGCGAGGTGAACCTCAGCGAACGGGTCTCCGAGTCCGAGACCGACCCGCACACCGAGGTCGGACAGGTCGGTGCCGCGCTCAACCGGATGCTGAACCACGTCCATGGAGCCCTGCACGCCCGCCAGCAGAGCGAGATGCGGGTACGGCAGTTCGTCGCGGACGCCAGCCACGAACTGCGCACCCCGCTCGCCTCCATCCGCGGCTACGCCGAACTCACCCGGCGCGGCCGGGAGCAGGTCGGGCCGGACACCCGGCACGCACTGGGCCGTATCGAGTCCGAGGCCGGGCGGATGACGCTGCTCGTCGAGGACCTGCTGCTGCTCGCCCGCCTCGACGCGGGCCGGCCGCTCCAGTTCGAGCAGACCGACCTCGTACCGCTCGTGGTCGACAGCGTCAGCGACGCCCGCGCCGCGGGCCGGGACCATGTCTGGCGGCTGGAGCTGCCCGACGAGCCCGCCCTGGTGTCCGCGGACGCGACCCGGCTGCAGCAGGTGCTGGTCAACCTGCTGGCGAACGCGCGCACCCACACCCCACCCGGTACGACCGTCACCGCACGGGTGCAACGGCGTGGACCGTGGCTGTGCGTGGACGTCCAGGACGACGGCCAGGGCATCCCCCCGGACCTGCTCCCGCACGTCTTCGAACGGTTCGCGCGCGGCGACTCCGCGCGTTCCCGCGCCACCGGGTCGACCGGTCTGGGCCTGGCCATCGTGCAGGCCGTCGCGACCGCGCACGGCGGCGCCGTGACCGTCGACAGCGTGCCCGGGCGGACGGTGTTCACCGTGCATCTGCCGGCTCTCGGCCCGGCGCTGCCCACGCCGGCGCCCGAAACGAACTGGCAACTCGACTCACAGGTGCAGCACAGTGCCACCACATGGGTGCGACAGGGCACTTGAGAAAAGTCGGTGCCATGCGAACCGACTCTTCTCCCGGCGACCTGCCGGCGCGGGAGCACCTCCCGGCCGCGGCAGCCGGTGCGCCTGTCCTGGACGTAGTGATCCCCGTCTACAACGAGGAGAAGGACCTCCAGCCGTGTGTCGTCAGACTGCACGACCACCTCGAGCGCACCTTTCCGTATCCCTTCCGCATCACCATCGCGGACAACGCGTCGACGGACACGACCCCGCGGGTGTCGCGGCGGCTGGAGGCTCAGCTCGCGGAGGTGCGGGTCTGCCGGCTGGAGCAGAAGGGCCGCGGCCGTGCGCTGCGGACCGTCTGGTCGGCCTCCGAGGCGCCGATCCTCGCCTACATGGACGTGGACCTGTCCACCGACCTCAACGCGCTGCTGCCGCTGGTGGCCCCGCTGATCTCGGGCCACTCGGACCTCGCGATCGGATCGCGGCTGGCCCGCAGTTCGCGGGTGGTGCGCGGCGCCAAGCGCGAGTTCATCAGCCGCTCGTACAACCTGATCCTGCGCGGCTCGCTGCAGGCCCGCTTCTCGGACGCGCAGTGCGGCTTCAAGGCGATCCGCCGCGATGTCGCCCAGGTGCTGCTGCCCCTGGTGGAGGACACCGGCTGGTTCTTCGACACCGAGATGCTGGTGCTCGCCGAGCGCGCGGGACTGCGGATCCACGAGGTGCCCGTCGACTGGGTCGACGACCCCGACTCCACGGTGCACATCGTGCGGACGGCGACCGAGGACCTCAAGGGGGTGTGGCGGGTGGGCAGGGCCCTGACCACCGGCTCGCTGCCCCTGGACCGGCTCGCCCGTCCGTTCGGCGACGATCCGCGCGACCGTGACCTCCAGGACGTGCCCAAGGGGCTGGCCCGTCAGCTCGTCGGGTTCTGTGTCGTCGGTGGCCTGTCGACGCTCTTCTACCTGGTGCTCTACAGCGCCTTCCGCGGCTTCGCCGGCTCACAGATCGCCAACGCGCTCGCGCTGCTGGTCTCGGCGGTCGCCAACACCGCCGCCAACCGGCGGCTGACCTTCGGGGTGCGGGGCCGTGGCGGTGCCGTCCGGCACCAGGCGCAGGGGCTCGTCGTCTTCGGCATCGGCCTCGCGCTGACCAGCGGTTCGCTGGCCGCCCTGAACGCGGCGACGCCCAGCCCCGCGCACTCCACCGAACTCGCGGTGCTGATCGCCGCCAACCTCGCGGCGACCGTGCTGCGCTTCCTGCTCTTCCGTGCCTGGGTGTTCCCGGACCGGGGTGAGGCCGACGCCCACTCGACCGTGGTCGCCTCGCACACCCCGTCCTCGTCGGCCTGCCCGACGGCGCGGTTCCCGGCACGGTCCGACGACCCGTACAGCCCGGGTGACCTCTATGGCCCGTACGACCCGCTGCCGCAGCGCCCGGCGGCGCGGCAGCCGTACGCCGCCGCGCACGACACGACCCGGTTCCGCGCCGACGAGGCCGCGGACGGCACCTGGCGGGACGCGACCACGCGGCTCCAGCCGGTGCGCCCTTACGACACCGACCCGGGGGACTCACGATGACCACCCAGTACGACCGGACGACCGGCCAGGGAGGTGCGCCCGCCACCTGGGGGCCGCCTCCGACCGCATCACCCTCGACCGCCCCGCCCCAGGAGCGGACCCCGTCCTCGACCGCCCCGCCCCAGGAGTCGGCCGCCGTGCGGACGCCCGCCCCCGGGGCCGGCGAACCGCGGCAGCCCTTCGTACGGAGACTGTGGCGCGGCCGCCCCGAGGATCCTCGCTGGGTGCGCCCGGCCTTCCTCGGCCTGCTGCTGGCGACCGCTCTGCTCTATCTGTACGACCTGAGCGCCTCGGGTTACGCCAACTCCTTCTACTCCGCGGCCGTCCAGGCCGGCAGCGAGAGCTGGAAGGCGTTCTTCTTCGGCTCGCTGGACGCGGGCAACGCCATCACCGTCGACAAGCCCCCGGCCTCGCTGTGGCCGATGGAGCTGGCGGTGCGGGTCTTCGGGCTCGGCTCGTGGGCGATCCTCGTCCCCGAGGTGCTGATGGGCGTCGGCACCGTCGCCGTCGTGTACGCGGGTGCGCGCCGCCGGTTCAGCCCCGCGTCCGGTCTCATCGCCGGTGGGGTGCTCGCGCTCACCCCCGTCGCGGCGCTGATGTTCCGGTTCAACAACCCGGACGCGATGCTGGCGCTGCTGATGGCGGTCGCCTGCTATCTCGTGGTCCGGGCCCTGGAGGACGGCCGGACGAAGTGGCTGCTGTGGGCCGGCGCGGCGATCGGCTTCGCCTTCCTCGCCAAGACCCTCCAGGCCTTCCTGATCCTGCCGCCGCTGGCGATCGTGTACGGCGTCTGCGCTCCGGTGCGGCTGGGCAGGCGGCTCGGGCAGCTGGCGCTGGCGACGCTCGTGCTGATCGTCTCGGGCGGCTGGTGGGTCGCGATCGTCGAGCTGTGGCCGGCGTCCTCCCGCCCCTACATCGGCGGTTCGCAGAACAACAGCTTCCTGGAGCTGACCTTCGGCTACAACGGCCTCGGCCGGCTCAGCGGCGACGAGACCGGCAGTGTCGGCGGTGGCGGTGGCGGGGGCGGCACCGGACAGTGGGGCGAGACCGGCTGGGACCGGATGTTCAACTCCGAGATCGGCGGCCAGATCTCCTGGCTGCTGCCGGCCGCGCTGGTCCTGCTGGTCGCGGGCCTGGTCGCCACCCGCGGGCTCTCGCGGACGTCGGTGACCCGCGGCGCGTTCCTGGTCTGGGGCGGCTCGCTGCTGATGACCATGGTCGTCTTCAGCTACATGGCGGGCATCTTCCACCAGTACTACACGGTGGCCCTGGCCCCCTACATGGCGGCCGTGATCGGCATGGGCGCGGGCGCCCTGTGGGAGAGGCGCCGCGAGACGTGGGCGTCGATCAGCCTCGCGGCCTCCGTCGTGGCGGCCGCGGTGTGGAGCTACGTCCTGCTCAACCGCACCGCGGACTACCTGCCGTGGCTGAAGTGGCTGGTGCTGGTCGGCGGCCTGACCGGCGCGCTCGGCCTGGTCTTCGCGGGCCGGGTGAACCGGGGGGCGGCCCTCGCCGCGGCGGCGGTGGGTGTCGTGGCGGCGCTGGCCGGTCCCACGGCGTACACCCTCAGCACGCTCCAGGAAGGCCACACCGGCTCCATCGTCACCGCCGGTCCGGCGGGCGCGAGCATGATGGGCGGCGGTCCGGGCGGCGGAGGCGGCGGCCGGGGCGGCTTCGGCGGTGACGGCGGCGGTCCCGGTGGGGGCACTGGTGGCGGTCCTGGTGGCGGCAACGCCCAGGGGCAGCAGGGCAACGGCACGACCGGGAACGGCAACGGCTTCCCGGGCGGCGGCGCCACCGGCGGCTTCCCCGGCGGCGGAAACGCCCAGGGGCGGCAGGGCAACGGCACGACCCCGAACGGCAACGGCTTCCCCGGCGGCGGGACGGGCGAAGGCGGCATGGGCGGCGGTGGCGCCGGCGGCCTGCTGAACGGCGCGAACGTCGGCTCCGAGGCCAAGAAGCTGCTGGAGACCGACTCCGGCGCGTACACCTGGGCGGCCGCGGCCATCGGCGCGCAGAACGCGGCGAGCTACCAGCTCTCCACCGGCGAGGCCGTGATGGCCATCGGCGGCTTCAACGGCACCGACCCGTCCCCGACGCTGACGCAGTTCAAGAAGTACGTGACGGACGGAAAGGTCCACTACTTCATCTCCGGCGGCTCCGGCGGCGGCATGGGCGGCAGCGGTACCGGCACCTCCGCGCAGATCACCTCGTGGGTCGAGAGCAACTTCAAGAAGGTCACGGCCGGTTCGGCCACCTTCTACGACCTGACGCAGCCGACGAACAGCTGACTCCCGGCCCGCGACGGAGGGCGGAGGGCGGAGGGCGGACGGCACCAAGGCGCAAGGGCGGTGGCTCACGGCCACCGCCCTTCCCCGTTGTACGCCGTACAAGAGCTGTTCTACGGTGTAGAACATGCCCCTTCCCGCCCCCGCTGCCCAGGGCCACCCCCAGCGCTGGCTGATCCTCGGCGTCATCTGCCTGGCGCAGCTCACCGTGCTGCTCGACAACACGGTGCTGAACGTGGCCATCCCCTCGCTCACCCGTGAGCTGGGCGCGACCACCTCCGACCTCCAGTGGATGATCAACGCGTATTCGCTCGTGCAGTCCGGCCTGCTGCTCACCGCGGGCAGTGCCGCCGACCGCTACGGACGCAAGAAACTGCTCGTCGTGGGCCTGGTCCTGTTCGGCACCGGCTCGCTGGTGGCCGGGCTCGCCGACTCCGGCGGCCGGCTGATCGCCGCGCGGGCCGGCATGGGCGTCGGCGGCGCGCTCCTGCTGACCACCACCCTGGCCGTGGTGATGCAGATCTTCACGTCCGAGGAGCACGCCAGGGCGATCGGCGTCTGGGCCGCGGTCAACGCCCTCGGCTTCGCGATCGGTCCGCTCGTCGGCGGCTTCCTGCTGGACCACTTCTGGTGGGGCGCGATCTTCCTGGTCAACCTGCCGGTCGTGGCGCTGGGGCTGATCGCGGTGGTGGCCCTGGTCCCCGAGTCCAGGAGTCCCCGGGACGGCCGCCCGGACCTGCTCGGCGCCCTGCTGTCCACGATCGGCATGGCCTCGCTGGTGTTCGCGATCATCTCCGGCCCCGCGCACGGCTGGACGTCGGCACGGGTGCTGGTGAGCGCGGCCGTCTCGGTGGCCGTCCTCGCCCTGTTCGCGCACTGGGAGAGCCGTGTCCCGTATCCGATGCTCGACCCGCACTTCTTCCGGGACCGCCGTTTCACGGGCGCGGTCGCCGGCGTGGTCCTGATCACCTTCGGCATGGGCGGCGCGCTGTTCCTGCTCACCCAGCACCTTCAGTACGTGCTCGGATACGGCCCCCTGGAGGCGGGCCTGCGCACGGCGCCGCTCGCGCTGTCCGTCGTGGTCCTGAACTTCTCGGGCCTGTCGGCGAGGTGGACGACGAGGCTGGGCACGCCGGTGTCGATCGGGCTGGGCATGACGCTGATGTCCGGCGGCCTGGTGTCGATCGCCACGCTCACGGACCGCGGCTACGGGGGCACCCTGCTGGGTCTGCTGCTCATCGGCGCGGGCTGCGCGGTCGCCAACCCCGCGATGGCGCACGCCATCATGGGGGCGATCCCACCGGAGAAGGCCGGGGTGGGCGCCGGGATCAACGGCACGCTCGCCGAGTTCGGCAACGGGCTGGGCGTCGCCGTCCTGGGCGCGGTGCTCAACTCGCGGTTCGCCGCCCTGATCCCGGTGACGGCGAGCTCGCTGCCGGCGGCGCTGGCGTCCGCCGACGGGGAGCGGGAGCGCGGCCGTGTCACCGACGCGTTCTCCTCCGGGCTGGCCACCAGCCAGTTCGTGGGAGCGGTGGCAGTGCTGCTCGGCGGGTTCCTGGCGGCGGCGTTGCTGCACAGGGCGCAGCGGGCAGACTCGGAGGTGGCGGTGGCCCAGGGTCCGATTCCCGGAGCCGCGGTTCGGGAGCCCGGCGACGGGGCGGGCACCGGGCGTCGTGACCGGGGCCGCGGGAGTGTCGAGGAAGGTGCGCCATGGGGAAAGCGGTGAAAGCGGTGAAGGCGGGTGAGGCGGCCGAGCGGGCCGCGCGGAGCAGTGTGTGGCTGGCGGGCAAGGCGCGTCGCGGCGGGCGCGGCGGCGGGCAGCCGTCGGGTCTGGACCGGGACCGGATCACCGAGGCCACGGTCCGGCTCCTGGACGCCGAGGGGCTGGCCGGATTCTCCATGCGCCGGCTGGCCGCCGAGCTGAACGTGACCGCGATGTCCGTCTACTGGTACGTCGACACCAAGGACGACCTGCTCGAACTCGCCCTGGACCAGGCGTTCGGCGAGCTGCGCCTGCCCGGTCCGGACGCGGGGGACGCGGCGGACGGGGCCGGCTGGCGCGAGCAGCTGCGGACGCTGGCCACGGAGTACCGGGCGCTGCTGGTGCGCCACCCCTGGCTGTCTCCGCTCGCCGGGCGGTACCTGAACATCGGCCCCAACTCGCTGGCGTTCTCCCGGCTCGTGCAGCACGTCATCCGCCGCACGGGGCTGCCCGCGCACGGTGTCACGGGCGCCATCTCCGCCGTTCTCCAGTTCGTCTACGGCTACGGCACCATCGAGGGCCACTTCCTCGCCCGGGTCGCGGACACTGGGATGAGCCCGGACGACTACTTCCAGCAGGCCCTGAGCGCGGTGAACGAGTCCCCGGGCGCCGCCGAGGTTTTCCAGGAGTCGAAGGACATCATGGCGGCCCGCGGCGGCGACACGGTCGGCGAGATGATGGACCGGGACTTCACCTTCGCCCTGGACCTGCTGGTGGCGGGCATCGAGGCGATGGTGGAACGCGGCTGACCCGCGCCGGCGCGCGTCCCGCTTCCGGCTCTCCCGCGGTGCCCCGCTCCCGGCGGGCCCGGCTCTCCCGTGCCCGCCCCGCTTCCCGCCCGTCCTACTCCCCGGCCACCAGCCGCGCCGGGAAGCCGCCGGTCGCCACCGGGCCCCAGCGTTCGGGGGTGACGCGGATGACCGACTTGCCCTGCTTGACCATGGCCGCCCGGTACTCGTCCCAGTCCGGGTGCTCGCCGGCGATGTTCCGGTAGTACTCGACCAGCGGCTCCACCGAGTCCGGGAGGTCGACGACCTCGGCCGTGCCGTCGACCTGGACCCAGGGGCCGTTCCAGTCGTCGCTGAGCACGATGACGCTGACCCGGGGATCCCGCTTGGCGTTGCGGGTCTTGGCCCGCTCCGGGTACGTGGAGACCACGATCCGGCCCGAGTCGTCGACTCCGCAGGTCAGCGGCGACCCCTGGGGGCTGCCGTCGGCCCGCCGGGTCAGCAGGATGGCGCGGTGGCGGGGACGTACGAAGTCCAGCAACTCTTCCAGTGCCACAGTCGTGTTGGTAGCGATGTTCGGTGCCATGGGCCCAGCCTAGGCGGACAGGGCCTCGGGTACGTCGTCGTACACGGGCACGTCCCGTCGTACGCCGGTCAGGTCCAGGACGCGGCGGGGCACTCCGTGCGGTGACGCGGCGACCCGTAGCGGGGTGCGGTCCAGCAGGCGCCGTACGTCGTCGACGAGACGGGCGCCCTGGGAGTCCATGAAGCGGGTCCCGGTGAGGTCCAGGACCAGCATCGCCAACCGGCCGCCGCGGGCGTGCACGGCGGCGGTGACGGCGGCGAGCAGCGGCGCGCTGTTGGAGAGGTCTATCTCGGGGGGCAGGGTGAACAGGGTGCAGCCGGGAAGGTCGCGCACCCCGCAGGACGTCGGGAGGAAGGTCACGGCACTCACCTGGCAGAGGGCGTACTCGTCCGGGGACCGGGAGGCCACTTCCTGACCTGTCGTCCATTCCATCATGCCCATGGCCGGCTGTGAAAGGCGTTCGGACGGTCCGTCAGCCGGGCGTCACTTCCACGCAACGGAGCAGATAAAGTGCTCTCCGTCCTTTGCTCGCAGTCGGGAATGTGCTGCGGAGCTCTCCTGCGCATGGCCAAGCCGGCCGTGCATGCCGAAGAGGTTCGTGGTGACTGCGTCCGAGTTTCCTGATTTGCCCCGCTTTCCGGTCGGGTTCGAGCTGGCCGAAGCCCTGACGGTGGCGGCTCAGCAACTGCACGACACGGTCACCCCGCACAGCACCCTGCGCACCGCGGTCCGCCTGGCCGTGCACATCCTGCCCGGCGCCGAACACGCCGGGATCTCCGTCCTCGACCGCGCCGAGCACCGCCGTACGGTCGCCTGGTCGGACGAGGTCGTCCGGGCCGCCGAGTCCCCGAACGGGGCCCGCGCCGCGCACCCGTACTGGGACCAGCTCTGGCAGGCGCCGGTCGTACGGCTCGACGACAGCGAGTCCGAGGAGGGCGACGACGATCTGGCCGCTCTCGGGCTGCGCGCGGCCCTCGCGCTGCGGCTGCGCGCCGACCGCCGGCGCCTGACCGTGCTCACGGTGTACGCCCGCAAGCCGCGGGCCTTCGACGAGGCCGCCGTCCGCATCGGGCGGCTGTTCACCGCGCACGTCGGCCTGGCGCTCGAATCGGCGACCGTGCGCGAGCAGCTCACCGAGGCCATGCGCACCCGGGACCTGATCGGCCAGGCCACCGGCATCCTCATGGAGCGGCTGAACATCGACGCGGCGGAGGCCTTCGACAGCCTGGTGCGGGCCTCGCAGCGGGAGAACATCAAACTGCGCGACCTGGCCCGCCGGATCGTCGACGCGAACAAACCCGCGTGACATGCCGTCCGCACGCCGACAGGGCCGGCGTGCGGACGGGCCCCGGCCAGGCGTGAACGGCGTGAGCCGGGATATCCGTACGCCCATGAGCCCTCGGACGCCCGACACGCTGGAGCTGGCGATCGTGCGCAGCGGCGGACTCGACACGCTGCTGCGCGACCTGACGGAGCGCGCGGTGCGGGCCGTACCCGGTGCCGCCGCGTGCAGCATCACGGTGCGCCGCGCCGACCGGCTGCTGACCCTGGCCGGCAGCCCCGGGCTGCCGAGCGGCCTGGACCAACGGCAGTACGAGAACGGCTCCGGCCCCTGTGTGCAGGCCGCGCGCACGGGCGTCGAGCAGTACGCCCCCGACCTGGCCGCCGAGACCCCCTGGCCCCGGTACGCGGCCTACGCGCTGACGGCGGGCGTCCACTGCGTCCTGGCCCTCCCGCTCGCCGTCGAGGGCGAACGGGACGCCGCGCTCAACCTCTACGGCCTCGAAACGGGCGCGCTGGGCGGGTCCCGGGCGGCGGCCCGGGCCTTCGCCGAGCGGACCGCCGACACGATCAACCTGGCCCTGCACGTCGAACACGCGCGCACGTCCGTCCCCGACGTCCGCACCGCGCTGCTCTCCCGCAGCGTCATCGACCAGGCGATCGGCATCCTCATGGCCGAGGAGCGCGTCGACGCCGGCACCGCCATGGAACGCCTGCGCCGGGTCTCCCAGAACGGCAACATCAAACTGCGCGACCTGTGCGCCGAGTTGGTGACCAGGACGACGTCCGAGGGCCGGCGCCCACCCGGGTGAACGCGTCCCTCATGACCCGTCCCCGGCCGGGGAAGATGCTTCTGGTGACGAACAAGAGCCCCGACGACCTCGGCCCCGACGAGCAGTGGCCGCTCCTGCCCGACTGGATGTGGGACTGCCGGGAGTGCGTGCGCAAGTACGAGGCGATGAGGTACATCCAGGCCGAGATCGCGGGGCTGGCCGCCGAGGACCCCGGTGTGGACTGGGACTTCATGGACAACATCGTGGGGAGCCAGATCGCCCTCGGCCGCCACCTGGCCGACGCCCACCCCGAGGGGCTGCCCGGCTGGGACCCGGACTGCCGCACCTGCGCCGACCACCAGGACCGGCTGGCGAAGACGGACGCGTCCTCGGAGTTCCGGCTCGGCACCGTGATGGTGGCCGAGGAGCACCGCGCCCGGCACCTGTTCGTCCCGCCCCGCACGGTCGGCCTCATGTGAGCCGCCCGCCGCGCGGGACCGGCGGCCGGCCGCCGGGGCGGTCACCGGCCGCGGCTACGCCTGCGGCAGCGACTCGCCCTGCACCGCCTGGATGTCCAGCTCGACCTTGAGGGTCGTACCGATGGCCGCGATGCCCGCCTGCACGATCTGGTTGTAGTTCATGGCGAAGTCCTCGCGGTGCAGCTCCGTGGTCGCCCGGAACGCGGCCCGGGTGCCGCCCCACGGGTCGGATCCGGTGCCGAGATACGCGAGGTCCAGGTCGACGGGCCGGACCACCCCGCGCATGCCCAGCTCCCCGTGGACGGTCCAGCGGTCGGAGCCCGCCGCCGTCAGACCGGTGGAACGGAAGGTGATCTCGGGATGGGTCCCGGCGTCCAGGAAGTCCGCGGAACGCAGGTGCGTGTCACGCGTGCCGTTGCCGGTGTCGATGGACGCGGCCCGGATGACGGCCTGGACGCGGGACTTGGTGATGTCGTCGGGGGCGATCTCCACCAGGCCCGCGAACTCCGTGAACCGGCCGTGCACGCTGGAGATGCCCAGGTGCTGGGCGACCGCGCCCACCGTCGAGTGCGCCGGGTCGACGGTCCACGGGCCCGGCGGGGGCAGCTCCGTGCCCCCTTGCCGGGCCAGCGTCACCGTCCCGACCTCGGCCCGGCCGCTCGCGGTGACGATCGCGCTGGAGGCGGCCGGCGCGTACCCGACGGCCGTGACGATCACCGTGTACGCCCCCGGTGCCAGCGCGTTCGCGTCCCGCACCGCGCCCTCCGCGTCCGCCTCGGCCCGCAGCACCTGCGTGCCCGTCATGTCGGTCACCGTGACGACCGCGTGCGACACGGCCCATCCGTCCCTGGTGCGGATCCTCGCGGTCAGTCCCATCCCGTTTCTCTCCCTGCAAAGCCTCGGAAATTGGTCGTCACGAGACCGGCCCGCGGCGGGGCGCGTCTCCGCTCGGAGCGCGCCGCCCGCCGCGGGCCGGGGGGTGACTACTCGCCGGGGTGGGCGAGTGCGATGTCGTGACCGTCGACGCCGGGTCCGGCGACCGTCAGCGCGGTGGCCACCGGCGGGTAGCCAGTCGCGATGACGGTGTAGTCGCCGCCGTCGAGGTCGGTGAAGGCGTACGCCCCGTCCATCCCCGTGGTGGCCGTGCCGACCACGTTGCCTGCCGCGTCCACCAGCGTCACGCGGGCGTCGGCCAGCGGACCGTGCGGGGCGCGTACGACACCCAGGAGCCGGGCGCCCGAGTCGAGGTCCACCTCGATCCGGGTGACGCCGGTTCCGCTCACCTCGACGGGCAGCGCGCGCGGCCGGTGGCCGACGGCGTTCACCGCGAGGGTCACCATGCCGGGCACCAGCTCGGCGAAGGAGAACTCGCCCTGCGCGCCGGTGGCGGCGGTGGCCAGCAGGTCCCCGCGCACATCGGTGACGATCACCATCGCGTCCGTGACCGGCAGCGCGGTCTCGGCGCTGCGGACCACACCGGTCAGGCCGCTGGTGCCGCTGAGCAGGATGTCGTACGCCAGCGGCTCCTCGTTCACCACGATCGTGGAGGCCTGCGGCTGGTGGCCGTCGGCGGAGGCGATCAGCACGTACGTGCCGGTGCCGGGCGCGTCCACCCCGTAGGAGCCGTCGGCCTGCGCGACCGACCGGCCCAGCTGGCGTCCGGCCAGCGAGATCAGCGTGACCGCGGCCTGCGGCACCGGGACGCTCTCGGCGCCGCGGACGTGCCCGCGGACCGGGATGCCGCCGGGGACGGACCCCGCGGGCGCCGCCATCGTGGCGACGGCGGCCAGACGCTGGGTGCCCTCCGGCCCGGACGCGAGGTCCGTGCCGCTGACCGGCTCGGCGAAGGCCCCGCCCGGAGTCTGCTCCGCGGCGGCGACGGCGGGAACGCCCGCCTCGGCCTGGTCGGCCGGGCTCACCTGGGCCGCCTGGGCCGGCGCGCCCGAGGTGCGCAGCGGGACCTCCTTGATGAACAGGATGACGACGAAGCCGAGCAGCGCGGTCGCGGAGGCGATCAGGAAGACGTCCGCGATGCCGTGGCCGTACGCGCTCTCCAGGAGGGTGCGCAGCGGGGCGGGCAGCGCGTCCAGGTCCGGGATGGTGCCGGTGCCGGAGCCGGCCGCGGCGGCCTGGTACTTGGGGTCGAGGGCGCTCAGGCCGTCCTTGACGTAGTGGGTGATCCGGGTCGACATGATCGCGCCCAGTGCGGAGACGCCGACCGCGCCGCCGAGGGAGCGGAAGAACGTCACGGTGGAGCTGGCCGAACCGAGGTCGGACGGTGCCACCTGGTTCTGCGTCGACAGCACCAGGTTCTGCATCGTCATGCCGAGCCCGAGGCCGAGCAGCGCCATGAAGACCGCGACGTGCCAGTAGGTCGTGTCGTAGCGGATGGTGCTCAGCAGGCCCAGGCCCGCGGTGATCAGGGCGCCACCGCTGACCAGCCAGTACTTCCAGCGGCCGGTCTTGGTGATGACCTGCCCGGAGACCGTGGAGGCCACGAACAGGCCGCCGATCATCGGGATGGTCATGACGCCCGACATCGTCGGGGACTCGCCACGGGCCAGCTGGAAGTACTGGCTGAAGAAGACCGTGCCGGTGAACATCGCGACGCCCACGAAGAGCGAGGCGATGGAGGACAGGGTGATGGTGCGGTTGCGGAACAGCCGCAGCGGGATGATCGGCTCGCTCGCCTTGGACTCGACGAGCACGAACAGCGCGCCGAGGACGATCGCGCCGCCGACCAGCGCGGCGGTCTGCCACGACGCCCACTCGTACTTGTCACCGGCGAAGGTGACCCAGACCAGCAGCAGCGAGACCGCGGCCGAGATGAAGAACGCGCCGCCCCAGTCGACCTTCACGTCCCGCTTCACGACGGGCAGGTGCAGGGTCTTCTGGAGCACGAACAGCGCGATGACCGCGAAGGGCACACCGACGTAGAAGCACCAGCGCCAGCCGAGCCACGAGGTGTCGGTGATGACGCCACCGAGCAGCGGACCGCCGACCGTCGCGACGGCGAAGGTCGCGCCGAGGTAGCCGGAGTAGCGGCCGCGCTCGCGCGGCGAGATCATCGCGGCCATGACGATCTGGGCGAGGGCGGACAGACCGCCGACGCCGACGCCCTGGACCACACGGCAGGCGATCAGCGTGCCGGCGTTCTGCGACAGACCCGCGGCGGCGGATCCCAGGACGTAGATGACCAGGGCTATCTGTACGAGCGCCTTCTTGCTGTACAGGTCGGAGAGCTTGCCCCACAGCGGCGTGGTCGCGGTCATGGAGAGCAGCGCGGCGGTGACGACCCAGGTGTAGGCGGACTGGCCGCCGCCCAGATCGCCGATGATCTTCGGCAGGGCGTTGGAGACGATCGTCGACGACAGGATCGCGACGAACATGCCGAGCAGGAGCCCGGAGAGCGCCTCCATGATCTGCCGGTGCGTCATCGGTGCGTCGGAGGGGGCGGCGGGGCCTCCCCCGTGCTTGGCGTGAGCTGCCCGCACACCGGCTGGTGTGGTCGTTGCCATGGGCTTCCTTCTCTTACGTGCTTGCGGGTGTACGGGTGGTCGTCTCGAGTGCGGGAGGCGGTCGCCGGGGCGCGGCACGGCAGTCGCCGAAGCTGGCTCTGAGCCGGGTCATCAGTCCGATGAGCTGTTCGACCTCGTCGGTGGTCCAGTCGCTCAGCCGGTCGGCGAGCAGTTCGGTGGTCCGCCGGGACAGCTCGGCGAGCCGGTCCTGGCCGGAGGCCGTGAGGTGCACGATGCGCGAGCGCTTGTCCGCCGGATCGGGGGACCGTTCGATCCAACCCCGTTCGGCGACGTGTGCGACATGGCGGCTGGTGACCGACATGTCCACGGCCAGCAGCTCCGCGAGCTTGCTCATGCGCATGTCCCCGTGGCGGCCGAGCAGCGTCAGAACGGCCGCGGAACCGGCCGGGCAGTCGTGCGGCAGGATCCGGCCGAGGTCCCGTTTCACGGCCCCGACACCGCTGAGCTGACGTGCCAGCTCCTCGAACTGCGCCTGCTCGGCCATCACACCTCCCCTATTCGTTGCTTTGGGCAACCATAGAGATGTTGGTTGCTACAGGCAAATAAAACGGCGGGGAGGGTGACAAAAACTTGGCAAAGGCAAGTATTGCGAACGTAAATCCGCAGGTGGCTGTGGGTGGTACCGGTGGGTATCGGGAGCGAAGCCCCCACTTGGGCCCGGCCCCCCGTATTCGCTAGTGTCCTGGCCCATGGCTAACACCCAGGGCCCCCAGGGCAACCACGACCCCGCCGGCAGCACCCAGATGTTCCGCGCGTTCGTCGACGAGGCCCCCCAGGGCCGACAGCAGCAGCAGCCGGCGGCCACCACCGGCGGTCCCCGCATCGGCCTGATCGTGGGCGTCGTCGTCGCCGTGGCGATCGTCGCCGCGGTGGCCTGGCTCGCGCTCAAGTAGGGCGAACCGCTCACCCCACCCGCCCGACTCCTTCTACGTCCACCGGACGGACACGTCCCGCGTCTCCACGTGCATCCCCAGCGGCACCCGCCACGCGTCGACGCACACCGTCCAGGTCCTCACTTCCCGTGCGCCGGCTCCGATCGGCGCGGGAAGCTCCACGGCCGACCCGACCGTCGCCCAGTCGACGCCGAGCGCGCCGATGACATGCGTTCCGAAGGCCACCGTGCCCGAGCGCACCGCGGTCCCTCCGGTGTTGCGGAAAACGAGGGTCACCCTCTCGCACCACCGCTCGTCCGCCGCCTCCCGCACCGGTGTGCCCACGCTCAGGGCGGCGGGCGTGCCGGGCGTCGTACGGGAGGGGGCCGGGGCGGGCGAGGACGGGCCCGCGCTCGTGCCCGGGCGGGTGGGCCGGGTGCCGCCGTGGGACGGGGTGGCTCCCGCGTTCGCGGGGCGCGTCCCGGGGGCGGCACCGGGGGCGGGATCCGTACCGGCCTCGGCGTCGGCCCCCGCGCTGTTTCCCGGGCCGCTGCCCGAGCCGCTTCCCGGGCCCGGTGGGCGGCTCGCGCCCGTGTCCGCGTCCGAACCGCCGCCGGCCGTGTCGAGCGGGACCAGCGTCACCTCACCCGTGGGTCCGGCCGCCGCGCCGGGGACCGGGGACGGCCCGCCGGCCGCGCCGACCGCGACATAGCCGCCGTCGTCCGCGCCGCCCCCGCAGGCGCCCAGCATCCCGCCCAGACAGACGACGGCCGCCGACGCGCCCAGTACGGCGCCCCGGCGGCCATGTGTCCATGTCGCCCATGTCGCTCGAAGCATCGCGCCATGATGGCTGACGCCTCGTCACATAGGAACCCTCGCGACCGGCTCCGGCTCAGTCCGAGATGAGGCCCTCGCGCAGCTGTGCCAGCGTCCGGGTGAGCAGCCGGGAGACGTGCATCTGGGAGATGCCGACCTCCTCGCCGATCTGCGACTGGGTCATGTTGGCGAAGAAGCGCAGCATGATGATGCGCCGCTCACGGGACGGGAGCTTGGCCAGGAGCGGCTTGAGGGACTCGCGGTACTCCACGCCCTCCAGGGCGCTGTCCTCGTAGCCGAGGCGGTCGGCCAGGGAGCCTTCGCCGCCGTCGTCCTCGGGGGCCGGTGAGTCCAGGGAGGACGCCGTGTACGCGTTGCCGACCGCGAGGCCGTCGACGACGTCCTCCTCCGACACGCCCAGGACGGCGGCGAGTTCGGTCACGGTGGGGGAGCGGTCCAGCTTCTGGGAGAGCTCGTCGCTGGCCTTCGTGAGCGCCAGGCGCAGCTCCTGGAGGCGGCGCGGCACGCGCACCGACCACGAGGTGTCGCGGAAGAACCGCTTGATCTCGCCCACGACCGTCGGCATCGCGAAGGTCGGGAACTCCACCCCGCGCTCGCAGTCGAAGCGGTCGATCGCCTTGATCAGGCCGATCGTGCCGACCTGGACGATGTCCTCCATCGGCTCGTTGCGCGAGCGGAAGCGGGCGGCCGCGTAGCGCACCAGCGGGAGGTTGAGCTCGATCAGGGTGTCCCGGACGTACGCGCGTTCGGGGCTCTCCTCGTCGAGGGCTGCGAGCCGCAGGAACAGGGAGCGGGAGAGGGTGCGGGTGTCGATGGCTCCCGAGGCGGGGAGAGCCGGGGCCGGCGCTGCCTCGGGGGCGGAAACGTCGTCGAGCGCGTCGGGCACGACGGGCTCGACGGGCGCCTCAGCACTCTTCATGAGCGTGAGCACCTTCGAGCTGCCCTGGTCTGCGGACATGCCACCCCCTTTGGGTCGCGGGACGGTCGCGGCGGATGTTCCCGGAAGGAACGTCAGCCTTCACCTGAATACCGGAGCCGGAGCCGCGGCAAACGCTCTTCCCGCAGAATGTCACATGTCGGCAACACGCTGTAGTGACATGTCGACATGTGAGGAGCGAATCAGCCCTGGAGAGAAGGGGTCTGACAGGTCTTCACCGCATTACTGTCGGGAACCGTCCTGGTGAGCGATTCCCTCTTTACGGTGACGCTTCGATCCGGCGTGCGGTCAGGCCTCGATCCGGTTCGCGGAGCGCAGCCGCTGGAAGCTACGCGCGAGTAGCCGTGAGACGTGCATCTGGGAGACGCCGAGTTCCGCGCTGATCTGAGACTGGGTGAGATTGCTGTAGTAACGCAGCAGAAGAATGCGCTGCTCGCGTTCGGGCAGCTGGACCAGGAGATGGCGGACCAGGTCGCGGTGTTCGACGCCGTCCAGCGCCGGGTCCTCGTAGCCGAGCCGGTCGAGCAGTCCGGGCAGCCCGTCGCCCTCCTGGGCGGCCTCCAGCGAGGTGGCGTGGTAGGACCGTCCGGCCTCGATGCAGGACAGCACCTCGTCCTCGCCGATGCGCAGCCGCTGGGCGATCTCGGCGGTGGTCGGGGTGCGCCCGAAGGCGGTCGTCAGGTCCTCGGTCGCGCTGTTGACCTGCACCCACAGTTCGTGCAGCCGGCGCGGGACGTGGACCGTGCGGACGTTGTCGCGGAAGTACCGCTTGATCTCGCCGACCACCGTCGGCATCGCGAACGTCGGGAACTGCACGCCGCGCTCCGGGTCGAAGCGGTCGATGGCGTTGATGAGCCCGATGGTGCCGACCTGGACGACGTCCTCCATCGGCTCGTTGCGGCTGCGGAAGCGGGCGGCCGCGTAGCGCACGAGCGGGAGGTTCGCCTCGATGAGCGCCCCGCGCACCCGGTTGTGCTCCGGGGTGCCCGGCTGGAGATCCTTGAGCTGGGAGAAGAGCAACTGGGTGAGGGCCCGGGTGTCGGCGCCGCGGCGCTTCTCCGGAGCCGGGGCCGGGACAGGGGCCTCGGGAGCCTCCGCCTGGGCGGGGGCCTCCTCCTGGGGCGGCGCAGTACTGGCCGGCACGGTCAACGCCACCTCTTCATCCGTCAATCATCCGTCAAAAGCGGTCATAGCATCACAAGACATGTGCACTGTGTGCAAGCACCGCATAACACCGTGTTGAGGGCGAGTTGGGGCGTATGACGCAAAAAAGCCCCGCACTGTTCGGGCCGGCGCAGGGCTTCGCAGAGATGTTCGTGCCGGTGGGCGGCCGGTGGATCAGAACTCGTAGTCCGCGACGACCCAGGTGGCGAACTCCCGCCACAGGGCGACGCCCGCCTGGTGCGCGGGGTGTTCCAGGTAGCGCTGGAGGGCGTCCACGTCGTCGACCGCCGAGTTGATCGCGAAGTCGTGGGCGATGGGCCGGTCGGTGATGTTCGAGCCGAACTCCCAGAAGCGCAGTTCGTCGATCCGGCCCCCGAGCGCCCGGAAGGCGGCGGCGCCCTCCACGACCCGTGGGTCGTCGCGGTCCACACCTTCGTTGAGCTTGAAGAGGACCAGGTGGCGGATCACGGGGACTCCCTAGTTCTTGGCTCCGTTGGCGACCCACGTCATGAAGTCGCCGATGGCCTGGGCGGCATCCGATATGCCCTCGAAGGCGATCTGGACGTAGTCCGCGGCTTTGGCCGGGTCTGTGATGATCACATACAGTGCGAAGACCACGAGCACATACACGGCGATCTTCTTCGCATTCACCGCCACCGCGGCCTCCCCTGTGACTGCCGTGCCCCTGAGGCCCCTGGTGCGGGCGCCCTGCTACCGGGCGCGAGTGTAACTACACGTCGAATCGAGGGCCAACGATCTTACGACTGTGCGCCCCGGCCGCGTGCTTCAGTCGATCCGCTCCCTCGACGCACACGGCAGCGCCATGCGGCGGCTGTGGAGCCCTATCGACGGAGCCTGCGAGAACGCTGCCACTCCCGGACCGTCCCGAACACGGTGATACCGACGAACATGCCCACGGCGGTCGGCGCCGCCGACCGCAACGTCCAGCCGCCGAGCAGCATCACCATCAGCGTGCCCGCCACGGCCGTGAACAGGGCGACCGCCGCGTTTCCCAGCACCATTCGGCCCATGCCGCCACCCCCGAATTCCCCGGCGCCCGCAGCCTCCTCCGGCCACGAAAGCCAGCATTCCACAGCCAAGGGAGGCCCCCGCTCCCGCCGATGAAGCGGATCCCGCGACAACGCGGTGCCCACGACCCGACACCTGCGCTTCAGGACGTGAGACCGAGACGGGAACTGAGACGGGAATGGAGACGGAAGCAGAAGAGGCGCCCGGTTCGATGAACCGGGCGCCTCTCCTATCTGCGGTAGCGGAGGGATTTGAACCCTCGGTGACTTGCGCCACACTCGCTTTCGAGGCGAGCTCCTTCGGCCGCTCGGACACGCTACCGAGGGAGACCCTACCCCAAGGTGGGCCGTGCTCTGAAATCCGTTTACCGGGGGCCCTCGGCCCGGGGTCCGGCGGCCCCGGGTGGGTGGCCCGGGGCTCGCGGCGCGGGGCTCAGCGGTCCCGGAAGAACTCCGTGAGCAGGCGCGCGCAGTCCTCGGCCAGGACGCCCTCGATCACCTCGGGCCGGTGGTTGAGCCGCCGGTCGCGTACGACGTCCCAGAGGGACCCGGCCGCGCCCGCCTTCTCGTCGCGGGCGCCGTAGACGACCCGGTCCACCCGGGACTGCACGAGGGCGCCCGCGCACATCGTGCAGGGCTCCAGGGTGACGACGAGCGTGCAGCCGGTGAGGCGCCACTCGCCGAGCGCGGCGGCCGCCCGCCGGACGGCGAGGACCTCCGCGTGCGCGGTCGGGTCCCCGCCGGCCTCACGTTCGTTGTGCCCGGCCGCGAGCACGGTGGTGCCGTCCGGAGCCAGCACGACCGCGCCGACGGGGACGTCCCCGCCCCGGACGGCCTGCGCGGCCTCGTCCAGGGCGAGACGCATCGCGGCCCGCCAGCGGTCGCGTACCGGGTCGGGGGGCCGCGATGCGTCCGCGGCGGTCAGCGGACGGTCTCCAGGACGTCGGCGGCGCCCAGCGCCTCGGCGATCTCGGTGAGCGCGTCGTCCGACAGCGACTTCAGCTCCTTCTCGCTGATGCCGAGGTCGTCGAGGATCCCGGGGTCACCGACCGGGCCGTGCGGTACGGCCTCGTCGGCGCCGCCGCCGTCCCCGGCCGTGCCCTCGTCGTCCTCGTCCTCGTCCTGGTCGTCACCGTCCTCGGTGCCGTCGAGGTCGAGCGAGTCCAGCTCGTCGTCGTGCTCGCCCGGGTCGCGGCCGAGCAGTTCGTCGGTGAGCAGGATCTCGCCGTAGCTGCTGCGGGCGGCGGCGGCGGCGTCGGAGACGTAGATGCGCGGGTCGTCCTCGCCGTCCACCCGGACGACTCCGAACCACCCGTCCTCCTGCTCGATGAGCACGAGGACCGTGTCGTCGTCGGGCGAGGCCTCCCGGGCCAGGTCCGCGAGATCCGACAGGGTCTCCACATCGTCGAGCTCCGTGTCGCTCGCTTCCCACCCGTCTTCGGTGCGCGCGAGCAGTGCGGCGAAGTACACCGTGACTCTCCCACTGGTCATAGGCGTGCCGGTTGGGGGTCCCCCCGGCGGAGGTTGCGGGCGGGGGAGCTGTGCTCCGAGCCCACCCACTCGGAATCGTGGCAGAAACAAGGCGTTCAGGGGACGTCTTCGGCTCCCTGTGTCTGGCAGTTTTGATCGCACGGGGGCAAGCGCGTCCGAACGGGACTCACCAGCACACTCGTTGCCGCCACCTGCGGATCGTACGCGGCTTTTCCCAACGTCCGCGCACGGCCACCCCCTTGATCGCCCCCCGTCGGACCGGGTCCGCGGTCCGGGCGAGTCCTACCAGCGGAAGGTCCGCATACGCATCGCGTGCCGCAACCGGGCCGTCCTGGCGCGGCGCGGCTGGATGCGGTCGCGCAGTTCCCGCGCCTCGGCCAGGTCGTGCAGGAACTGGGCGCGTCGCCGACGGCGTTCGGCAGCCGTCTCCGGTGGCTCGCCCGCGTCCGGCGAGTCGCGATCAGGCAGGTCAGGCAGCTCAGGCATAGACACACCACCCCGGTCCGTCCTCTCCACCTTCCCTCCGATGGGCGGTTTGACGCCAGGGATCTTCCCGGGCCGGGGGCAGAGGCTCACCCTGTGTGGGGGCGCCGGGCCCGTTCGGCCCGGTTACTGTTGTGGACATGCGTCTCCACGTCGTCGACCACCCCTTGGTCGCCCACAAGCTCACCACGCTGCGCGACCGCCGCACCGACTCCGCGACCTTCCGCCGCCTCGCCGACGAGCTGGTCACCCTGCTCGCCTACGAGGCCACGCGTGACGTGCGCACCGAACAGGTCGACATCGTCACGCCGGTCGCCGGCACCACCGGGGTGAAGCTGTCCTACCCGCGCCCGCTGGTCGTGCCGATCCTGCGGGCCGGCCTCGGCATGCTGGACGGCATGGTCCGGCTGCTGCCGACCGCGGAGGTGGGCTTCCTGGGCATGGTGCGCGACGAGGAGACGTTGCAGGCCTCCACGTACGCCTCGCGGATGCCGGAGGACCTCTCCGGCCGTCAGGTCTACGTCCTCGACCCGATGCTCGCCACCGGCGGCACGCTGGTCGCGGCGATCCAGGAGCTGATCAAGCGCGGCGCCGACGACGTCACCGCCGTGGTGCTGCTGGCCGCCCCCGAGGGCGTCGAGGTCATGGAGCGCGAGCTCGCGGGCACCCCGGTCACGGTCGTCACGGCGGCCGTCGACGACCACCTCAACGAGCAGGGCTACATCGTCCCGGGCCTGGGCGACGCGGGAGACCGCCTCTACGGCGCCGCCGAATAGGTCCCCGAAACGGTCCGCCTGGAGTCGCCGCCGCCCACGGGCGGGCGGGGACCCGCGAGCCCCCGGAGCCCGGAGGCTCGCGGTCGGCTGACGGGGCGTCGGCTCGCAGCCGGCCGACGGGTCCGGGACTAGAAGGACCCAAGGGTCCGAGAGCCCGACGAGGCCCGTTGAGGCCGCCTTGAGGCCAGAGAAGCCTCAAGGCGCCAGAGAAACCCCTTGAGAGAACCTGCACGGCGAACAAGCCCGGGGGACGGCCTACGGGGCCGGAACGGGCGGCAGGCCGGGTACGGCCGACCGCGGCTGCTCGACGGAGACCCTTCGGGTCGTCAGCAGCCGTTCTTCGTCTTGGTGGTCGCCGGGTCCGGCGTGCTCAGCCCGGCCAGGGCCTTGTCGGCCTCCGCCTTCGCCGTCAGCTGCTTGAAGCCGGTGCCGATGACGAGGTCGACGGCGTCGCCCTTGCGTGCGGCGTCGGTGCGGCGTTCGGCGGTGCCGAGCTGGGTGGCGAGCACGGGCAGCGAGGTGTTCAGCGAGGAGGCGGGGCCGAGCAGCACACCCGCGCCCGCGACCTTCTTGTCGAACTCCTTCGACGCGTTGCCCACTTCGCCGATGCGGAAGCCGCGCTTCTTGAGCTCGTCCGCCGTCTGCTTGGCGAGCCCGGCGCGGGGCGTGGCGTTGAAGACGTTGACGGTGATCTGGGCGGGCTTGAGCACCAGCCGCGGGCTCGCGGCCGCGGAGGGGCTCGCCTTGGTCGCGCAGCCCGCTTTGGTGCCGGCCGCCGCTTCCTTGCCCCCGCCGGTGAAGACGTCGATGAGCTGCAGCGTGCCCCAGCCGACCACGCCCAGCACGACGACGGAGGCGATGCCCACGACGACAAGCCTGCCGCGCCGCCGGGGTGGGCGCATACGCGGGTATTTGTCGCCCGTGATGCGGTACTGGCCGCCCATGCCGGGAGGAGTCAGCATGCTCATGAGCGCAGCGTAGTGTGCCGGAGCGGCCCTGACTAATAGATGATCATCCGACTGGGGTGAGGAGTACCCGAAAGGGTCAACCGTGACCTGTGCGGGGCTCAGTCCAGCTCGAGTACGCGGGCGTGCAGCACCTGTCGCTGCTGGAGCGCGGCGCGCACCGCGCGGTGCAGTCCGTCCTCCAGGTACAGGTCGCCCTGCCACTTCACGACGTGCGCGAAGAGGTCGCCGTAGAAGGTGGAGTCCTCGGCGAGGAGGGTCTCGAGGTCGAGCTGCTGCTTGGTGGTCACCAGCTGATCGAGGCGGACCGGGCGCGGTGCGACGTCCGCCCACTGCCGGGTGCTTTCCCGGCCGTGGTCGGGGTATGGCCGGCCGTTTCCGATGCGCTTGAAGATCACACGGAAAGCCTACCGGCCCAGACGTTCCGGGCGCAGCCATGGCGACGGAGTGCGACGCTGGAAAAGTCGGTGTAAAGCGGGGCGTACGGGAACAGGGGTCAGAGATGAGTGACAGCGAGACCGTGCCGCAGGCCGCCGTTCCCGAGGCGGCCGGAAGCGCTCCCGCCCTCCCGCAGGAGGCCCTGGAGATCGCCGCCGGCTACGCCTTCGCCGGACCGGCGCTCGATCTGGGCGCTCTCGTCTGGGACGGGAACTGTCTGCCCGACGCCCAGATCCGCATCCCGCTGCCCATGCTCACCCGGCACGGACTGGTCGCGGGCGCCACCGGCACCGGGAAGACCAAGACGCTCCAGCTGATCGCCGAGCAGCTCTCGGCGCAGGGGGTGCCCGTCTTCCTCGCCGACGTCAAGGGCGACCTGTCCGGGATCTCGCGGCCGGGCAAGCTAGACGACCGGGTCCGCTCGCGGGCCGCCGAGGTGCACCAGCGGTGGACGCCGAACGGGTTCCCGGCGGAGTTCCTCGCCCTGGGCGGACTGGGCCACGGCATCCCGGTGCGGGCCACGGTCACCAGTTTCGGCCCGGTGCTGCTGTCGAAGGTGCTCCGGCTCAACCAGACCCAGGAGCAGTCCCTCGGCCTGATCTTCCACTACGCCGACACCAAGGGCCTGGAACTCGTCGACCTCAAGGACCTCAGGGCCGTCGTCGCCTTCCTCACCTCCGACGAGGGCCGCGGCGAGCTGAAGAACATCGGCGGCCTGTCCACGGCCACGGCCGGGGTCATCCTGCGTTCGCTCACCGCGTTCGAGGCGCAGGGCATGGCGGACTTCTTCGGCGAACCGGAGTTCGACACGAGCGAGCTGCTGCGCACGGCCGAGGGCGGCCGGGGCATCGTCTCCGTCCTGGAACTCCCCGCCGTCCAGGACAAGCCGCAGCTGTTCTCCACCTTCCTGATGTGGCTGCTGGCCGATCTCTTCCACGACCTGCCCGAGGTGGGCGACGTGGACCGGCCGAAGCTGGTCTTCTTCCTCGACGAGGCGCATCTGCTCTTCGCCGACGCGTCCAAGGCGTTCCTGGAGTCGATCACGCAGACCGTCCGCCTCATTCGCTCGAAAGGGGTCGGCGTCTTCTTCGTCACGCAGACCCCCAAGGACGTGCCCGGCGATGTCCTCGCCCAGCTCGGCAACCGTGTCCAGCACGCCCTGCGCGCCTTCACCCCCGACGACCAGAAGGCCCTGAGGGCCACGGTGAAGACCTTCCCGGACTCCCGCTACGACCTGGAGGAGCTCCTCACCGGCCTCGGCACCGGCGAGGCCGTCGTCACCGTGCTGAGCGAGAAGGGCGCCCCGACACCGGTCGCCGCGACCCGGCTGCGCGCCCCGGAGTCCCTGATGGGCCCGGCGGACGCGACGGCCCTGGACGAGGCGGTCCGTTCCTCGGCGCTGTACGGCCGTTATGCACAGGCTGTGGACCGGGAGTCGGCGTACGAGAGGCTCACGGCGGCGCAGTCGAGGGCCACCGAGCAGCCGGCTCCGGCGGGCCGTCGGGAGGCGGCGCCCAAGGAGCAGCCGTCCGTCGTCGAACAGGTCGTCGGCAGCGGCGTGTTCAAGTCCCTCGCCCGCTCCCTGGGCACCCAGCTCGGCCGCGAGATCACCCGCTCCCTCTTCGGGACGGCCCGCCGACGCCGCTGACGCCGGCCGCGAGGACGCTCCGGCTCCGGTTCCACCTTCGGGACCGGGCGCCGGGACCCGGATGCCGGGAACGGGAGCCAGGTGCCGGGAACGGCTCGGGTGCGAGGAGCCCCCGTGTCTGCGGGCCGGACGCGCACGCGCGTCCGGCCCGGCTCCGGGTCAGCGGTGTTGTCGCTCGCTCACGGGCGACGGCTGCGGCTTCGCCTGCCTCGCTTCCTTCGTCTCCGGCTTCGGCGCGTTGCGTGCGGCTTCGGCGCGCAGCAGGGCGCGCAGGACGGCGTACGGGTCTTTGAGCATGGCTGTTCTGTTCCTTGCGTCGTACTGAACCGAGGGGGACCGGAGGGGACCGGTTCTCGTCAGCAGCGCAGGACCACCGTGCTCAGGGCGGGGTGCGGGGGGTACGAGGAGCCGAGCGGGGCGGTGCCGGCCGGGCCCCGGGCCGCACCGGGCGCCGGATCCGGCAGGGGCGCGGGCCGCAGCGGCGCGACGGGCCGGTGAGCGGTGCGGGCCGGCGGCCGCAGGGCGCCGTCTAGGACGTCGTACTCGGCGGCCGTCTCACCGGCGGCGGCGAAGGCGGCCGGGGCCGCGTGGATCTCGGCGTGGGTGCCCGGCACCAGCAGGGCGAGCAGCAGGACGAGCGCCCGCAGGCAGGCGCGGCCGTACGGAAGGCGGCGGGGGGCGGTGCTGCTGCTCACGGGATGTCATCTCCCCGGGCGGAGTACGACGTTCATCGCGCCGGGCGGCAGATCCGCCCGCTCGGCGTAGGCGGGGTTCATGCGGTGCGCGGGACCTGCCGGGCCAGTCCCCGGATCCGGAACGAGGTGACCATCTCCACGATGCCGACCACGACCAGCCAGATGCCGCCGACCAGGGTGAGGACGGCGACCGACTCGAACGGCGAGTCGATCAGGACGATCCCGGCGATGAAGGTGACGATCCCGAGGAAGATCTGCCAGCCGCGCGCGGGCATCCCGCGGTCGTGGACGGCGGCCAGGGTCTGGGTGATCCCGCGGATCACCCAGCCGATGCCGATCCACAGGCCGAGCAGCAGGATCGACTGCATCGGGCCGCGGAAGCAGAACAGGCCCAGCACGATCGACAGGGCGCCGCTGATGAAGGCCAGCACGCGCAGCGAGGTCGTCTTGTGGGTGCCGAACGCGGAGACCAGCTGGAGCACTCCGCTGACCAGCAGGTAGATGCCGAAGAGGACGCCGGCGGCGAGCAGCGAGGCGCCCGGCCAGATCAGCACCAGGACGCCCAGGACGAGCGAGGCGACGCCGGTGAGCAGCACGACCTGCCAGGCGGCCTGGGACAGGGCGTGCAGCGGTCCTTCGAGCGGCGGTTCGAGCTCGTGGGCCGCGGTCCGGCCGCCGGCCGGGCCGGACGCGCGTTCGGCGTGGACCTTGCGGTCGTCGTATTCCGGGCCCCAGGCGGCACCGGTCGATGGCTCGGTCATGGTCCATGCTTGGACCGCTTCGCGGCCTTCCGCCACCCGGACTGGGCCAGGTGGCTGACGGTCAGGGCTGGGCCTTCGCCGCCTTCGCCGCCGCCTTCATCTCCTGTTTGTGCGCCCGCACCTTGGCGAGCGACTCCGGCCCGGTGATGTCGGCGACGGAGCGGAAGGACTTCGCCTCGCCGTAGGCCCCGGCGGCCTCGCGCCACCCTTTGGGCCGCGCCCCGAGCTGCTTGCCGAGCAGGGCGAGGAAGATCTGCGCCTTCTGCTTGCCGAACCCGGGCAGTTCCTCGAGGCGCCCGAGCAGTTCCGGCCCGCTGCCGACACCCTGCCAGAGGGCCTCGGCGTCACCGTCGTAGTGCTCCACGAGGTACTGGCACAGCTGCTGGATCCGTTTGGCCATGGACCCCGGGTAGCGGTGGACGGCCGGCTTCTCGGACAGCAGCGCGGTGAACGCCTCCGGGTCCACGGCCGCGATCTCGTGCGCGTCCAGGTCGTCGGCGCCCATCCGCCGCGCGATCGTCGCCGGCCCCTTGAACGCCCACTCCATCGGGACCTGCTGGTCCAGCAGCATGCCGACCAGCGCGGCGAGCGGGGAGCGGCCGAGGAGCGCGTCGGCCTCGGGGTCCTGGGCGAGGTGCAGGGTGACGTCCATGGGTCGATGATCGCGCGGACGGGGTCAGGACGCGCGCCAGTACCCGAGCGCGTGCATCCGATGCTTGGGAACGCCGAGCTCCTTGCGTACGTACGACGACAGCGTCCGGGTCGTCACCGTGTCGCAGGCGATCCACACGTACGGGTCCGGGGTGGCCGCGAGCAGCGCGGGCAGGTCCGCCTTCACCCGTTCCACGAGCCGGCCGCCGGAGTCCGGCCGGTCCACCTGGCGCACCTCGTGGCGGGCCGGGTCGGCGCGCAGCGGAAGGCCGTCGGCGGCGCCCTCGAAGAAGATGGTCGCCGGGGCCGTACCGACCGCGTCGAGCAGGGAGTTGATCGCGGGCAGCGAGGCCGGGTCGCCGATCGCCACGAGGTGCGAGGGGGCGGGCTCGGGCGGCTCGAAGCCGGTGCCCTGGACGGTCGCCTCCACGGTGTCCCCGGGCTTCGCGGCCCGGGCCCAGTCGCTGGCGTGCCCCTCGTGCAGCGCGAACTCCAGACCGAAGGTGCCGGCCGCCGGATCCGGGTCGACCAGGGTGTAGGCCCGCTGGTGCGGCTTGCCCGCGTTGTCGAACCACAGCCGCACCCACATCGTCGCGTGCACGCCGGTCGCCGCGAGCAGTCCGCCGTCGGTCAGGCGCAGCCGCCGGAAGTCCGGGGTGACGTCCTCGGCGTCCGTCACCGTGAAGGTGAAGTCCTTGGCGCGCATCAGCCTCAGGACCGCGCCTTCCCAACCCCGCCCCTGCCCCATGGCACTCCCTCACGTCTCGCGTACGATTCCGTCACAGCTAGTTAGGCAAGGCTAACCTAAAGAACAGAGGGGCCACACGGGTGACCACCGAGATCTACCGAGATGCGTGGGGAATTCCGCATCTGCGCGCCGACGGTGCCCGCGCGCTGGCCCACGCCCAGGGCCGGGTCACCGCCCAGGACCGCGCCTGGCAACTGGAGACGGAACGGCACCGCGCCCAGGGCACCTCCGCCGCCTTCCTCGGCCCCGAGGCCCTGCCCTGGGACCGCTTCGCGCGCCGCGTCCGCCTCGACGACACCGCCAGACGCTGCTACGCCGCCCTGGAGCGGACCGACCCCGAGACGGCCGACTGGGTCCGCGCCTACGTCGACGGCGTCAACGAGGGCCTGGCCGCCGCCACGGCCCCGGAGTTCACCCGGACGGACCTCCAGCCCGGCCGCTGGGAGCCCTGGAGCCCGCTCGCCGTCTGGCTCTCCACCCACATCCTCTTCGCGGGCTTCCCCGCCAAACTCTGGCGCGAGGAGGCCGTACGCCACCTCGGCCCGGACGCGGTCGGCCTGTTCGCCACCGACGGCCCCAACACCTCCGGCAGCAACGGCTGGCTGGTGAGCGGCGAGCGCACGGCCACCGGACACGCCGTCATCGCCGGCGACCCGCACCGCTTCATCGAGGACCCGGGCGTCTACCAGCAGATCCGCCTCGCCTGCCCCGAGTTCGACGTGGTCGGCCTCGCCGTCCCCGGCATCCCCGGCATCGCGCACTTCGGCCACACCGGCACGGTCGCCTGGGCCATCACCAACGCCATGGCCGACTACCAGGACCTCTACCGCGAACGGCTGCGCCGCACCGGCGCCGGCGTCGAGGCACTCGGCCCGGACGGAATCTGGCACCGCGCCACCCGGCACACCGAACTCGTCCGCGTGGCCGGTGAGGAGACGGTCGAGGTCGAGGTGATCGAGACCGACCGCGGCCCGGTCGTCGCCGGCGGCCCCGAGGGCCTCGACGACGGCACGGCGCTCGCGCTCAGCCTGCGCTACCCGCCCCGCGTCACCGGCGATCTCGGCTTCGGCGCGCTCCTTCCATTGCTGCGCGCCCGCCGGGTCGCCGACGTCGACCGCGCCCTCGACGCCTGGGCCGAGCCCGTCAACGTCGTCCAGGCCGCCGACACCGAGGGCGGCCTGCTGCACCGGGTCGCCGGCCGGGTGCCGGTGCGCTCCGCCGCCAACCGCACCCGGCTGGTCCCGGCCTGGGAGCCCGGACACGAGTGGACCGGCTGGCACGAGATGCCGCGCGCCGGTCTGACCGACGGCGTCGCCGTCATGGCCAACCAGCGCGGTCCCGCGGCCCCCCTCGGCGTCGAGTTCGCCGCGCCGCACCGCGCCGACCGCATCCGCGCCCTCCTGGACGAGCGCCCCGTCCTGTCCGCGGCCGACATGCCCGCCCTCCACACGGACACCCACCTCGCCTCCGCGGCCGCCCTGCTGGACCGCCTCACGGCCCTCGACGGCCTCACCGAACCGGCTGCGGGCCTGCGCGACCGCCTCCTGCGCTGGAACCGGCACATGGACGCCACCAGCACGGACGCGTCCGCCTACGCGGCCCTGCGCGGCGCGGTCGTCCGCCGCCTGGCCGCCCACCCCGCCCTCGCCGCCCTGACCACCTCGCCCGCCTATCCCGAGGTGCTCCTGCCCTGGCTCGCGCTCACCCCGCGCGTCGCCTTCGCCCTGGAACACCTGCTGCGCGCCGAGCAGCTGTACGGCATCGACCGCACGGCCGTCGTCCGCGCGGCCCTGGAGGAGACGGCCGCCGCGCACCCGGCCGACCGCCCGTGGGGCGAGACGCACCGGCTCGCCGCCTGGCAGGCGCTGCCCGACCCGTCGTACGCCGGACCCGGACTGTCCGGCGACCACGACTGCGTGCTGTGCACCACCGCCGTGCCCGGCCTCACCGACCTCGCCGCGCGCGGCCCGGCGGCCCGCTACGTGTGGGACCTGGCCCGCCGCGAGGACAGCCGCTGGGTGGTGCCGTTCGGCGCCTGTGGCGTCCCCGGCACACCGCACCACCGTGATCAGCTCCCGCTGTGGCTGGCGGGAGACCTCGCCCCGGTCGTCACCGACTGGGACCAGCTGGAGAAGGAGACCGATGTCTGACCCCCTCGCCGCCCCCGCCCGCGAGACGCTCCACACGCAGGAGGCCGGCGGCTTCGGCACCGTGCGCCTCTTCGCCCTCGACGCGCAGGCCGACGCCGAGGTCGTCCACCGATGGGTGAGCGAGGAACGCGCCGCCTTCTGGGGCATGAACGGCCTGACCCGGGACCAGGTGGCCGAGGTCTACGCCCACCTGGACACCCTCGACACCCACCACGCCTACCTCGCCGTCAAGGACGGCGAACCGGTCGCCCTGCTCCAGACCTACGAGCCCGACGCCGACCGGGTCAGCGAGTGCTACGAGGTCCGGCCCGGCGACATCGGCGTACACCTGCTGCTCGCGCCCGCCGGGGACGAGGGCGGCCGATCCGGCTGGTCGTCCGCCCTGATGGGCGTCCTCGCCACGTACGTCCTGGTGGTCCTGGACCGGCGCCGGGTCGTGGTCGACCCCGACCTGCGCAACGAGAAGGCGATCAGCCGCTTCCTGCGCCAGGGCTTCGAGGCGGGCCCGGTCGTCGTCCTGCCGGAGATCGACCTCCCGGACGTGTACCTGCCCGAGAAGCACGCCCAACTGGCCTTCCTGCGCCGAGAGGTAGCCTTCCCCGGGTGACCCCGGAAGACCTCGTCGCCCACTACGGCCTACGGCCCCTGCCGCGCGAGGGCGGTCTGTTCCGCCGTACCTGGGCGGGCCCCGAGCGGCCGGACGGCCGCCCGGAGGGCACCGCGATCGTCGTCCTGCTCACCGCGGGCGACTTCTCGGCCCTGCACCGGCTGCCCGGCGACGAGGTCTGGCACTTCCACCTCGGCGACCCGCTGCGCCTCCTGCTCCTCGCCCCCGACGGCACCTCGGACACGGTCGTGCTCGGCCCCGACGTACGGGCCGGCCAGCACCTCCAGTTCACCGTGCCCGCCGGCACCTGGATGGGGGCGCGGGTCGACGGCGACGGCGCGTGGACGTTCTTCGGCTGCACCATGGCCCCCGGCTACACGGACGAGGGGTACGAGCACGGCGATCCGGCGGAACTGACGGCGCGCTACCCGGCCGAGGCCTCCCGGATCGTGGCACTGTGCCGCCCATGAGCGGGCTACTGCAGGGGCAGGTCGCCCTGGTCACGGGCGCGGGCGGCGGCATCGGCCGGGGCATCGCGCTCAGGTTCGCGCAGGAGGGCGCCGCGGTGGCGCTGCACTGCCGTACCTCCGTGGCGGCGGCGCGGGACATGGCGGACGCCCTGCGGGACTCGGGTGCCCGGACCGTCGTCCTGCGCGCGGACCTGACCGACGAGGACGAGTGCCGGCGCCTGGTCGGCGAGGCGGCCGCCTGGGGCGGGGGCCTGCTGACGGCCCTGGTCAACAACGCGGGCGTGCAGCCGACGCGGGAGCTCGCGGGGATGACGGCGGCGCAGTGGCGGGCGGTGGTGGACACCAACCTGACCAGCGTGTTCGCCTGCACGCAGGCCGCCGTGGAGGTCATGCGCGGACAGGAGGGCGGCGGCACGGTGACGCACATCGCCTCGATCGAGGCCCGGATGCCCGCCGCCGCGCACGCCCACTACGCCGCCTCCAAGGCCGCGGTGGTGATGCACGCCCGTTCCGCGGCCCTGGAGTACGGGCACCACGGCATCCGCGTCAACACCGTCTCCCCCGGGCTCGTCGACCGCGAGGGACTGGAGCAGGACTGGCCGCAGGGCGTGCGGCGATGGCGGCAGGCGGCCCCGCTCGGCCGGCTGGGTCGCCCGCGGGACGTGGGCGACGCGTGCGTCTTCCTCGCCTCACCCCTGGCGTCCTGGCTCACCGGACACGACCTGGTGCTGGACGGCGGAGTCTCGGCACGGCCCACCTGGTGAGCGGCAGGGGGGCCGTCGGTCGTACCGAGCGAGCGGTGGTGAGCGGCACGAGGGCCATAGGTCGTACCGAGTCGGCGCCGGTGAGCGGCACGGGCGCCGTCGGCCCTGCCCGGTGGCACGGCGGTGAGCAGGGCGGAGCTCTCGTCCGTACGTATGGCGGAGCACACGAGTCCCAAGACGGAGCGGTGACGTGAGCGAAGGGCGCGAGGGCGGACGACGGGGCGGCACCCGGCCCGCGGACCGGCGGCTTCAGGGGCTGGTGCTGCTGGGCACCGTGCTGGTCCTGCTCCTCCTCGGCGGCGCGGGAACGGCCTCGGCCCACGCGGCCCTCCGCGGCAGCGACCCCGCCGACGCCGCCGTCCTCAAGACCGCTCCCCGCGACATCACCCTGACCTTCACGGAGTCCGTCGGCCTGCTCGACGACTCCCTCCGCGTCTTCGACCCCGACAACCGCCAGGTGCGCACGGGCGAGGCGGGGCACGCGGCGGACCGCGCGGACACGGCCCGGGTCACCCTGCCCGCCGGGCTGGGCCAAGGCACCTTCACCGTGGCCTGGCGGGTGGTCTCGGCGGACAGCCACCCGATCTCCGGCGCGTTCACCTTCTCCGTCGGCAAGCCCACCCCGACGACGGCCGCGGTGAACGCGGGCCCCACCGAGGACCCGGCCACCGCCGCCCTCTACGGCATCGCCCGGTACACCGCCTACCTCGCCGCGGCCCTCCTCATCGGCACGGCCGCGTTCGTCCTGGTCTGCCGCCCGCCGCGCACCGGCCCCCTGCGCACCCCGCTCGTCGTGGGCTGGTGGGCCCTGCTGGCGTCCACCGCCGTCCTGCTGCTGCTGCGCACCCCGTACGAGACCGGCGAGGGCCCGGCGGCGGCCCTCGACCCGTCCGCCCTGACCCGCACCCTGACGGGCCGTCCGGGCCTGGTGCTCCTGGCCCGTCTCGCCCTGCTCGCCGTGGCCGCCGTCCTCCTCCTACGGGCCCGCAGGCGTCCCCCCACGCGCGCGACCCTCGCGGCCGCCGCCACGCTCTCCCTCGGTCTGGCCCTGACCTGGGCGGCCGCCGAGCACGCCTCGGCCGGCCTCCAGGTCCCGCTGGCGATCACGTCCTCGGTCCTGCACCTGCTGGCGATGGCGGTCTGGCTGGGCGGCCTGACGGCCCTGCTGACCGTGCTCCGCCGCAGCGTGCTCCCGGCCCCCGTGGTCGCCCGTTTCTCCCGGGTCGCGGCCACCGCCGTCACCGTCCTGGTGGTGACCGGCGTCTACCAGTCCTGGCGCGGCCTCGGCTCCTGGTCCGCGCTCACCGACACCTCGTACGGCCGCCTCCTGCTCCTCAAGCTGGCCGCCGTGACGCTGCTGCTGACGGCCGCGTCCGCCTCGCGGCGGTGGACGGCACGGCTGGCGTCGGCGTCGCCGGAGACGGCCGTGACGGAACGGGTACCGGAGATGGCGGGCGGACCATCGCGCCCGAAGCCGGGACCGGCACCGGAGCCTGCCCCGGTCCCGGTCCCGGTCCCGGAGCAGGAGTCGGTGCCGGAACAGGACGCGGACGCGCGGTCGGAGGCGGGCGCCGCGCGTGGCCTGCGCCGCTCGGTCCTCGCCGAGGCCGCCGTCGGCCTGGTGGTGCTGGTGATCACGACGGCGCTCACGTCCACCCTCCCCGGCCGCGCCGAGGCCGAGGCGGCGCGGCCGGGGGCGGCGGTGTCCGGGACCGGCATCGCCGCCGCCTCCGTGACCACCGTCTCCTTCGACCTCGGCACCCCCGGCTCCCAGGGACAGGTGCAGGTCACGCTCGATCCCGGCCAGGTCGGCGACAACACGGTGGAGGCCGTGGTCTACGGCCCCGACGGCGGTCTGTCCACGGTCCCCGAACTCCGGATCTCCTTCACGCTCCCCGGCCGGCGGATCGGTCCGCTCGACACCAAGGTGACCGACCGGGGCGGCTACTGGGCGGCCGACGCCTTCAACCTCCCCCTGCCCGGCACCTGGTCCATGAAGGTCACGGTCAGGGTGTCGGACGTGGACCAGGTGAGCGGGACCCGACAAGTGCGGATCGAGCGCTAGGCGCCTCCCGAGGGCCGAGAACTGTTACTCACTTTCGGGTGACGGCCGCGTCCGGAGTGGGGTGGCGAACCGGAGGCGCGGACCGCCGTCGGCCAGCGCCCACAAGGGTTGATCAACTGGCGAAGCGTCAACTTCACGCCTTTTCGGTATAGATGGACATTGAAGGCGAAGGTAACGGCAATGTGGTCACTTCGTCACACCATGCGCGTATCGCGTTCACGCTCGGCCCGTGGCGGCCAGATTGTGAGTGCGCGGCCAGCCGGTCGCCACCGCACATCGCACCACCCCGACAGGGCCCACGGCCGGGTCGGGGAGGTGCCCGCACAACCCGAGGGGTACTTGTGTCCGCTATTGCTTCTGCAACCGCCCGTCGTCTCGCCGCCGCCGCCCTGGCGGCCGGCGCCCTGATCGGAGCGGCGGCACTGCCGGCGTCCGCCGCCGACCACGCCCGCCCGAACCAGCCGCAGGTCAAGATCAGCGACGTGCACTACGCCTCTCCCTCCCGCGGTGACCGTTCCTACGGTTCCAACAACTCCCTGAACAAGGAGTGGGTGGAGGTCACCAACACCAGCCGCCGCAGCGTCAACCTGGACGGCTGGACCCTCAAGAACGAGGACGGCCACAAGTACACGTTCCGCCACGTCCGGCTCGACGGCCGGTCCACCGTCCGCATCCACACCGGCAAGGGGCACGACACCCGCTTCGACCTCTACCAGGACCGTCGCAACTACGTGTGGGACGACCGTTCGGACACGGCCACCCTGCGCAACGACCGCAACCGCTTCGTCGACGACTACGCCTGGAACAACCACCGCCGCAACGGCAACGGCCACGGCAATGGCAACGGGCACGGGCACGGCAACGGGCACGGCAACGGCGGCCACCGCTGACCGACCGCCGGTGTCCGATGACCACTGAAGAACCGATCGGCACCTAGACACAGCCCACGAACGACACGGAAGGGCCCCGCCGGGGGGTGGGGCCCTTCCCGACTCGATGACTGGACACACGAACGTCGAAGGGCCCCACCGCGAACGGTGGGGCCCTTCGACGTCGTGCCCGGCGATCAGGCCAACCGCTTCACCGCGAGGCCCGATGACCCTCGCCGGGGGGACGGGTCAGCCGACCTTGAACTCGATGCGCGTGGAGGGGCCGACGCGTCCGTACACGTCCACGGTCGCCACCTCGGCCACGTACAGGCCCGTCCTGGTCGGAGTCCACGTCACGGAGGTGTCCGAGGTCCGCTGGTACCCCGAGTCGGCGCCTCCGAAGATGCGCCACTGGTAGCCGCCGATGAGGCGGTCGTCGCCGGCCTGGCGGCTCATCGCGACCGTGATGGGCTGGCTGGTGCCACCGTGACCGACGCAGTCGTTCGCCGTGCACTCGGTGTACGGGGCCTTGAGGGAGAGGAGCGGAACCTGCGGCGCCGTACGGGTCGCCGGCGTGAGCCGGTCCACCGTGACCGTGGGCGAAGGCGCGGAGTCAGCGCCGGCCGAGTCGACCGAGGCGACGTAGTAGTACGCGACCCCCTTGGGCGCGGTGGCGTCCTCGACCCCGTTCGCCCCGATCGCGACGTCGTTGAGGAGAGTCCAGGCGCCGTTCGGGTCGGTGCGCCGGTACACGTGGAAATGCCATGCGTCGGTCCCCGGGAACGCCCAACCGAGGACGGTGTAGCTGTCCCGCGGTGTCACGGTGACGGGCTGGGGTGCCGACACCGGGGCCGGGGCCGGGCGGACGGCCTCCGCGGACGCGGAGACGGGCGAGATGTTGCCGGCCGCGTCCACGGCGTGCACCCGGTATTCGACCGTGCCGCCCACCGGGGCGGTGGTGTCCAGCCACGAGGGACCGAAGACGATCCGCGGGCCCGTGAACTCCTGCTCGCCGGCCGGCCGCGCCCACGCCTCGTAGTGCGCGGTGTCGTCCGCGTTCGCCGTCCAGCGCACGTTGTTGCCCGCCGTGCTGCCGGTGGCCTCGACCCCGGTGACCTGGGCGGGCGGGGTGGCGTCGGGGGCGCCCGTGTCCGCGTTCGCCGACGGCGCGGACGTGTTGCCCGCCGTGTCACCCGCGACGACCCGGTAGTACCAGCGCTTGGTGACGTCGAAGGAGGGCGTGTCCTGGTACGAGGTGTCCGTGAGTTCGGCGGACACCGCCTCGAAGGGCCCCGCGGCGGAGGACGCCCGGTAGACGCGGTACCAGGCCGCTCCCTCGACCGGGTGCCACTGCGTCCGCACGGCCGCCCCGGTCCTGGTGGCGCTCAGCCCGCCGGGAGCGGCGGGTGGCGTCCGGTCGAGGGTGGTGACGGTCTTGTCGGCGGTGCCGGTGGACGTGTTGCCGGCCTTGTCGTAGGCGCGCACCTCGTAGGAGTAGGCGTCCCCGGTGCGCGGCAGCGAGGTGTCGGTGTACGAGGTGGAGGTCGTCGTCGCCAGCGGCCTGCTGCCGAAGGCCGTCCCTTCGAGCCGCCGGTAGACCCGGTAGCCCGCGAGGTCCATCTCCTTGTTCTTGGACCAGCTCAGCTTCGCCCGGCCATCGGCGTACGAGAGCGAGGCGCCGCCCGGGGTGAGCGGCTTGACCTTGTCGACGGTCGCCGAAGTGCGCGGCGTGTAGGCGAAGGTGACGTTCGCCGCGTCGGTCCAGTTGACGAAGTCGACGCGGAGGGTGTGCCTGCCGGAAGGGACGGTGACGTCGACGGTCTTCTTCCGGGTGGTGGAGACGTCCTTCCAGAGATCCACCTTGCGGGCGCCGTCGAGGTAGACGCGGATGCCGTCACGCGATGCCGCGGACAGGGCGAAGGGGCCGCCGGAGCCGAAGTCGCGGGTGACGGTCCAGCGGACGCCGAAGGCGTTCCTCGGGAGCCCTGGGGCCGGCGCCCCGGCGCCCCAGTTCTCGTCGATCCGCGCGTCGCAGTCGGTCTTCCTGGGGGTGCCGGAAAACGTGGTGTTCGCGAAGAATTGCCGCTTGTACGCGGGTGAGACGCAGCTCGCGGTCGCGGCCGAGGCGGGCACGGCGCCCGCGGTCAGCAGTCCGCCCGCGGTGGCGATCAGCACCGTCGCCGTGAGAACCGGTCTGCCGAGCTTTCGCGCGCTGTGTGCCATGTGCTCCGCCGGTCCCGCCGCCATACCTGGCCCCATGCGTGTCCTCCTCCGGTCGTCGGCGCCGCGGTCAGGGGCGCGGCACCGGCGATCAAGACCTCCGAGAAGGACGGTTGGTTGTGCGCCACGGACGGGGAAGAAGCCAACCGGAAGCCGGGACGCACAACGTCGAAGGGCCCCACCTTGCGGTGGGGCCCTTCGACGTATTGCCCGGTGAGAGCAATGGCGGAGGATACGAGATTCGAACTCGTGAGGGGTTGCCCCCAACACGCTTTCCAAGCGTGCGCCCTAGGCCTCTAGGCGAATCCTCCGGTCGGAACATTACATGACCGAGAGGAGTGCTTGCGAACTCGTTCCGCACCGCCGGCATCAGGTACTGTTTGGGCAGCCCCTCACGCGGCGCTATCTGACTGAACTCCCCCAGGGCCGGAAGGCAGCAAGGGTAGGTCGGCTCTGGCGGGTGCGTGGGGGGCGCTTGCGTTCGCGGGCGGGGCGGTTTGTCGGTGGTCGCCTATAACCTCGTACGCGTGTCGTCTCTCGCGCTGTACCGCCGTTATCGCCCGGAGTCTTTCGCCGAGGTCATCGGGCAGGAGCATGTCACCGACCCGTTGCAGCAGGCGCTGCGGAACAACCGGGTCAATCACGCGTACCTGTTCAGCGGTCCCCGCGGGTGCGGCAAGACGACCAGCGCGCGCATCCTCGCCAGGTGCCTGAACTGTGAGCAGGGTCCCACGCCGACCCCGTGCGGCATCTGCGACTCATGCCAGGACCTGGCACGCAACGGGCCGGGGTCCATCGACGTCATCGAGATCGACGCCGCGTCGCACGGTGGTGTGGACGACGCCCGTGATCTGCGGGAGAAGGCCTTCTTCGGGCCCGCCCGCAGCCGGTACAAGATCTACATCATCGACGAGGCCCACATGGTCACGTCGGCCGGCTTCAACGCCCTGCTCAAGGTCGTCGAGGAGCCGCCGGAGCATCTGAAGTTCATCTTCGCGACCACCGAGCCCGAGAAGGTCATCGGCACGATCCGGTCGCGGACCCACCACTACCCCTTCCGGCTCGTGCCGCCCGGCACCCTTCGGGACTACCTCGGCGAGGTGTGCGGACAGGAGGCCATCCCCGTCGAGGACGGCGTCCTGCCGCTCGTCGTGCGCTCCGGCGCCGGGTCCGTGCGTGACTCCATGTCCGTCATGGACCAGCTGCTGGCCGGCGCCGGTGCGGACGGTGTGACGTACGCCATGGCCACGTCCCTGCTCGGCTACACCGAGGGTTCGCTGCTCGACTCCGTCGTCGAGGCGTTCGCCACCGGTGACGGCGCCGCCGCCTTCGAGGTCGTCGACCGCGTCATCGAGGGCGGCAACGACCCGCGGCGCTTCGTCGCCGACCTGCTGGAGCGGCTGCGCGACCTGGTGATCCTGGCCGCCGTGCCGGACGCGGCCGAGAAGGGGCTCATCGACGCCCCCGTCGACGTCGTCGAGCGCATGCAGGCCCAGGCGGGCACCTTCGGCGCCGCCGAGCTCAGCCGCGCCGCCGACCTGGTCAACGAGGGACTCACCGAGATGCGCGGCGCCAACTCGCCCCGCCTCCAGCTGGAACTCATCTGCGCCCGCGTACTGCTGCCCGCCGCCTACGGCGACGCGCGTTCCGTGATGGCCCGCCTGGACCGCATCGAGCGCGGCGTGAACTTCGCCGCGGGCGGCGGCGCGCCCACGGCGGCGTACGTACCCGGGCCCGAGGTCCACGGGGGAGCGCTGCCCGGCGGTGCTCCGGCAGCGCAGTCTCCCGCCGTCGGGGCCGTTCAGCCCGGGGGCGGGGCCGCCGCGGCCCGGGCCGCGGTGCGCGGACCGGGCGGCGGCCAGACCCCGGCCGCCGCGGCCCAGACCCCGGGCGCGCCGCAGCCTCAGCCACAGCCGTCCGTGGCCCCTCCGGCCGCCGCTCAGCCCCCGGTCCCCCAGGACCCGGCCCCGGCGCTGGCTCCTGTCTCGCCCCCGCCCGCGGCGCAGGACGTCCAGGCCCCCGCCCCCGCCGACGCGAGCGCGCAGACGCCGGCGCCCGGTGCCTGGCCCGCCGCGACGGCCGCAGGCAGTGGCCGTCGGCCGGGCGGCTGGCCCACCGCGGCGCCCGCGGGCGGCGGCCCCGGCCGGCCTCCGGCCTCGCCCCCCGCCCCTGCCGCCCCCGCCGCTCCGGCGGCCACCCCGGCCCCGGCCGCGGCCTACGCGCCCCCCGCCGGTGGCGTCGACCCCCGGATGCTCTGGCCGAACATCCTGGACGCGGTGAAGAACCGCCGCCGGTTCACCTGGATCCTGCTCAGCCAGAACGCCCACGTCGCCGGTTTCGACGGCACCACCCTCCAGATCGGCTTCGTCAACGCCGGCGCGCGTGACAACTTCACGAGCAGCGGCAGCGAGGACGTCCTGCGGCAGGCGCTGTCCGAGCAGTTCAGCGTCCAGTGGAAGATCGAGGCGGTCGTCGACCCGTCGGGCGGCGGCTCGACACCCCCGGCGACGGGCGCCCCCGCCGGCTACGGAGGCGGCGGCTTCGGCGCGGGAACGGGCGCCGGGTCCGGTGGCTACGGCGGAGGCGGCGCCCCCGCCGCGCAGCGCCCGGCACCCGCGCAGCCCACGCCCCCCGCTCCGGCACCCGCCGGCCCCTCGGCCCACTCCTCGTCGGCCGCCCCGGCGGCGGCCCCCGCACCCCGGCCCGCCGCCCCCGAGCCGCCCCCGGTCTCCCCCGAGGACGACATCCCGGAGGACGACGACCCCGACCTCGACGAGTCGGCCCTCTCCGGGCACGACCTGATCGTGCGGGAACTCGGGGCGACGGTGGTGGACGAGATCTCCAACGAGTAAACGAGTAGAAGCCCGCCTTCGGCCGCCGCTCGCCACCCGCTCCGCCCGCCGCCCGCTCCGCCCGCCACCCGCCACCCGCTCCCCCCGGCTTCCGCCCTCCCTCCGTCCGCCCGGTTCGGAGGAACACACGACGGCGTCGCCCCCGCCGTCCGGGCGACCCGCACAAGGCAGGCCGCCCGCGCCCGTTAGGCTGACCCCCGTGAAGGTCCTCGTCATCGGCAGCGGCGCCCGCGAACACGCCCTGTGCCGCTCCCTGTCCCTCGACCCCGACGTCACCGCGCTGTACTGCGCTCCCGGCAACGCCGGCATCGCCGAGGTCGCCGAGCTGCGCCAGGTCGACGCCCTGGACGGCGCCGCGGTGTCCGCGCTGGCCACCGAGCTCGGCGCCGGGCTGGTGGTCGTCGGCCCGGAGGCCCCGCTGGTCGCCGGGGTCGCGGACGCCGTGCGCGAGGCGGGCATCCCCGTCTTCGGCCCGTCCGGTGAGGCCGCGCGGCTCGAGGGCTCGAAGGCCTTCGCGAAGGACGTGATGGCGGGGGCCGGTGTCCCCACGGCACGTTCCTACGTCTGCACGACCGCCGACGAGATCGCCACGGCCCTCGACGCCTTCGGCGCCCCCTACGTGGTCAAGGACGACGGACTCGCCGCAGGCAAGGGCGTCGTCGTGACCTCCGACATCGAGATCGCGAAGGCGCACGCGGCCGCCTGCGACCGCGTCGTCATCGAGGAGTTCCTCGACGGCCCCGAGGTGTCCCTCTTCGCGATCACCGACGGCGAGACGGTCGTCCCGCTCCAGCCCGCCCAGGACTTCAAGCGCGCGCTGGACGGCGACGAGGGTCCGAACACCGGCGGCATGGGCGCGTACTCCCCGCTGCCGTGGGCCGACCCGAAGCTGGTGGAGGAGGTGCTGGAGACCGTTCTCCAGCCCACCGTCGACGAGATGCGCCGCCGCGGCACGCCGTTCTCCGGTCTGCTCTACGCGGGACTCGCGATCACCGGCCGGGGCGTACGGGTCATCGAGTTCAACGCTCGCTTCGGCGACCCCGAGACCCAGGTCGTCCTGGCCCGGCTGCGGACCCCGCTCGCCGGTGTCCTGCTGGCCTCGGCCAACGGCACCCTCGACGACCTCGCGCCCCTGCGCTGGAGCGAGGACGCCGCGGTCACCGTGGTCGTCGCCTCGCACAACTACCCCGACACCCCGCGCACCGGCGACCCGATCACCGGCCTCGACGCGGTGGCCGCCCAGGACGCCCCGCACGCGTACGTCCTGCACGCGGGCACCCGGCACGACGGCGACGCCGTGGTCAGCGCGGGCGGCCGGGTGCTCTCGGTCACCGCGACCGGCACGGACCTCTCCGAGGCCCGTGACCGCGCCTACCAGGCGGTCGCCCGCATCGGACTCGACGGCTCCCAGCACCGTACGGACATCGCGGCGAAGGCGGCCGCGGGCGCGTAGCCGGCGCACGAAACCCCCGCCGACCTCGGTTTCCCCCTGACTCGGGCCCCGGAGAAATCCGGGGCCTGATCTTTGCTTTCCGTCATCCACCTCTGACCAAAGCCATTCCATCGAGTGACCGATGTCCTATCCGGCTGACGGAGGCCGGAGCCCCAACTAGGGTGCGGCGCAAGCATTCCGGCACTTGGCCCACCGGCATTGCGATGTCGGTGGCGGATGCCACAGTGGGGGAGTGAGCTTCGCCAGGACAGCCGGAACCACCGGGACAGCCAGGTCAGCAGGGAGGGGGTGAGTCCGGCCGTGACCGGGATCGGTGTGGAGGTGGCCGCGCAGGCAGCGCGTTCGCGGGCGCTGGGCGTGCTGCGCATGCGCAGCCGGGCGCTGGCGGTGGCTCTGCTGCCGGCGGCCGTGGCGGTGATCCTGCTGGCCGGCGGGTCCACCGGACACCTCGTGGGCCGGGGCTGGGACGTCGCCCGCTGGATCGTCACCCCCTTCGCGGCCCTCGTGCTGCTCGCCGCCGCGGTCATCGGCCTGGTGGTGGCCCGGGCCCGGCCCGCCGTCAGCCCGACGGTCCCGATCGCCGAGGAATCCGCTCCCGATCTGTACCGGCTGGTGCGCGACCTCGCCGACCGTCTGGACGTTCCCGCGCCGTCGGCCATAGCGCTCACCCCGGACTGCGACAGCTGGCTGGAGGACCGCACCCACCCGCCGCACGGCCCGCCCCCGCCGCCGGACGGCCCGGCCCGCGACGAGATGGCCGACCTGGGCCGACCGCCCCGCCGGACCGCCGCCACCGTCCTGGTCATCGGCTCCCCGTTCCTGTGGTGGATGCGCGTCGGCGAGCTCCGCGCGGTCCTCGCCCCGGTCGTCGCCGGTACGGGCCCCTCGGCGCACCCCGACATAGCCGCCGCCCGCCGCTTCGTGCGCGGTCTGGACGCGGCGGTGGCCGTCGCCTCGACGCCCGGCCGCTGTCTGCCCTCGCGCACGGTGTGCGCGGGTATCGGCTGGGTGGCCCGGCTCCTGCTGCGCGGCTGCCGGGAGCACGCGACGCTGATGGAGCGCGGGGTGGCGGCGGCCGCCGCCGAGCGGGCGCAGGCCGTGGACTACGGGCTCAGGATCGTCGCCCAGGAGCAGGTGGGCCTCGCGTACGCGGGCTGGGACCGCCTGCTGACCCGGGTGGCGCTGCCCGCCTGGCGGATGGGCCGCTGGCCCTCCCGGCTGGACGCGGGGGTGGTGGCCGCTCTCACCGAGCTGTCCCGCCGCGACCGCCTCGCCGAGGGCTTCACCTCCCGGCTGGGCGAGCGCCCCGCCTGCGATCTGCTCGAGGAACCCGGTCTGGTGGACGAGGCCGCCTCGCTGCTCGCCGCCCGCCTCTTCCACGGCGGCCCGGCCGAGCCCGGCCCGGACTGGGCCCCGGTCGACTGGCAGGAGTACCCGGACGAGGTCGTCGACCGCAAGTGGCGTACCGACGCGGCCCGGCTGCACCGCGTGCTGGACGCGCTGGGCGTCCGCCGTTCCGCCGAACGCACCGCGCCGCACCCGGGCGGCCCGACCCTGGCCCGGGTGCTCGACCACCTGGCGGTCCCCGACCCGACCGCCGCGGCGGCCCCGAAGCCGGCGCAGCCCTACGCGGCGATGGCCGCCGACGGCGGCGAGGACGCGCCCGAGGGCGGCACCGAGCGCAGCCTGGCGCTCGCCTCGGGCCTGACCGCGGAACTGGCCCGCGAGGAGGCCGCCGCCCCGGCGGTGGGGAAGCCGACCGTCGGCGCGGCGGGCCAGGGCCCCGACACGGCCTTCTGGGACGACGGCGGCCTGCCGCTCTTCCCGCTCCAGCCCCCGCGCACGCCCCGCGAACTCCTCGCCGACCATGTCACCGCGATGGTCTGCTGTGCCGCGATGGACACCGCCGGCGCCCTCCCCGGCCTCGACTGGCTCGACGGGCCGTCCCTCCTGATCGACGGCGTCCGCACGACCGACCTCGGCCCGCGGGTCCTGAGCCTCATAGAGGACGGCAACCCGGTTCCGCTGCGGACCTGGCTGGTGGAGTGCGGGATACGACCGGAGAAGCCGGTACGGCTCGTCTGACGGTGGGCAGACTTCCTGTCGGAGCCCCTGATTCCACTTTCGGCGAATTCGCAACGAATAGTGACAGCATGCGTGCGTAATGTGATGTGCTGGGACCGAACAAGCGCATGGCATGCGCTCGCGACATAAGACAGCAGCACAACAGCCCGCAAGCGCGGCAGCAGAACAGCTCGACAGCAGAACAGCGCGGTTGCTCGGCAGCACGAAGCGCCAAGGCACGGAAGCTCGGCACGCACCACATCGCACACGACCACGGGGGAGCCAGGGAGGGGGAGCGCGCATGGGGTCGGAGCAGATCCGCCGCTGGGAGTCGGGAGCCCTGGCGCACGCCGTGACGGATCCCTTCGGCCAGGGTCCCGTCCCCTGGCTGCGCGGCAGCGAGACGTACTTCGACGACACCGGCCAGGTCGTCCCCTGGTACGTGGACCCGGCCCCCGGCCAGGCCGTACGGCAGGGCACCCGCCGGGTCCCCGCCCCCCGGCCCGCCCCGGCCGGAGGCCCGCGCGCCGCCGACGACGTGCACCGCCAGATCAAGGGCTTCATCTCCACCGGCGCGGTCGCCCCCGGCGAGGCCGTCGACTTCCACGTCACCGTCGACCCGCCGCAGGAATTCGCCGTCGACATCTACCGCATCGGCCACTACGGCGGTGACGGCGCCGCCAAGATCACCACCAGCCCCCGGCTGTCCGGCATCGTCCAGCCGCCGCCGCTCATGGCCGACCGCACGGTCTCCTGCCATCACTGGTGGCTGTCCTGGCGGTTGCAGATCCCGCCGCACTGGCGCGTCGGCGCGTACGTCGCCGTCCTCACCACGGTCGACGGCTACCGCTCCCACATCCCGTTCACCGTCCGCGACGACCACCCGGCGGACCTGCTCCTGCTCCTGCCCGACATCACCTGGCAGGCGTACAACCTCTATCCGGAGGACGGCCGCACCGGGGCCAGCCTCTACCACGCCTGGGACGAGCGGGGCCGCCTGCTCGGCGAGGCCGACGCCGCGACGACGGTCTCCTTCGACCGCCCGTACGCGGGCGCGGGCCTCCCCCTGCACGTCGGCCACGCCTACGACTTCATCCGCTGGGCCGAGCGCTACGGCTACGACCTGGCCTACGCCGACGCCCGCGACCTGCACGCCGGCCGCGTCGACCCCACCCGCTACCGCGGACTCGTCTTCCCCGGCCACGACGAGTACTGGTCGACGCCGATGCGCCGTACCGTCGAACTCGCCAAGGAGCACGGCACCTCGCTCGTCTTCCTCTCCGCCAACACCATGTACTGGCAGGTCGAGCTGGGCCCCTCCCCGTCCGCCGTCCCCGACCGCCTGCTGACCTGCCGCAAGCGCAAGGGTCCGGGCAAGGCCGTGCTGTGGCGCGAGATCGACCGCCCCGAACAACAACTGGTCGGCATCCAGTACGCGGGCCGGGTCCCCGAGCCCCACCCCCTGATCGTCCGCAACGCCGACCACTGGCTGTGGGACGCGACCGGAGCGCACGAGGGCGAGGAACTCGACGGCCTGGTCGCGGGCGAGGCCGACCGCTACTTCCCGCGCGCCCCGCTCCCCGACCACGACGAGCGCATCCTGCTCGCCCACTCCCCCTACCGCGACAACGACGGCGCGCCGCGCCACCAGGAGACCTCGCTCTACCGGGCCCCGTCCGGCGCTCTGGTCTTCGCCTCGGGGACGTTCGCCTGGTCACCGGCCCTGGACCGGCCGGGGCACGTCGACGCCCGCGTCCAGCGGGCCACCGCCAACCTCCTGGACCGCATCTGCAAGCGCGACTGACCCGCTGTCCGGCCGCGTCCCCGCATACGGGACAATCGAGCCATTGGACAGAACCACGGGGAGGAACCGTGTCCGGATTCGTCGAAAAACCCGAACCCATCGAGGTTCCGGGTCTGGTGCATCTGCACACCGGCAAGGTGCGCGACCTGTACCAGAACGAGGCGGGCGACCTCGTGATGGTCGCCAGCGACCGCATGTCCGCCTACGACTGGGTGCTGCCCACCGAGATCCCCGACAAGGGCCGCATCCTCACCCAGCTCTCCCTGTGGTGGTTCGACCAGCTCGTCGACCTCGCCCCGCACCACGTCCTGAGCACCGAACTGCCCGCCGGCGCCCCCGCCGACTGGCGCGGCCGCACTCTCGTGTGCAAGTCGCTCCAGATGGTCCCGGTGGAGTGTGTGGCCCGTGGCTATCTCACCGGCTCGGGCCTCGCCGAGTACGAGCAGTCCCGCACGGTCTGCGGACTGGCCCTGCCCGAGGGCCTGACCGACGGTTCGGAGCTGCCCGCCCCGATCTTCACCCCGGCCACCAAGGCCGCGGTCGGCGAGCACGACGAGAACGTGGCGTACGAGGAGGTCGCCCGCCAGGTCGGCGCCGACACCGCCGCCCGGCTGCGCCAGGCGACCCTCGCCGTCTACGGCCGGGCCCGCGACATCGCCCGGAGCCGCGGGATCATCCTGGCGGACACGAAGTTCGAGTTCGGCTTCGACGGTGCGGACCTGGTCCTCGCGGACGAGGTCCTCACCCCGGACTCGTCCCGCTTCTGGCCGGCCGACGAGTGGCAGCCGGGCCGCGCGCAGGCGTCGTACGACAAGCAGTTCGTGCGCGACTGGCTGACCTCGGCCGAGTCCGGCTGGGACCGCCGGAGCGAGCAGCCCCCGCCGCCGCTGCCGCAGCAGGTGGTGGACGCGACCCGCGCCAAGTACGTGGAGGCGTACGAGAGGCTGACGGGCGTCGGCTGGTGAACGAGGAAGCCCCCCGGTGTGACACCGGGGGGCTTTTCCATGGAGCGGACGACGAGGCTCGAACTCGCGACCTCAACCTTGGCAAGGTTGCGCTCTACCAACTGAGCTACGTCCGCACTGCGCCGTGGCGCGAGAGCAACTATACCCAACCTCGCTCGCGCGCGAGACGCACGGCCGCGTGCCGGTTGTCGGCCCCGAGTTTGGAGACGGCCGAGGACAGATAGTTGCGCACGGTCCCCTGCGACAGCGCGGCCCGCCGCGCGATCTCCGCGACGGGCGCCCCGTCGGCCGCGAGTTCCAGCACCTGCGCCTCCCGCGCGGTCAGCGGCGAGTCGCCCGAGGCGATGGCGTCGGCGGCCAACTCGGGGTCGACGTAACGGTTTCCGGCGTGCACGGTACGGATGATCTCCGCGAGGCGCTGGGCGCTGACCGTCTTCGGGACGAACCCGCGCACACCCGCCACCAGCGCCCGCTTCAGATGGCCGGGCCGCCCGTGACTGGTGACGATCAGCACCTGGCAGGACGGGAGTTCGGCCCGCAGCGATGTGGCGACGCTCACACCGTCGGCGCCGGGCATCTCCAGGTCCAGGACGGCGACATCGGGCGCGTGCGCCATCGCCATCGCCAGCGCCTCCGGACCGGTGGCCGCCTCGGCGACGATCAGCAGGTCGTCCTCCAGCGAGAGCAGCGCGGCGAGCGCGCCCCGGATGAGGTGCTCGTCGTCGGCGAGCAGCAGCCGTACCGGTGCCGTCATGCGGTGACCTCGCCGACCGCGCCCGCCGTCAGGGGCACTTCCGCCACCAGCCGGAATCCGTCCCCGCCGACGGCCCCGGCCGCCAGCGTCCCGTCCACCGCCCGCAGCCGCTCCCGCAGCCCGGCCAGTCCCGACCCGGTGGCCGCGCCCGACCCGTCGGCCTTCTCCGTCCTGTCGAGGCCCGACCCGTCGGCCTTCTCCGTCGTGTCGAGGCCCGACCCGTCGGCCCTCTCCGACCGGGCAAGGTCGGCCCCGTCGGCCCCGTCGGCCCCGTCGGCCCCGTCGGCCCCGTCGGCCCCGTCCGTCCCGTCCGTCCCGGCGGTCGCCCCGTCGTTCTCCACCGTCAGCACCACTCGTTCCTCCAGCACCCGCAGGCGCACCGTGCACCGGCCGGCGTCCCCGTGCCGCAGCACATTGGTCGTCGCCTCCCGTACCACCCAGCCGAGCGCCGACTGCACCTTGCCGGGCAGCCCGGCCGCCTCGCCCGAGACCTCGCAGGCGATCCCGGCCGCCGTCAACACGCCCTGGGCGCCGGAGAGTTCGACGGCGAGATCGGCCTCGCGATAGCCGCGTACGACATCGCGTACCTCGCGCTGCGACTCCCGCGCGATCCGCTGTACCTCGATCATCTGCTCCACGGCCTCGGGCCGTCCACGCCGGGCCAGCTGCACGGCCAGCTCGCTCTTCAGCGCGATCACGGCCAGGTTGCGCCCCATCACGTCGTGCAGGTCCCGCCCGAACCGCAGCCGTTCCTCGGCGACGGCCAGCCGGGCGCGGGTCTCGCGGGCGTCGTCGAGTGCGTAGACGGCGTCGAGCAGCCAGACGGAGAAGACGGAGGTGAAGGCGAAGAAGCCGCCGCCGAGCAGCACCGTCAGCATGGTGAACAGGGTGACGGAGCCGGGCAGGCCGAGCGGGAACGCCAGGCATCCGGAGCCCACCGCGAAACCGGCCACGACCGCGAACACCCGGCGCCGGTTGCGCACCCCGAGCGCGATGACGCCGGCCCCGAAGACCAGGACGACCCCGAAGATCCCGCCGGCCGCGGTGTCGACGCCCTCCTGGTCCGGGCCGCGCTCCGCGACACCGATCGCCACGACGGCGGCCACCGCGGTGACGGCGGCGAGCGTCCACAGCAGCCGGACGGGCCGCTCGCGGCGGCCGCGGGTCCAGTCCAGCGCCCGTGACGCCGTCATCAGACAGACCGTCGCGTGCAGCGCCACCAGCGTCAGCAGCGAGCCGCCGAGCCCCGGCCCCACCGTGCCGACGACCGGCAGCCCGGCCCAGGTGATCTCGATCGCTCCGAAGAAGTGGAACGACCACCGCGTGTACGTCTCGACCTTCGCCGGTGTGCTCTTTCCGCGCCACCAGCGCCCCGGCCGCCTGCGCATCGTCCCGTGCCCCCCGTACCTCAGCGCCGCGGTTCCCAGCGGAACCACCGCCGTACAGCAAACACCGCGAGCCCGGTCCAGGCCAGGGCGGTGGTCACGGCACCCAGCGCCTCGTACGCGCTCAGACCGCCGGTCCAGCCGCCGCGCACCAGTGTGATCACCGGTGACAGCGGCAGCAGCGCGCACACCGAGGCCAGCCGGTCCGGCAGCAGTTCCAGCGGGACCGTCACACCGGAGCCGACCATCGACACCAGCACCAGCGGGAACGAGGCCACCTGCGCGCTCTCGACGCTCGGCGCGAGGGCCGAGGTGACGGCGGCCAGGGACGCGCACAGGACGAGGCCCGACAGCAGCCCGAGAACGGCCAGCTGGGGTGCGCGGGGCGCGGACATGTCGAGCAGGGCGGCACAGCCGGCCGTCAGCAGCAGCGACTGGACCAGTCCCACGGTGACCGAGGGGAGCGCGGCCCCGGCGAGGATCTCGGCATCCCGCAGTTCCCCCGTGCGCAGCCGCTTCAGGACGAGTTCCTCGCGCCGCGCGGTGTAGGCGCCGACGAGCGCCGAGTAGACCGCGAACAGCAGCGAGAACCCGATCGCGGCGGGCATGATCACCAGTCCGACGGTGAGTCCGACGTCCTCGACGTCCATCTGCTCGACCGCGGACCGCACGCTGAACGGCAGCGCGAGCGGCACCAGTACGGCCGCGACGATCGTGCTCCTGCTGCGTCCCAGCAGGGTCAGCTCGGCCCGCGCGAGGGCGGCCATGCGGCCCGCGGGGGTGGTGACCGCGCCGCTCACGCCGCACGCTTCTCGGCGGCGGAAGCCCCGTCGAAGGCACCCCCGGACGTGGAACCGGCCCGGGTCGCGCCCGCGGAACCGGCCCCGGACGCGTCTTCGGCATCCGTCCCGGACACGCTCCGGGAACCCGCCCCGGACAGGCCCCCGGCCCCCGTCCGCGACGCGATCCCGAGGAACGCCTCCTCCAGCGACGCCGGCCGCATGTCCAGCCGGCCCAGTGCGACGCCGTTCCGTTCGGCCCACACCAGCAGCCCGGTGGCCGTCCGCTGCAACTCGTACGTGCGCAGCCGTACCGTCCGGCCGTCCACCCCGTGCCCGCACACCCCGAACTCGCGCAGCGGCGGCAGGTCCCCCACGAAGTACCCGGTGGGCAGGTCGAAGGAGATCCGTGACGGCTGGGCGGCGGTCACCTCGGCCGGTGTCCCGGCGGCGGCGACGCGCCCCCGGTGCAGGATCGCCAGCCGGTCGGCGAGTGCCTCCGCCTCCTCCAGGTAGTGCGTGGTGAGCAGCACGGTCGTCCCGGCGTCGCGCAGCGCGCGCACCAGGTCCCAGGTGTCCCGGCGCCCTTCGGCGTCCAGTCCGGTGGTCGGCTCGTCCAGGAACAGCACCTCGGGCTCACCGAGCAGTGCCAGCGCCAGGTCCAGGCGCCGCCGCTCGCCCCCGGAGAGCTGTTTCACCCGTACGTCCGCCCTGGCCTCCAGTCCGACCAGGGCCAGCGCCTCCCGCTGCGGGCGCGCCCCGCTCACGCAGGCCGCCCACATCCGGGTGGTCTCGGCGACGGTCAGCTCGGCGGAGAACCCGCCCTCCTGCAGCATCACCCCGGTCCGCGGCCGCACGGCGTCGCGGTCGGCGTACGGGTCGAGGCCCAGGACCCGGACCCGTCCCCCGGCCGGCCGGGCGAGCCCCTCCAGCAGTTCGACCGTCGACGTCTTGCCGGCCCCGTTGGTGCCGAGGAGTGCGAAGACCTCGCCGCGGCCGACATGGAAGGTGATCCCGCGTACGGCCTCGAACCCGCCCCCGTACACCCGCCGCAGGTCGGTGACCTCGATCACGTGCTCGCGTTCGTCGGTATCCATGCCCTCAGCGTCCCGGCGGACCGGGCCCGGCGGGAGTGCGCGCTGTCATCACCGCGGATGACAAATGTCAGAAGCGGCACCGATGCCGGAGGAGAGACACGGGCGGCACGAAAAAACCCCGGTCACGGGGACCGGGGTTTTCGTGGAGCGGACGACGAGGCTCGAACTCGCGACCTCAACCTTGGCAAGGTTGCGCTCTACCAACTGAGCTACGTCCGCATTGCCTCCGACCGGCTCTCACCGATCGGCGCGAGCACCAGCCTACCTGATCCACAAGAGTGGTCATGGCCGTGCTGCAGAGCGGGTGACAGGAATTGCACACTGCGCCTTCCCCCTGGAAGGGGGATGTTCTGCTACTGAACTACACCCGCATGTACTCCGTGAGGTGGGGTTTTTCGCCCTCGCCCCTCGGCGTGCTCCAGACTCTAGCTGACCAGGAGGGGTGCAGCGCAAGTCGGTTGTTCCGAGGGGCGCGTGACCGGGCGTCGGCCGACCGCTCACTGAGCCGCGGAGAACGCCTCGTAGACCTTCTTGGGGATCCGCCCGCGCGCGGGGACGTCCATCTTGTTCGCCTGGGCCCAGGCCCGGACGGCCGCCGGGTCGGGGGCGACCTCCGTCTGCCGGTAGGCCTTGCCCGACTTCGACCGCTTGCGGCCGGCGTCCACGTACGGGGCGAGTGCCTTGCGCAGTTTCCTGGCATTGGCTTCATTCAGGTCGATCTCGTACGACCTGCCGTCGAGTCCGAAGGCGATCGTTTCCGCCGCTTCCGAGCCGTCGATGTCGTCAAAGAGAGTGACTACGACCTTCTGCGCCACGAATATCGGTCCCTTCGTGCGGCATCTCAGTGATGACGTGCCGGGACGCCTCGGAGATGCCGACTGTCCGCCTGTTAATGGACAAAGTATCGGCTATTGCCAATTCATTTGTACAGTGCTCGGCAATGCAATGTGAAGCCCGACTAAATCTCTCCGCGTGTCCGGGCGCAATAGATGCCGGGTTCCGATCCCGGATCTTTCCCGGAAATTTTCATGCGAGCCCCCTCCGATGCGGGATCGTGATGGCCGTCACGTAGTTTCCTACAACTCTACCCGCGTAGAAATTTTGTGCGGGTAGTCTGAAGGGACCTGCTCAGCACCACACACCGGGAGTGCCAGTGGCACGCGTCGTAGTCGACGTCATGCTCAAGCCGGAGATCCTCGACCCCCAGGGCCAGGCGGTGCAGCGCGCACTGCCGCGGCTGGGTTTCGAAGGCATCTCCGACGTACGTCAGGGAAAGCGATTCGAACTGGAAGTTGACGGGCCGGTCGACGAGGCCGCCCTCGCCCGCATCCACGATCTTGCGGAATCCTTCCTCGCCAACACCGTGATCGAGGACTTCACCGTCAAGGTGGAGGAAGTCGCGGAGGCCGCGAAGTGACCGCTCGTATTGGCGTCGTCACTTTCCCGGGCAGCCTCGACGACCGGGACACGCAGCGCGCGATCCGCCTCGCGGGCGCCGAGCCCGTCGCTCTCTGGCACAAGGACAAGGACCTCCACCAGGTCGACGCCGTGGTGCTGCCCGGCGGTTTCTCCTACGGCGACTATCTGCGCGCCGGCGCCATCTCCCGCTTCTCGCCGGTGATGGAGACCGTCATCGCGCAGGCCAAGGACGGCCTTCCGGTCCTCGGTATCTGCAACGGCTTCCAGGTCCTCACCGAGGCCCATCTGCTGCCCGGCGGGATGCTCGGCAACGACCACCTCCACTTCATCTGCCGCGACCAGAAGCTGCGGGTGGAGAACGCGGACACCGCCTGGACCGCCGACTACACGGCCGGCCAGGAGATCCATATTCCGCTGAAGAACATGGACGGCCGCTACGTCGCCGACGAGTACACCCTCGACCAGCTCGAGGCCGAGGGCCGGGTCGCGTTCCGTTACGTGGACGTCAACCCCAACGGCTCGCTGCGCGACATCGCCGGCATCACCAACGAGGCCGGAAACGTCGTGGGCCTCATGCCGCACCCGGAGCACGCCGTCGAGCCGCTGATCGGCTCGGGCCGCACCGACGGCCTCCCGTTCTTCACCTCGATCCTCAAGAAGCTGGTCAACGCATGAGCCGGACGCCTCTGGACACGGTCGAGCACGCGGCCGCTACCCCCGACGTCGAGCTGCCCTGGGCCGAACTCGGTCTGAAGAAGGACGAGTACGAGCGGGTCGTGGAGATCCTCGGCCGTCGGCCCACCGGTGCCGAGCTCGCCATGTACTCGGTCATGTGGTCCGAGCACTGCTCGTACAAGTCCTCGAAGGTGCACCTGCGCCAGTTCGGCGAGAAGGCTCCGCAGTCCGACGCGCTGCTCGTGGGCATCGGGGAGAACGCCGGTGTCGTCGACGTCGGCCAGGGCTACGCGGTCACCTTCAAGGTCGAGTCGCACAACCACCCGTCGTACGTCGAGCCCTACCAGGGCGCCGCGACCGGTGTCGGCGGCATCGTCCGCGACATCATCGCGATGGGCGCCCGGCCGGTCGCCGTCGTCGACCCGCTGCGCTTCGGCGCGGCGGACCACCCCGACACCAAGCGTGTCCTGCCGGGTGTCGTCGCCGGCATCGGCGGCTACGGCAACTGCCTGGGCCTGCCCAACATCGGCGGTGAGGTCGTCTTCGACTCCTGCTACCAGGGCAACCCGCTGGTCAACGCCGGTGCCATCGGCGTGATGCGGCACGAGGACATCCACCTCGCGAAGGCGTCCGGCGCGGGCAACAAGGTCATCCTCTACGGGGCCCGCACGGGCGGCGACGGCATCGGCGGCGCGTCGATCCTCGCCTCCGAGACCTTCGACGACGCCAAGCCGTCGAAGCGTCCGGCCGTCCAGGTCGGCGACCCCTTCCAGGAGAAGCTCCTCATCGAGTGCACCCTGGAGGCCTTCGCCGAGAAGCTGGTCGTCGGCATCCAGGACCTCGGCGCGGCCGGTCTGTCCTGCGCCACCAGCGAGCTCGCGTCCAACGGCTCCGGCGGTATGCGGGTCACCCTGGACGACGTCCCGCTGCGCGACTCGACTCTGTCTCCCGAGGAAATCCTCATGAGCGAGTCGCAGGAACGCATGTGCGCGGTCGTCGAGCCGGAGAAGGTCGACCGGTTCCTGGAGATCTGCGACAAGTGGGATGTCATCGCCACCGTCATCGGCGAGGTCACCGACGGCGACCGGCTGGAGATCTACTGGCACGGCGGCAAGATCGTCGACGTGGACCCGCGCACGGTCGCCCACGACGGTCCGGTCTACGAGCGCCCCTACGCCCGCCCGTCCTGGCAGGACGCGCTCCAGGCCGACGACGCGAACAAGCTGCCCCGCCCGGCGACGAGCGAGGAGCTGAAGGACCAGGTCCTGAAGCTGGTCGCGTCCCCGAACCAGGCGTCGAAGTCCTGGATCACCTCCCAGTACGACCACTTCGTGCAGGGCAACACGGTGCTGGCCCAGCCCGAGGACTCCGGGATGATCCGCATCGACGAGGAGACCGGGCTCGGTGTCGCCATCGCGACCGACGGCAACGGGCGATACGCCAAGCTCGACCCGTACGCGGGCGCGCAGCTGGCCCTCTCGGAGGCGTACCGCAACGTCGCCACCACCGGCGCCAAGCCCCTCGCGGTCTCCGACTGCCTGAACTTCGGCTCGCCCGAGGACCCGGCCGTCATGTGGCAGTTCGCCGAGGCCGTCCGTGGTCTCGCCGACGCCTGCCAGCAGCTCGGCACCCCGGTGACCGGCGGCAACGTCTCGCTCTACAACCAGACGGGCGAGGCGGCCATCCACCCGACGCCGGTCGTGGCCGTGCTGGGCGTCATCGACGACATCGCCCGCCGTACGCCTGTCGCCTTCCAGGAGGAGGGCCAGCTGCTCTACCTCCTCGGTGACACCCGCGAGGAGTTCGGCGGCTCGGCCTGGTCGCAGGTGATCCACGACCACCTCGGCGGTCTGCCGCCCAAGGTCGACCTGGAGCGCGAGCGGCTGCTCGCCGAGATCCTGATCTCCGCCTCCCGCGACGGCATGGTCGACGCCGCGCACGACCTGTCCGACGGCGGTCTGATCCAGGCCGTGGTCGAGTCGGCGCTGCTCGGCGGCAAGGGCGCGCGACTCGTCGTCCCCGACGGGCTCGACGCCTTCACCTTCCTGTTCTCGGAGTCGGCGGGCCGCGCGGTCGTCGCCGTTCCGCGTTCGGAGGAGCTCCGCTTCAACGACATGTGCGGCGCGCGCGGTCTGCCCGTCACCCGTATCGGTGTCGTCGACGGTGACACGGTCGAGCTCCAGGGCGAGTTCGCGCTGCCCCTGGCGGAGCTGCGCGAGGCCCACGAGGGCACGATCCCGGCGCTGCTCGCGTAGGGCGCCTGTCTCACGCACGGCGCTCCGCCCCCGCGCGGGACGCCCGCAGGAGTACGACGACGAAGGCCCCGCCCGTTCCCCCGGGCGGGGCCTTCGCCGTGCGAGGCCGTGCTCGGGACCGCCGGTGGCGAGGGCCTCGGCGACCACGTCGGTGCCAGGTCCTCCGCGCCCGCGTCGACCGCGCCACCGGCCGCCGCACCCCGCCCGGGCCGCCCGGAACGGCTCGGTCGGCGACGACCGACGACCGGCCTGATCCTGGCGAAAGGCCCTAGGCTCACCGGCATGTCCCCGGCAAAGAAGCGCACCCGGACCTACGACCCCGTCAGGACCCGCACCGCGGTCCTCGCCCAGTTCGGGAACGTACGGGCGGCCGTCCCCGCCCTCACCCCCGAGCGGCTCGCGCTTCCCACCCGGCTCGGGGAGTGGACCGTACGGGACCTGGTCGCGCACCTCGGGACGAGCCTCTCGGCCGTCGGCCGGTTCCTCGACGAGCCGGAGCCCGCGAAGCAGGACGCCACCGTGCTCGACTGGCCGTTCGCGACCTCGGCCGGGTCCGGGCGCATCGCCGACACGGGCCGCCGGCTCGCCGAGCGCCACGGGGACCTCGACGCCCACCTCGCCGAGGTCGAGCGACGCTTCACCGAGCTGCTCGCCGAGCATCCCGGCGGCCGGCTGCTCGCCACGAACGCGGGCGCCATGCCGCTCGCCGACTACCTCGTCACCCGGACCGTCGAGCTCGTCGTGCACACCGACGACCTGAACGCCGCCGTGCCGGGCCTCGACATCCCGTACGACCGTCAGGCGCTGGCCGCCTGCACCCGTCTCCTCGCCGACGCGCTCGCCGTGCGGGCCCCCGGTGGTTCCACGGAGGTGCGCGTTCCGCCGTTCGCTGTCGTGCAGTGCGTAGAGGGCCCCCGGCACACCCGCGGCACCCCGCCCAACGTGGTCGAGACCGACCCGCTGACCTGGATCCGGCTGGCGACCGGACGCCTGGGGTGGCGGACCGCGATCGAGGAGGCCCTGGTCGTCGCGAGCGGGGAACGGGCGGACCTCGGGGCCCTCCTCCCGCTGCTGACGTGACGGAAACCGGCCCGTCCGGCGGGCGAAGCGTGTGCGACGCCTCACTCGCACCCGTCGAACGGCCCCCACGCGGTCGCCCCGACCGCTCGCGCGGCCATCGACCCGCTCACCACACCGGCCCGCTGACCAGCGGAAACGAAAAAATCCTCCAAGCGTTCGCCGCCGCGCGCTTCCTTACCGACCGGTAACCCCAATTCGGACCAGTGGTCGATCTCGCCTACACTCGGTGGCGTGCCACGTGGTGACGGTCGACTCAGTCATGATCTGCTCCCCGGCGAGAAAGGCCCCCAGGACGCTTGCGGCGTCTTCGGTGTCTGGGCTCCCGGCGAAGAGGTCGCCAAGCTCACTTACTTCGGGCTCTACGCCCTGCAGCATCGGGGCCAGGAATCCGCGGGCATCGCGGTGAGCAACGGCTCCCAGATCCTCGTCTTCAAGGACATGGGTCTCGTCTCCCAGGTGTTCGACGAGACCTCGCTCGGTTCGCTCCAGGGTCATATCGCGGTCGGACACGCCCGCTACTCGACCACCGGCGCCTCCGTGTGGGAGAACGCCCAGCCGACGTTCCGTGCCACCGCGCACGGTTCCATCGCCCTCGGCCACAACGGCAACCTGGTGAACACGGCGCAGCTCGCCGAGATGGTCGCCGACCTGCCGAAGGACACCAACGGCCGCTCCACCCGCGTGGCCGCCACGAACGACACCGACCTTCTCACCGCCCTGCTGGCGGCCCAGGTCGACGCCGACGGCAAGCCGCTGACCGTCGAAGAGGCCGCCCAGACGGTCCTTCCGCAGGTCAAGGGTGCCTTCAGCCTCGTCTTCATGAACGAGCACACGCTCTACGCCGCCCGTGACCCGCAGGGCATCCGCCCGCTGGTCCTCGGCCGGCTGGAGCGCGGCTGGGTCGTCGCCTCCGAGTCCGCCGCCCTCGACATCTGCGGCGCCAGCTACGTCCGCGAGATCGAGCCGGGCGAGTTCGTGGCGATCGACGAGAACGGTCTGCGCACCTCCCGATTCGCGGACGCGAAGCCCAAGGGCTGTGTCTTCGAGTACGTGTACCTGGCCCGCCCGGACACCGACATCGCCGGCCGGAACGTGTACCTCTCCCGGGTGGAGATGGGCCGCCGCCTGGCGAAGGAGGCCCCCGCCGAGGCCGATCTGGTCATAGCGACCCCGGAGTCCGGCACCCCGGCCGCGATCGGCTACGCGGAGGCGTCCGGCATCCCCTTCGGCGCCGGTCTGGTCAAGAACGCCTATGTGGGCCGGACCTTCATCCAGCCCTCACAGACCATCCGCCAGCTGGGCATCCGCCTGAAGCTGAACCCCCTCAAGGAAGTCATCAAGGGCAAGCGTCTGGTCGTCGTCGACGACTCGATCGTGCGCGGCAACACCCAGCGCGCCCTGGTCCGTATGCTCCGCGAGGCGGGCGCGGCGGAGATCCACATCCGGATCTCCTCGCCGCCCGTGAAGTGGCCCTGCTTCTTCGGCATCGACTTCGCCACCCGCGCGGAGCTCATCGCCAACGGCATGAGCATCGACGAGATCGGCACCTCGCTGGGCGCCGACTCCCTGGCCTACATCTCCATCGACGGCATGATCGAGGCGACCACCATCGCCAAGCCGAACCTGTGCCGCGCCTGCTTCGACGGCGAGTACCCGATGGAGCTCCCGGACCCCGAACTGCTGGGCAAGCAGCTCCTGGAGACCGAGCTGGCCGCCGGGCCCGCCGCCACGGCCGCGTCCGACGCGATCCGGCGCCCGTAGCGCCTCGCCCTACCTGCCGTACGACACGAAAGTTCTCACCGTCATGTCTGAGACAACTGGTGCCAGCTACGCAGCGGCGTCATACAAAACAGCGGGTGTCGACATCGAAGCGGGCGACCGCGCCGTGGAGCTGATGAAGGAGTGGGTCAAGAAGACCCGGCGCCCCGAGGTCCTCGGTGGCATCGGTGGTTTCGCCGGCCTCTTCGACGCCTCCGCCCTCAAGCGTTATGAGCGTCCGCTGCTCGCCTCCGCCACGGACGGTGTCGGCACGAAGGTCGACATCGCCCGCCAGCTCGGCGTGTACGACACCATCGGCCACGACCTGGTCGCGATGGTCATGGACGACATCGTGGTGTGCGGCGCCGAGCCGCTGTTCATGACCGACTACATCTGCGTCGGCAAGGTCCACCCCGAGCGGGTCGCCTCGATCGTCAAGGGCATCGCCGAGGGCTGTGTGCTGGCCGGCTGCGCCCTGGTGGGCGGCGAGACGGCCGAACACCCCGGCCTGCTGGGCGAGGACGACTTCGACGTCGCCGGCGCCGGTACGGGCGTGGTGGAGGCCGACCGGCTGCTCGGCGCCGATCGCATCCGTACGGGGGACGCCGTGATCGCCATGGCGGCGTCCGGGCTTCACTCGAACGGGTACTCCCTCGTCCGGCACGTCCTGCTGAACCAGGCGGGCCTGTCGCTGGACGCGCGGATCGAGGAGTTCGGCCGCACGCTGGGCGAGGAGCTCCTGGAGCCCACCAAGATCTACTCGCTGGACTGCCTGGCCCTGACCCGCACCACCGATGTGCACGCCTTCTCGCACATCACCGGCGGCGGCCTGGCGGCCAATCTGGCCCGGGTCGTCCCGGACGACCTGCACGCGATCGTCGACCGCGCCACCTGGACCCCGGCCCCGGTCTTCGATCTGGTCGGCAAGACCGGTGACGTGGCACGGCTGGAGCTGGAGAAGACCCTGAACATGGGGGTCGGCATGATCGCGATCGTGCCGGAGGAGTCCGCCGACGTGGCCCTGGCGACGCTGGCCGACCGGGGCGTCGAGGCCTGGGTCGCCGGTGAGATCACGGACCGGGGCGAGTACACGACGGGCGCCGAGCTGGTCGGCGACTACGCGGTCTGAGACCCTCCGCCACGATGACGGCGGTAACGGCGGCCGGAGGAGAAACGGCAGCACAAAACCCGGTCCGGCGCTGATGCCCCGGACCGGGTGGAGTGCAGTCGCTACGGGAGCCGCGGAAACTGCTGGAGGCGCTGATGCGTCAAGCGCCGCGACGTTGTTGCGATGAGGGACCGGACTCGTCGTCCTCGTCCTCATCGTCGTCGTTGTACAGATCCGCGTACTGCGCGTACGGGTCGTCTTCTTCTTCGTCGTCGTCCTCGAACGGCTCGCCGTTCGGCGGCTGGCTCGAAGTCGATGCGCCCAGCTCGCTGGCCAGACGCGACAGGTCAGTCCCACCGCTGTTGTACTTCAGCTGGCGGGCGACCTTCGTCTGCTTGGCCTTGGCCCGGCCGCGCCCCATGGCTCGACCCCCTCGGTGACGGGGCTCGACGGCCCCAGAGTCTGACACGCGTTCATGATCCGGAACGGACTCTCCGTGGAGAGGCCGGTCCGTAGGGCTTCCACGGTACCTGAGCCCACGCCCATACGGTACGTCGCCCGCAGGACGCGCGTGTGCGCAGGACCTTCGAGGCGCCCTGTCCTCGCTGGTCAGTGGCGATTTTAACCACTTATCCGAGCACGACCCGCCGGTAGACGTGAGAGTTCTCTCGAAGTTCCCGCCGACGGGTACCGCCCGAAGCCGCGAGCACACCTGTGGCGTGCCCGTCGATCAGTGTGCCGACCGGCCCTCCGCCATCCGCTGCTCGGCGATCCGGTCGGCCGCCGCGGCCGGCGGAATCCCGTCCGCCTTCGCACGTGCGAAGATGGCCAGCGTGGTGTCGAAGATCTTCGCGGCCTTCGCCCGGCACCGCTCGAAGTCGAAGCCGTGCAGCTCGTCGGCGACCTGGATGACCCCGCCGGCGTTCACCACGTAGTCCGGCGCGTAGAGGATCCCGCGGTCGGCGAGGTCCTTCTCCACCCCCGGGTGGGCGAGCTGGTTGTTGGCCGCGCCACAGACGATCTTGGCGGTCAGCACCGGCACGGTGGCGTCGTTCAGCGCGCCGCCGAGCGCGCAGGGGGCGTAGATGTCGAGCCCCTCGAACCGGATCAGCGCCTCGGTGTCGGCGACCGCGCTCACACCCTCCGGGTGCCGGTCCAGGATCCGCCGCACGGCGTCCGCGCGCACGTCCGTGATCACGATCCGCGCGCCCTCCGCCAGCAGGTGCTCCACGAGGTGGTGGCCGACCTTGCCGACGCCCGCGATGCCGACCGTGCGGCCGCGCAGCGAGGGGTCGCCCCACAGGTGCTGGGCGCTGGCCCGCATGCCCTGGTAGACCCCGAACGCGGTCAGCACCGACGAGTCGCCGGCGCCGCCGTTCTCGGGGGAACGCCCGGTGGTCCAGCGGCACTCGCGGGCGACGACGTCCATGTCGGCGACATAGGTGCCGACGTCGCAGGCCGTGACGTAGCGGCCGCCGAGCGAGGCGACGAACCGGCCGTAGGCCAGGAGCAGCTCCTCCGACTTGATCGTGTCGGGGTCGCCGATGATCACGGCCTTGCCGCCGCCGTGGTCCAGACCGGCCATGGCGTTCTTGTACGACATGCCGCGCGCGAGGTTCAGGGCGTCGGCGACGGCCTCCGCCTCGGTCGCGTACGGGTAGAAGCGCGTGCCGCCGAGGGCGGGGCCCAGGGCGGTGGAGTGGATGGCGATGACGGCCTTGAGACCGCTGGCGCGGTCCTGGCAGAGCACGACTTGCTCATGACCCCCCTGATCCGAGTGGAACAGGGTGTGCAGTACATCAGCATGCGCGCCGGTTACGTCGGTCACTGTGGTGACTCCAGGGTAAGTAGCGGCGGTCGGAGAACAGCTCCCGTAGGGGTGGCGGGCGCTGTGGCACGAGAGTAGAGCCTGCCCGTACCGGTCGACCGCGCAGTGCTCAGGATCACCTACTCCCGGAGTACCACCGTGCGACGATTTGCATAGTTTTCCCGCGTGTTTGTGTGCGGGTTCCGCAGTTTTCCCGGGCGGTCCGCGGGGGAGGGAGCAGGCGTGCCCAAGGTGTCCTCGGTGATCGTCCCGTACGCGACCTATCTGCGCGTCTACGAACCACTGGCCGCCTTCCCGGAGCCGGAGCGCAGTCACTGGGCGCGCTACGCCCGGCGCCCGGCCCGACCCTCGTACCAGGACGAGCTGCGCCGCTCGCTGGCCGACCTGCTGCCGACCCCGCCGATCCCGGTACCGGTGCACGAGAGCGGCGACGCCTTCGTGGCCGACGTGGACGGCGTGCTGTGCGTCTGCCCCTGGCGGACCCGGCTGCGCGGCTGGCAGGCGCTGGAGGAACTGGACGAGGTGCTGCCGCGGACGGTCCTGGACTCGGTGCTCCCGGCGCTGGTGCGCGACCAGGCCGCCCAGGACTACGAGCGCTGGCTGGCCCGCAACCCCGACGCCCGCCCCTGGATCCGGACGGCGACCTGGCAGGTCCCGCTGAACTGGTTCGTGCTCGTCTCCGACGAGGAGCGGGAGTACGACAAGGGGTCCGGCGCCGCCGAGGACGAGCCGCCCGTGCTGCGCTACCGGACTCCGATGGTGCAGGCGCGGCGCCGGGTGGCGCGGGCCCTGCGCACCCTGCGGGACGCGATGGACGAAGGGCCGCTCATCGACGGCCTGGTGGACGTGGGGCGCTGGCTGGAGGAGTTCCACCCGCGCTCGCTGGTGGAGCTGGACTACGGCGGCCTGGTGCACGCCCTGCCGGGCGGTGAGCTGGAGGACGACCGTTCGGCCGCGGACGTGGCCGAGGGGATCGAGGCGTTGCGGCGCGGCGACGGCCCCGCGGCGGGGGAGGCGTACGCCCGGCTCGTGGTGCGGTGGCGGTCGGTGCGGGACCGCCGGTCGGCCAACTGACCGAGGTGAGTGACCTGACGCCCGGTCGGACCGCGGGCGTGACTGACCGCAGGCGTGACCTGACCGCCCGCGTGGTCGGGCTGTCGTGCGGGGGTGTGCTGACGGGACGGCAGGCGTGCAGTGGGCGACATGTGTGCGATGGGTGACATGCGTCACGGCCGAAAACGCTACGAACGACGTACCGTCTACCGGACTTCGTGAAAGCGACGGGACGTTGGTCCCGATCCGGGCGTTTGTGTCAAGCGTGACAGACCGCACGTACCCGTCTCTTGCATCCCATGCCACTCCTCGTGCCAAAATAGGACAAGGAGTCCGGGGAGGCTCCATCCGTCCAGATGCGCTCCCTATGGGCGGAATCTTAGTAATGCGTGCTTTGGGGGGTCTGGTGACTCCTGATCGCCCCTGTGACTGATCGTCACAGAGGCGTGACTGTCCGCTATGGCATGGTCCATCGGCTTCCGTCGCTGATGAACACCTGGGAGGGCAATTCCATCGGTTTGGCCGACGCGGCTGGACGGATGGTGTAGTTGTAGTGCCGAGGACAAGCCGTTCGTCCTATAACCGACTCGACTCGCGTCCGCCATTTCGGGCAACGCGGGTCAAGGTGCAGAATTTAGAGGAAAGAACCGAGAAGGTTCGGTTCTCCCGAGGAGGCCGCTCATGACCGCTCGCACCCCTGATGCCGAGCCGCTGCTGACCCCGGCTGAGGTCGCCACCATGTTCCGTGTCGACCCCAAGACGGTCACGCGGTGGGCGAAGGCCGGCAAGCTCACGTCCATCCGCACGCTCGGCGGACACCGCCGTTACCGCGAGGCTGAGGTCCGCGCACTGCTCGCGGGTATCCCGCAGCAGCGCAGCGAGGCCTGAACAGCCTGAACAACTGAATACCGGGCAAACCGGCAGGTCCCCCAACCCGTCGACGCCCGGAACCACAGCTCCAAGCGACGCGGGTCCTGCCCCAACAGGCCCCCCGCCCAAGCCTTCAGGCAACAGCACAGGGTGCGTCGTGGATCGCGCTGGACTCCGCCGGGTCCAGCGCGATCTTTTTTTGTGCCCTCGCGACAACCCCGGCGACCCACCCGCGGCGCCCTCGCGATGCCGGCGTGGTGCTCCGGCGCCGCTCCGCCGGCGCCCCGGCCGTGGGCCGGTGGCCGGTCTGTGAGCGGCCTTGTCGGAGTCTGGGGAGGGGTGTCGGATCTCCTGTGTGCGACTGTCGGCACCAGTACAATTGCACATATTAAATTGACTAGTTGTAGGAGTCGGGTAAGTACCGCGCTTTCTAAAACTCATGCGGTGACACCCGTCACATGCCAGAGTCCTTGTTGCCTCTGGCTCATGTGCGCTAGATGAGATCCCTCCTGGCGCCGGTCACGCCGGGGAAGGGCTTTCGTCCTCGACGGCCTCGGCGCGGCCCTCCGCCTCCTGGGGGGCCGTGCCCAACTCCAGCCGCAGCAGGCGGTGGCAGATCGGGCAGTGGCGGGTCAGATGCCGGTAGGACGACGCGGCCGCCAGATGCGCGCGGAGCAACGCCCGCGTCTCGTGCCTGGCCGTCGCCGCCATACGCCACCTCCGGAGGGCTGTGCGGGGAAGGGGCCCCTGCTCCCTGGGTACTGGGCGGGCCTGGCGACGTCAAGACGGCACGGGCGCGGGGCACGGAGGCACGGCACGGGCGCACGGTACGGAGGTACGGCACAGGTGTACGGGTAAGAGTGCCCCGGGTCGGCGGGCCCGGCCTCTCCCGCCCCTCCCTCACCTCTCTTGCGCCCGCGCGGTCCTGACGGGATGTGGCCTGCCCGGCGGCGGCCGCGTCACGCGGTGCTGCCGCGGCACGACTGAGGCCCGCGTCCCAGAAGGGCGCGGGCCTCAGTCGATCTATGCGGTCCTGACGGGATTTGAACCCGCGGCCTCCACCTTGACAGGGTGGCGAGCACTCCAAACTGCTCCACAGGACCAGGTTTCGCGGCGCTTTTCCTGCGTTGCGCTGCGAGAACAGACTGTACAGGAGGGTGAGCCCCCTGGTCGAACTCACCCAACGTGCAGGCTTGGTCACGGCACGGCGGCGTCGATCGCCTTCACGATCCGCTTGTCCGAGACGGGGTACGCCGTGCCCAGCGCGTGGGCGAAATAGCTGACCCGGAGCTCCTCGAGCATCCAGCGGATGTCCAGGACCGAGGAGGGGACCGGGCGGCCCTGGGGCATCTGCTCCAGCAGCCAGGCGTACTCGTCCTGCATCTCGTGGACCTTCTCCATACGGGTCGTGTCCCGCTGGACGTTGGTCGGCATCTGTTGCAGGCGGCGGTCGGCGGCCACCAGATAGCGCATCAGGTCCGGCAGTCGCCGCAGTCCGGTCTCCGTGACGAAGCCGGGCTTCACGAGGGCGTCCAGCTGCTTGCGTACGTCCTGGAGGTTCGCCAGGAGTGCGGGGCTGCGCGCGTCCTTCAGGCGGCGCTCACAGGCCTGCCAGGCGGCCAGCACCTGCTGCACCTGCCCGACCGTACGGACCGTCGTGTCGACGATCTCGGCGCGCACCTTGTCGTACAGCTTCCGGTGCGACTCCTCGTCCCACGCCGGGCCCCCGAAGTCGGCGATCAGCTTGTCCGCGGCCGCCATCGCGCAGTCGTCGAACAGGGCCTGGATCGATCCGTGCGGGTTCGCGGACAGGGCGAGCTTCTGGGCGTTCGTCAGCTTGTCCGAGGCGAACTTCGCCGGGTTCACCGGGATGTTGCGCAGGATCAGCCGCCGGGCGCCCTTCCACATGGCCTCGGCCTGCTCCGCCTCCGTGTCGAAGAGACGGACGGAGACGGTGCCGGCCGTCGGGCCGTCGTCGACCAGCGCCGGGTACGCCTTCACCGGCTGGCCGGCCCGGCGGGTCTCGAAGACGCGGGTGAGGGTGCCGATGCTCCAGTCCGTCAGGCCCGTGCGCTCCAGGGACTCGCCGCCCTGGCGCTCGGCGGTGGCCGCCGCGGCCTGGGAGAGGGCTTCGCGGGCCTTCGGCTTGAGCCGGAGCTTCAGCTTCTCCAGGTCCTTGTCCTCGGCGAGCTTGCGGCGCCGCTCGTCGACGATCCGGAACGTGATCTTCAGGTGGTCGGGGACCCGGCCCCAGTCGAAGTCCTCGGCCTCGAAGGGGACACCGACCATCCGCTTCAGCTCACGGGCCATGGTGGTGGACAGCGGTTCCTGCAAGGGCACCGCCCGGTCCAGGAACGCCTTCGCGTAGTTCGGCGCGGGTACGTAGTGGCGGCGGACCGGCTTGGGCAGGGAGCGGATCAGCTCGGTGACCACGTCCTCGCGCAGACCCGGGATCTGCCAGTCGAAGCCCTCGTCCGTGACCTGGTTGAGGACCTGGAGCGGGATGTGCACGGTCACGCCGTCGGCGTCCGCGCCCGGCTCGAACTGGTAGGTGACGCGGAACTTCAGCGGCCCCTGCCGCCAGGAGTCCGGGTAGTCGTCCTTGGTGACCGCCTCCGCCGACTCCCGGATGAGCATCGCCCGCTCGAAGTCCAGGAAGTCGGGCTGCTCGGTCCGCTTGTGCTTCCACCAGGAGTCGAAGTGGGCGCCCGAGACGACGTGTTCGGGGACCCGCTGCTCGTAGAAGTCGAAGAGGGTGTCGTCGTCGACCATGATGTCCCGGCGCCGGGCACGGTGCTCCAGCTCCTCGACCTCGGTGAGCAGCTTGCGGTTGTCCGCGAAGAACTTGTGGTGCGTGCGCCAGTCGCCCTCGACGAGCGCGTTGCGAATGAAAAGCTCGCGGGAGGTCTCCGGGTCGATCCGCCCGTAGTTGACCTTGCGCTGCGCGATGATCGGCACGCCGTACAGCGTGACCTTCTCGTACGCCATCACGGCCGCCTGGTCCTTCTCCCAGTGCGGCTCGCTGTAGGTGCGCTTGAGGAGGTGCTCGGCGAGCGGCTCGACCCACTCCGGCTCGATCCGCGCGTTGACGCGGGCCCACAGGCGGCTCGTCTCCACCAGCTCCGCCGACATGACGAAGCGCGGGGGCTTCTTGAAGAGGGCCGAGCCGGGGAAGATCGCGAACTTGGCGCTGCGGGCCCCCAGGTACTCGTTCTTCCCCGTGCTCCGCCCGCTCTCGCCCCCGGTCTCCTTCACGTCCTTCATCCCGACATGGGAGAGGAGGCCGGCGAGCAGGGAGACGTGGACGCTCTGGCCGGGCGCGTCGTCCTCGTTGAGATGGATCCCCATCCCCTTCGCGACCGTGCGGAGCTGGCTGTAGATGTCCTGCCACTCCCGGATGCGCAGGAAGTTGAGGTACTCCTGCTTGCACATGCGGCGGAAGGCGGAGGAGCCGCGCTCCTTCTGCTGCTCGCGGACGTAGCGCCAGAGGTTGAGGTAGGCGAGGAAGTCGCTCGTCTCGTCCTTGAAGCGGGCGTGCTGCTGGTCGGCCTGGGTCTGCTTGTCGGCCGGGCGCTCACGCGGGTCTTGGATGGAGAGCGCCGCCGCTATGACCATGACCTCGCGGACACAGCCGTTCTTGTCGGCCTCCAGGACCATGCGGGCCAGCCGCGGGTCGACGGGCAGCTGGGCGAGCTTGCGGCCGGTGTCGGTGAGCCGTTTGCGCGCGTCCTGCTGCGCCGGGTCCAGGGCACCCAGTTCCTGGAGCAGCTGGACGCCGTCGCGGATGTTGCGGTGGTCCGGCGGGTCGATGAAGGGGAACTTCTCGATGTCGCCGAGGCCGGCCGCGGTCATCTGGAGGATGACGGAGGCGAGGTTCGTCCGCAGGATCTCCGCGTCCGTGAACTCCGGCCGGGCGAGGAAGTCGTCCTCGGAGTACAGCCGGATGCAGACACCGTCGGACGTACGGCCGCAGCGGCCCTTGCGCTGGTTGGCGCTGGCCTGCGAGACCGCCTCGATGGGCAGCCGCTGGACCTTGGTGCGGTGGCTGTAGCGGGAGATACGGGCGAAGCCGGGGTCGATGACGTACTTGATGCCCGGCACGGTCAGCGAGGTCTCGGCGACGTTGGTCGCCAGAACGATCCTGCGGCCGGTGTGGGGCTGGAACACGCGGTGCTGCTCGGCGTGGGAGAGCCGGGCGTAGAGGGGGAGCACCTCGGTGAAGCGGTAGTTCTTCTTGGTCAGCGCGTCGGCGGTGTCGCGGATCTCGCGCTCGCCGGAGAGGAAGACCAGGATGTCGCCCTTGCCCTCGCCCTGGAGCTCTTCCACGGCGTCGCAGATCGCGGTGATCTGGTCGCGGTCGGCGTCCTCGGAGTCCTCTTCGAGGAGCGGGCGGTAGCGCACCTCCACGGGATAGGTACGCCCGCTGACCTCGACGATCGGGGCGTCGCCGAAGTGCCGGGAGAAGCGCTCGGGGTCGATGGTCGCGGAGGTGATGACGACCTTGAGGTCGGGGCGCTTGGGCAGCAGCTGGGCCAGGTAGCCGAGCAGGAAGTCGATGTTGAGGGACCGCTCGTGGGCCTCGTCGATGATGATCGTGTCGTAGGCGCGCAGCTCGCGGTCGGTCTGGATCTCGGCCAGCAGGATGCCGTCCGTCATCAGTTTCACGAAGGTGGCGTCCGGGTTCACCTGGTCGGTGAACCGCACCTTCCAGCCGACCGCCTCCCCGAGAGGGGTGCTCAGTTCCTCGGCGACGCGCTCGGCGACGGTACGGGCGGCGATACGGCGGGGCTGGGTGTGCCCGATCATGCCGCGCACGCCACGCCCCAGCTCCATACAGATCTTGGGGATCTGCGTGGTCTTCCCGGAACCGGTCTCACCGGCGACGATGACGACCTGGTGATCGCGGATGGCGGCCGCGATCTCGTCCTTCTTCTGGCTGACCGGCAGCTGCTCGGGGTAGCTGACGGCCGGGACACGGGCGCGTCGCCGGCCCATGCGTTCCTCGGCGCTCGCGACCTCCGTCTCGATCTCGGCGAGGACGGCGGCGCGGGCCTCCGGCTTACGGATCTTGCGCGCGCCTTCGAGCCTGCGCCCGAGCCGGTGCGCGTCGCGCAGGGTCAGCTCGGTCAGGCGGGGGGCGAGGGCGCCGAGGGCGGGGGCAGGGTGCGTAGACATACGCGATCCAGGATCTCATCCCGGGGAAATCCGTGGCGAACCCTTTTGTCTCCGGCGTGGTACGCGGCGCGGACCGTCGCTCCGTCCGCGGCTTCGCGCGTCGGTTGACCCGCGGCTTCGGCCCCGACGCGGGCGCGGGTCAGGGCGTGCGCTGTTCCGGTGGCGCGGGTGCCGGCGCGTAGTCCTGGCGCGGGCCGTCGCCGAGGGCGATGGAGCGGGCGGTGTTGGAGATGGCCTTGATGCTCAGGTAGGCGGTGGTCATGCTGCTCACCGCGGTGAACGCGGCGGTGAGCACACCGACGATCACGGCCTTGTCGCCGTCGAGCCGCCAGACGCCGAAGATCGCGACGCCGGCGATGGCGAGATTGCTGACCACGACGGCGAGCAGTCCGTACCGAGCCCGGTTCTTCTCCAACTCGGTGTCCTGATCGATCCTGGCCTGACTCCGAACCATCGCGCCCGCGCCCCCTCAGCACCACGCCCACCAGGGATGTACGACAAAAGCCCCATCCGAACGGATGGGGCTTCTGACTTGTGGCTGGGGCCGGGGTCGAACCGGCGACCTATCGCTTTTCAGGCGATCGCTCGTACCAACTGAGCTACCCAGCCACGAGGCTTCCGGGGAAACCTCAGCGGTCCTGACGGGATTTGAACCCGCGGCCTCCACCTTGACAGGGTGGCGAGCACTCCAAACTGCTCCACAGGACCAAGCTGTTGTGTGCGAACCAGCGACGCAAGTGTCGCACACCGTACTGCGTGCCCCCAACGGGATTCGAACCCGTGCTACCGCCTTGAAAGGGCGGCGTCCTAGGCCGCTAGACGATGAGGGCTATCGGCCCGCCTGGGCGCTTCTCAGCGCGTCGGGGACGTGAGAAGCATATGGGATGGCGGGAGGTATCGCCAAAACGGTTTACGGGGCGGTCGTGGAGGGGGTCCCGGAGGGGCTGGGGGACCGGCGCGCCCCTGGTTGGTTCTCCTCCGGGAGGTGGCGGCTGACCTCCGCCGTGGTCAGCCCCAGGCCGCCGAGTTTGATCTCGTCCCAGGCCTGGAGGCGCCGGGTGTCGCGGTCGAAGTAGAGGATCGAGGTCTCGATCGGATCCGGGTAGGTGCCCTCCACGGCCCGCAGTCCGCTGCCGCCCGTCGAGCCCTCCACGCGCAGCCGGGTGCCGCGCTTCATGACCTCGGTCCCCTCGTGGTGCAGATGGCCGGCCAGCACGAGCGGCACCTCGCCGTCCGTCAGGCGCGCCGCGAACGGCTCGTGGGTGATGGCCACGTCGGCCGGCGTGCCGGCCGCCTTCTGGTCGCGCAGCGCCGAGGCCAGCCGGGCGCCCGCCAGGTACTCGGCCGAGTCGCCGCCCGGCTCGGTCGAGCGGTCGGGCGTGAACTGCGGGTCGCCGATGCCCGCGAAGCGCAGGCCCGCGACGGTCTCGGCCCGCCCGTCGTCGAGGACGTGCACGTTCTTCATGCCCTCCAGGTAGCGCTGGGTGAGGAGCGAGTCGTGGTTGCCGCGGACCCAGACGTACGGGGCGCCGAGGTCGGCGATCGGGTCGAGGAAGCCGTTCTCCGCCGCCGTGCCGTGGTCCATGGTGTCGCCGGAGTCGACGATCACGTCGACCTTGTACTGCTCCACCAGCGACGCGATGATCTTCCAGCTCGCCGGGTTGAGATGGATGTCGGAGACGTGCAGGACCCGGATGGTGCTCGGGTCCGGCGAGTAGGCGGGCAACGTGGACGTGACGTCGTAGAGCTTCGTCACGTTCGTCACCAGGCGGGCCAACTCCTGCTGGTAGACGTCGAACTCGGTGACGATGCTGCGCGCGTCGCCCACCAGCGAGGGCGCGGACGACAGCAGTCCCGAGAACCTCGGCTCCAGGACCGACTCCGGCTTCCAGGTGGCGTACGCCGTTCCGCCGGAGGCCGCGAGCAGGGCGAGGGCCAGGCCGCCGGCGGCGAGGGCGCGGCGGGGGCGGCGGTAGACCGCGAGGCCGAGGGTGGTGGCGCCGGTGACGACCGCGACGCAGGAGCGCACGGCCAGGTCGAGCGTGCCGTGCTCCACGTCACGGGTCACCTCGTCCTGGAGGCCCGTGATGCGCTCGGGGTGGTCGACCAGGGCCCGGGCGCGGACCGGGTCGAGCTGGTCGACGTTCACGTCCAGCCGCACGGGGGCGACATGGCTGTCCAGGCTGAGCGCGCCCAGCGGGGAGACGTTGATCTTCGTGCCGCCGGTGAGGGAGGGGCGCAGGGTCATCGTGGTGTCCATGGGGCCCACCGGCACCCGTACGTCGCCGACGGTCAGCAGTCCCAGCCAGGCGCCGGCGAGGACCACGGCCACCAGGCCCAGGGCGCGGATCCAGGGGTGCGGCCGGGGCACGAGCTCGAGCGTCGGCCGGGCGCGGCGGACGGACCGGCGGCGGGCCGGGGTGCGGGGCGCTCTGCGTATGCGGTTCAGGACGGCGGCGGGGACTCGGGCGCGGACGGGGACGCGAACCATTGGTCGCGTATGCCCAAGTCCCCCGTCGGGTATGCGGCCGGCCGTCCGGCTCTCGCGTCGGGCCGAGGGAGCCGCCGTACCGGACGCGCGGCCGGCGCACGGCCCGTCGCATCGGACCCGCACCGGGCGCACGGCCCGTCGTATCGGACCCGCACCGGGCGCGCGGGCCGCCCGTACCCGACGACGCATCGGGCCCATGGGGCCGCCGTACCGGACAATGGGCCTGTGCTGGAGATGACGCGCGAGGACTTCGAGGAACTGGTCGCCGAGTCGCTCGACCGGATCCCGCCGGAGCTGACCCGGCTGATGGACAACGTCGCGGTGTTCGTCGAGGACGAACCGCCCGCCGACGACCCCGAGCTGCTCGGACTGTACGAGGGCACCCCGCTCACGGACCGCGGTGAGTGGTACGCGGGCGTGCTGCCGGACCGGATCACGATCTACCGGGGGCCCACGCTCAGGATGTGCGACACGAGGGAGGACGTCGTCGCGGAGACCGAGGTGACGGTGGTGCACGAGATCGCCCACCACTTCGGTATCGACGACGAGCGGCTGCACGCGCTCGGCTACGGCTGACCGGACGCGCCCGGGTACGGCGGGCCGGCGCGTGTCCTCATGCGGGCGGCGGGAGTTGGGCACGTTGACTTCTTCGTCCACCCGGAGGTGGCTCCCGTGCGCCCTTTGTACGTACCCGTCCGCCTGGCCGTGACGGCCCTGGCCGTGGCCGCCGCCGCCGGCTGCATGAGCGTGGGCGACGACGACGGCAGCCAGGCCAGGCCGTCGCACTCGGCGGGGCAGCGGGGCGGCGGGGCCCCGGGCGGAGGGCAGGGCGGTCCGGGCGGCGGCGCGGGGTACGGCGGGGGGGCGCGCGGTCACGGGCCCGGGCACGGCAAGGACGGCAGGGGCGGGGACGGGGACTCGGCGTCCCCGTCGGCCTCGCGGTCGGCGGGCGCCGGCGCGAGCGTGAGCGCGTCGGCGCCCGCGGGGCCGGGACAGACCGTGCAGCCGGGCGGGCCGTCGCCGACCGGGGTCCAGCCGAGCCCGCCGCCGGGCAGCACCGCGCCGCCGGAGCCGCCCGGCGATCCGTCGCCGCAGCCGCCGGCCTCGCCGGACCCGACCGTCGCGGAGCCGTCGTCGTCCGCTCACGAGGAGACCGGACCGCAGCTGGTGCAGCGGGAACCGGCGCCCGAGGCGGGGTGGCCGGCGCCGTGACGGCCATGGTTTCCAAGGCCGGGCAGCGGTCGTGACCTGCGGTTATGGGGTCGGATTTGCCTTGGGGGGTGGGGGGTGCGTATGGTGGTAGATCGTTTGATCCCATTTGCCCGGCGCCAACGCAGAGCGCGCCGTGTGGCGCGTACTCTCCCTTGCCGTGGCGGACCGCATTGAGGCGGTCGTAATGCGAAACACGGAGTTGACGGGCGCGTGCCGACGAGACTCCGGAAGGTTTCGCATTCGCATGTCCATTTCCAGTACTGATCACGCCGTCGTGCCCGAGAACGGCGACAACGACGAGCAGTTCGAGGCGACCGTCGAGACGGCCGCCGAGACCGAGACGACGACCGAGGCGCAGCTCACCTTCGCCGACCTCGGCCTGCCCGAGGGCGTCGTCCGCAAGCTCGCCCAGAACGGCGTGACCACCCCCTTCCCGATCCAGGCCGCGACCATCCCGGACGCCCTGGCCGGCAAGGACATCCTCGGCCGTGGCCGCACCGGCTCCGGCAAGACCCTCTCCTTCGGTCTGCCGGCCCTGGCGCAGCTCGCCGGCGGCCGCACCGAGAAGAAGAAGCCGCGCGCCGTCATCCTCACGCCGACGCGTGAGCTGGCCATGCAGGTCGCCGACGCGCTGCAGCCCTACGGCGACGTCCTCGGCCTGAAGATGAAGGTCGTCTGCGGCGGCACGTCGATGGGCAACCAGATCTACGCCCTGGAGCGCGGCGTCGACGTCCTCGTCGCCACCCCGGGCCGGCTGCGCGACATCATCAACCGTGGCGCCTGCTCGCTGGAGAACACCCAGATCGCCGTTCTCGACGAGGCCGACCAGATGTCCGACCTGGGCTTCCTGCCCGAGGTCACCGAGCTGCTCGACCAGGTCCCGGCCGGCGGCCAGCGGATGCTGTTCTCGGCCACGATGGAGAACGAGATCTCCACGCTGGTCAAGCGCTACCTGACCAACCCGGTCACGCACGAGGTCGACAGCGCCCAGGGCAACGTCACGACCATGTCGCACCACATCTTCATCGTGAAGCCCAAGGACAAGGCGCCGGTCACCGCCGCGATCGCCTCCCGCAAGGGCCGCACGATCATCTTCGTCCGCACCCAGCTGGGCGCCGACCGCATCGCCGAGCAGCTGCGTGACGCCGGTGTGAAGGCCGACGCGCTGCACGGCGGCATGACGCAGGGCGCCCGCACCCGGACGCTGGCGGACTTCAAGGACGGCTACGTCAACGCGCTCGTCGCGACCGACGTCGCCGCCCGCGGTATCCACGTCGACGGCATCGACCTGGTGCTGAACGTGGACCCGGCCGGTGACCACAAGGACTACCTGCACCGTTCCGGCCGTACCGCTCGCGCGGGCCGCTCCGGCACCGTCGTGTCGCTGTCCCTGCCGCACCAGCGCCGCCAGATCTTCCGCCTCATGGAGGACGCCGGCGTCGACGCCGGGCGTCACATCATCCAGGGCGGTGCCGCCTTCGAGCCGGAGGTGGCCGAGATCACCGGCGCCCGCTCGATGACCGAGGTCCAGGCCGAGTCGGCGGGCAACGCGGCTCAGCAGGCCGAGCGCGAGGTCGCCCAACTCACGAAGGAGCTGGAGCGGGCGCAGCGCCGCGCGAGCGAGCTGCGCGAGGAGTCCGACCGTCTGGTCGCCCGCGCCGCCCGCGAGCGCGGTGAGGACCCGGAGGCCGCGGTCGCCGAGGCGCAGGCCGAGGCGTCGCAGGCCGTCGCCGAGGTCTCGGTGCCGGAGCAGCCGGCGGCGCAGGACGTCGACCGGGCCGAGCGCGAGGAGCGGACGGCGCCGTCGTCCTCGTACTCCAACTCGTACGAGCGTCGTGACGACCGTGGTGGCTTCAACCGTGACCGTGGTGACCGTCGTGACGACCGTGGCGGCTTCCGTCGCGACGACCGTCGTGACGACCGCCGGGACGGCGACCGTGGTGGCCGTTCCTTCGGTGGCGGTGACCGTCGTGACGACCGTGGTGGCTTCAACCGTGACCGCGGTGACCGTCGTGACGACCGTGGCGGCTTCCGCCGTGACGACCGTCGTGACGACCGCCGGGACGGCGACCGTGGTGGCCGTTCCTTCGGTGGCGGTGACCGTCGTGACGACCGTGGTGGCTTCAACCGTGAC
>NZ_JBSFCK010000002.1:699951-733600 GCF_053593435.1 Streptomyces sp. NPDC002306
CCGTGGTGACCGTCGTGACGACCGTGGCGGCCGTTCCTTCGGTGGCGGCGACCGCCGCGACGACCGTGGTGGCCGTTCCTTCGGCGGCGGCGGCGGTGACCGTGACCGCGACCGTGGCTTCGAGCGCCGCGACAACAACAACGACCGTGGCGGCCGCTCCTTCGAGCGCCGTGACGACCGCCCCGGCTTCCGCCGTGACGAGCGCACCGGTCACCGTGGCAGCGACCGCCCCTTCAACCGCGACCGCCGCGACGACCGTCCGGGCTTCCGCTCCGCCGGCCACGACCGCCCCTACGTCCGTCGTGACGAGCACCGCGGCACGGGCCCCGGCACCGGTTCCGGTTCCGGCTCGTCCTCCTTCGGCCGCCGTGACGACAAGCCGCGCTGGAAGCGCAACGGCTGACCTCGGCCGATCCACGGCCGGCATCGGCTGATCCACGGCTGATCCACGGCTGATCCAGGACGAAGGGCCCGTACGACTCCGGTCGTACGGGCCCTTCGTCGTTCCGCCCGCCCGGTATTTCCCTACCGTTGCCGGTGTGACGGTTGTTAACATTCCTTGACTTCGAACGGCCATGGCGGGCGCGACCGAGGGGGATCTCGGAACAGGCGCGCGCCGGAGGCGGGCAGAGCCCGCGCTCCGAAGGCCATGGCGTTCTCGTATCCCTGGGGAGGGACCTTGTCTCGGCGTGTGCGCACACGCTTCACCGCGACCCGGCGCGTCCGGATCGCTTTCGCTCTGACGGGCCTGGCCGCTCTCGGCGCCGGCCCGCTCACCACCGCGGGCCCGGCGGCCGCGGACAGCACGCCCATGCCCCTGAAGACCGACGGGGTCTGGGCCCTCGACTACGCCGGCGGCGTCCTCACCACGGTGGAGAACGCGCCGAGCGGCGATCCCTACGTGACCAACCGGCGGATCTCGGCCGACGGCGGCGCGGCGGGCGAGCGGGAGACCCTCGGCTCCGCCGGCACGTACGCGAACGGAGCGCACCTCCAGCGGGTCGCCTGCGACGCGGACCCCTGCACGGCGCTGCGGGCGGCCGGGAACGGACACGTCGGCGTCTTCTTCGGCAACGCCGAGGGCCAGGAGGGCCAGGAACGCGCTCAGATCCGGGTGAGCCCCTACAGCTACTACGGCACCGAACCCCTCGTCACGGGCGGCCACTTCGTCGACATCACCGGCCGCTACTTCGTCTACGACGCGGCCTCGACCGGCAAGCAGTACGTCGACGTGGGGCAGCACTACCGCACGCAGCAGGTGCGCCTGACCCGTTCCGTCACCGCCGCCTCCGTGTGGGGTCCGCGGCTGTACGCGCCGGGGACCGGCAACGGCACCGTCACCGCCTACGACCTGGAGCGGAAGAAGACGGTCGAGACGCTCGCCACCGGCGCGCCGTGCACGGTCAAGGAGCTCCAGGTGGTGGGCCGCTGGGTCTACTGGAACTGCGGACCCACGGGCGCCGCGGGCGTGTACGACCGTACGGTCAAGAAGAACGTCACCGTGCCGTCCGGGCCCGTCCTCGTCGGCGACGGCTATCTCGTCCGGCACGACCGCGCGGCCGGAAAGCTGCTGCTCACCGACTTCCACACCGGTACGGCGGCGGCCCCGCGCGCGATCGCCGACCTGCCGGCCGGGAACACCGCCGACCAGCGGCGGCTGACCTGGTCGGTGGACAAGTTCGGCGGCGACATCGCGTACGCGGACGCCGGCCACACCCTGCACGTGGTGCAGAGCGGGGTGCCGTCCCAGCCGCTGGCCCTGATCGACGCCGAGGTCGACGACGGCACCGTCACGGTCCAGGACGACTGGTGGAACAGCACCTGGCAGCTGAACAAGCCGGCCACGTGGACCTTCACCGTGAAGGACGTCCTGGGCCGTACGGTGCACACCCAGTCGGGGACCGGCACGGCCCCCGACGCCGGCTGGAAGGCGCAGACGGACGCGGGGGCGACCCCGTACAACGGCCGCTACGCCTGGAGCCTGACCGCCACCGCGACCGAGGGCACCGGCACCTTCCGGACCGGTGGTTCGGTCGTGCTCTCCGGCGGTCTGCCGGTCCACCACGACGTGGGCGGCTACGGCTACGGCGACCTGGTCACGCTCGACTCCGGGGGACGTCTGGGCGTGCGCTACTCCCCCGGCAACGGCACCGTGGGCGGGGCGGTCACCGCATCCGGGTGGCCCGCCGGAACCGTGGCCGTCCCCTTCGGGGACATGACCGGCAACCGGTGCGCCGAGACCCTGATCCGGATGCCGAACGGTGAACTGCGCCGCTACCTCGGCCGGTGCGCGGGCTCGTACACCCCGTCGAGCAGCCATGTGTCGCTCGGCACCGGCTGGAACCAGTACGACGTCCTGACCGCGCCCGGTGACGTCACCAAGGACGGCCGCCCGGACCTGATCGCCCGCAGCGCCTCCACCGGCACGGTCTACCTCTACCGGTCCGACAGCGCCGGCAAGCTCTCCTCGCGGGTGAAGCTCTACGACGACTGGAAGGGCTACAAGAAGATCGTCGGCGTCGGCGACTTCAACGGTGACGGCGTCGGGGACCTGCTCGCCCAGGACAAGGCCAACGCGCTGTACCGGTACGACGGGACCGGCAAGGGCACCTTCTCGGCCCGCGTGAGGATCGTCGCCTCCTGGGGCGGTTCGTACAACGCCGTCGTCGGCGTCGGTGACATCAGCGGCGACGGCCGGGCCGACATCGTCGCGCGGGACACCGCGGGCGCTCTGTACCGCAACGACGGCACGGGCAAGGGGTCCTTCGGGCCGCGGACGAAGATCGCCAGTGGCTGGGGCGTATACAAGGGCATTTTCTAGCCATCGAGGCACGCATGTCATGTCCCCGGTAAGGGAATCGCTGGGGGCATGACAGATGACGTCAAGACGAGTGGGCTCTCGGACGAGGAACGGCTGGCCCAGCTCGGTTACACCCAGGTCCTCGCCCGCCGTATGTCGGCGTTCTCCAACTACGCGGTCTCCTTCACGATCATCTCGGTCCTGTCGGGCTGCCTGACCCTCTACCTCTTCGGGATGAACACGGGCGGCCCGGCCGTGATCATCTGGGGCTGGGTCGCCGTCGGTCTGATGACCCTCTTCGTCGGCCTGTCGATGGCCGAGATCTGTTCGGCGTACCCGACGTCGGCGGGCCTGTACTTCTGGGCCCACCGGCTGGCCCCCGCGCGCACGGCGGCGGCCTGGGCCTGGTTCACGGGCTGGTTCAACGTGCTGGGCCAGGTGGCGGTGACGGCGGGCATCGACTTCGGCGCCGCCTCCTTCCTCGGCGCCTACCTCAACCTCCAGTTCGACTTCGAGGTGACCCCGGGCCGCACGGTCCTGCTCTTCGCCGCGATCCTGCTGCTGCACGGCCTGCTGAACACCTTCGGCGTGGGCATCGTCGCGCTGCTGAACAGCGTGAGCGTGTGGTGGCACGTGCTGGGCGTGGCCGTCATCGTCGGCGCGCTGACCTTCGTGCCCGACCAGCACCAGTCGGCGTCCTTCGTGTTCACGCAGTTCGTGAACAACACGGGCTGGGGCAGCGGCGTGTACGTCGTCCTGCTGGGCCTGCTGATGGCGCAGTACACCTTCACCGGTTACGACGCCTCCGCCCATATGACGGAGGAGACCCACGACGCGTCCACGGCCGGCCCCAAGGGCATCGTCCGCTCGATCTGGACCTCCTGGATCGCCGGCTTCGTCCTCCTGCTGGGCTTCACCTTCGCCATCCAGTCCTACGACGACCAGCTCGCCTCGCCCACCGGCGCGCCGCCCGCCCAGATCCTCCTCGACGCGCTGGGCGCGACGGCCGGCAAGCTGCTCCTGCTGGTCGTGATCGGCGCTCAGCTGTTCTGCGGCATGGCCTCGGTGACCGCCAACAGCCGCATGATCTACGCCTTCTCACGCGACGGCGCCCTCCCCTACTCGCGCGTCTGGCACACCGTCAGCCCGCGCACCCGCACGCCCGTCGCGGCGGTCTGGCTGGCTGCGGCCGGCGCGCTGGTGCTCGGCCTGCCGTATCTGATCAACGTGACGGCCTACGCGGCGGTGACCTCGATCGCCGTGATCGGCCTCTACATCGCCTACGTCGTCCCGACCCTGCTGCGGCTGCGCAAGGGCGAGGACTTCGCGCGCGGGCCGTGGCATCTGGGCCGCTGGTCACGGCTGGTCGGCGTGGTGGCGGTGGCGTGGGTCGCCGTCATCACGGTCCTCTTCATGCTCCCGCAGGTCTCCCCGGTCACCTGGGAGACCTTCAACTACGCCCCCGTCGCCGTCCTGGTCGTCCTGGGCTTCGCCGCGACCTGGTGGCTGGCGTCGGCCCGGCACTGGTTCCTCAACCCCGAGCACAGCCGCACGATCGCCCGCGAGGCGTCCCGCAAGGGCGCCCCCGAACCGGTCGATCCGTGACACTCCCGCCCCCCGACGGCGCCGCCACGCCGTCCGACGCGGCCGGGTCCCCGATACCCGATCGGAGACTCGGCCCCGTCCGGCTATGCTCGGGGAGGCAACATCGCCTGGGCCCTTAGCTCAATTGGCAGAGCAGTGGACTTTTAATCCATTGGTTGTGGGTTCGAGTCCCACAGGGCCTACGGGATGTAGGCGGAGGGTGTTCCCTCCGACCTGCCGCGCAGCGTCCGGGTCGACTTCGGTCGGCCCGGGCGCTGCGGTGTTTCCGGGGCCGCGTGAACACACGTGACCGGGGCATGTACCACTCAGGTATGAACTCGGCCGGTTGTCCGTGGCCGGGAACGGCCGGGCCCGCGGAACGCCGTCGGGGACCGGCCACGCCGGGGCTGCGGGGCCGGGTCGGACGGTGCGTGCGGCCGCGTCGGTCAGGCGGTCCGTTTCTTCCGCGGCTTCGATCGTACTTATACGGCACTTTTCAGTCGCTCTCCTCGTATTGCGCAACACGTACAGTCCGTCACCCGGTTGGGGCTGTACGCATACGAGGAGGGGCAAGTGAAGAAGACCCTGCTGACCACAGGGCTCGTCGGGGTGCTGATGGCGGGGACGGCCGTGCCGACCCTGGCCATCTCCGACTCCGGATCGACGCCGTTGCCCGGCACCGGCGCGAAGGTCGAGGTCTCGGCATGGCAGTGCAACGCCTATGCCGACAAGTGCTCCTTCAAGACCTCGACCAAGGCCAAGAAGAACGGCGTGAAGTACAACGTCAGCAAGATCATCAATACGGCGACGGTGAAGGCCAACGGCTGGCAGGCCACTCTCTCGCTGAGCCCGAGCGGCACGCAGGTGAGCGAGAACACCCGTCAGGTCAGCTGGACCAACCAGAACACCTGGATCGCCGACATCAGCGGCATCGCCGATCCGGGTGGCTCGGTCAACACGAGCGTCACCACCTGTTCCGACGGCGGCGCCTTCAAGTCCGGTGTCAAGGCGTTCGCTTCGGCCTGCGCCAACGACTGACCGACCATCCGTCGTGCCGCGGGGCCGCACGTGGGTGTGGCCCCGCTCAGCGTATGAGGAACCGCATGAGAAACAGCCTCCTCCAGGAGCGCACCGGGGGCCGCCGCAGCCGGGTGCTCGCGGCAGCGGCGGTGACGATCGCCGCGGCGGCCGTGGGTGTCTCCCTGGTCGGTGGCGGGCCGGTCGACCGGCCCGACCGGCCGGGCCGCTATCTGGCCGAGCAGCTCGACGCCCTGCGCGGGGCGAACGATCTGGTGCGAGCCACCCGCGCCGAGGTCGGGCGCGACCCCGCGCTGTATCCGACCGCGTACGGCCGCCTCGAGGCCGCGCTTCCCACGGGCGACCGGCCGGGCCGGCCGGTACCCGAGATCCGGCCGGAGGCTCTGGCCGAGCTCGCCCGCACCGACCGCCTGGACAGCCCGGCCTGGCAGGCGCACTACGTGTGTCTGTCGCTGGCGGGCTCCAGGACGGCCGACGCGGCGACGGTGCTGGACCTGGCCGGGCTTCGGGAGCGGGCCGGGAGCGAGGCGCTCGCCTATCTGCGGGCGCCGGACAAGGCGGACGACCCCCCGACCTCGCTGGCGACACGGGCCGCCTTCCTCCACACGGTGACCTGTCTGGGCCGCGACGACGAGGTGTCCCGCGCCACCCTGGACCGGCTCGCGGCGGACGCCGCTCGCGTCGACCAGCCCGTACCGGTGCTCTACGCCGTCGAGGCGTTGCGGGACGTCGAAGTGGGCGCCCGTGCCACGCGGGTGCTGCGTGCCGCCGCCGTGCTCGAGGATGCCGACTGCGGGGACCTCGACCCCATCCAGCGGGCCGCGCTGACCCTGTTGAGCCATCGGCTGACACGGCAGGCGCGATCCTGTCTGCTGCCCTCGCTGAACGACCCCGACACCCAGACCCGGTGGGTGGTCCGGCGCGCGCTCGTCCTCGGTGCCGCCGACACGGTCGCGTCTCTTCCCGTCGCGGTGGGAAGCATCCGGGCCGACGGTCTCGTCGCCAAGTCCCCGGCTCAGCTGGGCACGCTCACCGCCACGTACAACGCCGCGCGGGCCCTGACCGCCGGCGCCCGGCAGGAGGACACGCCGGACTGGCTGCGGAAACGGCTGCGGCGGCTGGGCTCGGACCCGGGCCTGGACCCGTCCGATCGGGTGCTGCTCGCCATGACATGTCATCGGCTGTCCCTCGACTGTGGACCACAGGCCGGGAAGGGCGTGGCGGAAGCGGCCGAGCTGACCGTGCCGGCCGGCCTGACCCCGGAGAACCAGCACGGCTGGCACGGGCCGCCATGGCGGCCCGTGCCGAGTTCGGCCGGGGCTGCGGGCGCACCTCCGTCGAGCTGCCCGCGGACGAGGGCGCGAGGCTCTCGTCCCGTTCGCTGCACCTCGTGGCGGTACTCGCCGAGGTCGGCTGCGCCACCCAGACGGAGCGCCTCACCGCGGGGACCGACCTCATCGGCCAGGCTCGGACGGCACTGCGCGAAGGCGACCTGCTGACCGCCTCCGACGCGGTCCAGGCCGCCCTCGCCGCGGATCAGAGCATTCCGCAGTCGTGGTGGGACGAGCTTCCCGGCCTGCTGGACCGGTACCGCGACCCGGAGTTCCCGGATCTGTACGCCTCCGCACCCGGTGGTGTCGCCTCCGCGGACGCGACCAGGGCCGCGTACTACCTCCTCGCCTGAGCCGTCCTCGCGCCTGCCGCTCGATTTCCTCGCTCCAGCGATTTCCCACGACAGAAGGACACCGGGCTCATGAACACCGCTTCTCCACCCGCCGCCCCACCCGCGGTCGTGGCCGAAGGGCTGGCCTTCGCCTACGCGTCCGGGGGCGGGCTGACCCGTGCGGACATCACCCTCGACGGCGGGGTGATGGCAGCCGTCGAGGGTCCCTCGGGATCGGGCAAGAGCACCCTGCTCGCGGTCCTCGGACTGATCCTGTCGCCGACCGCGGGCTCCCTGCACATCACCGGCACGGACACCGGAGCCCTGCGCCCCGCAGACCGGGACCTGTTGCGGCGGCGCTCGATCGGCATCGTCCTGCAGGATCTCGGACTGCTGACGTTCCTCAACGCCTGGGAGAACGTCGCCGCCGCCTTCGGGCCCCGGCTCGCCCGGCACCGCACGACGGCCCGCGCCCTGCTCGGCGACCTCGGGATGGAGGACCTGTCCGACTCCCGGGTCACCGAACTCTCCGGTGGTCAGCGGCAGCGTGTCGCCGTGGCCCGCGCGGCCGTGAAGCAGCCGGTACTCATCCTCGCCGACGAGCCGACCTCCGGCCTCGATCCGAAGACCGCGAACTCCGTGACGAGCGCGCTGCGTTCGTGCGCCGAGCGGGGTGCGGCCGTGCTGCTCGTCACCCACGACCGGGCGGTCTCGGAGACCTGCGACCGACGGTACGTGCTCGACCAGGGAGTGCTGGCGAGCGCCGGCGCGGAGGACACCCCGGCGAGCGCGCGTCAGGGGAACCTCGGATGAGCCGCTGGAGCCTCTACACCTGGGCGCGTGACGGCCGTTCCCTGCGCCGGACGCTGCCCACCCTCACCTTCCTGGCCGCGCTGCTGACCACCTCCGCCGGGGTGGTGGCCGGTGCCTCCGGGGCTGTGGAACGGGATGTGCTGGGGTCGGGCGGACTCACCCAGATCGAGCTCAGCTCGTTCGAGGGCGACGCGTCGGTCCGTCCCCTCACCAGGTCCGCCCTGCGGGACACCCTGGATCTGCCCGGCGTCCGTCGGGTCGTCGCCGACTACTCCTCCGTGCTGTACGCCGAGCAGGAGGGGACGTACGACCTGACCAGCCACACCCTGACACCGGGTGACGACCTGCCGGTCACCGGGGGCGTGATCCCCGCGGAACTCGGTCCGGACGAGGTCGTGCTCCCCGCCACCGCGCAGGGAACCGACTTCGTCCCGCTTCTCGGCCGGTCCGTGGCCTTCGGGTACACCAAGGCGACGGGAGCCGCGTCCGGCACCACCGCTGTCGTGACGCTGAAGATCGTCGCGCTGTACGACCCGGCCTGGCAGGCCGACGGGCCCGGTGTCGCCTACCTTTCGCAGGACACCGCCGCGCTGCTGGCCGCGGCCCGGGCCGGGCAGCAGCCGGCGGTCTTCCAGGACAAAGAGGGGGCGCAGTCCGCCGTCGTGGTCGTCCGGAGCCAGAAGCAGGTGGCCGCCGTCACCAGGGCGCTTCAGGAGGGCGGATTCTCCGCCTCCCCCGTGTCCGACCGGGTCCGCAACCTGCCCGGTCTGTTCGGTGCGGCCGATCTGGCGATGCGTGTCGCGGTGCTCGCGCTGGCGCTGGGCGCCGTCGTGCTGGGTGCCGTCCGGGCCGCGGACAGCACGCGGGCGCGGCTCAGTCAGTTCGCCATCCTGCGGATCCTCGGTTCCGGCAGGCCCGAGCTGCGGCGGATCCTGCTCGGCGAGGCCGTGCTGTCCGGTGCGGTGGCGGGTCTGGTCGGTGCGATCGGCGGCACCGCCCTGTCCGTCGGCCTGGCCGGCCCGCTCAGTGACGTCCTCGGGCTGCCCATCGCCCGTACGGACGCTCTGCCCGGACCGGTGTGGGTCGCCGCGGCGCTGCTGCTGCCCGCCGCCGGGCTCGTCGGTGGCGCTCTTCTCGGGAGTCGTGACGTGCTTCGGCGGGATCCCTATCTGACCGCCCGCGGGCACGGCTGACCGTGCGGGGCGGGTCAGCCCGCGTTCTGTTGCGACAGTTCTCCCAGGGGGAGGGTGTGCTGGGTCTGGAGGACCTTCGCGCGGAGGTAGCGGACGTTGTGCGGGGTGGTGAAGACGCCCGTGGGGACGCGTTCGCGGACGACGGCGCCCAGGGAGCGGAGCTGGCCGGCCTTGTCGGGGTTGTTGGAGAGCAGGTCCAGTTCCTCGATGCCCAGGGCCCGCAGCATCTGGGCCGCCGCCGTGTAGTCGCGGGCGTCCTCGGGGAGGCCGAGGGCGGTGTTCGCCTCGTAGGTGTCGAGGCCCTGGTCCTGGAGGGCGTACGCGTCGAGCTTGTTGTAGAGGCCGATGCCGCGGCCCTCCTGGCGGAGGTAGAGCAGTACGCCGCCGCGCTCGGCGATGCGTTCGACGGCCTCGCGCAGCTGGGGGCCGCAGTCGCAGCGGGCGGAGCCGAAGACGTCACCGGTCAGGCACTCGGAGTGGAGACGGACCAGCGGGGTGGTGCCGGGCGCCGGGTCGCCGAGGACGATCGCGACGTGTTCCTGGCCGTCGGTCAGGCCGTGGAAGGTCACCAGTTCGGCGTCGACGCCGTAGCCGTCGTGGAAGCGCAGCGGGACCCGGACGCGGGAGCGCTGGGTGGCGGCGGGGAAGTCGGGCATGCGGGCTCTCCGTATCCGGAGGGACATCTGCTTCAGATTTGAAGCAGAACCTGAGATCCCGACCCTAACCCACGCTTGAAATTTAAAGCAATGAGGAAGTGGTTCTTCGGCCACGCGTCACGGGCACGGCGGCTTCGGGGTACCGGAGCGGCGGCGCCACGGCACGTCGTCCGGCGCCCCGCCCGTCGCGTCGCCCTGGAGCGCACCCGTGATCCCCGAGAAGATCTCCTCCAGCTGGCCCACCTGGTCCGGGGTGAGGTGGTCGAAGAGCGTCGTACGCACGGTCTCGACGTGCCCCGGCGCCGCCCGCTCCAGCACCGTCATGCCCGCGTCGGTCAGGGCCGCGATGCTGCCCCGCCGGTCCGACGGGCAGCCCTCGCGCGCCAGCAGGCCGTCCTTCTCCAGCCGCGTCACCGCGTACGTCAGCCGGCTGCGGGTGATCTTCAGCCGCTCGGCCAGGTCCGTCATGCGCAGCCGCCGCTCGGGCGACTCGGAGAGCGTCGACAGGATGGAGTAGTACAGGTGGGGCATGCCGGCCTCCTGCTGGAGCTGCCGGTCGAGCGCGTCCTCCACCAGAAGGGTGGCGGCCATGTACGCGCGCCAGGCGCGCTGCTCCTCGGGGGTGAGCCAGCGGGTCGTCATGGCGCCAGTGTAGGTTTGTTTCAAACTTGAACCAAGGGTTCCCGTCACACTCCCCCGCCGCCCGCCGTTTCCGCCCAGCCCCGCTGCCGAGAGTGAGCGCGTCGATGCCGTTCCCGTACGTCCTGCTGTCCGCCGCCGTCTCCCTCGACGGCTGTCTCGACGACACCGGTCCCGAGCGGCTGCTGCTCTCCGGCCCCGCCGACTTCGACCGGGTCGACGAGGTACGGGCCTCCGTCGACGCGATCCTGATCGGCGCCGGCACCCTCCGCGCCGACAACCCCCGGCTGCTGGTGAACTCGCCCGAGCGCCGGGCCGCCCGGGTCGCCGCCGGCCGCCCCGAGTACCCCCTCAAGGTGACCGTGAGCGGGACGGGTGAGCTGGACCCGGCGGCGAACTTCTGGCACACCGGCGGCGAGAAGGTCCTCTACACGACCGACCGGGGCGCCGAACGCGCCCGGCGCGCGGGAATCGCCGCCGACATCGTCACGCTGGGCGCCGGGCTCGACTGGCGGCGGCTGCTGGAACACCTGCACGACGTGCGGGGCGTGCGGCGGGTCATGGTCGAGGGCGGCGGCACCGTCCACACCCAGCTGCTCCAGGAGGAGCTCGCCGACGAACTCCAGCTCGTGCTCGCCCCGCTCTTCGTGGGCGACCCGGACGCGCCCCGCCTGTTCGGGCCGGGCGCGTACCAGGGCGGGCGGCTGCGGCTGGTGGAGACCCGGCGGATCGAGGACGTCGTCCTCATGCGCTACGAGCCGACCGCACCCGGCGCCGGAGGTGTCGCCTCGCCCGCCGACCGGCACTGGCTGGCGCTCGCCTGTGACCTGGCGGCGCAGTGCCCGCCGTCGCGGACCGCGTTCAGCGTGGGAGCGGTGGTGGTGGCCGCCGACGGTACGGAGCTCGCCCGCGGCCACTCCCGGGAGGGCGACGATCCCGTCGTGCACGCCGAGGAGGCGGCCCTGGCGAAGATCGACCCGGCGGATCCGCGGCTGGGCGGCGCGACGGTGTACAGCAGCCTGGAGCCGTGTGCCCGGCGGGCCTCCCGGCCGGCGCCGTGCGCGCGGCTGATCCTCGACGCGGGGGTACGGCGGGTGGTCACGGCCTGGCGGGAGCCGGACACCTTCGTGGCCGGTGCGGACGGCAACGGGGTACTGGTCGCCGAGGGCGCCGACGTCGTCGTACTGCCGGAGTACGAGGCGGCCGCCCAGGCGCCGAACCGGCACCTGCGGGGCTGAACCGAGCCACGCCGACGGGCCGGGAATCAACCGTTGTGCATCCGGTCCCGCGAATGGCGTATGCTGGTGTCACCGACGCGGGGTGGAGCAGCTCGGTAGCTCGCTGGGCTCATAACCCAGAGGTCGCAGGTTCAAATCCTGTCCCCGCTACTGAAGACTCAGGGCCGGAATCCAGTTCATGGATTCCGGCCCTGAGTGTTTTCCACGCCGTTCATGCCGTTCACGCCGGGACGCGCGTTCCCCCGCCCCGGCGCTCGCGTCAGCCGGTCGGCTCACACCGGTCGCTCCCCGTTCCGGCTGCGGCGAATCTGGATCTCCGTGGCGGGAGACGGCAGGAGACGAGTGGTGCGCCCTCATGACGCGGCGGGTGAGGAGCCGCACAAGGATCCCGGCACCGCCTACGACGACTACCTCGTGCCCCGCACCCGGGCCGGCGGCCGGCTCCCGACCGATCCGGTGCCCGACCCAGGGCTCGGCGACGAGGCGCCCCGGCCGTCCGGCGAGCAACGCGCGGAGCGCCGGATCTCCGCCGCCCGGACCCTCCTCCAGCTCCTCCCCCTCCTGCTGGTCGCCGGCGGGATCGTCTACGACCTCTGTACGCCCCCCGAATTCACCGCGGCCCCCTTCTTCACGGCCGCCCCGCTGGTGGCGGCGCCGCTGTACACGCTGTCCGGCACCATCGCCACGGGGGTCTTCGCGTTCGCCGCGGTCTGCGCCGTGCACGCCCGGTTCTCCCTGGTCCCCGACGCGAGCGCGATGACCGAGATGGTCACCGTGGCCACGGTCGCCGCCATGGCCGTGGTCATCAACCGCGTCGTGCGCCGCGGCGACCGACGGCTGGCCAGCGCCCGCGAGATCGCCGAGGCCGCCCAGCGCGCGGTACTGCCCGAACCCGCCGAGCGGATCGGCGGCTACGACGTCGCGGCCCGCTACGAGGCCGCCCAGGAGGACGCCTTCATCGGCGGCGACCTGTACGCGGTGCAGGACAGCCCGCGCGGGGTGCGGCTCCTCGTCGGGGACGTACGGGGCAAGGGCATGGGCGCCGTGGCGGCCGTGGCCGTCGTCATCGGGGCCTTCCGGGAGGCAGCCGAGCAGGAGGCGACCCTGGAGGCGGTCGCGCAGCGGCTGGAGCGGGCGCTGGCCCGCGAGGGCACCCGGCGCGACGGGCTGGACGCCTTCGAGGGCTTCACCACCGCCGTGCTCGCCGAACTGCCGCACGGCAGCGACGCCGTCCGGATCCTCAACCGCGGGCATCCGCCGCCGCTGCTGCTGCACACCGACGGCAGCGTGCGCGCGCTGCCGGCCCGCGAACCCGCCCTGCCGCTCGGCATGGGCGAGCTGGGCACCTGGCCCGACCGCGCGCAGGAGTGCGACTTCCCGAGGGGCACCACCCTGCTCCTGCACACCGACGGCGTGTCCGAGGCCCGCGACACCCAGGGTCGCTTCTACGACCCCGAGGAGCGGCTCGCGGGCCGGTGCTTCCGCGATCCCGAGGCGCTGCTCGTCGCCCTCGCGGAGGACGTGCGCCGGCACTCGGGCGGCGGGATGGCCGACGACATGGCGCTGCTCGCCGTACGACGGCCCTGAGGGGGGAGGGAACGGAGCAGATGCCTGGATCGGGCCGCGATGGACGGAGTCGTGAAGAAACGGCCCGTCGTCACGCGGGGTGATCGGGTGACCCCTCTGTGCATCACATCTGAGTCACCGTCAAAACGCGTGTGACTCCCGAGATGTTCCCGCCCGAGCGCTCGCTGCGGTCAACTCGCCCGATTTCCGCCGGTCATGGGCTGTAAGTCCAGGCCAAAAAAGTGTTAATGATCAAGTGGAACAGCTTGGAATCACGCCCCCGTGTCTATTAACGTTCGATAACGCAGCGCGGTCGTCCCAGCCGTCACAAGCGACGGCTCCGCGCGCACGCGCCGAATCCTGCAAGGAACCGGGGAACCACCACCTTGGGGTGAATCGCACGGACACCGCCGTGAACGACAGGCGGTTTACGCGCGTAGGAGACCTTCCTGCTCCGAACCCGTCAGCTAACCCGGTAGGCGAGAAGGAAGGAAAGGAGCACGCCCACGTGGCGTCCAACCGGCCTGCCCCCGAAGCCCCGTTCGTGCCGAGTCAGCGCAGCACCGAGCCGTTCGGCTCCGGCAGCTACCGCACCGACGAGGGCCCGTGGGAGGAGTGGAACCCCACCGAGGAGTCCCTCCGTCCCGTACGTGGCCGGCACCGCGTCGCCAAGCAGCGCGGCGGACTCGCCCGCAGCTCCACCGTCCTGGGCGTCGGCGTCATAGCCGCCGTGAGCGCGGGCGGTATGGCCAGCGCCAACACCGGCAAGCCGCCGGTGTCCATCTCCATGCCGGACCTGCCCTCCGTCGGCTCCCTGCTGTCCGACGACACCGCGGAGGCCGCCGAGGCCCCCACGACCCCGCTCAGCGGCATCGGCGTGACCTCCGCCGACACCGCCCAGGGCACCACCGACGCCGGCGAGGCGCTGCGCAGCCGGATCATGGCGCAGGCCGAGCAGCAGCAGGACCAGGTCGACACCAAGGCCGCGGCGGCCGAGGCCGCGGCGGCGCAGAAGGCGGTCACCGACGCCGCCGCCAAGGCCGAGAAGGAGGCGGAGGCCAAGGCCGCCGCCGCCAAGAAGAAGGCGGACGAGGCGGCCGCGCAGAAGGCCGAGGCCGCGCGCCTGGCCGAGCTCGCCAAGCAGTACACGCTGCCGACCTCCTCGTACACGATCACCTCGACCTTCGGCCAGGCCGGCTCGATGTGGTCCTCCGGCTACCACACCGGTCTCGACTTCGCCGCGCCCACCGGCACGCTCATCAAGGCGATCCACAGCGGCACGGTCACCGAGGCGGGCTGGGCCGGCTCCTACGGCTACCGCACGATCCTCACCCTCGACGACGGCACCGAGCTGTGGTTCTGCCACCAGTCCTCGATCAACGTCAGCGTCGGGCAGAAGGTCGCCACCGGCGATGTCATCGGCCGCGTCGGCGCCACCGGCAACGTCACCGGGCCGCACCTCCACCTGGAGGTCCACCCGGGCGGCAGCGCGGACGGCATCGACCCGATGGCCTGGCTGCAGGGCAAGGGCCTCACCCCCTGACCCGCGGAACGCTCCGAGTTCCCTGATCGTTCTCCGATCCCCGGCAGCTCTGACGACGTCCCCCCGACGTCAGGGCTGCCGGTTTCCGTTTCCCGGGACATATGCGGAATATGGGCTTCCCGGGTGCGTGTTGATGTTGTACATGACTTCCCTGCGCACGTTCGGCTCCTCCGACCTCGAGGTCTTCCCGCTCGCCCTCGGCGGCAACGTCTTCGGCTGGACCGCCGACGAGGCCCAGTCCTTCGCCGTGCTCGACGCCTACGCGGCGGCGGGCGGCAACTTCGTCGACACCGCCGACTCCTACTCGGCGTGGGTCGAGGGCAACAAGGGCGGTGAGTCCGAGACGATCATCGGCAACTGGGTCAAGGCGCGCGGCAACCGCGCCGACGTCGTCATCGCCACCAAGGTCAGCCAGCACCCGGACTTCCCGGGGCTGAGCGCCGCGAACATCAAGGCCGCCGCCGACGCCTCCCTGCGCCGCCTCGGCACCGACCACATCGACCTCTACTACACGCACTTCGACAAGCCCGAGGTGCCGGTGGAGGAGATCATCGGCGCGCTCGACGAGCTGGTGAGGGCGGGCAAGGTGCGGCACATCGCCGCCTCCAACATCTCCGCCGAGCGGCTGCGGGAGTCCCTGGACTTCTCCGACCGCGAGGGCCTGGCCCGGTACGTGGCGCTGCAACCCCACTACAACCTCGTCTCGCGCGACACCTACGAGGGCGGGCTCCAGGACCTCGCGGCCCGCTCAGGACTGGCCGCCGTCCCGTACTACGCGCTCGCCTCCGGATTCCTCACCGGCAAGTACCGCCCCGGTGCGACGGTCGACAGCGCCCGGGCCTCGGGCGCCGCCAAGCACCTCGACACCGAGCGCGGCCGGAAGGTCCTCGCCGCACTCGACGAGGTCGCGGGCGCCCATGACGTACCGGTCGCCACCGTCGCCCTCGCCTGGCTCGCGAACCAGCCGACGGTGGTCGCCCCGATCGCCTCCGCCCGGACGGTCGAGCAGCTGCCGGCGCTGGTCGCGGTGGCGGAGCTGGAGCTGACCGGGGCGGAGGTCGCGAGCCTGACGGCCGCGTCGCGCTGACCCCACCCCGCATCCCGGCCCGGCGATGTCCCCGGAGTCACGCGCTGCCGGGCTGCGGGACCGGTGGGACTGGCGGGGCCGGTGGGGCCAGTGGGGCCGGTGGGGCCTGCGGAGGTTACGACCGGTACGGGTTGTACGCGGGATACGGCGCCGCCGGGTAGCCGTACACCGGCCATGCCGCCGGAGGGGGCACCGGCATCATCACCGGAACCGGTGGCGCCGTCGCCCGCGCCGCGTAGTCCAGCGCGGGCCGCGCCACCTCCCGGCGGCGCCACAGCTCGTGCAGCAGTTCCCGTTCCCGTACGAGGAAGTCGGCGCCGGCCCGGCCCCGGCGCCCCCGGTGGCGCAGGAACGCCAGGGAGGTCGCGTACGCCTCGTACTCCGCGACCGTCCGGCCGGCGGCCCTGCCGAAGTGGTGCCCGGCGTACTCGCGGGCCAGCCGCCGCGCCCGCATCGAGCCGAGCGCGTACGGCTCGGCCGGGGTCAGCCAGCCGGCGACGGCGTAGGCGGGCAGTTCCTCGCGCACGGTCCGCAGCTCGCGCTGGCGTGTCCAGACCACCAGCCAGGTCAGCAGCCCGAACGCGGGCACCATGAACGCCCCGTACACGGCGAAGAAACCGTACTCGCCGAAGGTCGAGGAGCCGTTCCAGAACGCGTGCATGCCCATCGCGAGCAGCAGCCCGGACAGCGGCAGGAGCACCCGCCGCACCCGCTGCCGCTCTCCGGACAGCGCGGCGACGCCGAAGCCGATTCCGGTCAGGACGGTGAACAGGGGGTGCGCGAACGGCGACATGATCACGCGGACGAAGAAGGTCGCCGCGGTGATGGACGCGATGCCGTGGCCGCCGTTGAGCTGGTCGGTGCCGAAGGCGGTGCCGAGATAGAGGATGTTCTCGGTGAACGCGAAGCCGGTGGCGGTCACCCCGGCTATGACGACCCCGTCGACGATCCCGGTGAAGTCCCTTCTACGGAAGAGGAAGACGAGGAGTACGGCGGCGGCCTTGGCGCACTCCTCGACCACGGGCGCTATCACGGTCGCGCCGAGCGTGTCGGCGCTCGACGGGTCGGCGGTCGCCGTCGCTATCCACTTGGTCGCGAAGCTGTTGGCGACGATCGCGATCAGCGCCGCCGCGCAGGCGCCCCAGGCGAAGGAGAACAACAGGTTCCGCCAGGGGCCCGGTTCGACCCGGTCCAGCCAGCGGAAGGCGGTGACCAGCAGGGGCACCGGCAGGACGGCGAGGCCGAGCCCGACCAGAAACCCTTCCGTGCCGGTCTGGCGGCGCACGAGCGCCAGGATGACGAGCCCCGAGAGCGCCAGCAGGGTGATCAGGGCGCCGTAGCGCACCCACCTCCGGTGCCACCAGTGCGCGTGCCGGAGCCGACTGTGGGCGGGAACGCTGGAGTGCGTCGGATAAGGGGGAACGGTCGCCACGGCATTGACCCTAACGAGGGAGGGCTGGTCTTGCGGTTCCTTTTGCTGCCTGCTGCCTGCTGTACCGGCTGTACCCGCGGTGCCTGCCGCATCCGCGTGCCCGCGGGGTCCGCCGTGGCTACAGCGGCCGCTGCTCCGGCGGCTTTTGGTGCTGTACGCGACGGAAGAGCAGATCGTTCACGACGTGTCCCTTGTCCAGTCCCTGACCCTCGAAACGAGTCAGCGGCCGGAACGCGGGACGTGGCGCGAAACCGCCGTCCGCCTGGGTGTTCTCGAAGTCGGGGTGGGCGCTGAGCACGTCGAGCATCTGCTCGGCGTACGGTTCCCAGTCGGTGGCGCAGTGCACGAGCGCGCCGGGTCGCAGCCGGGTCGCGGCGAGGTCGAGGAACTCCGGCTGGATCAGCCGCCGTTTGTGGTGCCGCTTCTTCGGCCAGGGGTCGGGGAAGTAGACGCGCACCCCGGCGAGTGAGTCGGGGGCGAGCATCTCCCGCAGCAGGATGATGGCGTCCCCGTTGGCCACGCGGATGTTGGACAGTCCGTGGTGGTCGGCGAGGTTGAGCAGATTGCCCTGGCCCGGTGTGTGCACGTCCACGGCGAGGATGTCGGTGTCGGGGTCGGCGGCGGCCATCTGCGCGGTGGCCTCGCCCATCCCGAACCCGATCTCCAGCACCACCGGATGGTCGTTGCCGAACAGCGCGCCCAGGTCGACGATCCGCTGTCCGTCGATGTCGAGCCCCCACTGGGGCCACAGCCGCTGCAACGCGTCCGCCTGTCCCGTGGTCACCCGGCTGCGCCGGGGCTGGAAGCTGCGGATCCGCCGCTCGAAGTGCGACCCGGCGGGATCGGCCTGCGGTCCGCCGGGGAAGCGCGGTTCCCCCTTGTCCCGGGTGTACCGGACGAGGACACCGGGATCACGCGGGTGCCGCGGGTCGTCGGAGGTGGGCTGGGACGCTTCGGGGGCGGTGTTCGGCTCAGACACAGTGAGGACGATTTTACGGCGCCCCCGAGCGCGCGTGTCGCCGCCCGGCACCGCGGCCCTCATCCCGAGCCCAGCGCGGCCAGTGCCCGTCGTGCCACCTCCCGGCCGATCGGCAGCGACGCCGTCGCCGCGGGCGAGGGCGCGTTCAGCACATGCACGGCCCGCGCGCCCTCCCGGATCAGGAAGTCGTCCACCAGCGTCCCGTCCCGCAGCACCGCCTGGGCCCGCACCCCGGACGCCGCCGGCACGAGATCCTGTTCGGTCACCCCGGGCAGCAGCCCGCGCACCGCCCGCGTGAAAGCCCGCTTGGACACCGATCTGCGCAGTTCCCCCATTCCGTACCGCCAGTGCCGCCGGCCCATCCGCCAGGCTCCGGGCCACGCCACCGTCCCGGCCGCCTCCCGGGGACGTACGACCCCCCATCCGTACCCCTCGCGGGCCAGCGCCGGCACCGCGTTGGGCCCGACGTGCACCTCGCCGTCGATCCCGCGTGTGAGGTGCACCCCGAGGAACGGGAACGCCGGGTCGGGGACCGGATAGACCAGGCCGCGCACCAGCTCCGGCCGCGCCAGTTCGTAGTACTCGCCCCGGAACGGCACGATCCGCACCTCGGGCTCGTCGCCGGTCAGCCGGGCCACCTCGTCGCAATACAGCCCCGCGCAGTTGACCAGCACCCGGCCCCGCACGATGTCCCCGCGCGCGGTCAGCACGGCGACCCCCCGCTCCGGGCGCCGGTCGATCCGGACGACCCGTGCCCCGTAACGGATCTCCGCTCCGGACGCCCGGGCCAGTTGCCGGGCGACCGCCGTGAAGTCGCACACGCCCGTCGTCCCGACGTGGATGGCGGCCAGGCCGCGCACCTCCGGTTCGTACTCCGCGATCTGGGCGGCGCCCAGCTCCCGTACCGGAATGCCGTTCTCCCGGCCGCGCTGGACGAGCGCGTGCAGCCGGGGCAGCTCCTCGCGCCCGGTGGCGACGATCAGCTTGCCGGTCACGGCGTGCGCGATGCCGTACTCCGCGCAGAACTTGATCATCTCCGCGGAGCCGCGCACCGCGTACCGCGCCTTGAGGGAGCCCGGGCGGTAGTAGATCCCGCTGTGGACGACGCCGCTGTTGCGTCCCGTCTGGTGCCGGGCCGGGCCGGGCTCCTTCTCCAGCACCGTCACCCGCGTGCCCGGCGCGGCACGCGTGATCGCGTACGCCGTCGACAGCCCGACGATCCCGCCGCCGATCACCAGCACGTCACAGTCAAGACCGGCGTGACCGTCGTGGGCGATCACTCGCACCTGCACCACCTCCCGGCTTCGATAGTGCACTGCGCCACTGACAATGCCCTCAAACCCGGGAGGTGCCCCTTGTGTGCCCCGGGCTCAGGCCGGAGCCATCATCAGCAGCGGCCGGGCCCGCTCCCGCAGCTCGACCACGCGGGGCTCGTCGCCGTACGGTTCCAGCCGGTGCAGCAGGTCCTTCACGTACTCCGTGGTGCGCGCGGAGGAGATGCGTCCGGCGACCTCGACCGCCCGCACGCCCTGCTCGCAGGCCGCGTCCAGGTTGCCCGACTCCAGTTCGGCGACCGCCGAGACGACGAGGCGCAGACCGTGCGAGCGCACGAACTCCTCGGTCGGCCTCGACAGCGCCTGCTCGGTGAAGCGGCGCACCTGGCGCGGTGCCTTCAGGTCGCGGTAGCACTCGGCGGCGTCGGCGGCGAAGCGGTCGTAGGAGTAGAAACCGAGCCACGACGGGTCGTTGTCGCCGTCACGGGACCGCTCCAGCCAGCTCTCGGCCGCCTTGAGGGCCGTGCCGGCGGCCTGGGCGTCACTGGCACGCGCGTGCGCGCGTGCCTCGACGAGCCGGAAGAAGCTCATGGTGCGGGCGGTGGCCAGGCCCCGGTTGCGTTCCAGGGCGGCCTGGGCGAGGTCGACGCCCTCGTCGCCGAAACCGCGGTAGGTCGCCTGGAGGGACATGGAGGCCAGGACGTAGCCCCCGAGGGGGACGTCGGCGGCGGCGCGGGCCAGCCGCAGGGCCTGGATGTAGTAGCGCTGGGCGGCCTCCTGCTGGCCGGTGTCGAAGGCCATCCACCCGGCGAGCCGGGTGAGTTCGGCACTCGCCCCGAACAGCGCCCTGCCGACCTCGTCGGAGTACGAGCCGAGCAACAGGGGTGCCGCCTCCACCCGCAGGCACTCCGGCACCATCGACGAACGCCAGTCGCCGCCGCCGTACTTGGAGTCCCAGCGCCTGGCGTCCTCGGCCGCCTCGCGCAGTTTCTGGACGTCGCTGTGGCCGACTTTGAGCGGTGCGCCCGACCCCTCGGCGGGGTTCACCTCGCGCGCGACCGAGCTGTCGGCCGGGGTTATCAGCCACCGGGAGGCGGGCGTCGCGTACGCGCTCACCGCGAAGGACCCGGCCAGCGACTGCCAGATGCCGCCGGATCCTGCCCGGCGTCCCGCGAGGTCGAGACGGTACAGCTCCGTCGCGGAGCGCACCGCCTGTCCGACGTCCCGGGGGAAGGCGAGGCCCACCTCGGGCGCCGGATCCGCGTCCGCCAGGCCGATCTCGTGGAGCGGCACCGGCCGGCCGAGCTTCTGCCCGATGGCGGCCGCGATGAGGTGCGGCGCGGCGCCCTGGGGCACCATGCCCTTCGACACCCAGCGCGCCACCGAGGTCTTGTCGTAGCGAAGTGTCAACCCGCGTTGAGCGCCAAGGTCGTTGACGCGACGCGCGAGTCCTGCGTTGCTGATTCCCGCGAGGGCGAGAACGGTGCCGAGTTTTTCGTTCGGCCCGCGTTGCTCCCTGGACATGCGCCACCCCTCGACACAGACGGCTGCCGCGCTGGCATAACCATGCGGCATTCGTAAACCCAGCGTAGTTCGCCGCATCCCAAGCGTTAAGGGGCATTCTTCCGGATGGCGGGATTGTGGTCCGCACTGAAGTGCGGGCCCTGTACGCACGGTTGCGTCGTGCTCCCGTTGTGTGGCCGTGCGCCCGTCCGTGCGCTCTTCTCCGGCCATCGCGGGAGCGGTTCCATGGGCCGTGCGTGGGTCGGCCCGCTGTACTGGATCCAGTGGGCTGGGGGACACCGCCGCCTTCATCCCCGCGGGCGGCGGAACGGTCCGGGAGGCGAGCTCCGCCTCCCGGGCTGCGCACGCGTCGGTGGTGCGTGGGGCCTGTACGGAGCGTGTGTGATCGTTGTCCAACGACCGTGGCGTTTCCGTTATTTGGCTGAAAAGCGACCCCCTGTTCCACAGGGCATTGTCGCTCTCACCACGCGAATTGACGGCGCACGGGGCGTTTTTCAGGAGCGTACAGGGGGCGCATTCACGTCGTAGACGCGGCGTGGATGCGTCGCCGAAGCACGGCGGGCGGCGCGAGGACATGCCGCCGCGGCGCCGTGGACGCCGTGCCGCGCGCGGGTGTTCGGCAGGACGCGGGCGGCGGTGGGAGGGCGCATTCCCCTGCCCATAAGCGGCTCCGTCGCCCCTCTGAGGCGCGTTCTTCGTGGCAGCATGTGAACCGTTCGTGCGGTGCACTGGTTGTCCACAGCCTGTGGAGGCGTCGATGCGGTGGTTGGTGGGATGGAGCAGCACCACCGCGGTGGCCGCCGGGATCGGCTCCGCGGGTGCCACCGGATTCGACGGCGAGACCGTGCACCCGGTCGGCTCCCAACTCCTGTGGGGCGACCCCGATCCGCTGTGGGCGGTCGGCGACTGGCGCCCCGACGAGATCCGGGTGGTCCAGGCCGACGCCCAGACCCGCATCGCGGTCCTCGGCATCTGCGGGGCGACGGACGAGGAACTGCGCCTGGGCCTGTTCACCGCGCGCGGAGGGGCACTTCGGCACCTGACGGCCTGGCCGGGCAGCTACACGGCCGTCGTCCAGGCCGGCCGCCGCGTCACTGTCTGCGGCGATCTCGCGGGCGCCCGCCCGGTGTTCTACACCCCGTGGGCGAGCGGCACGGCCTACGCGACGGCCGCGCTGCCGCTCGCCGACCTCATCGAGGCCAACCTCGACTTCGGGCACCTCGCCGCCCTCCTGGCCGCCCCCGACGTGCCCGCCGCCCTGCACGACTCCACCCCCTACGCCGGGGTTCGGCGCATCCCTCCGGGGCACGCGCTGATCCTGCGTGCCGGGGCACGTGAGATCGCGGGCTACGAGCAGGTGGCCTCCCTCGCGGTGGCCGCCCCCTCGGCCGACCCGGACAGCGCGGTCGACGCGGTGCGCGACGCGCTCGTCGAGGCCGTACGCACCCGTCTCGCCGCCCCCCGGCACGTCCCCGGCGCGGACATCGACCCCGGGCCGGTGCCCGGCATGGGGCCGGCCGAGCGGCGCGCCGCGCGCGGGATGCCGGTTCCGGGCATCGGCGCCGACCTGTCCGGCGGGCCGGCCTCCGGCACCCTGGCGTTGCTGGCGGCCGGGCTGCCGGGCATGCCGGGCACCGTCCTGGGCCACGGCACGGGTGCGGGGGAGCGGCTGCTGGCGGTCACGTTCAACGACCTGTCGGCCGCGGGGCGGGAGGCCGAGGTGCAGCGCGCGGGGACACTCGCGGCCAACCCGCGCCTGCACCACGTGGTGGTGGCGGGCGGCGAGGAGTCGCTGCCGTACGCCGACCTGGACGGCCCCCTGACCGACGAACCCGCCCAGAGCCTGGTGACGGCCGCCCGCCACCGCGCCCGGCTCGCCTCCGGCAGCGCGGACCACTTCACCGGGTACGGGGCCCGACAGGTCCTGGACGCCCACCCGGCCCGGCTGGCGGACCTGCTGATGGACCGCAAACGGCGTCACCTCGTACGACCGGTCGCCGCGCTGGCGAAGGCCGACGGCTCGGTGCTCGTCCCCGCGCGCGTGTACGGCGCGGCCCGCCGGCTGGCGCGCACCCCATACCGGGCGGGTGTGGAGGTTCTCGCCGAGCGGCTGCTCCAGCGGCGCTTCGACGAGCCCGGAGGCGCGGTGGGGGCGTCCCTGGCCGCTCTCTCCTGGGCCAGACCGGGGCCGGCGGCCCGCTGGCTGACCGGTGAGGCACTGGCTGAAGTATCGGTTCGCCTACAGGGCTCGACGAACCGCTCCGGCGTCGGACCGGGCCAGCGTCCCGGTGACCACCGCGCGCGTACGGCCCTCGCCCGGCACGCGGCGGACCTCCGCATCCTGGAGCAGGCCGTCGAGATCCGCTCCCAGCGCCTGCACGCGCCGTTCCTCGACAACCAGGTCGTGCGCGCCTGCCGCACCCTCCCGGAGACCCTGCGCGTCCGGCCCGGCGCCCGCGCCGAGATCCTGCGTACGGTCCTCAAGGGCGCCGGCATCGCCGACCTCCCGCCCGGCTGGGGCGCACCGTCCCACGGGTCGGCCGCGGCCGCCGCGCGCACCGGACTGCGCGTGTCGGCGGACACGCTGCTGACGCTGTTCGACACTCCCCTGCTGGCGCAGGCCGGCCTGGTCGAGGCCCGCGTCGTGCGCAAGGCCCTGCGGGCCGCGGCGGCCGGCGAGCCCCTTCCCCTCGACGGCCTGGCCGACCTCGTCTCGCTCGAACTGTGGCTGCGCCGCCTGCTGGCCCGCAGGGGAACCTGCTGGACGGGAACACCCGCACGCGCGCGTGCGGTTCCGGCGGGCATCACCCGGGTGATCCCGGCGGTGGAACCGGTGCGCGGCGCGCGGGGCTTGACCTAGCCCCGTCGACCGTCCCCGTACGCCGATCGCCTGGGCGTGGGGGCACACGGTGGCGGGCGTGTGCGGCGCGGCGGCCGGCCCGCACCCGGCCCACGGCGTGCGGTACCCGTGGGCGCCGGGCCGTGCGCCCCGTCCTCCTCACGGCGGGCGGGACACCGAAGACGCCGGGTCCTGCGGTCCGACGCCGTTCGGCGGGCGGGCTTCGCGCGGTCCCCGACGCCCGCCTCGCGGCGGCGGCCGTGGCACCGCGCAGGCGCGGGGGCCGTGCGCCCCCGTCGCGCTATTCGGACATCGGTGCGTCGGTCGCCGTGCCGGGATACCGGATCGTCGGTGAGTCGGCCGCGCTGCCGAGACGCCGGGTCACTGGTGGGCCGGTCGCGCCCGCCGGGTACGGGCGGTCGCCCCGGGCGCGCTGTGATCCCTGTGCGCACGTGATCCTGCCGCGCGCGGGGACCCCGGTGCGTGCGGGAGCCCCTACGCGCAGCGGAACTTCGAATCGGCCCAGTCCGCCAGGGCCACGGGGTCGAACGGTCCGTGCGGCTGCACCACCAGCCGTACGGTCTCGCGGCCGGCGAGGTTCACATGGACGGGTACGGCCGGGTCGCCGCCCCGGACCGTCCCGGACCGCCATAGCCGCACCCCGTCGGCGTAGACGGAGAAGGAGACCTGGCCGAGACCCAGCGTCGTGTCGTCGACGCCGACCGACGCGTCGTAGGAGGAACACGCGCGGTTGAGGTCGATGGTGACGGAGGAGCTGCCGTGGACGGTCACACCGCGCGCGTACCGTCGGCCGTCGATCGACAGGCCGTGGCGCCGCCACACCCAGTTGCTCTCGCCGAGCCGCATCTCGGGTTCGGTGCCGTCGCCGCCGATGTCGTACGCGAGTTCGCTCCACTGGTAGACGGCCGGAGCGGGCGGGGGCGGGGGCGTCGGGGTCGGCGTGGGGGTCGGGGGCGTGCTCGGCGGCCTGGTGGGTGTCGGGGTCGGCGTCGGGGCGGGCGTCGGCTTCGACTTGGGGGTGGGAGCGGGCGTCGGGGTGGGCTGGGGCTTCGGGGCGAGAACCACCGGCTCCGGACCAGGATGCGCCTTCGGCGGCGCGGGCAGGGGAGTGGGCGGGGGAGTGGGAGTCGGCTCCGGGCGGACCACCGGCGCGGAGGAGGGCTTGCGGGCCGCCGGCTGCCGCGCCGGGCTGTCGTGGCCGACGAGCGCGAGCGCCACCGCTGCCGCCGCCACGGCGACGACGCCGGCCGCGATCCCGGCTTTCACCGGCGCGCCCAGCCCCTCCGAGGCCGCCGCGCCACCCGCCGCGCCTCCCGCCCCGCCGGACGAGCCGGCGCCCGCCGCTGCGGCCGCGCCGACGGCGCCCGCTCCGGCCCCACCCGCCAGGAGCCCGAGGGCCTTGGCGTACCCGGCGGCGCCGAACCAGCCGATGACGGCGACCGGCACCACGGCGGGGATGCTGCTCGCGACCTCCTCGATCTGGGTCGCGGCCAGCCGGCACTTGGCGCACTCCTCCAGGTGCTTGCGCAGTCCCCGTTCGGCGCGGGTGCGCAGTTTGCGGCGGGCGTAGGTGCCGAGCTGGTCGGCGTAGCGGGCGCATTCCTCGTCGTCGGCGAGAGCGGTGCTGACGTGGGCCTGGAGGTAGGCCTGCTTGAGCCCTTCGCGGGCCCGGCTGGCGAGCACCCGTGTGCCGTTGGCGTCCAGCCCGAAGAGCGTGGCGACCTCGCTCGGCGACTCGTCCTCGACCTCGGTGTGCCACAACACGGCCTGCCAGCGCTCGGGCAGCGACCGGAAGGCCCGCATGGCCATGGACTGCTCGGCCTCGTGCATGGCGCGGACATCGGCGCCCAGGCCCAGGGCATCGTCGTCGGCGACGTCCGCGGACCGGGCCGACTGGGCGGCGAACAGCGCGAAGTCGTCGACCAGCTGTTCGCGCCCGGCCGACCGCGTCCAGTTCGCGGCGACCCGTCGCACGGAGGTCAGCAGGTAGGCGCGTACGGCGTACTCGGGGCCGGCGCCGCCGCGCACCGCCTGGAGCATGCGGGCGAAGACCTCGGCGGTGAGGTCGTCGGCGGTGTGGGCGTCCCGGCAGCAGGTGCGCGCGTACCGGCGTACCGCGCCCGCGTGGCGCCGGTACAGCTCCTCGTAGGCGGTGTCGTCGCCCGACCGCATCCGCTCGATCAGGTCGGGGTCGGACGGCGGGAGCTCCATGGACGGCGGGAACTCGACCGATGCCGGGAACTCGACCGACGGCGGCAGGACGCCGCTCTCGCGTCGGTCGCGCTGCGGCGGGACGCTGCCCTCCGGCGGAGTCGGGGCGTCGTCCAGCGGCACGTCCGCCCGGCCGCCCTGGCTCGGTACCTGTGGCGAGGGCAGGCCGTCGGCCTCCGCGTCACCGTCACCGAGTGCCCCGTCCCGCCCGTCAACGCTCATCGCGGAAAGCCCCCGCCGCCTGCCCTGCCAGTCCCGACCACCGGGTCAGAGTGCCATATTGGCTTTTGGTCAGAACCCCGCACGACAGGCCCTCCACTCGTCCGTGGGGACTTGCCGCAGCTCAGTACTAGCCGTCACCCATACGGGGAAGGCTCAACTGACGTTTCTCACACGGCAGTTGGGCATTCGGCCCGAAATGCCCGCCGCGCCGTGCGGGCCGACGGGCGCGAGGACGGCAGAACCACCCGCCTCCCTACATCACCTTTTCGGGTCACCTGCCGGGCCGGGAAAGCCCGGCAGGATCACCGCAGTTCGGTACGCATGCCGTTCGGTACGTACACCCATCGGCGCTCGCGCGTACTCGGGCACTCACGCACGTGGGCACTCACCTGTCTCGGTACGCGCGCACCCGGATACCCGTGTGTCCGCGCACCCGTGTGCCCGTGTGTTCACGCCGGACGGGACCGCAGCCCCTCCAGCAGGATGTCCAGCAACCGTGCCGAGGCCGCCGCCTGCTGGGCCGCGTCCGGCAACGAGGGCGCCGCCGTCGCGATCACCAGCAGCACGTCCGACACCGACACGTCCGTGCGCAGGGCACCGGCCGCCCGCGCCCGGTCCACGAGCCGGCCCACGACCTCCAGCAGCGCCGCCGCCCCGGTGTCGTCGTCCACCAGGCCCGCCGCACCCTCCTCGGGCACCAGCCGCAGCTCACCGCCGCCCGGCTGGATCCGCTGCTGCGGCACCCGTGCCTCGTCGACCACACCGGAGTCGGCGTGCTCGTCGGCGACGCCGACCCGCAGCACCTGCGGCGGCAGCAGCCGCCCGGCGCCCGAGGCCACCGAGGTGCGCAGGAAGCGCGACAGCGCCGACCACGGCTCGTCCTCCTGGCCGAGCGCCGTACGCGCCTGGTCGGTCAGCCGGGAGGTCTCCTCCTCGGCTATCCGCCGCACCAGGACGTCCTTGCTCGGGAAACGCCGGTACACCGTGCCGACGCCGACCCGGGCCCGCCGCGCCACGTCCTCCATCGGCGCGCCGTACCCGAGCTCGCCGAAGACCTCGCGCGCCGCCCGCAGTACATGTTCCAGATTGCGCTGTGCGTCCACACGCAGCGGCGTCGTACGCGCTGCGTCCCCGCGTCCGTTGCCCGCCGCGGCGCTCAGCGCGCCGCTCGTCGCGAGCGTGGATGCGGACGACCAATGAGAGTCCTGAATGTGCATATGTGTTCCCCCGGTAATGACGTCTCCCCCCGGAGACTCTCCCCGCCATCTAATTGCCGGAGCGTGCGAACAGACCTCGCGTGCGGCCCCGCCCTGCGAAGTCCTCTCGGTCCTCTCGGACCGGTCGGAACCGGCGGACCCTGCGCGTGCCTCCCCTTACACCCCGTCGACACACGAACATAGTTGAGAGGGAGTCAATTCAGAAGGGGCAGGTTCCGCACGGAGCGCCCCCCGATCGGAGTACGGGTCGTATACGTCCTGGATACACCCCTTACCGCCCCCCGGTGTACGTTCCTGACCTGCGCGTCTTTCCTGGACTCCGACGATTCGGCCAACTCCGGGCACCCCGGGCACCCGGTCACACAAATTGTCGGGGCTGTGGACAAACTCCAGTGCGGGGTGCGTCATGGGATGGTGAAGGAACGTGCGCGCATTCTCGTTGTCGGCGGCGGCTACGTCGGGATGTACACGGCACTGCGGCTCCAGCGGAAGCTGAAACAGGAACTCCGGCGGGGCGAGGCCGAGATCACGGTCGTCTCGCCGGACCCGTACATGACGTACCAGCCGTTTCTGCCCGAGGCCGCCGCGGGCCTCATCTCCCCACGTCACGTCGTCGTGCCGCTGCGCCGCGTGCTGCCGCAGTGCCATGTCGTCATCGGCGAGGCCACGGCCGTCGACCACGCCAAGCACACCGTCACGGTGTCCACCCTCGCCACGGACGAGGAGGGAACGGGACCGCGGCAGCTGACGTACGACGAGATCGTCCTCGCGCCCGGTTCCGTCTCCCGCACGCTGCCCGTCCCGGGCCTCGCCGACTACGCCATCGGTTTCAAGACCGTCGAGGAGGCCATCGGGCTGCGCAACCACGTCATCGAGCAGATGGACATCGCCTCCTCCACCCGCGACCCCGCGATCCGCGACGCGGCCCTCACCTTCGTCTTCGTGGGCGGCGGCTACGCGGGCGTCGAGGCGCTCGGCGAACTGGAGGACATGGCCCGCTACGCCGCCCGCTACTACCACAATGTCCGGCCCGAGGACATGAAGTGGATCCTCGTCGAGGCCTCCGACCGCATCCTTCCGGAGGTCGGCGAGGCGATGGGCCGCTACACGGTCACCGAGCTGCGCCGCCGCAACATCCAGGTCCTCCTGCACACCCGCCTGGAGTCGTGCGCGGACCGGGTCGCCGTCCTCAGCGACGGCCAGCGCTTCCCGACCCGCACGGTCGTGTGGACCGCCGGCGTCAAACCCCATCCGATCCTCGCCGCCACCGACCTGCCGCTCAACGAGCGCGGGCGCCTGAAGTGCACCCCCGAGCTGACGATCGACGGCGTCACGCACGCGTGGGCGGCGGGCGACGCGGCCGCCGTCCCCGACGTCACCGCGGAGGAGCCCGGCACCCCGACCGCCCCCAACGCCCAGCACGCGGTCCGCCAGGCCAAGGTCCTCGCCGACAACATCGTCCAGTCCCTGCGCGGCCGGCCGCTGCGGACGTACTCCCACAAGTACGTCGGCTCGGTCGCCTCGCTCGGCCTCCACAAAGGGGTCGCCCACGTCTACGGGCGCAAGGTCAAGGGCTACCCCGCGTGGTTCATGCACCGCGCCTACCACCTGAGCCGCGTGCCCACGCTCAACCGCAAGGCACGCGTGCTCGCCGAATGGACACTGTCCGGGCTGTTCAAACGGGAGATCGTCTCCCTCGGATCACTCGAACATCCCCGGGCCGAGTTCGAACTGGCTGCCGGTGGAAAGCCTTCGGACGACCCGAAGGGGTCGTCCTGACCGGACCCAGGAACTCCTCCGGCCGCCCCGGCGTCTGACGAATGTCGGCCCGGACGGCCACCCTGCCAGACTGACCCCGAGCCCCGGGCGAGCCCCCCGCTCGCCCCGTGAACCCACGAGGCTGTTCCCCAGTGCTGCATGAGCAGGTGCTGCAACAATGTGCGGCCACTGCCGCGCCGCGCGGCCCCCGGAGCCCTGACCGGGTCCGGAGCCGGCCGACGACGACTACGCGAGGCAAGGATTCGTGAACTTCACGCGCTGGAGCGCCCGGCTCCCCGGAACGCAGCGCCGCGCCGCAGCGCGGACCGACCACACGGTCACCACGGACCGGCGGGGCGACGGCTCCGTACCCGCGGCCCGCGTCGAACGACTCACCGACGAGTCACCGGCCGTGCCCGTCGTCGACGAACTCCCGGTGCGCGAGGTCCTCGACCGCGTCCCCGCCCTCGTCGCCCTCGTGCACGGCCCGGAGCACCGCCTCGCCCACGTGAACAACGCCTACACCACGGCCTTCGGCGCACGGCCGCGCGGAGCACCCGCCGCCGAGGCGCTGCCCGAGCTGAAGGAACTCGGCCTGCTCCCGCTCCTCGACCAGGTCCTGCGCAGCGGCAAGCCTCGCACGCTCAAGTCCCGCAAGGCCCCCGACGGCCGCTCGTACACCTTCACCTGCACCCCGGTCCCCGAGGGCGGCGACGGCGACGGCGGAGTACTGGTCTTCGCCACCGATGTCACCGACCACGCCGAGGCCGCCGAACGCCTGCGCGCCAGCGAGCGCCGCCAGCGCGAGACCGCCGTCACCCTTCAGCGTTCCCTCCTGCCCCAGGAACTGGAGGAGCCCGACGACCTGCGCATCGCCGCCACCTACCAGCCCGGCGGCACCGAGGCCGCGGTCGGCGGCGACTGGTACGACGTGATCACGCTCGGCGGCGGCCGTACGGCACTGGTCATCGGGGACGTCATGGGCAGAGGCGTACGCGCGGCGGCCGTCATGGGCCAGCTCCGTACGGCGGTCCGCGCCTACGCCCGCCTCGACCTGCCCCCGCACGAGGTGCTCCAGCTCCTCGACGGCCTCGCCACGGAGATCGACGCCAACCAGATCGCCACGTGCGTGTACGCGGTGCACGACCCGAACGAGGGCCGGCTCGTCTACGCGTCCGCCGGGCACCTGCCCATCCTGGTCCGCGACGAGAGCGGCACGGTCCTGCGGGCCGACGAGCCGACCGGCCCCCCGCTCGGCACGGGCGGCTGGATGCACGCCTCGGGCACGATCCCGCTCGGCCCCGGCTCCACGGCCGTCCTCTACACGGACGGCCTGGTGGAGCGGCGCGACGAGGACCTCGACGAGGGCATCGCGTCACTGGAACGCGCCCTGGCCGGCGCGACGGGCACCCCGCAGGTGGTCTGCGACCGCCTGGTCCGCTCGGCGGGCGTCACCGCGGACCACGACGACGACGTGGCCGTCCTGGTCCTCCAGCATCCCGCCCGTACCGGCCCGGACCGCGAGCTGTTCCGCAACGCGGCCCTGGAGCTCCTCGGCGGCGTCGAAGCGGCCCCACGCGCGCGTGCCTTCGCCTCCGGTGTACTGACCAGCTGGCGCTTCTCCGCCGAACTGCACGACCTGGGCGTCCTGGCGGCCAGCGAACTCGTCGCCAACTCCCTCCAGCACGGCACCCCGCCCATGCGGCTGCGGCTGCGCCGCACCGACCGCCGCCTGATCGTCGAGGTCACGGACGGCGACGACCACCTGCCGCGCCGCCGCCGCGCGGAACCCGGCGACGAGTCGGGCCGGGGCATCGCCATCGTGGCGACGATCGCCTCCAACTGGGGCAGCAGACGCACACCGGGCGGTGGCAAGGCGGTGTGGTGCGAGTTCGTGCTGCCGAAGGCGGCCGACCCGGCCGGGTAGGCGCCCTACGGGAGTGGGGTAGGCCAAGCATGGGCCCGGTGGGCCGCACAAAGGAAAGAGGCGGCCGACGTCCTCCCGGACGACGACCGCCTCACCCGCGTCAGGCCTCCGCGGCCACCGGCTCCGCCGGGGTCCCGCCCCGGGCGACCACCCGGTTCCGGGTGAGCCACGGCCGGTCCTGCGCGGCGGTGAGCTGTTGCCCCAGCCGTACGCCGAGGACGGTGATCCCGAGCGAGAACAGCAGGAACGTCACGATGTACGGCGCGTGCAGCGAGGCCCCCATCGGCCCGCCCACGGCCGGCCCGACCGCCAGCGCGAGCTGCTTCACCAGGGCGAACGCCGAGTTGTACTGCCCTGCCATGCCCTCCGGGGCCAGATCGGCGACCAGCGGCGCGACCGTCGGCGACAGCATCGCCTCACCCAGGCCGAACAGCGCGTACGTCGACACGAACGCGGCGGTCGCCATCTCCTGGCTGCCGTGCCCGAGGCCCGCGTACCCGGCCGTCACCCACGCCACGGCCCAGATCAGACCCACGGCCGCGATCACCCGGGACCGCCGCCGACGCTCGACGAACCTCAGCACGGCGAACTGCGCGACCACGATCATCGCGGTGTTCGCGGCCAGGGCCGTACCGAGAGCGGAGGTGGAGATCCCCGCGGCCTCCACGCCGTAGGCGCTCAGCCCGGACTCGAACTGCCCGTAGCAGGCGAAGAACAGCACGAAGCCCAGTACGCACAGCTGCACCATGGCCCGGTTGCCGAGCAGCTGCTTCCAGCCGCCCTTGGCGGACCGCGCGGGCGCGCCCTCGATCCGCGGCGAGTGCGGCAGCCGCACCGTCGACATCACCACGACCAGCAGCAGGAACACCGCCGCCTCGATGGAGAACAGCAGGGTGAAGGAGGAGACGCGGTTCGTGTCGACGAGGTGACCGCCGATGAGACCGCCGATCCCGAGCCCGAGGTTCTGCAGAAAGAACTGCATGGCGAAGGCACGCGAGCGGGTGTCGGCCGTGGAGCAGTCCACGATCATCGTCGCCAGCGCGGGCTGCATCACGGCCTGCCCGGCACCGAGCGCGGCCGCGGCGCACAGGACGGCGGTCGCGTCGCCCGCCAGCCCCAGGCTCAGCGCGCCCAGCGCGGCGGTGACCAGGGCGGCGATCAGGACCGGCCGAGGGCCGCGCCGCACGATCGCCCGTCCGGCGAACGGCAGCACGATGAGCGCGGCCACGGCGAAGACGGCGAGTACGAGACCCGCGGTCAGAGCTCCCAGTCCCCGTACCTGCGCCACATAGACGTACAGGTAGGGGACGGTGAAGCCGAGCCCGAACGCGCTGAGTGCGTTACCCACGTGGATCCGGCGCATCTGTGCGCCCATCGCCCTGGTCACGTTCACCTCTCTCGAGTTGATGAAGCCGCGGTAGTTAGACCTGTAGACTTCAAAGCTAAAGTTCGAAGGTAAACAGTACATCCCGAAGAACTTAAACGCCAAGCAGACCCGTGCCATACTGCGGGGATGGGCGATACCCCCGGCAGCCGTCTCAGCGAACCGACACTCGAGGAACAGATCGCCGCCTACCAACGCGAGTTCCAGGACCTCGACCCCCAGGTCGAGAAGATCGTCTCGGCGCTGTCCCGCCTGAACCGCCGTATGCACGTCGCCTACGGCCGCCAGACCTCCGCCCTCGGCATCAGCAACGCGGAGTGGGAGGTCCTCAAGGCCCTCGTCCTCTCCGGCGCCCCCTATCGGATGGGCCCGAGCGATCTGGCCAAGCGGCTGGGGCTGACCCCGGCGGCGATGACCCACCGGATCGACCGCATGGTCGCCGAGGGTCTGGTCACCCGGGAGAGGGACGAGTCCAACCGCGTCCGCGTGATCGTGGAGCTCATGCCCGAGGGCCGTGAGAAGTGGCTGGAGGCGATGCGCCTGGCGTCGGTCTTCGAGGAGGAACTGCTCCAGGATCTGTCCGCCGACGAGCGGACGGTGCTGGGCGAAGCCCTGACCCGCCTGCTGCGCAGGGTGGAGCACGCCCAGCCGGACGCCGGCGGCCGACTCAGCGACCTCGACTGAAAAGATCTTGACACGGGGCGGTTGACACGCCCCTCCCGGATGCGTAAAGTTCTTCGGGTTGCCGCCGAGCCGTAACGGTTCTTCGACAACACCTCCCGCCGCGACAGCGGCAACAAACCACCAGCACGATCTCCCGATGGGATCGAATTCGGCGTGCCCGAATTCAATTCGATATCGGGTTCGGCCGGCCCGATCGACTCGAACGACTCGATTGGGAATCGCCGAGCGGATCCGCTAAGGTTTGAGACGTCGGAACGGCCCAACGGCCGGGAAGACAAGCCCCCTCTGACTGGGAGTCAGGCCCGAAAGGATCTGATAGAGTCGGAACCGCCGGAAAGGGAAACGCGGAAGCGGAAA